>JAIBAE010000077.1 GCA_019695345.1 Bacteroidota bacterium | reverse complement strand
ACCACACGACGCTCGGTGCCGTCCCGCGATAGCAGAAAATAATTTTGAATGATTGACGGATAGCAAGAAACCGTTATCTTCGCGGCGAAACAATGACGGTGCCGAGGCACAATGCCTTGGAGAATAGGGAATCCCGTGAAAATCGGGAACGGTTGCGCCGCTGTAATGGCCGACAAATCTCATATGCCACTATATACCACGCCCGTGTGTATTGGGAAGGCGAGATACGGATGAAGCCAAAGTCAGAAGACCTGCCGCACATTGCTCATCAATGCGTTTGCGCCAACAAACGTGGTGGGAACTTCTGATTGTACGAACTTCCTTTTCGTGATTATCGTGTTGTTCTCCTTATACATTTACTACAGGTGTGCGCTGTAGAGATTCTATTTATTTATTTATATGATTCGTTGTAAGATTGCGTTGCTGCCGTTGTTTGTAGCAACATTGTGTGTATTTGTTCAGGGGTGTAAAGAGAACACGCCTATAACTCCGGTAACGCCTGCCGCAACAGGTGTAATAATTGTTAACGAAGGACAATACCAAACAGATAATGCGTCGCTCTCGCGGTATGATGATTCTTCAGGTACAACCGTTAAAGATTGGTTTGGCTCGGTTAATGTTGGCGTAAAACTAGGCGCAACAGCTAACGATATTATCCGGAAAGGTGATACTGCCTATGTTGCCGTAACAGATTCCCGCACCATAGAAGTAGTACAGATAAGTACCGGGAAATCACTTGGCCGAGTGAACATGGGCTTGTTAAGTACTCCAAGTAAACCCCGAAAGATTACCTTAATAAACGACACACTTGGCTGTGTTTCCACCTATATGGGAAATGGCGTGTTGTTCTTTAATACGAGAACGTATGTAATGTTGGGTCAGGTTATAACAGGCCCTGCAACAGAAGGAATTGCATCGAACGGAACAAACGTATTTGTAGCTAATTCAGGTCTGGGTGATTTGGCTAAGGATAATCCCGGTGCCGGAACTGTTTCGGTTGTTGATATATCATCGAGGAATGTAGTTGCTACCTTAGATGTTGGCGTTAATGTAACTGAGTTAGTTATGAATACTGATAAAAGTAAATTATATGCGTATTTCCAACACTCATATAAAAAGCCTGATTCGTTACAAGGTGTGGTTGAGTATGATGCTAACACTTTTAAAGAACTACGCCGTTGGAGATTTAAAAGTATAGGTAACATGCGGTTCTATAATAATGATGTATATGTGTTTAATGTGAGTGGCTTTTCTTCTACCAAGATTTTGAAAATCAACCTGCAAAATGGTTCCGGTATTACGGATTATCATAGTATTGAGCCGGCTATTCTATCGCCTTATGGTTTTTCGTTTAATCCAACTAATGGTAATCTTTACATTACCGATGCAAAAGATTATAAAAGTAATGGGGAAGTTAGAATCTATAGTAAATCTGATAGTACTCTTAATGGCAAGTTTGTTAAAACGCTGACTGTGGGTGTAAACCCCAAGAGTATGTTATTCTATTAATGAATACTCATAGCACCATACTGTTTGTTTTATGCTTGGTGCAATATTGCGCATACGCTGCTGATTCCGTTAAAGTGTATCATTCAAAACCGGTACAAGTTAACGGAACAGCAGATAACGCAAAGGGAATTACCATTGAGCATACCGAACACTCAACCAGTGTTGTAACGGTCTCACGTAGTTCACCAATTATTAGCTCCGCTTTCCAGACAAGTGATGCAATAACCTACATGCCCGGTGTTTTTGTACGAAACTATGGCGGACTTGGCGGGTTAAAAACCGTATCAGTCTTTGGAATTACGCCACAACAAACAGTAATAAAACTCGATGGAGTTTCTCTTAACAACACACAAAACGGATTCTTTGATATTTCGCTGTTACCAAGTGGCATGATTGAAAACATGAAACTACAAAGTGGTGGATTATCATCGGTTAGTGGAAGTGGGGCAGTTGGGGGAGTGCTGGATATTTCCACGCACACATTGTATGCAGATACAGCACAATATCATGTATCAGGTACTATTGGTTCGTTTGCTGAAACCAATGTTCATACCGGTGTAACACTTCCATGTAGTTCCTTGGCTCTCCGTGCAGATGCTCAGTATCAACATACAAATGGTAATTATCCGTTTGTGTTTAATCAATTTGGACAGAACGTTGAGTTAACCCGCACCAACGCTGATTTTACCTCGTATTCAGGATGGGTAGGAGTTAACTATACCGGACTCCAACATACTACCACTGCTAATGTATTATACAGAAATGCAGAACGAGGTGCACCGGGAGCAGTGCTTCAGGGAGATATTGAAAACGCTGTTGCACGACTATCCGAACGTGATGTCCTTGCTATTATTTCTACAAAAGTTGATGTCAATTCAACACTTCAATTGAAGTCGCAAGGTTCGTTTAAATACAACAAACAGCATTACCGAGATTCGTTGCTGGTATTCCGTGGACCCAATGGCGCGGATGATACATATAATGCACAAGATGCAATGGTGAATTGCGCAGTAGAACAACGTTTTGATGAGGTATGCACAAACACACAAGTAGTTCTTGCAGGTACTGCCAATATCACACAATCTCAATTAGAAGGAAATCTGTTAACCTCCAATGCAGGAACGATGGTAAAAAGAAATGTGTACGCACTTGGATTAGTATCAACTCTACGGACATTACTTAACACAACTTCATTTCTTAGCGTCTCTACAGGAGCAAGGCAAGAATGGTACTCCGATGTCCCGAATGCAGTCTCACCATTTGTTGCACTATTGTACGGAGTAACCCGGAACCTTAGTATTGATGCGCTCTACAGCTATAATTACCGTGCTCCAAGTTTTAACGAATTGTACTATCAAAACTATGGCACCTTTAATCTCAAACCTGAGCGTTCCTCATCGTATACTCTTGGGTCCCATTTTTCTGTGGTGAATGATTCTTCAGATACCTTTCTAAATACAATCAGTATTAAACCACAGTTGTTTTTTATTAATACAACTAATCAGATTATTTCTGTCCCTAAAACTGCGGTGGCTTGGTCAGCGCAAAATGCGGCGCAGGTAAACTCTCGTGGAGTATCATTGTTTGTTATTGGTAATCTTTTGAATAATCATCTTTCGTGTGTAACCAGTTATACGTATCAAATTGTAACAGATGTTGACCCAACAAGTTTGCATTATCAAAAAGAAATGATTTATACACCTAACCATCTGGCAAGTGTGTTTCTAACGGGTACAGTTGGTGCAGTTCAGGTCGGTGGAGGAATTGCAATTAGCGGAAGTCGCTATACTCAACCGGATAATGCTATCGAATCTCAATTAGATTTCAATGCTCCCGTTTCAATGTTTGTTACCTACACAGCACAACTGTATAATGCAGTTTGTAAATTTCGCGTAGAGTGTAATAATATGTTTAATCAGCAGTACGAGGTTATCCGTAATTTTCCAATGCCCGGCAGAATACTTCGCGTTACATCTGATGTTACATTGTAGTTTCTGCTATCGCGTGACCGCACCGTATCTCTGTGTACTATAAACCTCATCGTGCGGATGAGAACGGTCGTTGTATAAACTATTCATTCAGATAATATTTTAATGTAATTGACTGTTCTCTCCGGCAAGAAAAGGAAAAGGGGTAATGAAATTACCCCTTTTAGTAGCTAACGTTCGGTGCCGTCAAGCGACAGCAAAAAATACTACGGTTGATTTTTAATGATAAACGATTCACCGCGAATTACATATGCCGAGCCAAAATAACCGTACCCACCTTTAATACTTCCTTGATTGTTATCGTATGTTTTTGGTGAGCCGGAGAACTGCATCAGCTTAGACCATTCATTCATATTCTTATCCATAGACCACACTTTGAGTTCTTGTTTACCATACCACTTAAACGCAGCCCAAACAACCGGAACTTCCGTAAAAACTAAATACCCCCATTGCATTGTTTCGCCTTGATATTGATCGAACTGGTAAGGATTCTTACCCCAACGTCTGTTCTTTTCATCGGTAGCTGGCGTTAGGTATTTACCATACTCTAAGGTATCGAGAGTTTTAATAGAAATCCAGTATTCGTAACGTCCAACATCGTTACTGCGCCAACGGAGTTTTAGTGAGTCGACCGAGGGCAGTTTAATGCTATCAGGTCCAGAAGGGAAGTGCATGATTGGCTTTGGAGGCAGCACCCATGCTAACGTATCGGGTGTTGTGGTTTCGCCTGTCATGGTTGTTCCGTCCTTAAGTTTAACGCTTAGTTTATATGTGGTTTTAGTTTGTACTAATGTACCCGTTGGGTCGAAGAACTCGCCGTTGTTGTTTACTACTCTGAACGCAAGTGGTATAGTGTTCCCGTTAACTGTAACTGTAACTTGTGCATCCTGAATCCAACTTTTTGTGGAGTCGTATTTTGTTGTAATTGGTTGCGACTTCAGTACAGTTATGCCTTTAATGGTGTCGCCAACTATTAAACAACCTGTAACAACGTTAACAGGTGTGTATTCATCGGCAACAGGGTCTTCGCACGATTGAAGTAGTACTGCGCAGAAAAGTATTGATAATAATAATAGTTTTTTCATAGTGTAAGTTTTATGGTGATGTTAGAATTTCATTTCGAGTGAGAGTGTTGGAATAATTGGCAGTAAGCGGATGTCTTTTACTTCCGTTACATCGTTCTGTGTATCAAACACTCTAAACCATATATCCCGTCTGGAATACACGTTATACACATCTAAAATTACTTTACTTTTTAATCCGAAAATGGTGGTATTATATACTGCATTTAGGTTTAACTGATGTGATGCCGGCAAACGTAGAGCATATCTGTTTGCTTCGAAGTTGACGGACTTGTTTACACTTTCATCGGGCAATGTAGTTTTGAAACGTGATGTAACCAACGTGTATGGTTGACCAGACTGAAACGTAAACGAACCACCAAACTCCCATGTATCATTCATGTGGTAGTTACCTACCAGTTTAAAATCATGACGTCTGTCGTACTTCGGGTGGAACTTTGCGCCGTTGTTTATGTCAGGGAATTCGCCCCACACCCAACCATACGCATATCCTGCCCAGCCTGTAAAATCGCCAATGCGTTTTTGTGCAAACAACTCTATTCCATACGCTGTACCATTGCCGTTATAAAATACATCGGCAACAGATTTACCTGCGGTCTGGAATTGTTTTAGCTCGCTTAGATTATAAAGCTCTTTGTAATATGCGTCAAAATTGATTTCGTACCCTTTGTATGGTTTAGTTTCAAGCGAGAGAATGTAGTGTCTTGCATAGCTTGCGGGCACAGTGCCGTCGTTAGGCAGCCATGTATCAAAGAATGAGAAGTCTTGCAATGATGCTAAACGGAAGTACTGATGAAACACACCAAATGCTCCTTTGATTGCAATGCCTTCGGCAAGTTGATAGCGCAAGGCAAAGCGTGGGTCTAACATAAAAACCTTTGATGTATCCCAATACGATGCTCTTATTCCAACCTGCGATGAAAAGTCATCGGTAAATTGATAATTACCTTGTACGTACAACGCATGTGTATAATCGGTTGCGCTGAAATTGGTGTTACCCGGTTGAATAGTATCTTGCTCCGCAGCCTGTCCTTGTTGTCCGCTGAAGTCTTGTAAAAACTTAAAGTGATACATAGTACCTTCGTAACCGGTTTTAATGGTCAGTTCATTAGTTGCAAACCATTCAACATCAGCTTTAAGAGAGTAATCAGTAATGGAGTTCGAAACTTCCGATTCAAAATCCGATTGGTTTACTTTAAAACCATTTGAGTAATTACTTGCGCTGAAGTTTACTGTGCTAAAAACACTTTCATCGTACACATGTGTCCAACGAACCGAGCCAACTTTGTTGCCTAAACCAATGGTAAATGTAACACCCGGGGCATCGTATAATAAGTTGTCTTTTGTAAGGAAACCACTAAAGTAAATTTTATCATCGGGTCCCAATGCTTGTGTTACCTTAAAATTTACATCGTAAAAGTTGAAATTGGGGAGTGGATTTTCCGGGTCTTGCGGAACAGCCGAGAGTAGTAAATCTAAATACGTTCTGCGCCCACCAAGAAACCACGAGCCATTACCAATTGGTCCTTGCAACGACGCCCGCGAAGAAATCAATCCAAGTGAGACTAAACCTTCAAAATTATCTTTGTTGCCTTCTTTCTGTGTTAGGTCTAACACCGCACTCATGCGTCCACCATACTGAGCAGGGAAGCCACCTTTTATTAACTCAACATCCTTAATTGCTTCCGGATTAAACGTTGATATAAATCCAAACAAGTGAGATGGATTATACACATTACTACCATCAACTAACACAAGATTCTGGTCTGGTGAGCCACCGCGAATGTACAATCCACTTGATATTTGCGATGACGATAACACTCCCGGTAAAAATTGAATGGCTCTGAAAACATCGCTCTCACCACCAATACGAATTGTCTTCATTTGTTCAACAGGAATGTTCACTGCGCTAACAGCAATTTCGCGTTTATCTTCTTCGCGTTCTGCTGTAACAACAACGCTTTCGCTTGTAATGGATGATGAAGCAAGGTGAATAGTTATTTTCTTTGCCTCGTTTTCTTTTATATCTATGGTCTGCTCAAAACGGGTGTATCCAACCATCGAGGCGCGTACTGTTACTTTCCCGGTTGGAATATTTTTTACAGAAAAGAAACCACTTTTGTTACTTAATGCACCAAGTTTAGTGCCTTTAATAGTAATTGTTGCTGCAACGATTGGTTCTTTTGTTGCAGAATCCAAAACAAAACCGCTTATTGATGTTGATTTATCTGCCGGGGGGGTAACCGCAAATGTGGACGTGTATAATGATAACAATAATGCTACGTAAAATAAATATCTCATAGGCCAACCTAAAGGTAAAACAATAATGCGTGCGCTATAACGAACAGCGTACTCTTTAGTTGCATGAAATTCTGTATTGTTTCATTTTTTATGCTATCGCAATCCGCTCCAACCGACATGTTACAACCCAAACATTTTTTTTGCGGATGAGAACCTTCCATTCCAAACAATGTCTATCGTTTAGGTTGTTATGTGAGTGAGGTTCTAACCGGCAAGAAAAGGAAAAGGGGTAATAAAATTACCCCCTTTGTAGAAAACGTTTGGTGCCGTCCTGCGACAGCAAAAATACTTATTCAAATGAAACTGATTGTTGTGTATTGAGAATATCCTCTATGGTTTCTCTTCTGCGAATCAAATAATCTTTGCCATTGTAAATCAAAACCTCCGCCGGACGTACCCGCGAGTTGTAATTAGAACTCATGGAATATCCATACGCGCCTGCGTTATAGAAACACAGAATATCATCTTCACGAATCTCATTTATTTTTCTATCCCAACCAAAAGTATCTGTCTCGCAAATATATCCCACAACCGAGTAAACACGCGGCGTTCCGGTTGGATTAGAGATGTTGATAATTTTATGATACGCATCGTAAAACATTGGGCGGATAAGGTGGTTCTGCCCCGAGTTAACTCCGGCAAATAATGTAGAAACGGTTTGTTTAATTACATTAGTTTTCACTAAGAAATAACCACTTTCGCTTACCAAAAACTTACCCGGCTCAAACCAAATCTCAAGTTCGCGGCCGTACTCTCTGCAAAACTCCTTAAATGCAGTGGACATAGCTGCACCAAACTCTTGTATGTTGGTATAGTAGTCTTCATCTTTGTATGGAACTTTGAAGCCACTTCCAAAATCAATGAACTGAAGGTCCTTAAAGCTACGTGCCGTATCAAACAAAATCTCTGCACCGCGCAAGAATGTTGATGGGTCGAGAATATCCGAACCCGTGTGCATGTGAACACCAACTACATTAATGTTATAGTTCTCAACAATGCGTAGCAAGTGACGTAACTGATATACTGAAATCCCAAACTTGGAATCTATATGACCAACTTGAATGTGCGGATTACCACCTGCTAATATGTGCGGGTTAAATCTGATGCAACAGGGTTTGGTGTTTCCGTAGGTATGCCCAAACTTTTCTAAGATTGAAAGGTCGTCTATATTAACAAGAATACCTTTTTCTATTACCGTTTGAATTTCATCAAAGCCGACGCAGTTTGGTGTGTAGCATATTTCCTGTGGTGTAAAGCCAGCCAGCAATGCAAGCTCAACTTCCTCCAACGAAACTGTATCAACGCCACAACCCCAACTACGAAGTAGCTTCATGATATTGATATTGGTGAGTGCCTTACATGCAAACTTCACCTTTAACGAGCAACCACCAAATGCCGAAACAAGTGAGTCGTATTGCGACTTAATCTTATCGGCATTGTATACATAGAGCGGTGTACTATATTTTTCCACCAGCGATAAAACAGAAATCCCTTGTATAGTGTAGCTGTCGTTCTCGAGTACCATAGTAAATCCTAAAAATAAAAATGGCGGTAAAAATTACCGCCATGCAATTTACATTTCTAAGTTGGTTCAGTAAAGTACTTTTCAATTAATAGATTGAACCCTTGTGGCTTGTTGTGTCTTGTTGTTTATGGTTAGTAGAATCCGATTGTTGATGGTGTTCATCACAATTATTGTCATCGCAGTTTTCGTCATTGCATTCTTTTTCGTCGTCGTTATCCCAATTCCAATCATGAAAATGTCCGCTGCTATGGTTCCCGTGTATGTGCCAGGCATTACATTCATCAGTCCAATCGGAGTACACTGCAGTAGTTACTAAAAATCCGGCAAATGCTCCTGTAATTAATAGTACTACCCAGCGGTAACTTTGTTTGTTTATTAACAACGAAACTCCCCACAATATTAATAGAATAGCCCATAAATCTTGCAGTGAGTGCCAATTTGCTGCCAGCCAATGCCGTTGAATTGCAAACATCGTTACACCAATTGATACAAACAGTGAACCCCAGAAAAAAGATTTGTTACTCATTGTTGAACTCCTGTTGTGGTAGTATACGATATATCATTTGATGTTGATGAAGATGATTCCGATGTAAACGATGTTGCCGTGCCTGCAATACTTTTTTTCTTGAACGAATTGAACAAGATAAATCCACCACTTAGTATCAATAACACAGGAAAGTAATCTTCAAAATCTAAATCGGGAATAAAATTATCCAGCAAGAAAAATGTACCCATTACAATCAACAAGATACCAAAAAACATTGCACCGTTGCGGCGTGTAGGGTTTATTGTTGCGGAAGTATAAGGCATAGATGTGTCGCTATCTTGTGTTTGATAACTGTATGGTTGTTCAGGTAATACCATCCACATTATAACATAGGCAAGCAATCCACCACCGTGCATAAATACGGCAAATACAAAAGCAATGCGAACTAAGGTAACATCAATGTCGAAATATTCGGCGAGGCCTGCACAAACACCACCTATTTTTCTATTACCTACCGAACGATATAATGTGCTTCTCATAATGTAACTCCGGGAAAGTGAGAGTAAATACTATTCCCAGTGCCATACGAACATATTGTAGGCAGGTTGCAAACTTTTTTTATTCGGGACTTGAATTTATTTACCGATTGACTTTAATGAAGCGTGGTTTGAAACAAGTAATCTACCGTTTCTGAACTCTGTATTCTGTATTAAGTCAGCAAGTTTTTTGTCACGTATCAATTGATATATCGTGGCTCTGATTTTCTCCCATTCGTGGTGTAATGGACATGGAGTGTCGCCACTACATTTTTCATATCCAACAACACAATCGGTAACATATTGGATGTTATCAACTGAACGGACAATATCAAGTACAGAAATTTCTTCCGGCGGATGTGCCAACGCAACACCACCACTTGGACCTTTAGAAGATGACAGTAAATCAGCCTTAGCTAAATCCTGTACAATCTTGGCCAAAAAGTGATAGGGAATATCGTGGCTTTCTGCAATCTCTTTTGTTTGTATAAGCTTCTTCCCTGATGATTGATGATGTTTGGCTAAATACAGCATCGCTTGGATTGCGTATTCAGATGCACGTGAAAAAATCATATATATCCTTATAAATTGTATTTGTAATTATACAAAGCAAAGATAGTATAAAGTAATAATATTAAGTAGTAATTTATCCGAGTTTAACTTCTGTTTTTGGTACCACTCAATTGCCGAAGCAAACCACCTGCGCCGTCACACAGGCGGGGCAAATTGTTACAGCATCGCAGCTGTATTTTCAATAACATGATTTTCTAGTATTGTTAGTAAAGTAATGGATTTTTATAGCGATATAATGTGGGTTGGAGCGGACCGGGTTGCCGCGCAGAAGAGTTGCTTCGGCAGATGAGCGAAGCAATTAGGCGATTTTTTAATAATAAACAACTATCAAAACTTCAAATCCGTTGAAATTGCTTGATTTTAGGGTTGTCCTAATGGAGGATAAATTGTATTTTTGCGGCTCTTATTTTTTAACGTTTGCTATTTACCATGTTTGAGAACCTTCAGCAGAGACTTGAGGACGCAATAAAGAAATTGCGCGGTCAATCGAAATTGACCGAGGAAAATATTGATGAGGCGCTGAAAGAAGTACGAAAAGCGTTGTTGGATGCCGACGTGAATTTTGACGTTGCCAAGGGCTTTATTGAACAAGTTAAAGAGAAAGCAATTGGGACTGAAGTAAAAGGTAAAGTTTCACCCGACCAATTGATAGTAAAAATTATACATGATGAATTAGTGTCGGTAATGGGTAGTAGCAAAAGTGATTTACTTCATGCTCCACATGCGCCTACTATTATCATGATTGCCGGTTTACAAGGTTCAGGTAAAACAACATTCTCAGGAAAATTGGCTGCATCGTTACGGAAGAAAGGTCGCCAACCATTGCTTGTAGCTTGCGATGTTTATCGACCGGCTGCAGTAGATCAGTTAAAAACTCTTGGTGAACAAATTGGAGCACCTGTTTTTACAATGGAAGGTGCAAATCCAGTTTCTATTGCAACAGAAGCGTTGGTGTACGCAAGAAAATTTGCCCGCGATTATATTATTATTGATACTGCCGGGCGTTTGACTATTGATGAAGCGATGATGCAAGAGGTTGCAGACATCAAAGAAAAAGTATCGCCACATGAAATATTATTTGTGTGTGATGCGATGACCGGCCAAGATGCTGTAAACACTGCAAAAGCATTTCATGAGCGATTAAGCTTAACCGGAGTCGTGCTATCTAAATTAGATGGCGATACACGTGGTGGGGCGGCATTATCTATACGTCAGGTTGTTGGCAAACCAATAAAGTTTGTCAGCACAGGCGAAAAAATGGACGCCTTAGAGCCGTTTCATCCGGATAGAATTGCCTCGCGTATTTTAGGCATGGGTGATATTGTTTCGCTTGTAGAAAAAGCTCAATCGCAATACGATGAAAAAGAAGCTGAAAAAATAGAAGCTAAAATCAAAAAGGGTGAATTCAATTTTAACGACTTTATGGAACAAATGTCCATGATTCGGAAAATGGGTTCGCTAAAAGATTTGTTAGGCATGATACCGGGTATGGATAAAGCCATGCGTAATGTTGAAATAGATGATTCGGCATTTACAAAGGTAGAAGCAATCATTAACTCCATGACGAAAAAGGAACGAGAGCAACCAAAGATATTAAATGGTTCTCGGCGTTTACGAATTGCAAAAGGAAGCGGAACAAGTATACAGGAAGTTAATCGCTTAATTAAGCAATTTGAAGACATGCAGAAAATGATGAAGCAAATGACTAACGGAAAAATGAAAATGCCAAAAATGCCAACGGGTGGATTTATGCCCGGCATGTTTGGCAGACGCAACTAAATGAAATTGAACTTGTGATAGTAGTGTTGGGAAACCAACGCAGTTGAAAAGCATAACCGTTTACCGAGTTTATGAACTGCGAAAAGACACTGGTAGTCACGTATTAATCACACACTATATAAAGGTATAACCACATGGTTAAATTACGTTTAAGCAGAAAAGGCCGCATCCGCGCTCCTTTTTATGATATTGTTGCTATTGACGAGCGTGCTCGTCGTGATGGTGCGTACATCGAGCGTATTGGAACATACGATCCAATGACCTCGCCATCAACCGTAAATATTCAGCACGACCGTGCTGTGTATTGGTTGAATGTTGGTGCACAGCCAACTGATACTGTTCGTTTAATCTTAAGTTTTGATGGTGTTTTATTACGCCGTAATCTTATGAAAAAAGAGAAATCATCTGAAGAAATCGAAGCAGCAGTTTCCGCACATCGCGAAAACGCTTTAAAGCGTCATGCTCGCAATAAATACAAAAGAAAACAACGTAAAGAAAAGGCTGCTGAAGCTGCTAACGCACCTGCTGAAGGTGGTGAAAATACTCCTGCTGCAGAATAATCTATCTTTTGTTTTCTTGAAAAGTAAAGCCCTGGCGGAATTTCCATCGGGGCTTTTTTATTACTAAATCAATCTACTATGCCAAGAGTGTTGATAACAGGTGGGGCCGGATTCTTAGGTTCTCACCTCTGCGATAAATTTGTAAACGAAGGGTATGAAGTTGTCTGTATGGATAATTTGATTACCGGTAACATGGAGAATATTGCTCACTTAATTGGCAATCCTCAGTTTTCCTTTGTCCATCACAATGTTTCAAACTATATATATGTGTCGGGCTCGCTTGATTATATTTTACACTTCGCGTCTCCGGCATCCCCAATAGATTATTTAAAGTATCCAATACAAACGCTAAAAGTTGGTTCTTTAGGAACGCATAATGTACTTGGCTTGGCAATGGCTAAAAAGGCTCGTTTTCTTTTGGCAAGTACAAGTGAAGTTTATGGCGACCCACTCATTCATCCACAACAAGAAGATTATTGGGGAAATGTTAACCCAGTTGGAATCCGAGGTGTGTACGATGAAGCAAAACGTTTTTCTGAAGCAATGACAATGGCGTACATGCGCTATCATGGGGTAGAAACCAGAATTGTACGCATCTTTAATACCTACGGAGAACGTATGCGCCTACATGATGGAAGAGCAATTCCAGCATTTATGTCGCAGGCACTTCGTGGTGAGCCATTAACAGTTTTTGGTGATGGTACGCAAACCCGTTCTGTTTGTTATGTTAAAGATTTGGTTGATGGTATATACAAACTGCTATTAAGTAATGAGTCTTATCCGGTAAATATTGGTAACCCCGATGAAATTTCTATGTTGGATTTAGCTAAAGAAATAATTGAACTTACCGGGACAACAAGTAGTATTGAGTTTAAAGACTTGCCACAAGATGACCCCAAAGTGAGACAGCCCGATATTTCACGGGCAAAAACGATTCTTAACTGGGAACCACAAATACAACGTGCGGAAGGGCTGCGTAGAACGTATGAATATTTTAGGGCAAATATATAATAGTATTCCCACCTTTGCCGAAGCGGGCCATAGTGCGCCGTCACGCAGGCGGGGCAAATCGTTACAGCATCGCATTTGTTCATAGGTAAAATCATGAGCGACGCAGAAGGGTTGGCTCGCACAGAGTTTGCGCGCTGTACGGTAGCTTCGGTTACTGCGGGTATATATCATTTATACTGATTTGAAACAAATTCAAATACACAGGTGTTTTTGTTGTTGAGAAAAAAATAGCTTTTAATTGTAACCAAAATGTAACATGGGTGTCTGTTGAATTGGAAGGGTTGTTAATAGGGAAAATGAACACGGATTGACAAGAGAGATGAAGCAGCAATAAACACACTAAATCTTTGCCTTGTACTATGGCTTATTCTGTACAACATAATAACGATGAAGAGCTAATTCGGCAAAACGCTGAACGGTTCAGACAAGGCGATACTGCTGCATTCCAGTGGCTTTACAAGTACTTTAGCAGAGGAATATTCAGATTTTGCTTAAAGATGTTAGGAGAGGAATCGGCGGCAAAAGATGCATATCAGGAAACGTTTTTAAGAGTGTATGAGCACAGATTGGAATTTAGAGGAGAGAATTTTCCGGCCTGGCTGTTTACAATAGCAAGAAGGGTTTGTTTAAATGTCATTAGAGCAAGAAAGGGCAATGAAGAATTTGATGAACTCTTTCATTCGAACGACGAAACCTTAGAAACTGATGTTTTTTTAAGGCATCATATCCAGAAAGCTCTTGATTCTTTACCTGATATGTTAAAAGAAGCAATTGTTCTAAGAGAATACGAAGGTTTGAGTTATCAAGAAATAGCGGAAGTACTTCATATCGACCTGTCGCTAGCCAAAGTACGTGTTCATAGAGCTCGTTTACTAGTCCGCAAAATACTTACACCAATAATACAAGAACGTTATGAACCTCGGTGATTACATATCATCATATTTGGATGGTGAATTAACTTCGGCAGAAGATTCACAATTCAGAGCAATGTTATCAGAAGATCCACTTTCTCGCGACGAATTTGAGAGTGCGGCTTTGATACATGTTGCCATGATGAACGAAGCCGAATCTATTACAGTACCTGATGATATTTTTACTGAAACAGAAAATACCATTTTACATATGATGCAAGCTGAAAAGCAAGCAAAGACAGCAGCATCACTCAAACCTTTTTATGGTAAAAGATTGGTATCTCTTAGTGCAGCACTCATGTTTTTAATGTTGTTTGTTGTTAACGATGACTTCCTACATTCAAGTTTATCTTTGGTTCGTAATAACTTACAACTATCTGATATAGCCATCGCTGATATTACATCGAATTATTCCGCTAAGCAAAACCACCTTGTTGGAAGAAATTTTGGTAGGAAGCCACAAATCATAAATACCGATAATGTTCCTTCAAATGAATATAAATCAATTTCTTCGCAAACCGAACAACCTGCACATTTCTCCAATGTGGAAGATGTACGTAATACGTTGAAACAGAATTTATTAACTTCTACACAAACAAATCTACCCTTAGTTGATCTTAAATTAGGCAACAATAATTCAGCACCTATTGTTATAACACAGCAAAGTGTTGCATCTGCAATTCCAACTATGCCGTCAAATTCTAAAGAACAGACATATCAAGCTGCTGCGTTTTTTGGGACAGTTGTAGCAAATAATACTCCTGGTATTGCTGCGCAGCATTATTCTCAAAGCTTAGGTTACAGTGTTTCGGATGGTGATTATATAGGTATTGAAGTTGGAAGTATAACTTTAAATACAATATCATCTAATTCTGTTTTTTCCCCGAATGGTGTTACAGTACCACCTGACCAAGGACAATCTAAAGGGCTGTTAGAAGGTTCATCTGATAATGGATCGACAGGTAATGTTGGTGGAGGTACCAATAATTATCAGAATAATAATGGTAAAACCTTCAATAAGGAATTAGTATGGGGAGCTGCTTATTTTGAGCACCGATTCCTGCATTCCTCAGCCTTGCAAGTTAATGCAAGATTAGGAGTTGGTTCTAGTAGTGCAGGTCCTATCCTGTTTGGTAGAAGTTGTGCAATTTATAATGTTTATAAAGCATTTTCCATTACCGCGGGTACAGAAGGAAGAATGTTTATAGACGACTCTTCTGATAAAATAAAACATGGGGAACAGGTACATACATTACTCTCTGTAATGTATGGGCTACAGGTTAGATTCTGAGATATTTGTCAAATTAATTTTTTTCGCTTTGTTTTCAGGTTAAGTTAGTTTTATATTGCTTTGTTAATGAAAACTTAAAATCCATATTTATCAATGGAGTGACAAGAGATGTTAGGGTATATCAAAATATTTTCAAAGTTAACTTTTGTATTTATATGTTGTTCTGCATTACTACTTTGCGGTACTACAGATAAAATAAATGATAAAAATGGGACAGATGTACCTCAACTAAAAACCCCTGCATTATATATAAAACTATCTAATCAAACAATACTCAATTCGGCAAATTATATAATCATAGATTCTTTGTTTGATGCAACATCATATTTCGGGAGAGTACAATCACCATTTGTATGGTACCCCCGTTTAAATATTCTAGCAACAATTACAAGAGGTGCATTTCCTTCTGAACCAAACTTGAATATAGATATTGCTAAGAATTGTTCTGATGCAATTAAGATTAAATCAAGTTATGATCTAGGTAAAACATGGAATAAAGATTTAACTGTATATCTAGATATTTCTCAAAATGCAACACTTGGGAAGCCAAGATATCCTAGTTTAAGTATTTTTTCAGAACAACTGTCTGAAGATAAAACAACAATTAAGTATGCTTGCTATGCCCCATTAACCAACAATCCTAACAGTAACAATTGGAATGCGTCATATTTTGGATTGGTTGAAAATAACTATCTCAAAGATCCAACAAATGATAAAGTAGACGACTTCTATATCAACAATAAGAACTTTCTTTTAGGTGCTGAAACACAATTAACATCTGTCGAAACTGGATTTAATGGGTACTGTATTGCACCTGGAATGTTGACCCCTAAGGTACTTGATGAAGTTGCAAAATCGGAACAATGTCCATTGGGATTAATCTTTGTTGATTATAACAATGAAACAACTAACTTAAGAGTTACTCCTGAACAATGGGCAGCTAATAAATTTTTGTATATCAACAATATACGCCCTAATATACTTGTGGGTACAGATGTGTATAATGCAATTTCCTATACATGTGTTATGGGGAATTTTGCAAAATCGTTATCAGAAAATTCTGCACTAACATTTGCTATTTCAAAATCGACAGATTATGGTAGAACTTGGAGTGAATTTAATGTTTGTCCTAAAAGTGTGTTTGAAGCATATGCACTAACTCAAGGAATAGATAAAGATTCGCTAATTATTGACTATTCATGGAAATGGGACACAGATAAAGATTCAAATGCAGTATCATCATTTGATTTTGCTTCGTACGGAGATGACGAATATAGTATTGTAACAGAAGCTGTATTACTAGGAAACTCCAAGCCGCCACAGATTATTGAGGTTTATTTTAAAGATAAGCAATGGGGAATACGAAAGGTTACAGATTGCAGCTTAGTATCACGATCAAAATTGTTTACACAATTCAATTATTCGAATGCATCCGGTGCATCCTATAATTCCGCGTCAAATCGAGGTTGCGAAGTACAGATTGCAAGAACCCAAGACAACAACAATTTAATTGTTAAGTATATCGAATCGGTTGCTTATGTTTTCCCGAAAGGTATAGGTAGGCGGGATACACAGGGTAATCCAATTGTACCTGATACTGTCGTAACTTCGGACGTTGCTATGACGAATAAAACTACAGGGGGAAAATCATGGGGATTTTTGAAAAATGTTACAAACACATTTAAGTTAGATAAAATTTCATGGATACCTAAAGTTATTCCTAATGATTTAACCAACATTCCGCTACTAACTATCTCAAATAAGGATGTTTCAGGTGATGTAGTTAAAAACAATATAGACTTCCAACAGCGAATTTCAACTTCTGATAAATTAAAGTATGAATTGTATAAACAGTATTTGATGTATAGTTCTATTAATTTTAATGCTTCAGATAATTTTCAGAATGCAATTACCAATATTGAACAAAATGAAATAAATACTGTTTATCCATTGGTTGTTCCAAATCCTGCTACAGATTACATAACTCTTTATGTTGGAGAGAACTATTTTGGTACTTTAGAAGTTTTGAACACGATTGGTAAGGTAGTTAAAAGTTGTGGCACTAATACGTTGAATAATTATTATACTATTCAGATTAGTGATTTAGAGTCTGGGACTTACTACTGTAAATTGAAAACAGATGAAAAAATACTTTTTCGTTCCTTTGTAGTTGTTAAATAACAAAGTGTGTAAAGGGGAACTATAAGGTACTTTACCTTATAGAGAATTCGTAAACGATAATCATTATATACTTATAAGTGGAGTTTTTATGACAAAGCGAATATTACTGTTCGTAGCACTTGCTCTGATGATACCTGTCGTAGTCTTGGCTGGTACCAATGGAATTTTATCTGGAACAGTCAAGGATAAAGATGGGAAGCCACTGGGCGGCGCCACCATTAAATTGCCAGGTGCAGGTCGAGGTGCGTTTTCAAAGAGTGATGGCAAATATAATGTTGTTAACATTCCAGCTGGCACTTGGGATGTAAGAGTTACTTATGTTGGTTTAGATACAGTCTTTATGAAAGTTACTATAAGCGCTGATAAAACAACCAATCAGAATTTTACTTTAAAGCAAAATGAATCAAAGAAAAAGGAAATAGTAGTCTTTGGTAAAAAAGAGTTGATAGATGCAAAAGATAATGGTAAACTCAAAACGGTTACATCATCAGATGCAACTAACACAACTAGAGAGTCTGCCGTTGGAATTGCAACTACAGTAGCCGGAGTCCAGTCAAGTGGGGGAGGGTTAGTAGTACGAGGTAGTAGAAGTACTGATAATAAATATTTGGTTGATGGTCAAGATGTTACTGATGCGGTATCTGGAACTTTAGGTTCAGCCGCAACGGCTGCAGGTGCGGCATATGCACCAATTGCCTCTTCATTTGCATCCGAAGAAACCCAAGTTTATACGGGGAATGCAGGAGCTCAACACGGTAATGCTCTAGGTGGAATCATCAATACAGTAATGAAAACCGGTGATAAGGAAAAGTACGAAGGATTCCTTCGTTGGAAAACTGATGTTCAATCCTTGTTTGGTAAGTCAAGCAATGGAGTTCAGGCACTTGCATCCTTAGAAAACACTTATGAATTTGGTTTCGGTGGTCCATTACAACTTGTACCTAATTCAACGTTCTATATATCTTCTAAGTACTTTAGTGATAAGTACAGAGATAATAGTTTAGATGTCCACGACAAAGCAGGTAACTCTTTAGGGCAGTTTGAAAATAATAATTCATCTGTTCGAAATATTACCGGTAGAATGGTATTTGGTCTTAGTGAAGATTCTAAATTAACACTTGGCGGTACCTGGGGTTTAACAAGTTTAGCATTTAATGGATGGTCTTGGTTATACGCAACCTCACCTTCAATGACTTACAAATACACCCCAACTGGTATAGACACAACTATTTATTCCACCATTCCTGAATCGTATGTAAAACTTGGTGGTTTAAATAATTACATTTACAGCTATTTCATGAGATTAGACCAAACATTCGCTAGTAGTAATTCAATACAAGCTACCTTGTCTTATAATAATAATATTAGCGAAGAAGGTCGTATTGATAATGGTTTGATAGGTGCAGGCTCAATTCTAAAAAATGGTGTTATACAAACTCCAGGAAACGTTACTACAACTATGCCAAACGCAAGTTATTTTTCTGGATATAAAATTTACACCCCGGAAGATAATTATGTTACTGGTGCTGGAGGCTCAGTACTTGAAAAGAAAACTACAACGTTAGGTGATAAGGTAATTGACATATACACTCCTATTCGTGGCTCGGTGTATAAAGATTCTGATCCAACCTCAAAGTTGGACGTTAATATGGTCAACAATCTTACTGGATATGTTGAAGGTGAAGCTGATGCATCTGGTACCAAAAATCCTTATGGTTTATCTGGAATATTTAACTCTCGTGGTAATTCTGGAGGATTTGAATTCAGAAGCTCTGACTTTGTGCAATTTGAAAGTAATTATACACAGATATTTGATGTTGACAGTGTTACCAGACATTTACTAAAAGCAGGCGTAGATGCTAGATACTATACAGTACGTAGATATAGTAATCAAAACCCCTGGTCTGCTAATCCATTTTTTGATGTATATTCTGATCAATTCGGAGGTGATATTTATAGTTTAACTGATGCAGAACGTACAGATGGAAGTAAACCTAGAAATGCTTTAATGGGATCGGCTTATGTAGAAGATCAGATATCAATACAGGGAATTATTTTAAATCCAAGCCTGCGTTTGGATGTTTTTGATCCAAATACGTTGTTCCGTGAAGATCCTACAAAACCAACAGGAGATAAAGTAACTGCTGATATGAAGGTACAATTTAACCCAAGAATGCATATTTCATATCCTGTTGGTGATCGTTCATTTTTCTCGATTTCATATGGAATTTTTACTCAGATGCCTCGTTTTAGTTATTTGTATGATGGCACTAATACAGCAATCACTCGTGGTAATATGATAGTTGGTAACCCAAATATGGTTCCTGAAAGAACAAATCAATTTGATGTAGCATATAATACGATGTTAGGTGATGATTTTGCTTTTGATGTTTCAGCATACTATAAAGATATGTATGGAATTAGCGGTTTAGTATATGTGCCCGATAATCGTTATCCATACACTCTGTATAGTAATGGTGAATATGGAAATGCTAGAGGAGTTGAGTTTACCTTTAGAAGACAATTAGTAAATCATTTTAGTTTTAATGTTAATTATACATTAGCATATGCACAAGGTACTGCATCTAATGCCGGATCAAATT
>JAIBAE010000076.1 GCA_019695345.1 Bacteroidota bacterium | reverse complement strand
TACCTGTTTTTAATCTTCCTTTTTCAAACCCGTAATCGGCTAACACATCAGAAATTTTTTCTGCGGCTTGTTCACCAACTCTTCCACCTTTGGTTGCAGTAAGCCCGGTAAACATTTTTCCATTCAAAAAAGTACCCGCACATAACACAACGGTTTTGGTAAGTATAGTTTCGCCATTTTTTGTAACTATTCCTTTAACTGAATCGTGTTCCAATAATAGTTCAATTGCATTATCTTGGATTAGAGTAAGGTTAGGCATTGTACGCAACAACCGTTGCGCAAATAACGGATACAAATCCTTATCGTTCTGCGAACGCGGCGACCAAATAGCAGGACCCTTGGAACGGTTGAGCATTTTAAATTGTAAACCACTCCTATCGGCAAGCCAAGGCATAATACCACCAAGGGCATCAATCTCCTTTGCAAGATGTCCCTTTGCCGAACCGCCAATAGATGGGTTGCAAGAAAGTCTGCCAATTGCGTAAACATCCATCGACATTAATGCAGTATTACAGCCCATCCGTGCTGCAGCGCAACTCGCCTCTATGCCTGCGTGTCCACCACCAATTACAACTACATCAAATATATTATCAGACATGAACTATAAACCAATGGAAATTGAAAACGAAAAATCATTGTTGGGTTTAACCATTGTTACGGGCATTAATGGTGCTAACGATTCGGATACAGAGTCGGATAATAAGTACCCGCCATAACCAATTGCTCCACCAATCAACGCGCCCACAATTATATCGGTTGGGTAATGCATTCCTAAATTCATTCGTGCATAACACGTATAACCAAAGTACGCAACACTTGGGGCTATAACATACCACTTAGGATACCTCAACGATAAGTACGTTACAATTGCAGCCGAACCGGCAGCATGACCCGAAGGAAACGACTTTAATGGGTCGTTTTCTCCACCGGTAATACAGTCCGGGTATTCAACATACGGTCTGTTTCTGCCAATAAGTTGTTTTAATCCAACCACAGTAACAAACGTAGTGGCTTCAACAGCAGCAAGTGTTAACCCGGTTTGTGCAGTAAACTTATCTTTGCCAAAATATCCACTTGCATAAAACGCCAAGGGTGTGCCTACTGCTACCGGATACAACGCATCACTCACCACATGCGATAGCGGCTTTGTAGATTGATACTGATTACAATCGTGCACAATTGCAGCATCCCAGTTTAGCGTACCGCAATTGGTTTGGGCTTGCATGGATGTTACCCAAAACATTCCAACAAGAACAAGTATATATTTCATACTGGCAAGATGTTTGTTTATTTTATGCAAAGTTACAACCGATTTATGTACCTTTGAATAGTTTGCTATCGCAGACCGCTCATAATGTACATCAATTAACAGCCTTTGCCTTGCGGCTCAGAGCATTTGCGCAATAACGTGCCTTTACCGTAGATAACTATATAATCTGCGGTAAATGTTTGGAAATGAAGTAAGGTCCTATCGCGCATATGGGCTGTATGTTTGAAAGTACAACAGTTGGTGCGCTTGGCGAAAGCAAAAAATTACTATCACGGAGGATGTTATGGAAGACCCGCTACTACGTGCATTTATTACCATGAGTATTTCTGTTGCCGGAATACTTGGTGTGTTGTGGTATGTTAAACGGCGTACTTCGCGCGGTAGAGTAGGGCAAGAACTTGTTGGTATTGAAGTTATTGCACGGCAAGCCCTTAACCCCAAAGCACAAATTTTTATTGTGAAGGTGTCCGGAAAAACGGTGATGCTTGGTGTAACCGAACAATCGGTTACAAATTTGGGGGAAGTCTCGATTCAGCAGCAGGTACAACAGCAACAGGTGGTAAATCAGCAGGAGTTTCGTGTTGCACCACCTACGCAGAATACATCACAAATGCCGCAGCCAATTCCCGGAGTTCCGCCCCCATTACAGCCCATTGATTTGACCTTTAGCAATTTTGTAAAGACTATCTTTAAAAAAGCTGCATAACCCAAAAATTTCCCCTTGAAATAATGTAATATTGCAATCTTTGTTAAAGCTAAATGTCCTATTATTCGTAGATTTGCGTTCCAATTTGGAGTACGCGATAGGTAACATTATTAGAACTTCAAGGGGATGTGGTGTGTGGCAGTTTTATGTGTGAACGACTTTCCGCCCCACCATATATATTCAACCACAAACAGAAATTGATTCCCGATGAGATTTGGATTACTCTCCAACGACGTTGCCATGGATCTTGGCACCGCAAATACGTTAGTTTGGATGAAAGGGAAGGGCATTGTTCTGAACGAGCCCTCAATCGTTGCATTCGACCGAACAACTAAAAATATAATTGCCGTTGGCCACGAAGCACAAGCCATGGTTGGGAAAACTCATAAAGATATTCGTACTATCCGTCCACTAAAAGATGGAGTAATTGCCGACTTTGAAATTGCAGAAGGAATGATGCGAGCATTTATCCGCAAAGTGTCGCAATCGTGGCAACCGGTTCGACGAGTTGTTATTTGCGTTCCATCCGGAATTACCGAAGTTGAAAAACGCGCAGTACGGGATAGTGCCGAACACGCAGGTGCAAAGGAAGTGTACCTTATTGCCGAACCAATGGCGGCTGCTATTGGCGTTGGGTTAGATGTACACGAACCGGTCGGAAATATGATAGTTGATATTGGCGGTGGTACAACAGAGATTGCCGTAATTGCATTAAGTGGTATTGTAAGCGATGAATCTATCCGCGTTGCCGGCGATGAAATGACCAATGCCATTGTTCAATACTTTAAAAAGCATCATAACATTCTGATTGGTGAGCGTACAGCCGAAATTATTAAATGCTCGGTTGGTTCTGCCGCACCATTACAAGAAGAAATTATTATTGAAGTTAAGGGTCGTGACTTGGTTGATGGTATTCCTAAAATGATTGAAATCAGCTCGGTTGAAATTCGCGATGCTTTGGATGGTGCTGTTAGTTTAATAGTTGAGGCAGTACTCAATTTATTAGAGCGCACACCTCCGGAACTCTCGGCTGATATTTTTGACCGAGGAATTATTTTATCAGGTGGTGGTGCGTTACTCAAAGGACTTGACGAACGACTTCAGAAAGAAACACGCCTACCTGTTCATGTTGCCGAAGACCCATTAACAGCGGTTGTTCGCGGAACAGGCAAAGTTTTGGATTACCTGACAGATTACAGCTCTGTTCTGATAAAATCAAAACGCTACTAACGGTTACATCATAGATATACATACCATATAAATGTTTTCCGGATTGACGGAATTATGCAGCGATTTTTAGAGTTAATTGTACGGTTCAAAGAATACATCACACTATTTGCTTTAGTGGTGATGTGTTTTTCGTTGATGTCGTACGGTAACGTTGCACAACTTGGCGGTTTCCGTTCTATTGTTATTGCAACTATAGGGACAATGCAAGATGCTTTCTCATGGATACCAAACCCTGTAGCATTAAAAACTGAAAATCAAGCTATCAGAGATTTGAACTTACAACTTTCCGGTGAAGTTGTTAAGATGCGCCAGTCGGTTATAGAAAACGAGCGACTTCGTTCGATGCTTGAATACAAGAACAAATCAACGTTACCTTTATTAAATTCCGAAGTGGTTGGTAAAACATCAACCGATACCCGTAATTACATAACCATAGATAAAGGTTCAGCAAGTGGTGTTAAAGATGGGATGACTGTAGTAACCGATGCCGGTTTGGTTGGCGTTGTAATTGGTACAAGTAAATCGTACGCATTAGTACAAGTGGTATTAAACCGCGACTCACGTATCTCGGCTAAAATTCAACGCACTCATGACGACGGAATAATAACATGGGAAGGTACTGAAAACCTTGTGATGAAAAACATTCCTAAAGTACAAGATGTTCAGGCAGGGGATATTATCACAACCAGCGAATACAGCACCAAGTATGCAAAAGATATTGTTATTGGAAGTGTGTTGGAAGTGACTTCGGAAGGGAACTCGTTATTCAGAAAAATTATAGTTAAACCTGCGGTGAGTTTTTCATCGTTGGAGCAAGTGTTTGTAGTGTTACAACAACCCGACCCCGAACGCCTTGAGTTAGAAAAGAAGATGGAAGAAATTTTACGCCGTAAAACAACAGGTAAATAAAAGGATACCAATTGGCTGCAATACTCGATAGACCACCCATTACATCGCAACCGCAAATGCGGTTTGTAATCTATGCAATTATTGCATTGATTGTAACGGTGTTTAGCGTTGTGTTCTTGCAGTTTATTTCCGTTGGTGGGGTAGGACCTGATTTGTTGTTGATTTTATGTGTGTGGGTAACCCTTAGCGAAGGGCAATACGCCGGTATGTTATTTGGGTTTGGTGTAGGCTTAATATTCGACATCACCTCGCCCGATGTACTTGGCTCAAACGCATTAGCAAAAACAATTGCATCGTTTATTGCCGGATATTTTTACTCCGAACTTCGCATGAGTAAAAACCTCAGTACAGTCCGCTTTTTAAGTATCATAGCATTATCAGCATTTGTTCACAACTTGATTTATTTTTTCCTGTATATACAACCAACCGATATTTCATTCGTTTCTTTCTTTGTAAAAAATGGAGTTGCTTCAACACTCTACACAACGGTGCTTGCAATTGCACCCATGTTGTGGCGCTCACGTAGCATGGAACGCTAATACATTAAGCAATGAAATATCTACTTCCCATTATAGTAATGTTTGCGTTTGCACCTATCACGTATGCCGCAAAACCAAACATTAAAGCCATTGAGCAAGAAGTGTTAGAACGTATCAATGCTTACCGCATGGAGCAAGGATTACAGCCATTAGTATTAAACTCAACTGTATCCGAAATTGCAAGAAAACATAGTGCAAACATGGCATCGGGGAAAGTAGCCTTTGGGCATGATGGTTTTCTGAAACGTGATGAAAAGATTCGTGCAAAATTAGTTGGCATTCTAAAAACAGGTGAGAATGTTGCTTGGGGAAAAAATGTAACAGTACAACGAATAGTAGAAGATTGGATTGCAAGCCCACACCACCACGAAAACATTGTTGAACCCAATTACCGCGAAACCGGAATAGGCGTAGCCGTTGCCCGTAACGGAAGGATATATTACACACAACTCTTTGTGTTTTAGATTATGTAGTGGTTTCTGCTATCGCCTGACCGCACCGAACGTTAACTTGTTTCTATCCTTAGTTTTGCGGAATAGAAAGGTCAATTATATTCATACCTTATTGAAACAATTAATAGTATATTTGGTCTGTGACAATATATTTTCAAAGTAACATTGTTTGCGAGAGTACTATGTGGAGAAAAAACTTATTTCTATACGTTAGAGTTGTAGTTATACCACTCATCTTTATTCAATGTAATGACTATTCTTTACCTCCAAGATCGCCTAGTTATAGCAGCTACCAACCAATCTTAACTGACCGTACTTCATTAGACAAGATAGCATTCACTAAACCTGAAAAAGTTATTAATGCAGGGAAGGTATATGTGTATAACAACTATGTTTTACTAAACGAAGTAGATAAAGGTTTTCACATAATCGACAATACTGACCCTGTAATTCCAGTTAATATTGGTTTTCTTTCTGTGATTGCAAGTCACGATGCGGTGATTCGGCAAAATGTATTGTACTGTGATAATGCAACTGACTTAATATCAATTGATGTAACAGATTTTGCAAAACCTAAAGTTGTTGGCAGAATCAAAAATGTATTTCCAGAACAAACTCCCCCCGATGGATTACCGTTATCTCCCGAAAATGTACCGTATAACAAACCAGCTAATACTGTTATCATTTCATGGAGGAAAAGATAATGAAATTAAATTCAATTAGAAATGGGTTGTTGTTGTTAGGAATCTCTGCATTACTTTTTACACTCTATTCATGCCTTGGTGATAGCTCCACGAATAGTAGTAGTGTAACATCTAACACAAACACAGGCGTTGGTGGTTCTATGGCACGATTTACAACTGTAGATGATTATATGTATTGTGTAGATAATTCTACACTAAGAATATTTAGTTTATCACAAGGAACAGCCCGATACATTAAACAAACTACAATTGGTGTAAATGTAGAGACAATCTTTGCCAGAGGCAATGTATTGTTTATGGGTACAAGCAACGGTGTGTATATTTATTCAATTGACAAGCGCGATGAACCTGTTCAGTTATCGTTATATCAACACATTGTTAGTTGCGACCCCGTTGTAGCTGATGATAAGTTTGCCTATGCAACGTTAAGAACTGAACGAACCTGGTGCGATAGAGGTATAAATGCGCTTGATGTTATTAATATTTCAAATCTCAAAAATCCATTCTTAGTGTACCGTATTGATAAGTCAAAACCCAAAGGTTTAGGTTTGTACGGCGATAGATTAGTTGTTTGTAATAATGGTATTGAACTTCTTAATGTTAAGGATAGAATAGTACCTGTTGTCATACAAAAAAATAGTAAAGTTGTGCCTAATGATGTTATTCTTCTGGGTACCAAAGGAATTGGATTGTTGGATAATGGGTTAGTAAATTTTGATTTCTCTAACGACTCAATTAAAATAGTAGGTCAGTTAACCTATTAAGGAATAAGCATGAAATGTTGTATTATCATCGTAGCATTATTTTGTTCTTCAGTTTCGGCTTCTGCTTCAGTATCAGATTCTGTAAGTGGTGATGCTCAACAATCACACTGGCTTGGTGGACTATATCCATTTAGTGCACTTGCCTTTACTTTAAAACCTGAAGTTGAATATCGCCCAAGTGGCAGGTGGGCTTACCTTTTTTCACCGGAAATAAAATACAGCAAAAACCTCACTCCATCAGATGATTATTACATTAATGCAAATAAAGATACTTTAAGTTTTTTAGGATTAGGTGGTGTTTTTTCAGTCAGGTATTATACATCTGATACGTTAGTTTGTAATGCGCGTTTTCCTGCAACCAATACCCATTTCTATATTTTTGGAAACACCGAATATCATCATTACAATTTAGAGTATCCTTCTAAAAGCTGGATAAAATACAACGATGGAAGCAACGATTACTACCTTCTTGAAAATGTTCAACAACAAAATACAATACAACAATACGGTGCTGCATTAGGGCTTGGAATGCTTATAACTGTTGGTAATCAGTTGTTTTTTGATATGTATACAGGGTATAATGTGGTAATATCAAAACAAAACCCATTGTATATAGACAATGTTCCTTTAAAGGATAATCTCTTTTATCTCAATAAACTAACGTTAACAGTAGGATTTAAAGTTGGACTTGTTTTTAAGTAGTGTTTCTGCTATTGCTTGACCGCACCGAACGTTGTGAAATTAAGTAACACATATTTGCGAGACAGAACAACCAATCAAAAGAAAACTAAAAATGGTATAACTTGTTACAGCATTTTTGATAATCATAAACATAAGCTGTAACTTTTGGTACCACTCATACATCTTTTGGTTGAGTGCCAATAGTATTTTGATTCGTTATCCGAGTTTGTTTCATTGGTATAGAGCATATGATGTGTAGGCAATTTGTATTAATAAGTATCCTATTTATCTTATCATTACTTGATGTTGATGGTGTTCATTGTGCAACTAGTATTATTACTACACAAAGCGGACAGGAAACTTATATTGTGCAGTCCATCTATTCTAATGCTCTCAAACATAAAATCATTATAGTGCTTAAAAACGACACGACTTACTACCCAGTTATTGTAAGCGATACCAAAGTTTGTGATTCTACTATTTATAAAAAAGTACATGTCGGAGATACTTTAAAAGGTAATCTAAATATTCTGGAAATACCAAAGCCAAGTATAACAGAAGTAAACTTTAAATTTTTAGCTTCAGTAGATTCTTATCCTAAAAGTCAATCAAAAGGGCCTAGAAGTTATCATTATTTTGCAGATAGTACATGTATTTTTGACTTTGATGAATCTAGTGGTACTGTTGGTGGTACGTTCTATACCTCGAGTAGATTTTGTGGGCAGTATTTTATTGTTAGGTGATGCATCTAAAACGAACGATTATCAGCAGAAGATTATGCATAAACAATGGAGTAGATTCTAAATTGACTCACTTTTCTTTTATGTGGAGGTACTAATGAGGTTGTTTAAATTTTTTTATGTTCTATTGTATGATTTAATCCTTTGCCTGATTAAAGGTTATAGTATTGTAGTTGGGCATTCTGATTCACTGTATTATTCTGAATCACATTGCAGAGTATATTGGTTTGGAGGAACCCTTTGCCAATTGAGTTATCAAAATGTGAGGAATTAAAGCCTATTGTTATTCAGAGGACTATTGATTGGTTTAGAATTTATGATATTGAATGTAAAGAAGTGGAAGAAGAGATAACATATGCGGACAATATTGAGAATCGCAAATGTATAAGCAGATTGTTCGCAGAAAGCTAAAATTCTTATGTAACTATTTTCAGTGCGTATTCCTAATCTGAAAAGTTCTTCCTTTAGGTTGCTTGTTGTTATATATTAAGTATGAGTCAAATTCAAACTTGTTTCTTTAATGTGTTTAGTCGTTGTTCCTTCTCTCCCGCAAGTGGAGGCATGTGCAAATTTTAGCGTTTTGGTGCGGTCAAGCGATAGCAGAAAAAAATAGATATGTATATTTGCACGCGTTTGATAGTGTACTATAACCCGCACACGCTGCGGGATTTTATTTTTAGGGAAATCTTCCAACCGAATAGGCGAGACACGGATGTATTTATCGAAGTTAGAAATTCATGGCTTTAAGTCGTTTGCTCAGAAAACGACCTTACATTTTACCGATGGCTTAACAGGGATTGTTGGCCCAAATGGTTCAGGCAAAACAAATATTGTAGATGCGTTGCGTTGGGTTCTTGGTGAGCAGAAATCATCTGTACTCCGTTCGGATGGAATGGAGCAGGTTATTTTTAATGGTACCCGTACTCGCCGCCCGTTGGGGATGTCGGAAGTATCGTTAACCATTGAGAACAACAAGCATATTCTTCCTACAGAGTTTTCGCAAGTAGTTATTACAAGGCGGTTGTTTCGTGATGGCGAGAGTATGTACATGCTTAACCGCACACCATGCCGCTTGCGCGATATAATAGATTTGTTTACCGATACCGGTATGGGAGCAGATGCGTATTCGGTAATTGAGTTAAAGATGATTGAACAAATTTTGAGTGATAGAACCGACGACCGCCGCCACTTGTTTGAAGAAGCTGCAGGAGTTGTTAAGTACAAACAACGTCGTAAAGAAACACTACGCCGATTAGCAGCTACACAAAATGATTTATCTCGCGTTCAAGATATTGTACGCGAAGTTCAGAAGGCAGTTGGCTCGTTGGCACGCCAGGCAGAAAAAGCAAAGTCGTATTCCGAATTAACCGACACCCTAAAACAACTTGAAGTAGAGTTACTGCGCCGCGAATACGCCGATGCGCAAGATAACTTACGCTCAATCTCCGATGACTTGCAATATGCAGCATCGGAAAAACAGAAGTTTGAAAAAGAAATTCAGAAGTTTGAACAAGCATTGCAAGATGCAGAACAACGCGACTCTGCCATTGAAGCCGAGTTAGCTGAAGCACAAGAGAAAGAACGTCAGGCAAGTACAAACGCATCGGGAGTGCAGCAAGAGCTGGCTGTATTAAAAGAACGCTTTGCTTCTATGCAACGTCAGTTAGAGCGTACACGCCAGGAGCAAGTAGATACAAAGCGTCAGTTGGAACGATTGAAAGAAGAGATTGAACTTGCTGAAAACAATATGGAGCAATCCTTAGAACAGCAGGAATCAAACGATGATGTGTTACGTGCCGCACGCGAAGAACGTGATACTGCTCATGCAAGCGTGCAAGAGTTACGGGAGAAATCTCGCATTGCATCGGAACCTGTGCTTGCTATTGATAGCCGTATGCAGTTTCTTGTTGCAGGGAGAGATAGAATACGCAGACAAGTGGATTCACTCCATGCGCAGAGCCAACAACTTGCACGTCAGGTTGAAAATGCAGAAAAGGAAATGCAACATGTTCAAACCCGCATTCAGAACGAAGAGCAAACAATTATAGCCGCAAAAAACAAAGTTGTTGAATTGGAATCTGCATTGGGTGTTGCTCGTACACGCGAGCATGAACTCCACATTGCAATTGAAGCATCGCAAGCAACGTTATCGGAAAAACGTTCGGAGTTATCTCACAGTAAAGCATCGTTGGAGTTTTTACAGGGCATACACGATGATAGTATCAGCAATACTTTTTTGTTGGAAACACCCGAATGGAATGTTGCAGATAAAACAGTACTTGCAGAATTGTTAAGCGTACAAGATGAATACACTGTCGGTGTTGAACACGCACTTGGCGAAGCAGCACGGTACTTTGTTGTACAAACAAAACAAGATGCAATTGCCGCACGCAATGCACTCCGAAGTCACGATAAAGGCAAAGCCGCTTTTGTGTGCAGAGAGTTGATACCGTCAGTACCACAGTTAGCTTCAGCACCACAAGGCGATGGAGTTATTGGATGGGTAAGCGAGATAATATCTACCGATGATGTTATCCGTAACGCCGTGCGCAGTTTACTTGGCAGAACCATTCTCACATCATCATTAGACGCTTCATTAGCTATTATCCAACATCCGGATGTGGAGTGTGCAGTAACAGTAGATGGCGAGTCTATCCAGAAAAATGGCGTCTTACGTGGTGGAGCAGTTAGTAAAACAGAAGGTATGCGTGTTGGCAAGCAAAAACGTATAGCACATCTGCAAGAGCAAATTGCAACGCTACAACAAACCATTGCAGAGATTGAACAGCAACTTTCCGAAATGCGCAGAGAACGTTCCGGCATTAACTTGCATAGCATGAACGATGAGCTACGCCGTGCAGAAAGTTTTAAATCGAGTTTGGAACAAAATATCTCGCAACTGCAATACAAGTTGTCGTCGTTTACGCAAACTATTGAACAACATACTGCGCGCATACAACAGCTATCGCAAGAGAGTGCCGATGCCTTGCACGAAGATGAAACCATCCAAAAGGAAATGGAAGAATTGCGCTCGCGCAAACAAGAGGCACAACAAGTATTGCAAGGTAAGATGGAAGAAATGCGTAATGCCGAGCAACACTTATCCGAAAAAGAAAGTACGTTGCGAAATGCAGAACTACAACTAGTGCGCACTAATGCAGAGATTGATTCATTGGAATCGAACCTACGCCGTTACATTGAACAACAACGCCAAATGGAAGAACGTTTTGAGCATTCCACCAAGGAGTTAGAAACAACAAAAGTTACTATAAAGGAAACCGAGGGGACTGTACAAACAAAAGAAACAGAGTTTAATGCAGTTGATGAAATTTTCCGTGGGTTACGAAGCGAGCGCATGAGCATAGAAGCACGTGCGCTTAATGCACGCGAAGAAATGCATCAGGCAAACGAAGCTATTCGCTCTCAGCGTGTTCATTTAGAAAATGCCATTAAAGAATTCCATGCACTTGAGTTAAAGGAAAGTCAGTTCAAGATTCGCGCGGAAGATTTACTCAAAAAGGCAAACGAAGAACTTGAGATTGATTTAACCGAGCCATTTACTCTACCCGAAGAAGCACTATCGCTTGAAGAAGCAAGAACCCGCGTGCATCAGTTGAAAAACAGAATGCAAAATATGGGCAACGTGAACTTTATGGCAATGGAAGAGCACGACAAAGAATTAGAGCGTTTAACATTGCTTAAAACTCAGTACGAAGATTTAATGACCGCCGAGAAGAATCTTCAAGACACTATCAACGAAATCAATAACAACGCAAAGAACCGTTTCTACGATGTGTTCCATAAAGTGCGCGACCACTTTAAAGAACTTTTTGCTTTGTTATTTAACGGCGATGGCGAAGCAGATTTACAAATGGTTGGCGACGACCCTTTAGAATGTCACATCGAAATCATTGCTAAACCAAAAGGCAAACGTCCGCACAGTATCGAGATGCTTTCCGGTGGTGAAAAAACTCTCACAGCAATTGCCTTGTTGTTTGCCATTTACTTAGTAAAGCCATCACCATTCTGTATTCTCGATGAGGTTGATGCACCGCTTGACGACGCAAACATCGACCGCTACTTACAACTCATCCGTAAGTTCAGCGAGAACACACAATTCCTTATGATTACCCACAACAAAAAAACCATGGAAGCCGCCGACACACTCTACGGCGTAACAATGGAAGAAGTTGGTGTATCAAAAATGGTAAGCGTACAACTTCGCGATGGCAAAGAAACCCGCAAGGAAGTAACCGCCGATGTTGATGAAGAAGTTGTGATGCAGGATAACGAGTAATAGTACTTCTGCTATTTCATGACCGCTCCGCACTATACCTTACACACAACCTCCATTTGCGGGAGAGAATGTTGTGGTACATTGTTAGGTTTATTGTTTCATCGGTAATGATTAAGAAAATTTCTTTTACATAGAGACGTTCCTCGGAACGTCTTTTCATTAATTATAGCCTACCTGATACATTCCAAAAAAACTCATTGCTTACAAATATTACTGGTGTATATTCCATTCAAGAAAATCACAATCCTTTGGAATTTCCATGAAATACATCTTCATTTTCTGTTGTATTATGTATGTAACAAATGCACAGCAAGTAATTAAAGCAAGAAAATATTTTCAAATAGGTGCATGTAAATCGAATACTACTCTATATGTTACTATAACTAACTTAAAAGATCAAACTATCAGTGTTCCAATGTTGATTGAGAATCAAAGTTCTGTAATAACTCGAAATACTTTTTTTAGTACTGATGCATGGTCAATTCAAAAAGATACCTTGTTAATTAATTCAACGTATCCGTGGGTAATACGTCCACATCGTAAAGGTGATAGAAATTATTCATTAAATGAATCAGGAGATACTACTTTAGTTAAAAAGCCTAAATATGAAACACTACAGAAGTATGAATGTTCATCACACCTGTTTTATGTAGAAGATAGTTCAATCTTATTAAAGGTACATTGGCTACAAATAATACACTCTGATGCAAAAATTTATACCGTCCACTTAAATGAGTGCTATGAAGCAAAGTAACGTTAACCGTTATTCATTGTTATAAGTCGAGACGTTCCTCGAAACGACATTATTTTTTGATGCCTTACCTGATTTATCCTAAATAACTCATTGCTTACAAATTTTGCGGGCGTATATTCCGTCAAGATAACCACAATCCTTTGGAATACCCATGAAATACATCTTCATTTTCTATTGTTTACTTACAGTAAGTAACGCTCAAGGTTTTACCATCTCTGTTACTCCACAAACCCAAAGTATTGTAAATGGTAGTACTGCTACTTTTCAAATTCATATAACTCCAAACAACGGCTACAATGCTTCAGTGTACTTAAGTGTGGAATCTCAGTTGTCTTCTTCGTCAATTATATTAGAACACTCTACTGTGAATTACCCTTTTAAAGATACCCAATTAAATATAAAACCTAGCCTAATAGATTCAGGAACATACATTCTAAATGTTAAAGGCAAAAATACAGGAGTAGAATCATCAGCACAATGTACTTTGAATGTAAATAAGAATAATCAATGGACTTTCGTTAAGTATCCATTCTATGTTCAACGAGTTTACAATAAATTCATGAAATTGGAAAGGGATAATGAAATTTATTCTTATGAAGTGGATGGGCATATAAGTAAAAAAATTAGAATATTTAAGTACTCAAATTTACAGTGGAATCAAGTCTCAATGTTTGATTATAACTTTACTAATTCCGGTTTGGATAAGTCTGAATTTTGGTATGATTCAGATGGTATTGTTTGGTTTTTGGCACCAAATGGACTTAATAAATATGATGGTAAATTTTATTCTGTGTACAATAAAAATACTGCTCCATATACTTGCTTTGCACCAGAGGATATTTACATAGCAGGAAAAAGTATCTTTGCAACTTGTGCATATAACGAGAGAGAGTTCTATAAATATGAGAACCTTCAATGGTCTAAAATTAATATAGACAAAAAATTTGTTAATATTGAATTGAGTCCAAATATTGTTGTAGACAGTAGTTACAAAATGTGGATTGCCACATATTACAATGGTATCGTATGTGTTACAGATACAAGTCAGACATTGTACAATAAATCAAACAGTGGATTGTTGAATGATAGCATTGTATCTCTTGTTCTAGGTAAGAACAGAATATTGTATGCTGTGACTATAACGGATAAAGAGTACAATGTTTTTAAGTACACTAGTAATATGTGGCAAAAATTAAATATTAGTATTCCCAAAAAATTTAATAATATGGACATATCTCCTAGTAAAATAGTTATTGATGATGATCAGAGTTTTTGGTTTACATCATCATATCAGCTTTTTCATTACAATCTAAATTCGTTTACATTTTATGATCAATCTAATTCTCCACTACCAACATCAATAAGTAATATAGAGTTAGATAAAAATCAGAATATATGGATTGAAGTTGGTGATTCTTGGTATAAAAAGGATAATCCATACATTATAGTCTTCAACCCCAACGGAATAGTAGGTGTACCTATAATAACAACAGATGTTGAGGATAACAAAGAAGCACAGCAAGAAGTTCAGGTATATCCCAACCCATCTAACGAGCATGTAACGATTCAAACAACAGATGCAAATAAAACTGTAACTGTTGTTGATGTGTTAGGCAGGGAAGTATACAAACGACAAGTAACAGAGCCATCTATAACAATAAGCACACAACAATTTCCTGATGGTGTGTATTTTGTTAGAGTAGGTGAGAAGGTTGCTTCTATTGTAGTGCGGCATTAATTATAAGTAATGTTGTCACAACAGAGTTTTACTTGTGACCTCACCTAAATCCTCTCCAAAGGAGAGGACTTGAAGAATGTCTGCGTTCTTTGGCTTTGTTTTGTGTTTAGTTGTTTTGTAACAGTCACCTTGAATATTCCTTCAATAGGACTTAGCTTAACGAATTGTATTTCTCCCTCTCCTTAGGAGATGGTTGGGGTGAGGTCAGATACACATAAACGATAAACGTGGTTTGTAATTGAGATTCCTTCCCGCAGGTTGGGGTTGTTTGTTAAGCACGATATGGTGCGGTCATGCGATAGCAAAAATTATACTACTTGTTTACCCGCAATCCAAACTTGTTGAATGTGATTAACGCCAAAGTGATAGACAAGGTCGGCATAATTTGCGGTATCAAGAATGCAGAAATCGGCTTGTTTGCCAAGTTCCAAACTACCTATAGAATCGGCTCTGCGCAAAGCAGTTGCGCCATGAAGCGTAGCCGCCGTGAGAGATTCCTCGATACTCATTTTCATATTCATACATGCAAGCGATAACACTTGTTGCATGTTTTCCATAAAGCAACTACCGGGATTACAATCGGTAGCAAGGGCAATAATGTTGTTGGCATCAATCATGGTGCGGGCAGGAGCGTACTGCAAACGCAGTGTATATGCGGTTCCGGGGAGGAGTGTTGCAACCGTTCCGGCATTACGCATAGCATTGATACCTTGCTGTGAAATATACAACAGATGGTCGGCTGAATGTGCATGTAGCTCGGCGGCAAGTTCAGCGGCACCAAAAGGTGTAAGCTCATCGGCATGAACGCGGAGCTTGAGTCCGGCTTGTTGCGCGGCTGTTAAGATTCTTCTGCTTTGTTCAATTGTGTAATACCCGGTATCGGCAAATACATCGCAATATTCCGCTAGACCTTCCTCAGCAACATGCGGAATCATCTGGTTAATAAGTATATCAATGTATTGCTCGCGGTTTGCGTGATACTCCGGCGGGAAATCGTGCGCGCCAAGAAAGGTACTTACAATACGTACAGGTAATTCTTGTTGTAATTTTTTTATTGCTTTAAGTTGGTTCAATTCTGCTTCAACCGATAGACCATACCCACTTTTAATTTCTATTGTTGTTGTTCCGTACCGTAATGCACTGAGTGCAAGTTGTTTGCCGGTGTTGTATAAATCTTCTACACTTGATTGGCGTACAGCCCGCATGGTTGCTAAGATTCCGCCGCCCTCGCTTGCAATTTGCTGATAGGTTACACCTTGTAAACGTCTGGCAAATTCGTTGGAACGATTTCCCGCAAACACAATATGTGTATGTGAATCAACAAAACCGGGAATGATACATTTGTTCCGGCAGTTTACAACAGTTACATCATTGTTAGTATCTATAATGTGTTGTATCTCGTGCGATTCGCCAATCCATTCAATGGTATCGCTAACAAGCATTGCAGCGTTTTTGTGGACATTCAGGTTGCCCAAATCTGCACCAACTTTTGCTTGTTTTCCTTCAGCCGATACGGTAACAAGTTCCGAGATATTTGTAAACAAGGTTCTCACAACCATTTCTCCTGACCTTTTTTACGCATGGTTGCAACAGCTTTTTTTACATCTTGTGCTCTATCTTTGGGGCACACTACAATCGAATCATCGGTTACAACTATAATCATATCTTCCAGCCCAATTGCCGATACCATAATCTCGGAGTTAGTTGAGTAGTTGGCAACAATTGTTTGTTGAGAATCAATCACAGTTGTAAGACCAATGGTTACGTTGTCGTTGTCATCGTGTGTATTGGTTCTGTCTAACGAGTCCCACGAGCCAACGTCATCCCATTGGAATTTGGATGGAAGTACTGCAACGTTATCTGCACGTTCCATTAAACCGTAGTCGATAGATATATCGGGGAAGTTGTTGAATATATCATCAATAACTTCACTCGAGCCATCAATAGCAACATGTACATCATGTTCAAGCAGGGAAGCCATCTCATGAATTTTATTTCCAACTTCAGGTTCGTGTTCAATTAAGCCGTTAATAAAAGTATCGCAACGGTAAAAGAACATACCGCCATTCCACAAGTAGTTTCCTGCATCAATAAACTCCTGCGCTGTTTCGGCGTTTGGTTTTTCGCGGAAGCGTTCAACGTTTAAGATATCGCCCGATAATGCTTCACCACATTCTATATATCCATATCCCGTTTCAGGTCTGCTTGGAGTAATACCAAGGGTAACAATACTTGCATGTTGTTCTGCAAATGTTAACGCTTCATCAATCTGTTTTCGGAAAACATCTTCATCGGAAAAATAGTGGTCGGCTGTTAACACCGCAGTTGATATTTGTTCGGGCGTACATTCTTTAGCATACTTTGCACACATAACCGATGCCGCCAACGCAAGGCACGGAGCAGTGTTGCGTTTATACGGTTCGGCAATAATATTTTCCGGTGGAATAGCGGGTAACATTTCCCGCATTGTATGCTGTAATACTTTACTGGTGATAATGTAAATGTCTTCATACGGAATAAGAGGAGCAACCCGTTCAATCGCTTCCTCAATCATCATTTTATCGTGCCGTATCAGCGGAAGAAGTTGTTTAGGACGTTTAGTTCTACTTAGCGGATAAAACCTCTCACCACTTCCGCCTGCCATAATAACTGCCGTGCGTTTCATACCATTCTTTACCATTGTTCAACAGGTTCAAATCGTAACCAATTATGTGCTACTAAACTTTCTGCAATTTGTACAGCATTTGTAGCCGCACCTTTACGTAAATTATCGGACACAACCCACAAATGTGCACCGTTCTCAACAGAATCATCTAAACGAATTCTTCCAACAAACACATCGTCTTTGTTGGAAGCCGCAACAGGAGTTGGATACACGGCGTTAATGGGGTCATCTACCAAGGTAATTCCCGGCTTACCTTGTAATGCCGCACGGATACTTTCAACCGTCATTGGTTTTTCTGTTTCTACATTAACTGATTCGCTATGTGCGCCAAGCACCGGAACGCGTACGCAGGTAACAGCAATCTTAACATCGGGAAGATTCATAATCTTCCGTGTTTCGTTTTTCATTTTTATTTCTTCTTCGCTAAACCCCGATGCATCGGTAATAGAATGAAACACCGTGTTGTATGCTAACGGATGTGTGCTTATCCTGCTCTCGGGTTCTTTGCCTTGAATCTCTGCTTGTAAGTGGTCAACACCTTTTTGTCCGGCACCGCTAACCGATTGATACGTAGAAACCACAACACGCTTCAAGCCAAACTGTTCGTGGATAGGTTGCAATGCAACAACCATCTGAATAGTAGAGCAATTAGGGTTAGCTATAATTCCGTGGTGATGCTCTAAAGCATATGCGTTAACCTCAGGAACAACAAGCGGGGCATTGGGGTGCATTCTCCACGTGCTGGAGTTATCAATTACTACACATCCGGCGGCGGCGGCATACGGCGCATACTGTTTACTGGTGCTTCCTCCTGCCGAGAATAATGCTATATCACATCCTGCAAACGAATGTTCCGTCAGCTCTTCAACAATGTACTCTTTTCCAAATGCCGATACTACTTGTCCTGCCGACCGTGCCGAGGCAAGTAGTTTTAATTCTTTAATAGGGAAGTTGCGTTCTTCCAACACTCTCAGCATAGTGCGCCCAACTAATCCGGTAGCACCTGCAATTGCAACTGTATAGCTCATACGTAATATCAAAGTTTGTAAGGATTGCAATATACATGTTGCCGGGTTTTCTGTAACACAATAACAGGTAGAACTCAATAAAAATCATGGTTCCCGCCACTGCCGAAGCAAGCGTGCCAGCGCGCCAACCCGGTGCGAACCGCACGTTCTTCGTCGCAGTTAGCTAAAAGGAAAATTGTGCTGTTACAATTTATAAAATCTGAAAGGGAAGTATTATGTTTTGAATAAGAGAAAATTGATAAACACTTGTGGGCTTGTTTATTGCTGAGTGCATAATACCGTCCTGATATAATATGAAAAACTTCTTATCAATCATCAAATAAGTTGAATGTATCAAAATCTATTGTCAAACCAAAAATATTTGAGTCTTGTTTTCCGCCATGTTGAACTAATAAACTAAATTTATTATACAGAAAGCTAGAATGACTAAAGTCATATTTAAAGGTCTTGTTCATGTTTATAGTACATACTCTTCTGATGTCACTGTAGCTTGTTCTATACGTAAGATAGAAGTGATAGTCTGTTAAATAAATACTACCTTTAAATGGTTTTCTGGGACAAAATTCAAAATCTATATGTCTTGTAAAATCAAATTGTATTTCAATAATTTTTTTATTAACATAATCTTCATAAATATAAATTCCTAATGAGTCAAAAACATATATATTACTTGCTAAGTTAAAAACTCGACTTGGCTTACCTAAAACATTAATGTAATCTTTGATTAGACTCAGAGAATCAAATCTAAAGTCATCAATAAATAATCCCTTTTTCCCAATGATAATTGTTTGTGATAATGTTGTAGTATATAACAACATCATTACAGTTATAATGGTCTTCATACATTCTATTCTAAATATGTTTACATCAAATATCGTAAAGATTAAGTGTATATAATAACTAATATGGTTTGTAGTGAAAACAAAATTCACCATAAATTCTATGCAATATCTACACGAGTAACAAATTTGATGAGGTAATAGCTCCTGTATAATGAAATCAAATATTTCTGTTAATAGTATGGCTTGTATTAAATAGATTTACTGTATATCAAAAAAGCCGTAAGAATTATCTCACGGCTTTTTGATTTTTTTTGCGATGCTGTAAGGCTTGGCTCGGACCGGGTTGCCGCGCTGGCTCGTTTGCTACGGCATGTGAGGGAGTCACACTTATTTCTTTAACGAACGCAATCTATCCGATGGGTCAACAAGCGATGTAATACGAATACCGAAGTGTTTATCAATTACTACTACTTCGCCTTCGGCTACTTTTTTACCGTTCACTAATACATCCACCGGCTCGCTAACAAGCTTATCAAACTCAATAACAGAGCCGCGACCAAGACGCAGAATATCGCGAATAAGCATGTTTGTTCTGCCAAGCTCGATACTAACCATAAGCTGCAAATCGTAGAGCATATCCAACTTGGGGTCAAGCGGGTTTAGGTTGATTCCTCCCGGAGGATTACCGGGTACATCAATCTCGCCAAACGCCGGTGTATCAACCTCTATGGTTGGTTGTTCGGCAGTTCCTGCTTCCGGTGCGCTGTCTTGTGCTCCGCTGAGTAGTGCATCAATTTCTTCTTGTGTCATGCTCATAATCGTATCCTGCTACGTATCGAACTGTTTAATTACAATGTTGTTTTTGGTTTGTGCCATGTGTCCGGTTCAACCATATCATCTTCAACTAACATTCGCGTTACACGAATTGCTTTTTTACCATCCACTGTTCCCGGGCGACCTGCAAGTTTGCGCTTGCTGTCTATAAACACCTGAATTTCCTGATTTACTTTTGTATCGAGTTTGATGACATCGCCGTGTTTTAACTGGAGTAAATCGCGTACTGTTATGGTTGCTTTTCCAAGTTCCGAAGCCACGTTGAGAAATTGT
>JAIBAE010000075.1 GCA_019695345.1 Bacteroidota bacterium | reverse complement strand
TCCGATCTGGAATGTTCGATGGAATGGACTCAACGTTTATGTCGGCTGTTCAACCTAAAGCAATAGAAGAACTTCTCCATACTACCCAAAGAGATGTAATAAGTCATTACGGCGGCATTATAAGCTCGTTCTTCTTGTTTGGATGGATGGCCGGTGGAGTGATTTTTGGAATGATGGGAGATAAACTTGGTCGGGTCCGTTCAATGGTGTTTTCTATTCTTATTTATGCAATCTTTACCGGTTTAGCAGGTGTATCGCAAGAATGGTGGCACTTGGCAATTTTCAGATTTTTAACAGGACTTGGGATTGGTGGTGAGCTTGTTAGTATTACAACATTTTTATCGGAGGTTTGGGTTGAACGATCACGTGCAATTGCGATTGGTATCTTAATTACATCGTATCAGGCAGGTGTACTCATAGCAGGACTGATAACACGTGAAGTTGATTATTGGCGATATGTATTTTATCTGGGCGCAGTCCCTGCATTACTTACTATTCTCTTACGAATGACCCTTAAAGAGTCCGACAAATGGAAGGAGTCAGTCCAAACCTCGCACGAAGACATTTCACTTCTCGGTGAAGTTCTTTCGCCACAACACAGGCGTAATGCAATAATTGGCGCACTTGCTTTTGGTGGTTTATTAATTGGCTATTGGGCTTCGTTATCTTGGATTCCGCAATGGATACAATCGTTCTTCCCAGTGGGATATAAAGGAAACATTGAACGTGGCACAGCATTGTTCTGGCAAGGATTACTTGCCGTTGTTGGTTGCGCAAGTGCCGGGGTATTTAGTGACAAAATAGGCAGAACAAAGACAATCATATTTAGTTATGCCGGTTGCTTTCTGGCTTCGTATCTCTTGTTCACTACAAACACATCCTTTAACGAGAATATATATTGGCAAGTTGCTTTGCTTGGTTACTTTATTGGCTTGGCTCAGGCAATTATGTATATCTATTTACCTGAGTTATTTCCAACTCGAATCAGAGCTACTGCTGTAGGTTTCTGCTTAAATGCAGGACGCTTTGCAACTGCTGTTTCGGTGTTGTTTGTAGGTACAATTGTAACTCAATTTGGTGGCTATGGAAGTGCCGCCATGTTTTTTGCATCTTCATATTTGATTGCTGTAATAGTCGCATTTTTTGGGAAAGAAACTCGCGGGTTGGGATTACCATCGTAGGAGTACGATTGTATTACGCCCGCGCTACTGTCACCGCGCGTGAGGAGTTTACCTATTTGAGGCTTGAATCGGCTGTGATAGCAAATAAAAAAGCACGAGATAATAACTACCTCGTGCTTTTTCTTTTAACTAAAGTTTAGATTAGAAGTTAACAGCTTCGCCGTAGGCAACTGCCGCTGCTTCCATAACAGCCTCGCCCAGAGTTGGGTGTGCATGTATTGTTTTAAGCAGTGATTTACCAGTAGCACCGTGCTCGCGAGCTACAACAGTTTCAGCAAGTAATTCAGTAACATCCGGACCAATCATATGTGCACCAAGTAGTTCACCGTACTTTGCATCAAAGATTAGTTTTACAAATCCTTCAGTTTTACCAATTCCGGTAGCTTTACCATTAGCTGTAAACGGAAACTTTCCAACCTTAATTTCATGTCCTGCCTCACGTGCTTTTTTCTCGGTTAAACCGATACTTGCCACCTGTGGTTGGCAGTATGTACAACCCGGAATGTTTTGATAATTCACACCTTCATGCTCATGCCCTGCAATAATTTCTGCTACTGCAACCCCCTCGGCAGAAGCCTTGTGTGCAAGCCACGGTGGGCCAGCAACATCACCAATTGCATATATGCCTTCTACATTAGTGCGCATCTTAGAGTCAATCTTGATCCATCCGCGCTCAACGGTTACACCAACTGTTTCCAAGCCAATATTCTCTATATTACCCTGTACGCCAACGGCATTTAAGGCAACATCTGCTATTAAAGTTTGTTTGGTTCCATCTATCTTTTCAACTTCAACTTCAACATGGTCGCCAACCGTTTTAGCACTTAATACTTTTGTGCTTGTCATGATGGTCATCCCTTGTTTTTTGAAGTTGCGTTCCAATTCTTTTGAAACTTCTTCATCTTCAATAGGAACAATGTTGGGCATCATTTCCACAATGGTAACTTTTGTTCCAAAAGAATTATAGAAATACGAAAACTCAACACCAATAGCACCGGAACCAATTACAATAAGCGAGTTAGGTATTTGCTGCTGTAACATCGCTTCAGTGCTTGTTAAAATTCGGGTTCTATCAACTTCAATACCCGGAATCATACGTGTTCGTGCGCCGGTTGCAATAATAATATTTTTTGCAGTGATTGTATCGGTAACTGCGCCACTTGCATCGCGCACCTCAACACTTCCCTTACCGGCAATAACCCCATTTCCTTTTACTTGCTGAACTTTATATTTCTTAAATAAAAATCCAACGCCATTATTCATTTTATCTGCAACACCACGGCTGCGCTGAATAACCTTAGGGAAATCTACACTTACTTCGCCAACATTTAAACCGTAATCTCCGGCATGATTTAGAAAGGTTCTATATTCAGCACTTTTTAGTAGTGCTTTAGATGGAATACATCCCCAATTCAAACACACACCACCTAATCTATCGCGTTCAACACAAATTGTATTCAAACCTAATTGGGCAGCTCTGATGGCAGCAACATATCCGCCCGGTCCTGACCCAACTACTACTACATCACATGAATGATTTGCCATATATAAATTCCTTATGTAATTTTTTGCTATCGCATGACGGCGAACAGCCGCATGGTAAAAACAATCCTTGTACTGCCGGACAGTATCTCAAGCCCGGCTCAAATGTTTATCGACCTCAATACTTAAGCTGCGAGTGCTTTAGTAACTGCATTTGCAGCATCATCAAGTGATTTTGCTAACAAGAAATTCAAGCCACTCTTTTTAAGTATATCGCGAGCTTCTGCTGAGTTTGTACCTTCTAAACGTACAATCAAAGGAACAGTAACATCAACTTTTTGCAATGCCTGAAGAATACCGTTTGCAACACGATCGCAGCGAACTATACCACCAAAGATATTAATTAACACTGCGCGTACATTTGGGTCACTTGTCATAATTCGGAAGGCGTTTGCAATACGCTCAACGTTAGCTCCACCACCCACATCTAAAAAGTTTGCAGGTGAACCACCAGCTAACTGTATGATATCCATTGTAGCCATTGCTAACCCCGCACCATTAACCATACAACCAACATTACCATCTAATTTGATGTAGTTCAGGTTGTATTTTCCTGCTTCATGTTCTAATGGATCTTCTTCATCAATATCTGCTAATGCTGCATAATCCGGATGGCGATATAAAGCGTTATCATCAAAGTTAACTTTAGCATCTAAAGCTATAAATTTTTCATCGGTAGTGCATACCATCGGATTTACTTCTAACATAGAGCAATCCATCTGCTCGTATGCATTGTATAATTTTTGTATAAAATCAACAAAGCTTTTAAATGCAGCACCAGATAAACCAAGCCCAAATGCTAATTCACGAGCAATATATCCTTGCATTCCTACAGCTGGGTCAACATGAACTTTAATAATTTTTTCTGGTGTTTCTTCAGCAACTTTTTCAATTTCTACTCCACCTTCAGTACTCACCATTATAAGGTTTTGAGAATTGCTTCTATCTAACAAGATTGAACAATAATATTCTTTTTCAATCGAAGCACCTTCTTCGATAAACATTCTGTGAACAATTTTGCCGGCATCTCCGGTCTGAATTGTTACAAGTTTATTGCCTAAAGTATTTTTGGCCAGTAAATATGCTTTATGGGCAATATTTCCATACTCATCAGCTTTAACAACTGTAACTCCACGTAATTCTTTTCCAAACAATTCTATGTTGTTACCTTTACTGTCCTGAACATATCCTTTACCTCTTCCTCCGGCATGAATCTGAGATTTAACAACTATTACTTTTGCGCCACGTTGCTCAAATTCTGAATACGCCACTCCGCCAGCATCTTCAGGTGTAAAAACAGCCTTACCATATAAAACCGGAACATTAAATTTTCTAAGTAACTCTTTTGCCTGATACTCATGAATATTCATAGATAAACCTTATAAAAAGAAATATTTTGTTGAAATCAATATGGAGTGCAAGTTTGCGTACATTGGATGCAGGCAAAACTTATCCGATACATGAATTATTTTTTAAGCGACCGCAAAATTACCAACTATATAACACATACCCAAAAAACCAAGGAATACTAAACAATGAAGTATGCAGCTATTTATGGTTTAATTCTATTATTAATAACTCTTAAACTGAGTTGTGGTTCTTTTTTTACTCAAACTGATAATTCATTAGGTAGTAAGGAAAATCCAATTAAATTAATGCTAACGCCATCTGTAGAGGCAAATAAAGTAACAACAAGTGCGGATTCCTTAGTATCCTATTTGCATAACAAAACGGGTTTATACTTTACAGCAACAGTTCCAACCAGTTTTATAGTGGTAGTTGAGTCATTTGGTAGCGGTGCCGTAGATATGGCAATAACTAATACATTTAGCTATGTATTAGCACACGAAAAGTATGGAGCTGAGGCCGCTATGATGGTGTTACGTAGGGGAGGTGAAAAAACCTATAGAGGGCAAATAATAACCCATATAGAAAATAACATTAACTCATTGCAAGATTTAGCTGGAAAGAAATTTGCATACGTTGATGCAGCATCAACAAGTGGCTATATACTACCTAAGGCTATGTTAGAAAAAAACAATATTAAACCATCTCAAGTAGTATTTGGCGGCAAACATGATAATGTAGTTACAATGGTTTACCAAAAGCAAGTGGACGCTGGTGCTACATATTATTCTGCACCTGATAAAAAAACTCACGAGCCATTGGATGCAAGAATACGTGTGCAAACACAATTTCCAGATGTTTTTGAAAAGGTTAAAATCCTTGAACTGACAGAAGATATACCAAATGATCCCGTAGTTTTCAGGTCAGGAATGAATGTCGACTTAAAGAAAATAATAACTAAAACACTTATGGATTTTCAGGCAACAAAAACAGGTCATGATGTACTAAATGCTACCTATGCTGTTGAAGGTTTGATACCAGCCACCGACAAAGATTACGATGTACTTCGAACAATTATCAAACAACATGGTGGCGATTTGAAAGAACTTTTAACAAAAAAGAAATAACCATTTACACTTTATAGTACCTACTTCTATGTACAATACAACACACCTTACTCAAAGCGAAATCGAATACTTGCTACATAGTAAAATTGACATGGTTGATATGTCCAGAATTATGAGTGCATACGAAATGGCTTATAATGTACACGAGCAACAAGTGAGAAAAGATGGTACGCCATACTTTTATCATTGTACAAGAGTTTGTAAAATTATCATTGAAGAGTTAAAAGCTTTCGATGCAGATTTAATCTGTGCTGCACTCCTGCATGATGTGTTGGAAGATTCAAAAACTATCACCAGTGAAATTATTAAATATAACTTCGGTGAATATGTTTCTTATGTTGTTGAAACACTTACAAAGGACTTACAAGAACAAGATAGAAATCCTGATAAATATGATTTATCACATGTTGAGTTGTTAAAACGTTCCAGTGCAGATTGTCTAATAATACGTTTAGCGGCAAGGCTTGATAACTTTAGATGTTTGTATTACGACTTAAAAAGTAATCCTATCAAGTATATTAATGATACAACCGAACGATACATTCCACTTGCGGAAAAATCAGCAAACAATCATTTATTATATTTGGTCAACGAATTAAAGAAGGAGCGTAATAAATTCTTAGGTTGATTGTAAATCCTTGAAATCTTGTTTCTTCACTGCCCACCAGTTTTTTAAAATTTCAATAAGTATGATAATTACAATAGATCCAAATAATGATACAATGGATCCAATCATTACCATTAAAGACCTTGCTGGAGCTATTCTCTTTGTTGGCGGAATGGCGGGATCAACAACTTGAATTGTTGGCAAATCGCGTTCTTCTTGAATTGCTTCCTGCATTCTTTGGCTTTCTAAATAAGCATTCATTTGCTCCATGATTTTAATATCTCGAACAAAATTCAAGTATCCTTTAGTGATTGCAGGTGCCTGACTTACAGGTATAGAAAGTTGGTCTACTTTATCAATACCACCATTTTGAGCATCCTCGAACTGCTGTCGTAACACTGAAACACGTTTCTCTAAGGTTGAAACTAAAGCAGTTTGGGGTTGATATTCCTGCTGTGCTAATTTTAACTCTAATTCTGCTTTAGCAAGTAGTGTTCCTAATTCAACAGTCGAGGCCACCAGAGATTTAGCTTGTTCATCGGCAACTAAAACCTTGTTTGTTTTTTGATACTCTACTAATTTAGTTTGTACAGAATCTAACTTCCTGTGGTTTGATGCAAGAACTCTCTCAATGTATAATCTAGTTCTTCTAGCTGTGCTAACATTTTTTTCTCTGTTTATTTTATCCAATCCTTCTATCGCAGCATTACAGATTTCAGAAGCTAGTCTCGCAGTTTCTTGTTGCTCTTTACTATTCGAAAAAAACTGGGTGTTTAGAGTGCATTCTAAAGTAATCACGCCACTGGCTCTCTTTGCATCTGAGGATAATATTTTTGACATAAGTTCAAATTTTTCATCCCCATAAGCCTTATTAAAAGGACTAATTGAATCTAGTTTACATTTCTTAATAACATACTCCATATTGGTTCTACTATTGAGTACCTCGTTTACAGTTAGAACAGGTATTGAGGCACTTGTACCTGCACTCAAATATGCCGGTAAACCTGTCATCAAAGCACCTAATCCACCGCTTTTTGAATCATTTGTAATAACTTTTGTAGAAGATCTGTATGTATGGGGAGCAATTAAACTGTAAACAATAATGATAACCATACCAATTATTGTTATCAATAGTAATTGATTACGTTTTTTCCATAAAAGTGGTAATATCGATATTTGCTGTGAGGAACTTAATTCCATAAGACTAGGTACTTAATTTTTTATAAATAAAGAAAAAAATTACTTGCTTGAAGCAATGACTACACTTAATACAACACCTACAATAGTTGCTAACTGTGATGTTATAGTTAATGCCTTCATGAAAATGTCAAATGTCTTAACATCAGGCTTGTCTGGCACTAGAATCAAGTCACCCGGTTCGAGTTGATAATTTAAGTCTTTAGCCTTATGTTGTTCTCCATTTGGTTTTTGGACAAAAATCTCGTCTTCGTCAGCATTATAACCTAATCCCCCAGCCTTTCGGATATAATCAGTGTACTGTAACTTTAATTCATAAACGATTCGCCCAGGTTGATTCACCCTCCCAATAACATTAATATATCTGCGTGCCTTAGGAATGAATATAGAGTCTAAATGGTATAGGATTGGATTATTCTGATTTGATTTATCTTGAAAGATCTTTGTAAAATCAATTGAAACTAATCCTAAGTTTTCATTAACTTTTGTTCTGTAATATCGTGCTTCACGCTCGGTCAATTGCATTGGTTCAAGCTTTGAAAGACGCTCAATTTCTCTATCAAAGTATATATCTTTTCTCCTGATTAACAGCCCTGCTTCAGGTGATGCATCCTCTGTATATCCACCAGCTCTCAAAATAACATCACTTAATCTATCAGTTTCATTATTAATTGCATATCTACCTGGATGTTTTACTCCACCATCTATTGCAACCTCTCTAGTTGTAAGAACATCACTTTTCATTCTAACATAAATTTTATCCCCTATTTTTAATGGAATATTTGAATTTGAAGGCTTATTTAATAGAAAATCATTAGCATTAATAAATAGACTAATCGTTTTCTCGCCACGTTCATCAAACCTAACAACTTCAACAGAATCTATCATACTTTGTGGACTGGTGCCTTGAGCAAATTTTAACATTAAGAATAATGAATCTTTATCTAAATATTCATATAAACCTTGTTGTCTTACATCACCCTGAATTAATATTGATTCAATTTCATTTAAAAAAGGTATAAATATTTTATCTCCACCATGTACATATGGATTATCTAAATCATCACCTAATGTAAAATACTTTAGTAAATCAACCTTTAATTGAGAACCATTTTCACGTTGTATTACAATCTTGCGTGTAGATGCATTAAACATGAGTCCACCTGCACGTTCAATTACTTCAGAAACTCTGTCCATAGAAGAAGCACTTACAATAGTAGGTTTCCGAACTGCGCCAATAACAGATACCTTAAAAAGTTTTAATTTCTTTAAAGTTACAGCTATTGCTTCACTTTTATAAACTCTTTGAATTGCTGATAATATTGTTTTTTCAGCATCGGCGAAAGTCTGCCCACGTACACTTACAGCCCCTATACCCTGAATTAACACTCTGCCATCTGGTGAAACAATAGCATCAAACAATAAAGGAACAGATTGTAGAATAGAAATACATAGAACATCATTTGGTCCAACAATGTATGTTTGCGGATCTATCTCTTTTTCTATTATCCCGAGATTTTCTGTTGCTATTTGAGTTGAAACTTTTTGGCCTACAGTATCATATCCACCAGGGGCGTAGATTGGTTTAGGGAGTTTAATAAAATTAGAAGGTTGTGAAAAAATTGAAGAACTGAGTATTACCAATAAAATTATGTACGTACTTTTACAATACAAAGAATTACCCTTTTCTAGAATTGAATTAAACTTCGGACAAAAATACAAAAAAACATCTCCAATTTGGTTTATTGGCTTATTTGTAATTTAGAATAAACGAACACACAGTATCTCATATGGATTTAACAACGTTGTTACAAGTTGCAGTTGAATCTGCCAATAGAGCAGGTGGAATATTATTAGATGGTTTTTCTAAAGTTAAAGATATACACTTTAAATCTGGCGTACATAATATTGTAACTCAATTTGATATTTTGTCAGAAAAAACAATAATAGACACAATTTCCGAGTCATTTCCTACGCATTCCTTTCTTGCAGAAGAAAGTGGATTAACAACCGGTGATGGAAATACTGTTCGTTGGATAATAGATCCATTAGACGGAACTGTAAACTTTGCGCATGGTATTCCTATTTTTTCAGTTAGCATTGCAGCTGAATACAATAATGAAATTGTTTGCGGTGTTGTTTATCATCCCATGATGAATGAACTATTTGTAGCTGAGAAAGGAAAAGGAGCATTTTTAAATGGGCAGAAAATCAATGTATCGTCTACAAATAACTTAGAATCCTCAATTTTAGTGACAGGTTTCCCATATAATGTTCATCAAAATCCGGAACATGCCATTCAACACTTTACTGGGTTAGTAGATAAAGGCATTCCAATTCGTAGATTAGGGTCCGCAGCAATTGATATGGCTTATGTTGCGTGTGGTAGATTTGATGGATTTTGGGAAGTTGGTCTTAGCCCTTGGGACGTTGCGGCCGGTTGGCTAATTATCAAAGAAGCAGGTGGTACTGTATCTGACTTTTCCGGTAATGATTATAATCTTTCATCAAATACAATTTTGTCCACTAATACAAACATTCATCAAGAGTTTGTTCAATATTTAAGATCAACAAAATAATGTTAATAAAAACTACATACATGTCGGGTGCAGGTAACTTATTTACAGTTCTGGATAATAGAACAACTGGACTCAACATCAAAGATGCGTCTGAAATTGCTCCAGCATTATGTAGTCCACAACATAAACATTTAAATTCTACAGAAGGATTAATGCTGATTAATAGGGCAACTTCACCGAATGTAGATTTTGAAGTTGAATTTTTTAATCCAGATGGTTCAACATCAATGATGTGCGGCAATGGTAGTAGGTGCGCTCTCAGATTTGCTTTTGATAACAATTTTATAGCTACAGATGTAAGAACAGTAAAATTCAAAATGGCTGGGAATCTTTATCAAGGTAGTATACATAATTCAATACCGACTGTCTCTTTCCCTCCACCAATTGAATCATTTCATGAAGTTAATATTGAAGTTGAAGGAATAAAATTTCCTGTACATTACTTTAATGTTGGTTCAGATCATGTAGTTATCGAAGAAGAAGTTTTGATTGAAGTATTTAAACATCTCAGTTCAGGATTTAACTTTGATTTGATTATTCCTCAAATACGGCATCACAGTATTTTTCCGAGGGGTGTTAATGTTAATGTTTGTAGGCATATTGAAAACGTTATTCAACTTAGAACTTTTGAACGAGGTGTTGAAGGAATAACAGGTGCTTGTGGTACCGGTGCAATTTCAACTGCAGTATATTTTTATCATACATCAGGCACAACTTCACATACTATTATTCCACCAAGTGGCAGTCCGCTACAAGTTGTAATTCATGTAACTAATAAGCAAATTACTTCCATTGATTTAACAGGCAGCGCCGAGTACATTGGCGAGGCGGAAATTACATTATAACATTATGAACGATTTTCTTTATAAAGCAAGAATGATTGAAGAAACAATTATTCGTCATCGAAGACATATCCACCAAAACCCTGAACTCTCGTTTCAGGAATATAAAACCTCAAAGTATATTCAGGATGCACTTTCAAGTATGAATATACCTTTTAAAGTATTGGCAAATACTGGTGTGGTTGCACTTATTGGAAACGGCGACCGCTGCGTTGCCCTACGTGCGGACATCGATGCTCTACCTATTAACGAAGAAACCAACTTACCATACTCATCCTCCAATGCGGGCGTTATGCACGCTTGTGGTCATGATTCGCATACAGCAATGTTATTAGGGGCAGCGCAAATCTTAAAGCAAATGGAGTATGATGTTCATGGTACCGTAAAACTTGTATTCCAACCAGGTGAAGAAAAATCTCCCGGTGGTGCTTCCATTATGTTAGAGCAAGGTGTGTTTGACGACATTAAACCGGAAGCAATTTTTGGACAGCATGTTAATCCGGATGCACATGTTGGTGTGGTAGAATTTGTTAGCGGTCCTATGATGGCGAGCGCCGATGAACTCTACTGGACGTTAACCGGATTTGGTGCACACGCAGCACAGCCACATAAAGGCAAGGACCCAATCATAGCAGCATCTGAGTTAATCATGCACTTACAAACGTTAGTAACGCGCCAACGCAACCCATTAGATGCCGGTGTTATCTCCATCACATCTATACATGGTGGTTCTGCAACAAATATCATTCCCGATACAGTTGAGATTAAAGGAACGCTACGTTCATTTAGCAACGAGTGGCGATGGTGGGCATTGAAAGCTATCGAAGAACATAGTATTGCAATTTGCAAACTACATGGTGTTGAATGTGCGTTCAGTCCTGTAATTGGTTACCCACCGTTAGTTAACAACGATAACACAACTCAATATGCACGCACACAAGCTGAACACGTAATGGGTTCAGAGCATGTACTCGATTTTGAGCCAAAGATGTGGGCTGAAGACTTTTCATTTTATGCACAGCAAATTCCCGGAACGTTTTGGATGTTAGGCGTTAAACCACATTCTATGCAAACAATGCCGGGCTTACATAATGCTCGCTTTGCACCCGATGAATCTGCATTTGTGTATGGCACAGCGTTATTAGCTAATGCGGCAGTTTCGTGGTTTAAATAATCTTTTGCTATCGCAATCCGCACCAATTGTCACATATTAAACATCCTCACTTTTGCGGGACAGAACAACTATCTACCATACAACGATAATCGTATTGTTACGCTGAAGGATTTGTCCGGTATGAAGAGCGATTAATATTACACAACGTCATCCCCCGTCATGCGTAAGCAAAATAAAAAGACCAACCGAAACTAATCGATTGGTCTTTCATTATTTATAACATCGAGTTATTCTTGCTCAAGTAACAAGTCAATACGTTCGCTTGCTTCATCTACAAACACATCAGCACCAGGGAAGCCAACTTCTTTAAATTGCACTACACCTTTTTTATCAATGTAGAATTTAGTTGGGATACCTGTTACACCAAAACAACCAACAATCTGGTCTTTTAAGTCCATGTACATTGGGAATGTTAATGTTGCACGGTTCTTCAGGAAATCTTGAACAGTTTTCTTTCTATCTTCAACGCGTTCCCAAACATTAACCATTAGTATCTCAACATTTTTGTTGTCTTTATATTTCTCATACACCTTTTGCATATAAGGCATCGACATGATGCAAGGACCGCACCACGTAGCCCAAAAGTCAATAATTGCAACCTTACCTTTTAAATCGGCTAACGTTATTTCTTTTCCGTTCATCGTGGTTAGTTTAAGGTCATTCAGTTTTATCTTTCCGCCATCATCATTTCGGGTAAACTCTAACGATTGAATGTCGTAATTCATCATCTCTGTAATAAGCTTTTTCTGTTTTGCCGATTTAGCTTCTTCCATTAACTTCTTATATTCAGAATCACCTTTTTCACCATTTGCTTGTGTAAATTCTTTAAAGCGTTGAACAGTTGGTGCAAGTGCACGTGCAGTTCGAATTGCACGTCGCATTGTTTCAATACTCTCCGGCTTTTTATTAGCAACTGCTAATGCTTCTGCCTGATGTTCCAACATATCACCGCTTGTTGCATCTCCTAGAATCTCTTCACATTTTTTGAATGCATCAATAGCTTCATCAAGCTTGTTCATACGTCGTAGAATTACGCCGTAGGTATCGTGAGCTATACCATACACTTCTTGATTCGACATATCGAACTCAACTTTACTCATAAACTTAGGGCAATACATCTCATCAATACTTTCACCCGCGCGAATTGCCCGCTCTGCATACTGACGTGCTAATGGAAGAAGTGAATCTTGTTGCAATAATGTTACCGCCATCATGTTTAACAACGATGACGGAGGATTACTATTTACACCCGGTGGTGTTGGATACCCACGTACAACACGAATTGCTTCATCTCCTTTTCCTTGCTTCAAATAAAAGCTTACCAGATCAATGTAGAATTTATCGCTGAAGATATTGTACTTAAACTTCCCAATGTATTCCTTTACATTGTTTTCAAAATCTTCGGCAGAGGTTGATTGCATACATTTAATGCGTTGTAGTTCCTCAGCTAAATCTGATGTTGGGTTATCTTTTACCCACTGTTTTTCTAAGTCATCTGCATCAGCTGGTTTTCCAACGCTACGTAATGCTCTGGATACTGCACGTACTTCGTTCTCTTGTTTCTTATTGTAAGGTTGATTGAGAATTTCCATCATGAGAGCATTGTATTTTGGCTCATCTAATTCTCCTTTGTCTTTACGGATGGATGTATATCCAATCTTTGCCTGCATGTTATCAGGATATGCTTCAATTTCTTTTTGTAACAAGATTTTAGCTTTATCCATATCGGTTGTGCGTTTCAGATTGGGAACTACAGCTCCAAGATACGATAAGGCGTTTCGTAAGTATGCGCCTTTTACTGGTTTCTTACTGTTGTAAATCATGAAGTCCCACATCTTCTCAGAATTCCAATCGAAGCTTTTACCATCGCCAACTTTAATCATAGCAAACACCGCATCCGATGGCATTTTAGCAATAGTGGTTTCATATTTATTTTTCTTTACATTCTCTAATTTATAAGCAACTGATGTTGGATAAGCATCACGTTCGTTGAAATATGAAACAAATGCATATAAAGGTAATTTGGAATCCTTAAAAAAGTCACCGGACAAGTAGGTTATTGTAATCTCCGATGATACTTGAGGGTTTTCATTTGATAGCTTGAGTTCGCCGTACATTCCGGCAAACATTTGCATAGTTACAAAAAGCATTAACAAAGCTATACTACGAATCATATTATCTCCTGTTATTCAAAGTTGCCGTCTATGACAAGCGTCTAACAATATTGTTTACGCTCCCTATAAAAAAGTCAGGTATCAACCTGACTTTTATCAATGCCTTGTGGAGGTGGCGGGAGTCGAACCCGCGTCCAAAGTGCAGAACGCGTAACTTACTCCATGCGTAGTTGTTCTACAAATTTTCGCTATTGGGTTCACGAAACAACACGTACACCAATAACTATCGTTCTATTATTTCACAATGGTACGGAAAGAAACATACTATTGCAATCCGCTAAAAAATGTCACCGTAGTTCAAGCGCAACGGCTCACCTGAGTACGATGGAAAACGGAGCTATGCTCAACATTTTCAACTATAACTGGTTATTAAGCAGCCATAGCGTAGCTGTAGTTGTTGCCAACTGTGTTTCGCCGGTTGTATTTACGAGCTCCACCAGCGTAGCTCGGCATGCATTTACGTCAATCTTCCACCCTGTCGAATCCATTTCACCCCCATAGTAATGCAGTACAACGATTTGCCCTGCATTCTATTTCTCTTATCCGTTAAATGCTTGTATACCGGTTATCTCGGCACCAAGCACTAACGTATGTATGTCATGTGTACCCTCATACGTTTTTACCGATTCTAAATTGTTTGCATGGCGCATAATCGGGTATTCACTTAGAATTCCATTTGCGCCATGTATATCACGTGCTACACGTGCTATATCCAAAGCAACTGCTACGTTGTTACGCTTTGCAAGCGATACCTGCGCAGGACGCATTGTTTTATCGTCTTTCATTTTTGCCAGACGCCAGTTTACTAATTGTCCTTTAGTAATCTCGGTTAACATCCAAGCCAGTTTTTCTTGAACTAATTGGAAACCACCAATAGGTTTACCAAACTGAATACGACTTTTAGCATAATTAACCGACGATTCATACGTTGCCATTGCAGAACCAATTGCACCCCACGATATCCCATAACGGGCTTGTGTTAAACACGATAATGGTCCTTTAAGACCTTTGATGTTTAACACGTTTGCCTCAGGTATTTCAACATCCTGAAAAATCAATTCGCTTGTTACCGAAGCACGTAACGAATGTTTATTTTTCATTTCCGGTGCAGAAAAACCTTTCATTCCTTTTTCAACTAAGAATCCATGAACTTCACCTTCGTACTTAGCCCACACAACTGCTACATCGGCAAGTGAGCCGTTGGTAATCCACATCTTGGCACCATTTAACAAAAATCCGCCGTCAATCTTTTTTGCGTTGGTTAACATTCCTGCTGGGTTTGAACCGTGGTCTGGTTCGGTTAACCCAAAACATCCAATAGCTTCGCCTTTTGCTAAACGTGGTAACCATTTATTGCGAATATCTTCCGAACCATACGTGTAAATTGGGTACATCACCAACGAACTTTGAACAGATGCGAATGAACGAACACCAGAATCTCCGCGCTCTAATTCTTGCATGGCAATTCCATAGCACATATTGTTCATACCGCCGCATCCATATTCTGTTGGTAAGGTCATACCAAACACACCTAATTCACCCATTTTGCCAACCAAATCCATCGGGAAATACGCACCCTGATACGCATCCTCAATAACCGGCATAATTTCATTTTCTACAAAGTCGCGCACTGTTTGGCGCACCATTTTTTCGTCTTCGCTTAATAAATCATCTATGTTGTAGAAATCAACACCTTGAAAAGCCATTGTACATCCACTATTGTGATAAATAACCTACAAAAATACGGTGAATGCTGTAAGTACTCTTTATTTTTTTGCTAACGCAGACGGCACCATACAAAATACTTCCAAATACCACCACTTGCCGGAAAGTACCTTCTGCACGGTAAACGCTGTTAATTCATTGAGGAATTTTCCCGCAAGATGAGTTTGTATGATTGGTGAAGTTCGGAGCGGTTTGTGATAGCAGATTATTTCTCGTCTGTTAAACGTAGGATTTCATCGAGCGTTTCCTGAAGAGTTTCTGCTTCCCATTTTTGGTTGTATTTGCTGTGAGCATAAATGAGATTTCGCATCATTCGTGCGGTTATACCGATGTTATTGGAGCGTTGAAGCATTTTCTCGCTGTATGAAAACCCCGACTGACGTATAAACTGCTCGCAATCCTCGCGCGAGATGAATGCTCCAAAATTAAATGTATCTATAAAAACATTTAACTCAGGATGGTACACTAAAAAGTGCAGAGGCATTCCAATTCCATGTAACTCTATTCCAACCCTCTCAGCAACTAACATATACACAATGGATATACTAATTGGGATTCCACGTTTGGTTTCGATGAGCTTACAGATGTAGGAATTTTCCGGTGCGTAGTAATTTTTAGTAGCACCTTTGAAATCTTCTTGTTCAAAGAATACCGTGTTCAAACTCATGAGTAAAGTGAGTTCGGAGTGATTCTTCATTTGTACAAAGATATTGTGCACTCTTAAAGCAATTTCATCGAGCTTGGTTGAGAAGTCGGTTAGATTAACTTCGGGATACCCAAAAGAAGAAAGCATGAATGCAGCTTCTTCAAGTTTGATGTCGGCGTTTTCTAACTTAGCATCTATGATTTTATCCATCATAGAACTAAGTGCAGTGGTTTGTAATCCACGAATACATGCTTGTGCGTTTACTACAATAGTGTTATTGTCATCTTGAGTTAACTCGTACTCTCGGGTAATTAACTCGCGTAAATGAGGTACAACAACTCTTCCATACGAAATCAATTTCCGTTGAACAGCAGTGGTTACGGTGGTATCAGTGTCATCCAACAACGAAAGCAAAGCCTTTAACTCTGAATCCGGAATGGTTTGTATTTCGTGTTGTAATTGTAATTCGCTCATTAAACCGATGTCAAGTTATGTAGCTTTGTTAACTCTGTTGTAATATAGTCAAATGCTTCTTTTGGAGAATTAACAAACCTGAATAATTTTAAGTCGTCATGGTCAATCATTCCCATATCGGCTAAATATTCAAAATTCAAAACACTACGCCAAAACTTTTCTCCGTAGATACATATCGGCATTTCTTTGCGAATCTTTCTTGTTTGGACTAAAGTTAATATTTCCATGAGTTCATCTAAGGTTCCAAACCCGCCCGGAAAAATTACTAATGCTTTAGCCAAATACACAAACCAATACTTCCGCATAAAGAAATAATGGAATTCAAAGTTAAGTTCGGGAGAAATATACGGATTAGGATATTGCTCAAATGGCAGAGAAATATTAAGCCCAACTGACTTTCCACCAGCCAAATATGCACCCTTATTACCAGCTTCCATAATACCTGGGCCACCGCCAGTGCTAATAAAAAATTGATCTTTCCTTGGCAACTTCATTGACCATTCGGTCAGTAATTTTGATAACTCAACGGCATCTTCGTAATACTCACTCATCTCCCTTTGTAATGCTAACTGGCTGAGTTTATGCTCAGCTTTTTCTTTTTCAGGTCCGTTACTATTTGCAACATGCAGGTTCATAGCTTCCATTTCAACATGAAACTGAGCTTCAGAGCGAATTCTAGCAGAACCAAAGAAAATGATGGTATGCTGGATGTCATTTTCTCTAAACTGGATATGAGGTTGTTGATATTCAGCTAAAATTCTGATTGCTCTTGCAAACGGAGAATTAAGAAATTCTTTATTGTTATATGCTTTTGGAGCGCGTTGTAGTTCCGGACGTTCTTCGTTGGGATTCATATAAGCACTTTCTTAATTTATTCAGTAAATGGCAACAAGGTAATGTTTGCATCAACAATTTCGTTTGGTGTTTTAATGGTTACTTTGATTCCTTCAACAGCAAACTCTTGGCGAATATACCCTAAGGAAATGTTTCCAAAAGTATTTGATTCTATACTAGAGGTAATTTTTCCATACTCAACTCCATCAATAAAAATATTGGAATCAATTGGCAATAACAGCCCGCATGTAATTCCAACCAGCCGTACCTTTACTTTGTTGTATGTATCTAATCTGGCTATAACTTCTTGACCAATATAACATCCCTTACGGAAATTGATAAGATGTAACAATCCGGCCTCTAATGGATTATGCTCTACATTTAACTCGTTTGGAAATTTGCCAACACCCTTCTCTATTCTAAGCATCTCGTATTCATGCTGAGAAATAACGGGTAGTGTGTTTAATGATGTAAAAAACGACCGGATTTTTTCTGCTGTACCTTCAGGACAAAATAGTTGGTATGATACATCACTAACGGATGGTACTCTCATTACTTTACAACCAACATCCTCAATAAACACTTCAGATACTGAGAATAACTCGCTTATCAACGGTGAATGGTTGTTTAGTTGCATAACAACCTGAGATGCAGCTGGTCCGATTATCTCAAAAGAATGCCAGTCATCGCTCACATCCATAAAACGCACATCGTCCATTATAATGTATTTTCTGAACCATTGAACTATCTCCGGAAGATGCCCTGTAGATGGCAACCACCAAAAATACTCGCCCATATTTATGGCTGCAATTACATCTACTATTCGGCCTTTATCGGTAGTTACAACGGTTTGTTTGCCGGTTAATGCTGGAATAGAATGTACATCGTTAGTGGACATCCTTTGCAACAAATCCAGAACATCTGCCCCTTGAACTTGAAGAATGCTAACGTTAGGGTGTTCAAACCATGCCGCACTATTTTTAGCGACTGTATATGCTTCTGATGACATGTGTAATTATACTATTATTTCACGAGCTTGCAAAGCGGACGCTCGAAGGGATTTGATATTTTCTTCCAGATTGCCTGAGAAAACCCCACTACCACTTACCAAAATATTAGCGCCGGCTTTAACTGCTTCTGCAGCGTTGTCTATTTTTATACCGCCATCTACTTGAATGTTCACATGATTGAGTCCGTGGCTATCTAACCAATTTCGTAATTCTGATGCTCGTTGAAGAAAAGACTGTATAAACGCCTGACCACCAAAACCCGGATTCACCGACATCAACAGAATAAAATCGCAATACTCGGCAGCCGAATACGCATACGATAACGGAGTTATAGGATTTAACACAATCCCTGCTTTACAACCAACCTCTTTAATAAGTGCTATAGACCTATGTAAATGCCTTGAAGCTTCAACGTGTACCGAAATCCAGTCTGCCCCCGCTTTAGCAAAATCGGGTACATACTTATCTGGATTCTCAATCATCAGATGACAATCAAAAATCATCTTGGAAACAGGTCGGAGTGCATTTACAACTAAGGGTCCAATTGTAATATTAGGAACAAAGTGTCCATCCATTACATCAATATGCAAGACTTCCGCACCGCTATTTTCACAGCGCAGAACATCTTGTTGTAGGTTAGCAAAATTGGCAGAGAGTAACGAGGGAGCTAATAAAACAGGTAGCATAGCAATAGTTTAGGTTTCTACGATATAAGTTTTCAATCCAACAACATCGCCATCGGATGTTCTACCAAACACTAACACATCAACTTTCCGTTCACCAAACCATAGCTGGCGCGGCTTAGTTACGTTTGCAAAAAACACATCGCGAAGTTCCTGATACTGTTTTGTCTCGTCAATTTCTTCGGGTGTGTGCCATTCGTAAATCTCGGTTACGCCCTCAAAGAATTCTTCTGCTTCACTTTCAGAAATCAGAACATCTTCCGGATGATGAAACTCAAAGGCTAAGTTATCGTCGGTACAAGCACCTTTTTCTGCTGTACGCCAAACAAAAACCTCAATAGGTGCATCGGTTTCGCTTGGATATAACAAACCCACAACTAGTTGTTGTAGTTTATCAATTAACTCGTCTGTTGTCATTGCTGTTCAGATTATTGGATATGTTGTTGCAAAAATACGGCATTACATCCATGCACAGTACTTTGTATTTTTATGCTATCGCCGGACGGCACCAAGCATAAGGCAATAACAATGCCTCATTGTGCCGGTTAAAACCTAAGCTATAACATAGCATTTACTGTTTAATAAAGGATGTAACTACGGTAGTATCGTTTATTTTGCACCGAACTGTATAATACCCCTGAGGCAACATAGTTGCATCAACCTGCAACATATTTCCATATTGAACAAATGTACATGGATAAAGCTCTCCATTTACCGAATAAAATTGAGCGTCTGTAATTTGTACTTCTGAAGGTAACATTACCGATGCAGTAGATGTAACGGGATTGGGATAAAGTATGGAAGTATATGGTTTTTCAACATCATCAACTTTAGTTACTACCAACGGGATTTTCTCATAGTAGTAACTTGTTCGGTAGTTTTCAATTAAGGTATCCTGCACAACTTGATACCCCAGAACTTTATGTAATACGTTATTTATTCTTTGATAAAAGGTCTTAGAAAAGAGTCGAATGAACTTTAGTGTAGTATCATATACGTATGTTTCATTTCGAGTTTCGTTGTTATTTATATCAAAATATGATATACTTGAACTATAGAGACTATAAAACGAACCGTTATAGAGAAAACTCTCATTTCTCAAACGTTTATTATTTACATCATTATACGTAGTAATTCTGTGCATTTGAGTAGGAGTTACTTTTTGAAATAACCTATCAACATCAAAACTATAATCGTATTGTTCACCTGTTAGCTGATTGTTCTTTTTTGCACTTGCTCTTACAAATAAGGCAGAACTTGTATTTCTACCAGAGAAAGTCTTGATAAACACCGAATCATTATCATCAAAAAAGAGATAAGCTGTAGAATCAGTATTCTCATAACAACTACCGACACATGACGATATATAATTCACGCTGGCTTTTAACCGATCAATGTTATCATAGTATCTTGTGCTTTTACTTATTGAATAATCATCTTGCCAAATTTCAAAAGAAGATTTGGTAAGTGAATCATAGGAATAATTATAGAGTCCAACTAATTTCCAGGAACCATCTTGTTCAGTGAAGGTGTTATTCCTAAGTATCTTCCAGTTTTTATCGTAGGTAGTAACCGATTTTTTCACGGCTTGCCAAAGGTCATTCTTAAACTCATACCGAACTTCGGTTGTTACAAAATCAATTTTGTTTTGAGTATACTCAATCTTTTCGATTGTTAGCCATGAATTATTACTTGTCTGCCAGGTATCTATATAAA
>JAIBAE010000074.1 GCA_019695345.1 Bacteroidota bacterium | reverse complement strand
AAAATTATTCACAGGATTTGTGTGGCTATGCACATAAACGGTGTTTATGATAAAGAAAGCGACAGAATAGTTCCTGTCGCTTTCTAAAAATATCTCTTGTTTTAACCAGAGAAATCGGGCGATAGCAACATGATATGTGTCAAAATATTTTTGCAACTTCGCGCAACCAACACTGCGGTGCGCCGTATTTGGGCACGGTTACTTGATAAACTATTCTTGAATTACTTTGGATTTCTATGGCTGTTCTTGAAGTTGAGCACGTAGTAAAACGCTACGGAACGTACGTGGCATCGAATGATATTTCGTTTGGTGTGGAGCCGGGTAGAATTTTTGGGTTGTTGGGTCCGAACGGTGCCGGTAAAACAACTCTTATCCGCATGATTACCAATATCCTTATTCCCGATAGCGGAAGCATACGTCTGTTTGGTGAGCCCGTTAGCGCGGGGCAACAAGAGAGTATTGGGTACCTTCCCGAAGAACGCGGACTATACAAAAAGCTAAAGGTGATTGAGCAGATACGATACTTTGGCGAACTGAAAGGACTATCTGCCCGCGAAGCAACCGAACGCGGCTACAACTGGCTTAAACGCCTGGGTGCAGATGGATGGCAACAAAAGAAGATTCAGGAATTAAGTAAAGGGATGAGCCAGAAGATTCAGTTTATTGCAACCGTAGTGCATCATCCGGCATTGCTGATTTTAGATGAACCCTTTAGCGGACTTGACCCCGTAAATGCCGAATTGATGATTAATGTTATTAATGAACTTCGGGATAATGGCACAACCATAATTCTTTCTACCCACGTAATGGAGCAAGTAGAAAAACTGTGCGATGATATTATGCTGATTAACAAAGGAAGCGCGGTATTGCAAGGAACCCTGCGGGAAGTGAAATCTCGTTACGGTAAAGACACAGTAAATATGGAATTTGAAGGTGATGATTCGTTTATTGATTCCTTGAAAGATGTGCGAATTTTAACGCGCTCTAAACACCGTGTTGAACTACGCATGACGGGACAAATTGAGAACCAAACACAACACATTTTACAGCAAGCAATGGCAGCAACACGAATAATCCGCTTTGAAGTTGTAGAGCCAAGTTTAAACGAAATATTTATTAGCGTAGTTGGTGATTCTAATAAAGGAGTGCAAGCATGAACTTCAATAAAATAGGGGTGATTATTCGCCATGAATTTAAGTCACGGGTGTTCACTAAGAGTTTTATTATTTCGCTTTTGCTCTTACCTCTTGGATTAATTACAGTTATTGCAGTTCCTATACTTACATCAATGAATGCTGAAGACAGTAAGGATAAGCGAATTGCAGTTGTGGATGAGAGTAAAATTATTGCTCCGAAACTAATCAAAGAAGATAGCACACTATTTATTTCATCGACTTTATCCATTACAGAGTTACAGAATAGAGTACTGCAAAAGCAACTTACCGGATTTGTTATAGTACCAACGGATTTAATGAAATCAGATACGATTGGGTTATACTCAGCGGGTACCGTTGGAATTCTCACAATGGAAAAAATTGAAAACACAGTTCATAAAGTTTTACGTAGAGAACGGTTGCTTCAACTAGGTGCCGACACAACAATGCTAAGTGTTGTTGGAAGACAGATTGAAATTGAATCGCATAAACTCGGTGAAAAAGGAGTTGAGAATGATGAATCTGTTAAGTTAGCAATATTAGGATACGTTCTTGGGTTCTTTATCTACATGATGATGTTTATTTACGGTACGTTAGTGATGCGTGCTGTATTAGAAGAAAAAACAAATCGTATTGTTGAAGTGCTTGCATCATCGGCAAAACCTTTCGAGATTTTAATGGGTAAAATACTTGGTGTAGGTGCAGTTGGGCTACTACAGGTTGTATTATGGATGATTATGAGCTTTGCTGTTTCAACGTTTGCGGCTCCTGTAATACAATATTTTCAAGGAGCTGATACACAGCAACAAGCAGTAACGATGTTGGAGCAAAATAATAATAGCATGGCTCAGATAGCATTTAATCTTCCAAGTGTTTCACCGTGGTTAATTCTTGGTTTCTTCTTTTATTTTATAAGCGGTTACTTTCTATATTCCTCATTATATGCAGCAATTGCTTCAGCAGCGGACCAAGAACAGGACATACAAAGTTTACAAACTCCAATCATGATACCCCTGATTTTACCTATGCTTATGATTGGTAACGTAATCACTGCTCCCGATGGCACACTCGCTACTGTACTTTCAATGATTCCATTCTTTACACCAACACTCATGATTGTCCGGTGTGCTGCTACCACAGTCCCGATGTGGCAAATAGTAACATCAACAATTTTAGTAATAGCAACCTTTGCCGGAACGGTTTGGGCGGCGGGTAGAATCTACCGCGTAGGCATTTTAAGTTACGGTAAAAAAGCATCGTTCAAAGATATAGCAAAGTGGCTTGTTAAAGGGTAACAATTGCACTACAACTAGAATCCTTTTGTACAGAAATGTGCAAGAGGATTTTTTTTATTCCCACAACTGCCGAAGCGAACCGAACTGCGCCGCAACCCGGTCGGGAACAAACGGTACAGCATCGCTATAGTAATGCAGATGATTCTACTTTTCTTATCTTTACATACATCGTACCCACTAACAATTAATAGTTATGCCAAGTATATACAACCAAGCAGACATTGAAAGTTTTATTGAACGTATTAATAAGTTAACCCCGGCATCGGCAAGGGAGTGGGGGAAGATGAATGTTACCCAAATGTTAGAGCATTGCCGATTACCACTCTTAGTTGTTACCGGCGAACTAAAAGCAAAGCGAAGTATTTTAGGATATATATTTGGCAGGTTTGCGTTGAACCAAGGGTTACAACAGCAACAAATAAAACGTGGTCTGCCAACCTCACCGGAGTTTAAGGTTGTTGACTCCGGAGACTTTGAAAAACAGAAACAGCAACTGATAACGATATTACAACGTTTTGGTAAAAGCGGTGCATCATTGGTAAGTACACAACCACACCCGTTCTTTGGTGTAATGACTGCCGAGGAAGTTGATAACATCCAATGGAAACACATCGACCATCACTTACGGCAGTTTGGTGTGTAGAGGTCTTTTTAGGAAAATGATAACTAATTTGAAATACAAAATGGTGCTATATGCGTTTGAACTCCATTTGTACTTTTGATAAAATAAACCCCATTTGAAAAGTTCTTATTACTCAAATGGAAATCATGACTGCCAATAGTAAGAAGCCCATTAAATACTGTATTAATAACATTTCCTAACGGATCCGTAATAATAATAGTGAACTGCCCTGTAGTTATAGTTTGAAACCGGATGGTAAATTCTGAAGTTACAGGGTTTGGTAATACATTGCAATACAAACCTTGAGTTTCAACACGAACTAGATCAACTGAATTATCACTCTTGGATACCGTCACATATTTTAGTTTTTGTTCGGAAGCAATAGTGTTCCCATTGTCAAGTACAGAAAGTTCTACATCATATATACCAGACTTAGAATATCTATGTAATGGCTGTTTTAGAGTAGATGTTGAACCATCTCCAAAATCCCAAAGGTATGAGTAGTTACCATTTACAGGTAACGTCGTGTTAATAAAGGTTACCGTATCAGTAATAGAAACAGACACAGGTTGCGGCAAGGGTGTTGTGAAGTCAACCTGAACCTTATTCTCCAGTAATGGAACTGATAACATTACTACATAGCCATTTCTTAAACCAACAGCAATGTATTTCCCATCAGGGGATAAAGCCATAGCCGTTGCATAGTCTGGTAATTTACCATACGAAAATTCATACTCATTATTTTGTATATTAAATATCTTAACAGCAGTGCTATCGGTTAAAAAGTAAACTGCAACATGAATACCGTCGGGGAAAAATTCAAACTGTTTTGAGTTATCAATATTTAATGGTTGTACAACCTTGCCTTGTACGAAATCCCATAACCCACTTCTTGTAAGCAAATGAAAATTATCAGGTGAAAACCGAATGCATATTGATGAGTCAATATAACGTGTAATTTCCTTACCTGTATTAAATTCGTTTACAAGTAATAAGCAAGGATCATTTACCTCCTTGAAATTCTGATTTACACTACTTATGATTTTATTTGTATTAGGTATAAACTGAGCAGAAAAATATCCACGTAACAATGAGTCATTTGGATTGAAAACGTTCCCAACATTTCCTACTGAACATAAATTGAAAAAAGCTAATGTATCGGTCTCTATTCTCATCCTGAATAAATTTCCTAATGTATCTCCTTGATGGTAAGGTGGAAAGATAACGCTACTTTTAGAATCCCATATTTCTCCTAAACTTACCGGAATAGCAAACAGGTTTTCGTTTGTTAATACATCTCCGGAAAAATTATGAATGTGACGATACATATTCGATTGTGGGTTAAACCTAGCATCGTCATATCCATTAATATGGGTACAAATACTTGGTAGAATTTTAGTATATCTAATAACATTTTGAGAGTCAAATATTGAAAATGATATGTCTAAAAATCTATCCGTGCTGTTTATACTTTGCAAGATCATTACCGAATCATTTTTGCCCACAAACCGAATATCTAAATTTTCAACTACATTAACTTTACTCTGATCTTTCAAATACTCAGAATTGATTGATTGAACAGTATCACCGCTATTAACAGTTAAGATAACAGGGGGTACATTTTGCGATGATACTACCAATTTTGTACTGGATTGGTTAAAATTTAAGCGCTTAATTGCTTTTAGAAAAGGCCGCTGATACCACAGAGTTAATTTTGGAAAAGGAAGAGAGTTTATTGTAATGTAGCTATCTTTCTTAATAACCAATGTATCATTACTGCTAACTATTTTCAGAGTTACTGTATACACGCCATCTTTGGAGTAGATATGTGAAGGAAACTGTTGTGTACTAGTTGTACCATCGCCAAAATCCCAAAGATAACTCGAATAGATTACGGGGTAAACCGAGTTAGAAAAACTAATTGTATCCTTTACAAAACCTACAGTTTTATTTGCCAAGAAATCGCCATTGTACTTAATCTTGGGTAATACCTTAGGTAGATTGCAAAGTGTAAGTGTTTTATTTAATGAGTCGATAAATAATGCAGTACCCGTCTTACCCATCAGACGGAATGATTGGCAAGGCACGGAGTATTGTTGAATTGAATCACCAGATAAGTTTGAAATTATTGGCAAAGAATTTTTTATATCCAAAGTATGATAATTATCTATAAACTTAAATTCTGACGAAAAATTTAATGTGCGTAATGGATGACAACCTTTCATAGTTGTAAGTGCTGTTGGAGTTGCATAACAACTTCCGTCTGGAGTTAGTTGGGAATACCAACTTAGGTTAGGGTAACTACGGTACCTACATGTATCTGTTGGCGTCTGTGCTTTCCAATCATACTCGTTGTATTCAGGAACATATTGACCACTGTGAGTAAAAGCATCTTCATGCAAATAGTAATAACCTATATATGTATTTTTCAAGACATCATAGTAACTCATTGCATAATTTGAAATCCCCGTTTTATTTTGGGTTTGCATATTGTATATCAAACTTATCGTTTCGTTCCCGTAATAAAATGGATCTTTTCTCCTTCCAAATCTCCTATACGATGTAGCGCAAGTAAAAGTAATTCCATCAACATTTGGGATTTGCCATCGATGGTAATTATCAGTTACATTTGAAGAAGGTAGATTGTGAACAACAACTGTATCAACTTTGATTAATAATCCAGAGTTTATATCCCATATCCGAATGTAGAATCCATTAGAGTTGGCAGTTGTTCCGTAAAGAAAAGTTCCTGATGAATCAACAAACGCATTCAAATTTATTGAGCCGTCTATTACAGGAAACTGAATCATTCTGATTACTGAACCATCATTTCCATCTAACAAAGCAATTCTATCCTTCAGGAACATTGATATTGTTTTGCCGTTAGATGATACTTGGACTGTTGCTGATGTGAAGTTGTATGCAGGGTATTGCTTTGCCCAAATTATGTCTTGTGCATTACTGTATGTTACAATAGTACAAAATAGTAGAAGTAGGCAGTGAATACTTTTCATTTTGGGATTATACAATGAGACTGCAACAATTTAGGTAAATGTACTTCAATTACAAAGGTTTTCATTACTTAGTAGAGGTTCTCTCCGGCAAGAAAAGGTAAAGGGGTACTTTGTAAAGTACCCCTTTTTATTACTGTAGTGGTTGGTGCCGTCCGGCGATAGCAAAAACTACATTCCAAACGAAACACCAACTGTTAGAGTTAAGTATTCTTTTGATTTTTCCTGAGCAGTTTTGCCAATAAAGTTAGCAATGTTGTAACGCGCATCCACGTTTAACGAGAGTACAGCAAGGTCAATCATGAGTCCGCCGCCAACAGAAGCACCTACGCGGTTATCGGTTGGAGCTTTATCGAGGTTTAAAGGCACACCCACAACGTTAACCGGGTAATCTACCGTGTTGGAAATGTAGTTGTATTGCAAATCTCCACCAAGGTACGGAGAGACAATTGACTTAAAGAGAAACAAATCTATTCCGGCTGAAATTGGAATGATGTTCTGAACAGATTGTAATGTTAGCAGGGTGGAATCGGTAGCAGGGTCTTTAATAAGAATGTTGCTTTGCGGGAAACGGGAAAATCCAACCCCGCCCGAAAAGAACAACTTTTTACCAAGAGGAAACCGTAACCGTGCATTGATGTTATATCCGATTGACGCTGATTCTAATATCAAATCGTAAACATTGCCGGTTCCGGTGATTTTGTTGGAGTTGTAAATATCGTTGATTGCCGTATTGGGAGTTGCTAAACCGGCACTAAGCGTTAGTGATGTTTGAGCTTGCAGATATGCTGTACAGCTACATACTACAGTTACAATGATAATAAAACGTTTCATACTTTTTTACGTTGTTGTTTGTTGTGTAAGAGACTGACGAAAATGTGAATTGTTTCGTCTGACGTTGAGAATTATGTTGGAAACAAAGTACATTGTTGGTGTGACTCTGTTACAACGTAGATAGGTTTATTCATGTTAAACACTTTGATTTTACTAACTTTGTGCAACATTTAGCAGCAAAATGTTTGTAGCATTATAATAACAACAAGGAAGTACCCGCCATGATACAACGTATGTCGTGTTATCTCGTATGTCTGTTTGGTATTACCGTTTATGCAGTTGGTGCGTTTGGACAAACCACACCTCCTGTTTCAATCGGTCTGAACGGAGGACTGAATTTTAATTTCCATAATCCTAATTTTCCAACACCTAACCCCAAGTTTACGGCATCGGCAATGGGATTAGGCGGAGCAGTTGGCATAGGATTAAACTATCCAATCAGCAATTCGTTTGTGTTAGGAGCACGCATTGGATATAACAATCTGAGCGGTAAGTTAGAATCGAGCTACGATAGTACAATAAGCCAGGCAACAGCAAAGATTACCGATACACGCGATGCCTCGATAGCAGCATTAGAAATTACACCAATTGCGCTCTTCCCAAATTTAATCATGAATAACATGTACGTGTTTGGTGGATTAGAACTTGGGTTTAATTTGAAAAGTGATTACACACAAACATTAAAGCAAACACTCAACAATGTAGATACTACGAAGTCGGTAACGGGTGGGATTCCTGATGCAGGTTCACGTTTTGCTATAGCAGCAGGTGTTGGGTACGATATTGCTATGGGCACAACACACATTCAACCTGAACTTAGTGTACGCTTTCCGTTTACCAAGATTTCATCGAACACACAGTTTGATACATGGACTGTACCACAGATACGCCTTGGTGTTAACCTGATGTTTGATATGACATCAACACCCGATACAAGCCGCCGCATAGAAGAACAACCATTTGTAGAGCCAAAATTCAAACGTGTAATTTCGTTTAACCAACAAGGTGATACGATTGATATCCGCCAGGTAAAAGTTGAAGACATCCAGTACTCGGAGTTATATCCGTTGGTACCGTATATTTTCTTTAACAAAGAAGGCAAGAAGGTTGATTCGAGTTTGGTGATTCCACGCAAACGCGAAACCGGTGATTCACCTGATAATCTCTTTACCTCGTTAAACGATGCGGTAAAAATCAATTACTCAATATTGGATGTGGTTTGTGCACGTATGAAAAAATATGAGAATGCAAAACTCAATATCATAGGTACAAATGATGGTAGTACAGAAGTTAAAAACAAAAATTTAGCAAAAGAACGTGCAGAACAAGTACGTGATTATTTAATTAGCTGTGGCGTTAACGCTGATAGATTAGTAGTAACCGCTCGTGATTTACCCGAAAAAGCATCGGCTGTTAAAAACCCCGACGGACAAGCAGAAAACCGTCGCGTTGAGTTACGCAGTGACACCCCGGAAATTCTTGAGCCGGTTGTTTCCAAACAAGAGCTTGAGCGCATAGCAGAACCCGATTTACTTGAGTTCATCCCCGATGTAAAAACATCCGACCCAATAACATCGTGGAACTTGGAGTTAACCCAAGCAGGCAGAACCTTACGCAGCATTCCCGGAATTGGCGATGCAAAACCTGTACGTTGGGCAATCCGCCCCAGCGAGTTATCCGATAAGCAAGTTCCAATTGATTATATCTACACCGTAGAAAATGCACGCGGGGCAAAACAAACATTCACCGGCTCACTTCCGGTTGATTATTTAAGTTCACTCCGTAAAAAGCAGGAGAAACTTGCCGACCGCACCATTGATAAATTCAGTTTGATTTTGTTCGATTTTGATAGCGATGTTTTAACACCCGACAACCAACGCATACTTGAACAAAAAGTAGTAGGCGCAATTAAGTTTAACTCAACTGTTAAAATCTTTGGATATACCGATAGAATTGGCGACGATAAATACAACAAAACACTTTCGTTGCGCCGCGCTAACTCTGTAATGGAAGCGTTGAAAGCAAAATATAAAGATGTAAAGTTCGAAGCATACGGACTTGGCGAAACAAAACAATTATTCGATAACGAAGTTCCGGTTGGGCGTCAGTTAAACAGAACGGTTCAGATTATTGTTGAAACCCCAAGGTAGTAGAATAACAATGTACGTTTACGTGCCGGTATGAGAAAATCATATCGGCATTTTTTTATGCTATCGCAAACCGCACCAAACCTTGCTTACTAAACAACCGTAGTGGTGCGGGAGATAATAGCATAGTACAAATAAACGATTACCGTTGTAGTTGTAACGAGGTTCTTAACGGCTTGATGAGATATGAAGTATGTACACGGTGTGGTGCCGTCCTGCGAAAGCATAAGATTACGAGGAAAAATGTATCGTATTCAGGCTACATTCATAAGAAATGATGTGAGATTTGTTTCCTTGCCGATACCTAATTTTTTCCGCACATGGTTCCGATGATTTTCCACAGAACGTTGTGAGAGTTTTAGGATTTCAGCAATTTGTTTGGTAGACATAGAAAGTCGCACCAATACACATGTTCTGAGTTCAGTAGGAGTAATATCGGGTGCTAATTTCATAATAGAGGACACATAATCTTTATGAACCTCCAGGAACATATTATTGATTTGTTCCCAATCGTTTTTAGCTTCGCCAATTTTATGCAAGTTTCTGATAAAGGCACGGATTTCTGCATCGCGTTGCGAAGGTTTTTTTTCCAGAATATCAAGTAAACCTTTTTCTAATAATCGAATTAATTCCTGTTTTTCCATAATGGAAATTACCATGGCACTTAACTCTCGTGTTCTAACTTCTAATTCAAGTTCAAGTTGTTTAATCTTGGATGTGGTTGCTTCTAACTTGTTTTTGTATTCAGCTACTTCGTAGAGTACCAACAGGTTTCGGAGCTTTCTATCAGCTTCGGCAGAGAATAACTCCTCACGAAGTTTTACATGTTTTTCGTAGTACACAAATGCCTGCGGTATATCTCCCTGTATTTTATAATATGTTGAGATTTCCTTGTAGATGTTATGTAATTCATCTTTATTGTTATGTTCTTCTGCTAATAACAACGACTTCATAAAGTAGTTATATGCAGTAGCTGTATCAGAGCGCATATAACATACACCTAATAATCTAAAACATTTAATAATAATACCTACTTCATGAATGTTTTGCGCTATTTCAGTTGCTTTAAGCAAGCCCTCAACTGCAATTTTGTACTGTCCCTGATTGATATAGATGTTAGCAATTTCCTTATTTATAATAGCTACTTGTAAAGGAAAGTTCAACCGATTTGATAAATCAAGAGCTTCTGTATAATATTTCTGTGCTTCTATGATACGACCTGCATTTAAAGTAGCTTCTGCCAAATTAGACAAATAAGTTACAAGGATATGTGAAAGAGGTGAGTTTTTTCTAAAGTACTCGATGCTTTGGTTTAAATGGATTATTGCCTCTTCATATTTGTTCTGTTTACATAAAATAATTGCAAGTTCATTTGCAACATATGCTTTGATTTCTGCAAATTTTGGGTTACCATACAATGTTAATGCTTGAGTATAAGATTCAATCGATTTTTCATAATCACCAAGCTCAAATAAAATGCTACCTTTACTTGTAAGTAATACACTATAGACATACGATGTATTAATATTCTCTTTTGTAATACCTATTGGCGTAATTGTGTAGCCAGGTATGTAAAGTGTATCATCTATATAAATTCCTTGAGAGGTAATAACATGCATTGCTTTTTCGTTATAAACCAGAGCCTGACTAACATTAGATTGTGATGAATGGTTGATACATAAATTAACAAAAGCACAAAAAGTCATATAACCATTTTGATACTGAGCGCTCACTGATAAAGAGTTTTCTATATGTACTAACCATTCGGTTTCGGGTCTACCGGCATAACAACATGCTGATGCAAAATCAATTTGCACGATAGAATTAAAAATAACATATTCCTCTCCAAAAAGTAGCTTCTCCGAAAGATTGAATACCTCGTTAAATAGTTCAAGTGCGTGCTCTAAATTTCCAATTGTAACATAATCATTTGCTAATCTTAATTTTGCAAAAATCCTCCACAAGTTGTAGTTGCATTTGTGAAACTGCTTTTCAGAAAGCTCCAAATACAGTTTAGAATTTTCAAAATTGTTTTCGCTATAGTGAATCCTTGCCGTAAAATAATAATGAAATGCAAGCTCTAGTCCATAAAGTGTAGAGTCATTATATTGGTAACATAACTCCTTTAGACAACCAATTTCTTTGTCATTTAGAAAGCGCCAAGCCTCAAGTAACCAAGTAATATTATCAAACTCGTGCTCAGTCAAAGAAGTAGATTTCAAGGTAATAGGCATTGTTGATAAACTTAGATTTTGTTTAACGTTATCGTTATGTTAGTTGTTCCGGATGGATCTGTTGAGAATAAAGTAACACCCATATATAAACCGTCCGGTAACATTTTTGAACCATGGGCTGCATAATCACCTGCATTATTTATGGTTAAGTTTACTTGACCATTAACATCTGTGGTACCACTAGCTACAACTAAGTTTGATTGATCTTTAATTTCTACTGAAGCACCTTCTACATAACCGCCACTAACCACAACACTTACTTTAGTTTTTTCCATTGTTTTCCCCAAGGAATATTCATAAAAATAAAATTATGAACCATTTTAACAATAAAGTTGCACATAGGCGGTACTCATTTTCTACGGTGGTAATACTTAAGGTAATTAAATATATAGACTTAATCTTTTTTTTTGTGTGCCCAATACAGAGACTAATTATAACATAATTTCAACACATGTATGAATTTTAATCATTTTGCTACTTCTTTACCCAAACAATGTAGCAAACGTTGATACTGAACATATTTTCTGTACTCTATCAACAGAGTACCAAAAAAGTACAAAACACCGTAGTTTTTGAGTAGTGATAGTATGAAGAATTTTGGCGTTTTTTGTATTAATTATTTTGATAACTGAAATTAATCGAAAATCGCTCCCTGCGACGGTGTATTAAACTTTGCCGCTTCTGCGATGGTTGAATTGCGAAGCGGCTTCACCGCCGTTTTTTACAAATATTTGATGCTTTTACATCCTTGGACATTCCATTAGAGTACTAAATGAGTACCGCCACCGTAGTTTTTGAGTAGTGAATTATTACCATAATTGTTGTTAGTTAGTACTGAACACTTGGTATCCCCATATCATATCTTGTACGCCTCTGTTATTTCGGTAGAGGCGTACTGTATGGCAAACACATCATAAGGGATTCCAAAGGGTCTGTGCTACAAAATGTGCTTTGTAGTGCATTATTTCTTGCTACAGGAAATTTGAGATTAACACAGAGGTTAAGAATGACTAACTACAATGGAGAACTTCATATACATCGGTCGATTACTAAAGAAGATATATTGTATCTAATACAAGCTCATAAGCAACTACCTATTCCAGTGGTAAAAGCAAAGGAGCTGAGGTTAAAAGGATTGTTATCCGAAGGGATATTGGGGAATATCTATGCTGAAGGTTTACAGGATGGATGGTTAGTAACATCGGCAGGATATAATCTCTTACTCGAAGTTGGAGAAAAGCTGTAACGTATCATTACTTATTAGTAACCTTGAACAGAGAGTTATGAATTAAATAGTGAGATTAGAAAAGTTTGGGGCGAGAGAATTAAAAAAGCAAGTTCATTGATAAATAAACTTGCTTCGATATGGAAGTGATCCCGGTAGGTTCTGATGTATTCACAATCAGATACTACAGTAAATATTAAATAACCTTAAATTTCCAAAATTTTTAAGTACTCTGACATTTACAGAATCACAAGTTAAAATTAATTTTCATAGATTGTTACTAAAAATGTGAAGGTTAGTGTGATAGTATTATTTTTGTAGTTATACGTTAATACTACTATCACACTTTATGAAAGTCAGATTTTTTCTTCGAAGCAAGCAAGTCGAACGCTCTGAAATTATGTTAGTAGTCAGGCATGGTACAGCAGGGCTGAATATCAGAGAACTTCGCATTCAAACTGGCTTACACTGTAAGCCAAATCAGTGGAATGTTGTTCAAGACAAATTCAATAAAAAAGATAGGCAGAGATATAATACCATAGGGTGTAAACAAATTAATGCAAAGCTTGATGTTATTGAGGTAAAAGTGCATGAACTCATTCGAGAAGCAAGATCATTAGATATTGACCTTTGGCTCATATTAGAAGCAATATCTATACAGCAAATGTATTGGAAAGCAAGTACGCTACCTCTAAAATTGAAATCGAGAAGTTGAAACAACAATCTGTAAATAGCTTATTGCATTTATATGATAAGTTCGTTACAGAACGAGAGAATAAAATAGGTACTGAGTTCACGAAAGGTACTGTTAAATCCTTGAGGTCGAAGTACGAAAGTATGAAAAACTTTCTTGGAAGAAATGGTAAAGGATTTAAGATACATGAGATTAACAAGGAATGGTTTGAAGAGTGGAAAGATTATATGTTTAATACTGCCAACCTAACAAACAATACAGTTGAAAAACACATAAAAGTATTGAAATCTGTACTTAACTGGTGTCATGAGAATGAATACATTTCTTTTACAGGATACAAGAATGTTCTGAAAACTAAAGGATTAGCAACTGAGGCAGATACTATAGCACTAACGCGAAATGAAGTTCAAGCACTGGAAGAATTAGATTTACGTGACAATAAAAGATTGGACGAAATCCGGGATCTGTTCCTATTTGAAATTTACACCTCATTAAGGATTTCAGATTTAAAAGACTTTCGACCTGAACATGTGCTTAATGGGAATATCCTTCAAAAGAGAAGTAAGAAGACTTCTACCATGTTACAGTTTTACATTAAACCTAAATGTAAAGCTATATTGGATAAATATAATGGCTGCTTACCTACATATAAAGTTAAGCTTGGTAAGGGTAGTCTTATCAGCGAACAAAAAGCTAACGAATATATCAAAGAACTTTGTGCACTCATTGGGCTAGACAATGTCAAGATTGAACGGACTCGCAAGAAAGGGACAGAGATAGTTAAAGAACTCATACCAAAAAATGAAGCTGTTTCAAATCACACAGGTAGAAGGACATTTGCAACAATAAGTTTAGATGCTGGATATACAGAAAGAGATGTGATGAGAGTTACGGGGCATAAAGATAGTAAGACCCTCAAAAAGTATGACCGTCCACTATTACAACAACATGATAGAGATGAACTCAGAAATTGGTGGAGTGAACGAGGTAGTGTATAGCTTTCATTTCCTAGTTACATTCAATTGTGCAAACACTTTGCTACTCTAATAATGAAACCAAAATTCCAGAAAATTTATGTACCGTAATATGTAGGGATTATTCATTAACTCGCCGTGTGATGGTAGCGGTGGGGGTATATACAGGGGGTAGGCTACTATTGTTTATGTACTATAAACAATAGTAAATATATAAGGCTAAATAAATAATCAAACGTCATTCATTTTTGAGTAAATCCCAACCTCTTAAGCCACTTAATTACGGCGTTTTCTATAGTTACGAGTGATACAGGAATAACATACTGCCCACTCCCGCTTGTTACCCAAGCACAATTTATATGGATGAACCGAATAAACGGTTTCCAAAAGTTAAAATACACGCGTGAGTTACTTCTGCCCGAATTACGGGAATTTATAAACCAATCAGGAGTACCACTATGAACAACGCAGTGTTAGAACCATCTGAACTTGTACCAACAAAATCAGAGTTGCATCTTGAAGCGCAAAAAGCATTTACAAACAACCTGACAACATACAGTCAATTTGAAAAAACTGCCAGAGCTGTTGTTAAGTCTTGTATTGCTCAACATTCACCTGTACAAATACAAACTATTCGAGATGCCTTTGGCGATGAAGTTACATGTCTGGCTTTGTCTGCATTACTTCGGGCTGAAAAATCTGGCTTAATAGAAATTGTTCGCGATGCAAAGTTACAGCAGTTTACAACCAGCTTTAATTTGGAGTTTGTACAAACTAAATTCATGACGGCAAAACAATAGCACAATGCTCTTCTGCCACATCTGGCAGAAGTAACTCACATGATGTTAAATCAAAATTACTTATTCTATGAGCAAAACATTTTCTATACGTGAAGTTCACGAAATATGGCAAAAGAAAAAATCTATCGGTTATGAAGTACTATCTCCTAACGGTAAACGGGTCTTTCTTGGCTATTCTCAAAATGGTGTTCCGAAGTACCGAATCGGAAACCGTGCAGTTGCAGAAAAAATTGCTTCCACCTTAACGTACAATGCAAATATCAAAAATCAATCATTTGAACTGCCTATTGTACGTACAAACGTGCGGTATAATCGCACAAAACCACAACGCAAACACATTAACTCGTTGCTAAGACAACATCTAACAGAGTTTGGTATAAAAGCACAAATCACACATAAAGTTGATGGAATGAAAGTGCGAACCATCGGAAAAATACTCGACAAAACTACTACATAACAATTCGTAGATATTAATGTAATTCATTTATTGTTTCACAATGTGCGCCTATTGGTTCTTCCAATGGGCTTTTTTATTTATGGCAAAATCATATCCTATTTGGGTGAATGTTACTGCTTGTATCTATAAAAGCAGCAAGTCTTATGGAATCCGGAACACTGGAGAACAGACTTATCATGTTGGTTCATCAGCCAGTAACTCTGTTGAGTTTGTAAGGACAAGAATAACCAAAAGAACCGTTACTTTAAATGATGCAGAATATGTAATATTTAGATATACTGTTGATGACGTTATTATCAAACAGGCAGTATTCACCTCAACAAAAAAGGGAACTGCTGGAACATTCTTAAGGATAGAAACTAATGCACCATTTACAAATGGTTCTTATTAAAGATATAAACCAAGTATTGCCCGTGTGAAACCATACGGGCTTTTTATTTTTACACTTTAGGAGTATATATGAATAAACTACTCGAGATTCAATGTAAGGCATTTCTTAAAGCATTGAATAATGTAAAGCAGGTTGTGCCAATCAAATCAACGATTGTCGCTTTAGAACATATCAAGATTACACTTGGAGAAAAGTGTTCAATTCAAGCTACAGATATTAGTATGCATATTGAGTCAATATTTACACCACAATGGATTGAAGGAGAGTTTATTGCTCTATTGCCATATAAAAAATTGTTGGATGTGATCAGGAGTTTTAGTCCTGATAGCATTGTAACCTTATATAAACTTGAAAATGGAACAAAGTTTATTGTTCAATGCGAAGATTCTACAATTAGGTTAACAGGTCTTTCTAACTCTGAATTTCCAGAATATTCAGGTTTGAACATGCAACCATCTACAGATGTAATTTCTTTAAACGAAACTGAAACATCACTAATGATGGTAGCTCATAAGTATTGCTCTAAAGATGAATACCGGCCTGCTTTAACGGGTGTGTGTTTTTCTTTCGAGGGTCATCGTAATAACCAACTCACCATTGCTGCAACTGATGGATATTGTTTGTACCTCAACGAAACACTCCATTTTCATCACGAGTCATTAACGTATATTATTCCTTCTAATGCAATCAATGCTATCTGTGGTAAAACCTGTACAATACAATTCCTGAAGGACTATGCAGTTCTCAAAAGCAACGAACAAACAATTACTGTTAAGTTAATTGATGGAGCCTTTCCGGTAATAAGGAATGTTATTCCTACAACAACAACAAATCAAGCTACACTGAACAGAAAAGAACTGCTCAATGCTATACAGCGTTCTGCAATGTTTGCTCCGAATAACTCGCCACAAATTGTACTGCATTGTGCCAGTAGCTCAACAACAATCTTTGCAGAAAATACTGAATCAGGTGGGGCTGCCGAAGTCAAGGTTCATTGTAAACATGATTTTCAGCAATCATTTGTTATAGGCTTCAATTCAAGTTATCTTAAAGAAATTGTGTCTTCCTTTTCTGATGAAAAGATCACGCTTTACTTCAACGCGCCAGATAAAGCAGTTGTTGTTAATGGTCAACAACATGCAGCAGTAACAGCTCTCATTATGCCAATGCGACTTACAAGTGAAGTAGTATCCTTAGTCACAGAAGTTCCAACACCAAAGGAAACAACAAAAGAATCAATCATCAGCAATTCTCAAAAAGTTGAACAACAATATATACCACAGAAAGAAGCATTTGATGTCTCAGACCAAGACTTAGTGCTCACTCTTATAGAGTTATATACCGACGATTCAACAGTAGTCAGAACTATGCTTTCAGGAGACGAACATATCGCAACTCGCGTTGAACTTTTGCAGTTTTTTACGCAAGCACGATGTACATCTGAACAAGCCACAGTTGAAGGATTAGAACAAGCCGTAAAGGACTATATCGAATTAAACTGCCTTTCTAATGATGAAGAAGAGATTGTTCCTAACGAAGAATATGTAGAAGTAGTATGATATGCTACGCCGAGGCAGCCTGTTGGCACGTACATAACAGCCATGCTACGTGCCGACAGAACCTTTGTTACCTCACCAAATCTAATAAAAACCTAAAAATGTATATATATGAACAAAGATGAAGTGTTATCATATTTAGAACAGTATTGTGTTTCTCCTACTACAAAAAGTAGTACAATGAGTAGCTCTTATTCAAGAATTACAAAGTTATATGTAAAGCAGTTTCTAAATACATTTCCACATGTATTACCCAATGGAAATGAGTTAAAAATTGAAATAAAAAGATTCATTGCACATGGAAAGAGAAAAGCATCAACAAATCGAGTTATAGCAACTACTCTTTGTCTTTTTCTAACTGATATCTATTTACTCACTAAGGAAGATGCAAAAGAGATAATACGTAAATATCCATCATCACAGATTGACTGGAGTGTAAAGTCGCTAAGTGTTGAACAACAAGTAGAGCTACTTACAGCATTACGCAACCGTGGTAGCAAACAATTCTCAAGAATTAGAGATTATTGTATAACCGTCATTATGTTGTTAACAGGTATAAGGGTATCTCAAGTTATTCAAATCAGTAATTGGAATATCACTGATGATGTATTCACATTTGATGTAAAGCGTCAAAAAAATATTCATAAAACGATCCGAAGAAAAGAGATACCCCTTAAAGTAAAACTACCAGATGGAACCTTGTTTAAGGATGTTATTACGTTATACTTATCAAAACGCCCGGACTCGTTATATCTCTTCCCAACAAAAGATGGTGGAATGCTAAGTACACAATATCTACGATACTTTTTCAACAAAAACTCCTTGCTGGGTATTCATATTCACCCACACATGTTGCGCCATACAGCTGGAACAACCATTGCTGAAAATGTCTCTGTACCGGCAGCGGCAGCAGTATTAGATCATGCCAATATTGTAACTACAATGAGATATATTAAGCAGGCGGATTCCACATCCGACATAATATTAAAAGCTTGGAATTCTGGTAAGTAAAAGTGTTCGGAAAACTAAATCATTATACACAATCATAACACAATGAAAAACTACTGCTTTGAATTATCACTAAGATATAAAACGTCACGGCGGATAGCCCCATCTTCGGAAGAGATTATAACAAACCCTGCTTCTGCAAAAAAGTTTGTGTCTCGTTTGTTTAGTCGTGAAGTAGTGGAGCATCATGAGGAATTTTATTTAATTGCACTCAGTCGTTCAAACACTCCCATCGGTTATACTAAGTTGAGTGTAGGTGGTACAAGTGCTAGTATTGTGGACATAAGAATCGCTATGCAATATCTCATCCTATCAAATGCCTCTGGGTTTATCATAGCTCATAATCATCCAAGTTGTAATCTTAAACCGAGCAATGAGGATATTCACATCACAAAAAAACTTTCTGAAGCTGCCAAAATGTTTGACATAACACTATACGATCATTTTATAATAACTCGTTTTGATGTATTTTCTTTTTGTGAAAATGGTTTGTTATGAAGGTCATATTTATTTTTGTAATGCACCTATTAATTCATAGGGAGTAATATCAACAAATCCGCACATTTGTAAAATTGAGATGAAGTCTAACTCTGTAAAATCCAACTTCTCAATGTTAGCTAACTCATCAAATACATCCGAAAACTCCTTAATACCACGTACATTATCCAAACGGCAATAAAGGTGTGGTGAAACAGAAAGTTCACCGGTTGTTATCCAAACCATTTTCATTTCTAATTGCATCTCTAAGTTCTTTTCACTGCCGATTAATCCAAATAGAATAGTTGAATTATCACCTGCTGCAAAATTTGCGTACCACGCATCATGTACTATTATATACGCACGGGAGTTCGTTGAAGCCTTCATTATAAGGGAATTTCTATATGATACATTTTGTTTACTTCTATCTTTATGTCAGGGATATTAAATATGTAGTGAGATTCAAATCTTTATTTATTCCGAGTTTTCTTCTTGCATGATTTCTATGATTTTCAACAGAACGTTCTGAGATTTTTAGAATTTGTGCTATCTGTTTTGATGACATGGACAGTCTTACTAAAATGCAAGTCTTTAATTCTGTAGGTGTAATATCAGGAGCTAGTTTCATGATTGATGCAACACAATCTTTGTGAACTTCAAGAAACATCTTATTGATTTCGTCCCAGTCTTGTTTTGCTTCTCCTACTTTCCGCAAGTTTCTAATAAAATTTCGTATTTCTGAATCACGTTGGGTTGGATTTTTATCCAGAATATCAGTTAACCCCTTCTCTAACAACTTCACAAGTTCCTGCTTTTCCATAATTGATATAACCATAGCACTCAATTCTCTTGTCCTGATTTCCAATTCAAGCTCTAGCTGTTTTATCTTCGAAGTTGTGATTTCTAATTTTGACTTATATTCTGCAACCTCATATAACACCATCAAGTTCCTAAGTTTTCTATCTGCTTCTTGCGAAAACAAGTCTTCTCTGAGTTTTGTGTATTTCTCAAAATATGAAAACGCTTGTGGAATATCACCCGTTAATCTGTAGTATGTTGAAACCTCTTTATAAATGAAATGTAATTCATCTTTGTTGTTGTACTCCTCAGCTAAAAACATTGCTTTCATAAAATAATCATACGCTTTGCCAATATCATTTTGCATGCAACATATACCAAGCAATCTATAACACTGCATTACCATTTTTACTTGATTTATTCCTTGTGCCATTTCTAAGGCAGTATTCAAGTTCTCAATGGCAGTGGTAATCTGGTTTTTGCTTATGTGAATGTGGGCAATTTCCATATTAATCATTGCAATATTAACTGGTAAGTTAAGTTTCTTTGATAGTTCTAATGCTTGTTTATATAGCGCTTCTGCTTCGTAGACTAAACCTAAATTAAGTTTGGCTTCAGCAAGGTTGGATAATGAGGTGATAAAGTGTTGCGATCTTGGATGGTTTAATTCATAATAATTCACACAATGTGTCAAAAAAACAACAGCTTGTTCAAATTTGTTTTGTTTGCATAAAATCATTGCCAGAGAGTTTGCAATAAATGATTTAATCTCAGAGTATTCAACGAACTGAAAAAGTGAAAATGCAATTGTATAGCTCTGGATTGCATTATCAAAGTCCCCAAGTTCAAAATATAAACCACCTTTTCTTGTTTGTAAAACACTATATAGATAAGTTAAATCTATATCTTCGCAATCTACTCCGTCAGGTGTAATACAAAACCCTTTCATGTAATATTTTTCTTCAATCACTATGGCGTTTTCAAGGACTAATTTACTTGCCATTTCAACATAAACCATTGCTTTGTTATAAATTGATTTCGCTGTAAGTATACTCACTAGGTTAACCAATGCACAAAAAGAATAGTAATAGTTTTGTGATTCGTTTGCAAGTGAATATGCCTCTTCTAATAGATTAATCCCATTATCATTATCCTCGCTTTGATGATAACAACAAATTGAATAATCAATCAATGTAATGTTGTAAAATAGTCTGTTAAAGGA
>JAIBAE010000151.1 GCA_019695345.1 Bacteroidota bacterium | reverse complement strand
TGGGGGATGCCTTGATGGTTGGTTGGGATTGGACGTTGATAGTTTTTTCGTAATAGGTTGTATCTCCTTGATATGCTACACGATATGTTACCGTAAACGTACCGTTTTTACTGTATTTGTGTGTTACATTTTGCTGTCCTGTTACAACCGCAGTACCATCTCCAAAGTTGTAGAAGTAGTTTACAGCATTACAAGGCGCAATGCCTGTGCTGGTACCCTGAAACATGTATTCACCGCAAGTTGGAGTGGCAGTGATTTTTGTGGTGTCGCGATAACTGTTTCTAAATATACTTACGGTTGATGTTAGCCCGCCGGGTGTTGTTGGCTGATACGTGCTAGGGGTGGTTGGCCACGTACCTCCACGCCCTGCAAGAATTATATGATATGTACAGTTATTTATTTCACGAACTGCAAGGTTTACACGGTCGTAATTGTAGGTGTAAAAAGTTCCACTCATATACGAACCATATTTTAATGCACCTATTGTATTGACAGCTGTTACAATCGTACATTGGGGATAAACTTGTGTTGAACTGAATGCACCTGCAGTAAGTGGAATTGGTGCCATACCTATTGTTCCTGAAGAACACCATACATCACCATTTGGACGACTTCGCACTACGCCCGGTCTAATTCCTGCGCCAATGATAGATAAGTAATCTATACCTGTGAAATCTGCATTGATACTTGCTATAAACCCACCGGAAGTATTACCACTTTGCAACAATGTTGTATAAGGCATATTATTACTGGTTGTTGTGCCGCATACAATAATCTTACCTGTGGTTTGGTTAAATGTGATGTTTGTTCCTTCGTCTGTTCCACTACCCCCAAATATATATGTACCTGCTGGTGTTGGAACTGTTCCATCGTTCCATGCCATTACAAAACAATCACCTAAGGCATCGGGTGATTTGCCTGAAGCCAATGGGAAATTAGCTGAATAAGTTTTTCCGGTTAAATAGATTTTGTTATTAGCATAACACATACCGGCATAAAAACAATAGTCGTTTCCAGCTCCTCCAATATACGTTGAGTATAGAGTTGTTCCGTTAGGACTCAGCTTTGTAAAGTGCAAATCCATCAAACCATTTGGTGTTGTCTGATAGGCGTTAGAAGTTATCTCGAACTGATCACCAGGATATGCTTCGCCAAAAACAAAGATTTCATTTTGAGAATTTATAGCGATAGAGGTATAGTCGTAGGCACTACCTATAATTCTCGAAAATAATAGCTGCGAACCATCTGAGCTTAGCTTGCATATAAACTTACCGCCATGCCCTTGTGACCCTTGTATTAGTGAAACGTCCTGAGAACTTAAAAGAGGGAAATTAACGGAACGAGTGAAACCAGTTACTATTACTTCATGAACATTTGTTAGTGATATAGAATATCCACAATCTCCACTAGAGCCACCTAAATATGTTGACCATACAACAGATGATAAATCTGGTGTTAATTTACATACAAAAGCATCTTCATTTCCGGCATTATTGGGCTGATACACACCAAATGTAGTTTGAAATGAAGTTGAAACTCCACATATATATACGAAACCTAGATCATCTTTTATCAGATCATAAGTGTTGTTCCAAATTTGATTTAAACCTGTTCCAACATATGTCCCTTTATGAATAACTAGTGCATCCGATTGTTGAGCAATTATACTAGTAATAGAAGAACATACCAAAATTAACAGTACTATAAAAGTTTTCATATAAGTATTCCTTAATAGATGCAAGTACGTGTATATACAAATCAGCGGGATGGTATCACCCCGCTGATCAAAAGAACAATTAGTGAATTACGGGTAATGCTACTATTTTAGAAAATGTTAAACCATTTAATCTAAATGCGTACATTCCACTTGACAAACCTGAGCTGTTAAAGGATTGTGTATAAATTCCTGGCTTAAATACAGATGTGCCGAAATTCTTTATTTCATTCCCTTGCTGATCAATCAACGATAAAGTTGCCTCTGTTAGCTCAGAAATTTCTATGGAAATAGTAATGTTTTCTGTTGCAGGTATAGGAGCAACATTAATTGCGTTGTATTTAACCTCCCCACTAACTGGCGATGAGTCTGAAGGTCGTTTTGCATTACCAATATCTCCTAACCCATCATCACCACCAAGTACAGATTCACAATTACGATCAAATGTATCATCATAAGGCGAAAGTTTCGTATTTGTATAGAGCAAGTTATCCGTCATAGATGGATTGACATCCTCAATTTCATAATATGGTTCAGCACATTCGTATAATAAAAAAGCATCCTTGCAATAACCTGTGTTTGGAATTCCACCAGGGCCACTTGAATTGCTCCTTCCATAGACACCGTCATAATCAGTCTCTAATACCATAACATCTTTAATTAAAGTATTAAAGTGATACACCTGTGCTGTACCAACTGCAGCAATATCTTCATCTAAATGGGAAGGTTCTAAGCGATTGGTTACATCTACTAAGATAGTATTTACTAATTCGGGAGTTCCTAATCTGCCCAAAGTCCATGTTTCATAACGACCACCCCATGCAAATAATGGTATACCGCTCCCCGTACCACAGATGTAGGATGGGTGTTGTGTTTGGTTCCATATTTTAAACAATGAGCCATATGTAACTCCAAAACCCGAACGGTCTTGCACGGTAGCACAAATTACGATACCATCGTCATTCATTTTAACATGACGCAATTGAGTTTTTGTACCTAAGTCAACTACTGTGTAAGGGGCTTGTGGTATCCATGATTTTCGCCAAGTAACACCCCCACCGCCAGCACCAGCATTGATTTCCATAGTAATTACACCTTTAACGTTCACATTGTTATCAGGTATATATAACCCGCTCACTAAGATGCGGTCACCAGCAGCATTTGGTACTGCACTGATGCACTCAAATGTATAGGTTGCTCCAGGTGCCGGATAATAATTTTTATACCATTGCAATGCACCACCGGCAGTTATCATAGCTACAAATCCACCCATTTGACCTGTTGCAAAATTGCGTTTGACTCCGCATACATAATAATCATTGCCAATTTGTACAATATCACGTACTTCTTCGTGATACCTCATTGCAGGATTACCCGTTAAGGCTGCAAAATTCCAATTGACAGCATTGGTGGTGGCGTTAATTGATGCAACACCCCAATCAAAAAAGTTACCTCCTCCACCAACACCCGTATCTTGAGTCATGTCATATAGATTGTATGCAGTGATATAGTTACCAGCATTTCTGATAATTCTTGCACCAGGTGTCATAGCACGTGTTGTTAGTTCGTAGTCATCAGTTGTATTAGCACCGCCATTCAGATTAAAAAACTGATCTACCTTTGTTAATGCCATTGCATGATTAGTAAATACGTAAGGTAACGTGTTTTTTGATCTATACTCAGCAACAGTAATATCACTACCAGTTGTAGCAAAGTCAGATGGAAAGCCTACTGTTCTGGTTGATTGGCTTGCTTTATAATGTTTGTGCCCTAGATTGACACAGCCCCAACCAATCTTGGCTAAAGTAGTTGAGTAAGCTTGATACTCCATCTGATTTCCCAAAACCCAGTACCACTGTTTATTTTCTTCTTGCTTTATACGTACCCCATTAGAGTTATATAGATTGTTATCATCATACCGTAAATATATTCTAGCTCCCTGTTGTGCATTTATAGAAAATGTAGATAGGATAAAGACTCCTAAAACAACTGAGAAGGCATGTAATTTGCCTATTTTACTTTTCATAGTGTCTCCATGAAATAAAAGGATTAATGTTGATTATTCGTAGTAGCCAACAAGCCCGCCACTTCATGAATTACATGTATCTTCATGGCGGTTACATACCCGATACTCAGGTGTGCTAAGCAATTATTGATAGAGCGACTTTAGCGAGTAATACTCCATCTGTTATCATATTATGTGAAGACTGCCTCCTTAGTTGTTGCACATCTTCATGCTTATATCAAATTCAGTTATATACTACTTCTGCACAACTACGCTACGTGTTATCCATTCTCCATTCACCTTAGCGCGGATAAAGTATAAGCCGTTTGCTTCAATCTGTACCTTGTGTTCGACGCGAGGCATCGCGCCGCTACGAATGGATTTCTCCCCACCTGATTCAG
>JAIBAE010000073.1 GCA_019695345.1 Bacteroidota bacterium | reverse complement strand
CGTCTTCAAAGCGCACATCATTCATCCCCGATTTCAGATTCATCATTCGTTGTTCACGAACCAACCCAAACCCGCCATTATACACGGTTATCGAGGTCTTCTTCGTGTCTTTTCCCGTACTCACCGTGGTCTCTTGCGAAACCGCATCAACATTCAAACTCATAAGCAACGCCACTCCTGCGGCAATAATAGTTTTCATAACAATATAGATAGATGGAACAATCGTTCTCTAAGATTTCAAAACCACCGGATTAGTTACAGTAAACGAAAAGACCACGAGAATATCGTGGCCTTTTTCATAAATATTTTGCTATCGCCGGACTGCACCGTAACGCAAATTAACAACAACCGTTTACAATGCAGGACAGAACCAAAAGCAAATCAAAACGTGTATCGTGAAGTACTGCTAATAACTCCATGCTTCAGCATGGGGATTTTTAACGTAACAATATACCCTTGGACTTTAGTCCTAAAAAGTAGCAGGGCGAAAGCCCATTATTACGCTGGTATTTGTTCCTCCGCGCTAAAGCGGCGGAGTTACTTCAGAAAATTTCAATATTTATCCGTTATACACCGCAACATCTTTAACCATTCTGAACCCAGATGAACCTTTATCTCTGCGTTCCATAGCAACTAACGCGGAAGCATAAATTTCTTTCCAGGTTAAACCAAATTTTTCCATCAGTTCTTCCGGCTCTCCACTTCCACCAAATGAATCTTTCACGCCAACAAATTCCATAGGCACCGGTGAATTTTTACAAACAACCTCTGCAACTGCACCACCAAGCCCACCATGAACCTGATGTTCTTCGGCAGTAACAATACAACCGCATTCGCGGGCAGCAGTTACAATGGCTTCAACGTCAATTGGCTTTACAGTGTGTACATTTATCACACGTGCTTTGATACCACGTTTAGCTAACTCCTGTGCTGCAACAATAGATTCCCAAACCATCCAACCATTGGTTAAGATTGCTACATCATTACCATCGGTTAATTGATTAGCTTTACCCAGAACAAACGGTGAATCGGCTGTTGTAAACATAGGTACAGGCGAGCGACCAAATCGGATGTACGCAGGTCCAACCATTTCGCCCATTGCTATTGTTGCTTTTTTAGCTTCTTCAAAGTCCGCAGGCACTATCATCGTCATGTGCGGGAGAGTGCGCAAAAACGCAACTTCTTCCAATACTTGGTGTGTTGCCCCATCGGGACCTACACTAATACCGGCGTGACCTCCACCAATTTTTACATTGGCTTCGTTGTAACAAACACTGATGCGAAGTTGGTCGGCATTACGCAATGCACAGAATGCGCCGTAGCTTGCAAAGAACGGAATCTTTCCGCTTAGTGCTAAGCCTGTGGCTATTGTTGTTGCATTTTGTTCAGCAATACCAATCGAAAAAAACCTTTCGGGGAATTTCTCTTTAAATAATGATGTCATTACAGAACCTGTGATGTCGCCACCAAGAACTACTACGTTATCATGGCGTGTTCCAAGTTCTACCAACCCTTCGCCAAAACCGAAGCGGGTTGGTTTCATTCCTAATTTTTGAATCTCTTGCATGTTGATGTTTTTGTTTGATTTTATCAAAATAATATACGCATGTACTTTTCAGTTTTGTTTGTCATACCCGTGCAAACGGGTATCCATATTTATAACTTCCGAGAATTGGATTCCCGATAAACGCTCCGCATTTTCGGGAATGACAAAACAATATTCATACACACTTATCAAGTTACTTTCTGTTCTGCGGACGCTGTTCTTATTCTGCACCGATAGGGATTTGCAGGTTTACGGTTACATAGTACCTGAGCGACCTGCAATGCACCATGTTTGTTTTTTGAAACTGAAGGTGCAGCGCTGTGGACAAAGAAAATTATTCTACTAATTGTTTAGCTCTTGCAATGCCACAGCTGCTTGTTCCCATGATGGAGGCTTTCCGTGCCACTCGAATTTATCGTTCATAAACGATACGCCGTGTCCCATATATGTTTTTGCAATAATTGCCGTTGGTTTTCCGGTACCATTTTGTTGGTTTGCCATAAATCTATCAAAGGCGTTCATAAGCTCGGTATAGCTGTGACCGTTACATTCAATCACATCAAAACCAAATGCTTCGCATTTTTCTTTGATTGGATACACGTTCATAACTTCGGGAACGCGTCCATCAATCTGGCAATCGTTGTTATCTATTATCCAACAAAAGTTATCGAGTTTAAAATGTGATGCAGACATTGCTGCTTCCCAAACACTTCCCTCTTGTATCTCGCCATCACCAGTTAAACAAAAAACACGATGGTCGTTTTTATCGAGATGTTTATCGGACATTGCCATACCTACAGCAATCGAAATTCCCTGCCCCAACGAACCACTTGAAGTTTCAACACCGGGCAATCCCATATCGCGCCCGGGGTGACCTTGCAAACGTGTGTTGTATTTACGCAACGTAGCCATTTCACTCCGTGGGAAAGCACCTGTGTTTGCAATGGTTGCATACATAACCGGCGCCATATGTCCGGCACTGAGTACGAATCTATCGCGCGATGAGCCAAACCAATTGTTTACATCATAACGCATGTACCCGCCAAAGTACATAACTGCAAAGATATCGGACGAACCGAGAGGTCCGCCGCTATGTCCGGAGCCTGCAAGCACTAACGCCTTAACTATATCCTGTCGGATTGAATTAGCAATTGGAGCAAATTCTTCCGGGAAACGGCGCTTGTTTTCATAGACAGTTGAATCAAATTCAACGGCAAATTGAGAACTCATAGGATTTGATTAGATAATTAGGTTGAATAGAATTTCAGTAAAAATGCGGAGTACAAAAATAGGGAATTAATTCTGGGACGAATTTGAGTTTTTTGTGTTACTGACAAAAGATATACTTATATGTATGTATCTTGAAAAACAATCTTGTTGTTTGAAAAATTTCTGTGTATCTTGAATTTGTAAACGGATTATGGTTACAATGGTAAGTGGACAATATTGTTCAGTGTTAGAGACTTCTTCCACAGAATGATGATAAATGAGCAATGTTGTCCAAATACATAATTTTTTATAATCCGGGGAAAGTATGAAAACATTAATAAAACTGCTGGTTTTAGCTACCGCGGTAATTAGTATATATGCACAGGGGTATAAAGCTCCTACATTGCAGGGTAATGCACCATCCGCCCAATATTTATTGAACAATGGTTCTCAAGGTAAGGAGTTTATCTTTTGCTTACCGCTCAATGACTGTATGCCATGCCCAACAACAGCACGTAACATTTATATTACATCATCTAAAAATACAACCTTTACCTACGAAATAGTGGGAACTGGATTTAAACGCGTGTTTCAAGTAAAAGCTTTTAAGGTAACAACCTTAGATCAAAACGATGTACCAATTCCTGAAATCGAATTAAGTGAAACAAATAGTGATGACGTTATTAGAATAACAAGTAAAGATAACCTGTCTGTTTATGTTTATAATGGTAAACAAGTTTCATCGGATGGATATTTAGCCATTCCGGTTCGTTCATGGGGAAAGAGTTATATGAACCTCGGGTACCCAGATTTTAGTGAAGTACGACCCTGGAGAGCGGGTTTCGCTATAGTTGCAGCAGAGAATGCAACAAACGTTACAATAACCTTACGTAGTAAAAATTATGGTGTTTGTGCTGCATCAGGAGTAAATAATACAACAGAAGGTGGTAAGAAGTACGGACAGTCTTGGAAAATAAGTTTAAATAAAGGGCAGGCATATTTAGTCCAAGGTGATGGTAAAACAAGAGGTTTGTTTGATTTGTCTGGGTCGACGGTAACAAGTGACAAACCAATTGGTTTTATTACATACACAAGACGCACTATGATTCCATACGGAACAAATCCAGGTGGGCGTGATCATACATGTGAAATGGTACCACCTACCGATAAATGGGGCAAAAACTATGTAACTGTTGAGGTATTACGTGGAGGTAAGGGTGACTTATACAGAGCAGTTCCTTTATATGATGGAACAACGATAGCCGTGAAATGTTATGACTTCAAAGACCAACGTTTATTACAGACAGCTCTAAAACCAAACCTACGTTCCGGCGAGGCAGTAGAAATGCCTGTTGAACCGGCAATTACTAATGGACAAGGACCCGGTTATAAAGGGATGTGTGTTTGGTCTGCAAATAAACCATTTTTCTTAATGCACTTAAATGCGTCTACAGCATGGGATAATGCACCTAATAATGACCCATTTATGATTTACTGTGTGCCAACCGAACAATTTACAACAGCTACTATTTTCCAAAGTCCTGATAATCCGGTTTATAAGGAACATTATTTTAATCTTATTGCAATAGGTGATACCAATGACCCGAGTTATGCAAAGCTTAGGACTATCAAACTCGACGACAAATACATTTTTAACATAACCCCAAGTTTTCTGGGTAACCATATACCGGGAACAAACTTTTGGTATACACGAATACCTGTGGCTAACGGACCTCACGTGATTACAGGTGATGCACCGTTCGGTGGCGATATTTATGGATATGGCTCGTTCGACTCGTATGGTTGGCCGGCAGCAACTGCTTATAGAAACTTAGCTATTTGGGATACCCTACCACCGGTTCCTACCAGAAGTGAAGATTGCGGAGATTACACGTACAAAGTAACTGAAACCCGGAACTTTAAAATTAATGATACGCTTGACCAAGTTGAAACCGGAGTTGTTGATATAGACTTTTTGGATGACCCTAGAAATTCAAATTATGAATTTGAGTTTTTAACATCTGACGGAAAAATTATTAATGACAATGAATTGCCTGATGAAGAGAAAAATGCTATTGTAGAATTTAGATTAAAAGTTATTGACAAATCCAAAGATGCGTTTGCTATCTTCCATATGACCGATAGAGCACTAAACAGAACAATTGATAGTGTTAGTTGGTCTGCACCAAAACTAAAAGTACAGCCAGACCCTGTCTTGTTTGGGAATGTTCGTGTTGGTAAATCAAAAACACTCGATGTTACAGTTACGAACCCTACAGATTCAACTTTAACAGTAACTGAGATAAGAATGAAATCAGGTCAGGTGTTTAGTGTACAATCGGATTCAATACCAAAAACCGGTTTGTTAATCCCGCCACATGGCACTATAACGCTCAAGGTAACATACAAGCCCGATAAAGAAGGCGAAACAGACTTAAACTTTGATTTTGATTCTGTATTAATAAAAGATAAATGTGCACCATTCAGAATATATGTAAAAGGACGAGGCGTAATACCGAAGATAATAGTAGCAGATGTTGATTTTGGTATTCAATCAATTAATTCAACAACATGCTACACACAGGTTAATAACGGTAAAGGGTTTTCACTTCGTAATGTAGGTACAGACACATTAACAGTAACCGGATTTGATAACACTAAAGTTGCTGCACCATTTACATTTAATGCACCATACACACCTCCGTTCCCAATTGTGATTCCCCCAGGTGGAGAAGTGTTTATGAAAGAGGTATGCTTTAATCCAACCTCAGAAAATAGCTTTGTGAATGCTGTACCATTTATAAGCGATGCTGTAGGCATAAAAGAAGTTTCTATTTGGAAGGGTAGCTCGGTTGCACCGGGTCCAATAGTACGAGGTAATCATTACGACTCTGTTCGTATTGGAACTACAAAAGTACTCCCCTGTATCATATATAATTCTGGAACTGACAAGGTAGAATGTACTCAGGTATCACTTGAAAAATCAGACGATTTCTCAATTGCATCACTTTCAAGAAACCCAACGTTTACTTTGTTTGGTAATAATTCTGACACTGCACTTGCTAGAGTTGCTTATTCACCAACATATCCTAATGAAGGTATTCCTCAGGTAAACTTTATAGTTGGTGAATTTACCAATACTACCGGCGTACGAAAAGACTCCTTAACTGGTGTAGGATATATTGAAAAAATTGCTACTAAAGGTGCGGAGTTCAAAAACCCACAACTCATAGGTACCTCTGTAACCTCATCAATCGATGATGAACGTGTAACAATAAATAATACCAGCACTTCTAGGTGGTTAACTGTGCATGGAATGCACTTTGATGCAACACGCGACCCGGCAAATGATTATTATCCGGAAGACTTCCAATTTGCAATCACTCCCCCAACACGTGATACAGTGTTGGAGATAAATGGCAACACATGGAAAATTCCAGTGATATTCACTCCTTCAGGTAAAGATAGAAGAAGAGTAAAAGTAATCATTGAGCATAATGCGGAAAGCGCTAAGCCAAACCCAACGGGCGATACTGTATCAATTGTTGAAGTAATTGGGTATGGATACAACATTAACCAACCAATAATGATACCACATAGCTTCGGAGATAATCTTCGTTGTAGCGACCCAACTGGTGCTGTACAGGTTAAAAACACTGCACCAAAGGGTACGCCAAGTTCAGATGTTCAGGTTGATACGTCATGGATTGAAGGTAAAGATGCTTCTATGTTTTCTTTAATTGCACCGCCAACTCCCGGCAATCCTATGATTATTACTGCAGATGATATGAAACCTATAGCAGTAAAACTTTTACCTCTGAAGGCAGGTACCTTTAGTTCGTATGTTAAAGTCCGCTATGCAAACGGAGTTATAGACAGTACATCTATTGATGGTACAATACATATTGATAGCACTTTTTTCAAAATAAGACCTGAGTCAATCACAATTGATTATAAAAAATCATTGGAATTTCCGGCAACAATTGAAGGCAAAAGTGTGCAATGGAAAGATGCTTCCATAACTTCATTTACTGCTACATTAGTATATGATGCTAGACAGGTTGATTATGTTAAGAATACTATCAGTCGTGATGTCGGGTTAGATGCAACATGGTCGGTAAACGAACCTACAATAACCTACGATAATTCAGGGTTTGCTACTATGGTAATTAAAGCTAGTGGAACTACTCCAATTGCAACAGACGCTTCACTTCTTAAGTTTAATTTTTCAATCTATGTTACGGAAGAAGTAACAACTGAATTTAAGACTGACCTAAAAGTTAGCTTAAATGAAAAAGATTCTTGTGTATTAGTTGGTACCGAAGGTAATAAAATCAAGACTACCGGATGTGTGGTTGATTTACGCCACGTAAAATTCAGCGCTACTCAATATGCCCTTATGAATGTTACCCCACACCCTGCAACCGGCGGCAAAATGAATATTGACTTCTCGTTAGCATTTGATTCACCAACAAAAATTGAACTTGTGAATTCGCTAGGTGAAGTGATTGCAGTGCCCGTTGATTCCAAGTTAAAATCAGGAACATATAATGCAGAGGTTTTAACTAATACATTTTCATCCGGTGCGTATACAATCCGCATGACAACCGGAGGTAAAGTATTCACTCAGCCAGTGGTTATCAATAACTAATCGGGGTATGATTGGTTTATTGTTAGGGACTTCATTTTCTATGAAGTCCCTTTTTTATTCACGATAGTAACATCAAGTAATGTGTTTCCCTCCATTGCCGAAGCGAGCGTACCTGCGCCGCAACCCGGTCGGGAACAATCGTTACAGCATCGCAACTGTCAATTTTCTTTAATGTTGGAATATTTGTTCAATAGCTTTTACTATTTCGCTACTCTGTAGCTATTCAATGTTCGATACAAGCTCCATCGGAGCGACATCATCATAGTAAATCATCAACGATATATACATAATAGGCGCCGCAGAACGGTTGGTTCGGACCGGGTTGCCGCGCTGGCACAGTTGCTACGGCTACCGAGGGGAACCATGCAATTACTTAAATGGTTTTAATGCAGGATAATCGGTGCCGATTAGGATGGTTGCGTGCAAATACATATTGGTATCTAATTCGGTTGAAATGTGGCTTGAGCTGATTCCCATTGCATAGGCAACTTGATGTACCATAATTGAATCGCCAACTCTATCTAATACTTCGGAAGTTGTTTGTTGTTCAGGTGAATTGGAAATCTCAATAACGTCAAACCCACGATGGCGTAAGTAGTCCATTGCTTTTTTAGCAACTCCCTGCTCGCCCGAAGCATTTACAACATTTACCTGAATTACTTGTGTTACATTGGATGATTCATTGTGTATCGTTGCCTCGATAGGGGGTGTGAAGAACATGCGTTTAACAAAAAACGCACTGAGGACTACCAGTAGTAGGAATAATGCTACTGTTAAGGATACTTTTACTGTGGGTGATACGTTCATGGGTAAAAAAAAGCCGGAATATTGTTAATATTCCGGCTTGAAATTGTTGGCAATGATTACTTGTATTGACGTAAGAATTCAAGTCGTTCTTGTAAACGTGCAACAGGAGTTAGCAGTTGGTCTTTACCAAAGATTGCAGCTTCCTGACTATGAAATACGATGTCGTAATCTTTACTCATTACAATAGCTTCTTCAGGGCACACTTCTTCGCAGAATCCGCAGTAAATACAACGAAGCATATTGATTTCGAAGAGGTCGGGATAACGCTCTTTATCCCGCTCCATGGTTTCGGCAGCACGAACTTCAATAGCAAGTGCAGGGCAAACGCGTGAGCAAAGACCGCACGCAACACAACGTTCACCTGATTCTTCCTGAACTAATACCGGTCTGCCACGGTAAGAACCTAATGGTTCCCAACGTTCTTCCGGGTAACGGCGCGTCATGGATGGTTTTGCCATCGTTTTTAAAGTTGAAACCAACCCTTTTACAATTTCCGGTAAATAAAGTTTTTCCCAGAACGTTAAGCGTTGCGCTGCAGTATTTGTAGTAACATTCATGTATTACACCACGAGTAGTTTTCTATTATAAAATACCAAACTGTTTTAGTAGTAACATTACACCACCAGTAACAAGAATATTAGCAAGTGATAACGGTAACATTACTTTCCATCCAAGATTCATTAATTGGTCGTAGCGGAAACGTGGTAACGTCCAGCGAACCCAAATAAAGAAGAATAACAAAGCAAACACTTTTGCAAAGAAAGTTCCAAACTGAACAAGTACCATAAGCAATGTACCATCTTGTAATCCAAGAAGCTCTTTTGCAAATGGCGCATCGTATCCACCCAAAAACAATGTTGTTAATACTGCGGAAGATGTTGCCATGTTAGCATACTCTGCTAGATAGAACAAACCAAATTTCATTCCGGAATATTCGGTGTGATACCCACCAACTAATTCCGGCTCGGCTTCGGGTAAATCGAAAGGTGCACGGTTGGTTTCTGCAAACGATGCCACTAAAAAGATAATGAACCCAAGTGGTTGGAAAAAGATATTCCATTTACCATTTGCTTGTGATGTAATGATATTGTTCATATCAAGCGAGCCGGCAATCATTAAAACACCAATAAGAGCCAACCCCATGGATAACTCATAAGATATCATCTGAGCCGATGAGCGCAAACCACCCATAAGCGAATATTTGTTATTGCTTGACCAACCTGCTAAGGTTACACCAAATACACCAATAGAGGTTAAAGCCAGAATAACAAGCATACCAACATTTACATTTGGCGCAACAGAAAAATAGAATTTTAATTTTTCAGGTCCAACATAAATATACGTAGCCGGTATAACCACACATAAAATCGAAATAGCTATGGCAATTGAAATTACCGGAGCTAAACGATGGAAGAACTTATCAGCATTTTTAGGTGAAATATCTTCTTTTGTATAAAGTTTTAATACATCTGCCAATGGCTGTAGCAAACCAAATGGTCCCACCCTGTTTGGTCCGTCGCGATACTGCATCCAAGCAGATACCTTACGCTCTAACCATACAAGGAAAGCTGCAATAACCAAAATGATATTAAGAACCAACCCACCTTTAGCAACACTTAGAACTAAAATGTTTAAAATGTTGGGTTGTGCTAACCAATATAATACTGCATCAATTGTTTGGGCTATCGAATCCATTGTGTTCTATTCCTTTGTTCTGTTCAGTTATTTGTTAATCACGATACAGTACTTATTCTTAGTTCGGTTTTAAAGTGTGTGATTCATAAATCACACCCAAAGATTCAGGATGTTGTGCGTGATTCAATGTAAGACCCAAGTGAGAATCTAAGGCATCGTACGACATGTGGTTATATCCTGTAACATGTTTTACAATATCATCAAATACGCTTTCGCTGTTCTTATAACCAAAATTGGTACCTAATGCCTCAGCAATTCCTTGTGCAATACGCCAATGTTGTTTGCAATCACGTTTATCGCCTTGTGTCCAACGGTCATTCTGGGCACCAAACTTATCTAAACGGCTCATTTTCATTCCCATTATCCGCATGTTCTCTTTTGTAACAATTGCAGGTGTGAAATGTTGAACTCTGTCGGTAATATTTGTGTACGTGCCTTCAGATTCAGCATACGTCGCTGAACCAATAATCACATTTGCAATTTCAGTTGACTGACACTCGTTAAATGTTGCTAAGGCAAAGAATGAAAGCGATTTAACAGCAGAAAGAATTGCTTCATCGCCGCGAATAATCTCATCACCTAACACGAGTAATGCTTTAATGTGATTTTTAGAAATGTAGTCTGCAATCTCATTTGGCTTAATTGAAGTAATACCTAATGATGCAATTCCATGACTGTTGGCGTTTCTATCAGCAGTTCGCAAGAATGAATCAGCAAACCCGGTATCTGTGCGCTCAACTACAACTAAACGGTTTGTATGAATAACTTCGGAAGCAAGTTTCTTAACAGTGTAGACATCTTCATTTGATAACATGCCACCAACCACTATCATCACTTCGTCGGATTTATATTGTTTTATCGCTTTAGCAATTGCGGTATATGCTGTATCAGCATCTGCAAGAACCAATCCTTTATCAGAACGAATGTAAGAGCCGCTTACTCTGTTAGCATTCACCCATTTGTATTGGGTTGTTCTGCCGGCATCACACATCCAGTATTTATTCACAATTGGATTAGCACGTGGCTCTAAGCGAAGGATTTCATTATCGCGCACACCAACTTTGATATTACAACCACGTGAACAACCAGGACACACACTATCATTAAAACTCATATCCCATACACGTGCCTTAAAGCGGAAGTCGATGCTTGTTAACGCTCCAACCGGACAAATATCGATTACGTTCATGGAATACGGTGAATCAAACTGTGTACCCTCAAACGTTTCAATGGTAACATGGTCGCCGCGCTGTACAAATGATAGTACTGGTTGATTGGCAATTTCAGTAGCAAAACGAATACAACGGGAACAGGAGATACAACGCTCTCCATCAAACATTACCTGCGGTCCCCATGCAACTCGTTTATCTTTATGATTTTTTATGTCATCAAAACGGCTTTCACCTTTCGAGAATTTATAAGCATATTCCTGAAGTTTACACTGACCTGCTTCATCGCAAATTGGACAATCTAACGGATGGTTAATTAAGATAAACTCCATCACAGAATTCTGTGCTGTAAGTGTTTTATCATCTTTAGTGCTAACAAACATGCCATCGGAAATTGGAGTAGCACAAGCAATTTGCAGTTTAGGCATCCACATGATTACAGGGTTACCCTCACCATCTACCTCTAATGTTCCTTCGGGAGATTTTTTCTGAGAACCGACGTTAACTAAGCACATTCTACAATTCCCGGCAACCGAAAGTGAAGGATGCCAACAGAAATGCGGAATGGTGATTCCATTCTCTAAACATGCTTCAATGATAGTTTTGCCCGGTTGTGCTTCAATCTTAACACCGTCTATCGTAATAACAGGCATAATCCGATTCTCCGTAAACGTTCAAAAGTTACTGCAATAGTTTTGGCGTATTTTCCCCTGTATTGCAGAAAAGTATCTAAATTTTGCACCGCGAAAATACATTATTTACCGAACACAGAAAATGTTCACGAATGCTTTTTTTAAGATTTATACAACTCATTGCAATATATCATAGTAACAATGTGATTTAGTCATGCAAAAAGTCCATAGAGTATGTTAATTTAGGTATATCATGTTATTTGGACACTTAGAAACAAAATCCAATTATCTATGTCAGTCTATACACTCATAGTTACAATACATCAATAAACTCAATGGAGTAAGCATGAAGATTTTAGTTACCATATTGTGCATTACAGGGATGTTGTATCCAGCACTATCACAACAAACAACAATACCCATAACTGCACGCGATTGTTACGAGGCAGTTCAAACGGCGGTAAAAACCGAACTAAGCTCACCGGAGCTTAAACAAGTTGCTACAGGAAAAGGTAAAGTTGAGGTTATTGGCGACATCTCGCCAAATGTTATAAACGGAAAATCCAATCTTTGGATTTATGGTTACAGAGCATCAAATGGTGAAGCCCGTGCGATTGTTGTGTTTAAGTCTGCCTTAAATCAACAATGTCTTGCATTTGCACCTGCCGAACAAGATACCGCTAAGGTTCCCCATTTTACAATAGCAAGTAATTGGATAAACAGCGATTCTGTTAACAAATATCTTTTGAGAAATAGTTTATATCAGTTGTTTCGAGCACAATACCCTGAGGGTCAACCAGAATTATGGTGGTGCGTGGGTGCGGACGAATTTGGCGATGACGGCAATCCTTTCCCGGTTGAATCAACAGTATGGATTACCATATTCCCCGTTGACGCCGTTACAAAACTAATATGTGGATTTGCCTTAAACAGCAACACCGATACATATTGTGCATCACAAGTTACTGCTGTTGAAGACAACACTTTGGAAAATACTCACCCATCGGTGTTTCCAAACCCAGCCCACGATTTTGCTATCGTACAATTACCCGAGCACGTTGTAGCAATGGTGCAAACTGCTGTACTATTTGATGTTCACGGCGAGCAAGTTAAAAACCTCACAGGATATGTAAGTAATGCACAATCAGGTACTATTGCCATTCCGGTACATCATATTCCGTCAGGGGTGTATTCGTTGCGGTTAGTAACACCAACCAAAGTGTTTACTATACCATTTGTAATTGAGCACTAACAAAGTCCAATAATGAATATAAAGGTATGAGAACTCGTTTTTCATGCCTTTTTTTGTTTCCCTCCTCAGCCGAAGCGCCCCATCCTGCGCCGCAACCCAGTCGGAACCTCACCAACTATTCATCGCATTAAACCACTAATAATCTCAAAAACCACGCGACGCTGAACCGATTTTTCCCGCCCGGGTGACGGCGCACAAGGGTTGCCACGGCACGCACCCGAACCCCAAAACTCTCAGTATTCTCAGCTACTTCCCCGCTTTAAGGTTCTGTTGGCACAGTTTTTACAATACTCTCAATACCATTCAACATGGTACCCCGGGAATTGGTGTAATGGGGATTACGCTGGTTCTATTTTTCTGCAAGGATGCACGATACGGAGATGGAATGAGAATTAAGAAATACACAGCGCCAACCATGCGCTTAGCATTAGAACAAATGAGAAAGGAATTGGGCGATGAAGCTGTTATCCTTTCTAACCGAGTTATATCCGGCGAGGGTGAAGACACCGTTACCGAGGTTGTAGCAGGTATTGAACCAAAAGACCTTCAACGTCATTTGGAGCGTTCAGTTACCCCACCCGTTGAGATTACCCAAGCCGCAGGTGAGCAAATTCAGATTAAAAAACATGATTTTGCTGCAAACTCGGCACCAATTCAAAAGAACACCATCACGCATAAACACAATTCAGCAGGAATGCAAACCGAGGTTGTTTCTACAGCCGCAACGTTACTTGCAATTAAAGAAGAACTTCAGCAATTGCGTGGAACTGTAAACGAAATTAATGAGTCAACACGCTACAAATACAGCGGTTCGTTACCTCAGTTATACCGCAAAGTCTATCAGGAATTACGCAACGCAGATTTTAACGAAGAACAGGCAATGTTTTATGTTGGCAGGTTAGCTGCCAAACGGGTTCATGCAAACCTTTCAGAGATTCAGGATGATATTGAGCATTTGTTTGCACAGCATTTTAAGTGTTCATCGTTTTTACCAATGCAAAATGGTGAGCCAACTATTGCCGCATTTGTTGGTGCAACCGGCGCAGGAAAAACTAGCTCGTTAGTAAAACTTGCTATTGCCCACAAAATTGCAAATCGTTCCGATGTATTAATTGTATCGGCTGATACCTACAAAATTGGAGGTGCTGAACAACTACAAACGTATTGCATGATTGCTAATATACCGTACAAAACGGTAAACTCTCCTGCGGAATTGCGCCATTTGTTATTGGAAGAATCACACAGAGATTTGATACTGATAGATACCGTTGGCAGAAGCCACAGAGATGAAAATCATTTGCACGATATTCAAATGTACTTGCAGGCAGTTTCACCACACGAAACATACTTAACGCTACCTGCTACACTTGGCGAACAAGTCTTTACCGATTGCTTACAACAGTATTCCAAACTACAACCAACAGGATTGGTTCTTACCAAACTTGATGAGTCGCCATACATTGGCGGGATACTGCAAGCACTCCGTAAACAACTGATACCGATTTCGTATATCTCAACCGGACAAAAAATTCCCGATGATATTGAAGTAGCTACAATCTATAAACTGCTTCGCTTCATCATGCCCGGCATTTATTCCGAACAGGAAGAATTTGAATTGGCATAAACATTGGTAATTGTAAAATCGGCATGGCAAAGAAAAAGAAAAAAGATGACGATAATAACAAAGCTGAAACAGAGCTTCAACAACGGGTAAAATACCCCATTGGGTTCTTGTTCCAGATGAGCACGCTAATAGGGTGCATTTCATTCCTGATGATAATTATATCCGGAACGGAAGATGTTACACGAGCGATGTTCCGTGGCTTTGTGTTGGCGCTTGGCTTAGCAGTAATTGGCGGGTTTATACTCCTTACGGTTGTAACTGTGTTGCATGATATAAAGATGAAGGAGTACAAAGAAAAACTCAAACAATTAGAAGAAGAACAGTTAGCAAGAATTGAAGCACAGGAACTAGAATTACAACGGTTGGAAGAATCGAGACAAGAAAAAGTACGTCAACAAAAGTTAGCGTTAGATGCAGGGCTTATTACGGCTAGTCAGCCCGTAGTTGCCGGGCAAACACAGGTACATGAAGAACAACAAGAACAGCACAATGCATAATAAAGGGATGATTGTATGATTGAGCAGGAAACACTCGTAGAAGCACCGAGTAAACTCACAATACCTGAAAAAGAACTTCAGCGTATGTGGAAAGACTTCTACCGGAAAAACCAAAGTGCATTTAAGAAGAGCGAAGCTAAACGCCGCTTGATGATGCATTATATGTGGTTAGTTCGGTACACGTTACATACCATGACGTTACCAACAAATGCTATTCTTAACGATGAAGACTTTCTTCATATTGGAATTTTAGGGTTGAGCGAAGCAATTGAACGCTTTGAGCCGGAACGTGGAATAAAGTTTGAAACTTTTGCTATCCCGCGTGTTCGTGGTATTGTACTCGATGAACTTCGCAGACTTGATTGGTTAAGCCGTACGGCGCGTAAAAAAGTACACGAACTTGTTGCAGCGGCAGATCAACTCCGCTCTGAAACCGGGCGCGAAGTAAGTGCAGAAGAAATTCGCGTTAAGCTTAATGTAACACACGAAGAATATCAAACGTATTTATCGGCAGCAGCGGCGGCAGTTGCATCGTTATCAATGAACGAATCCAAACAATCGTTAGGACTCTCCGATGATGGCGACGAGCGCGATATTCTTCAGGAAATTCCCGATATGGATGCAGAAAATCCATTAACACGTATGGCAGACGAAGAGCGTATGGGTTTCCTTATGAACTATCTGCAAAACTTGCCCGAACGCAAACGTCTTGTTGTTACGCTCTACTACTACGAAAATCTTACATTCAAAGAAATTGGCGTTTTACTTAATCTCACCGAAAGTCGTATTTGCCAAATCCACACACAGGTTTGCAACGACCTTCGCGATAAGTTAAACGTTTTCGATAACGAATAAATCAACCCAGAGGTAAAGTATTTCTCTACTCATCTCCTCATCCCCAAAAGACCACCGGTTTCGTGTGGTCTTTTTTTTGTTTAGATGTTTCCCGCCTTTGCCGCAGCAACCGTACTGCGCCGCAACCCGGTCGGAACCAAGCAGTACAACTTCGCAGAAAAACAATGAAGATAATGAACGATGAAGGTTCTCTCCGGCAGATGATGGCTTAGTTAAAGTTGACGCATTGTGCCGTCATGCGAAAGCAGAATTACTTTTTCCTTTTTATCCAAAAGAACCGAACAAGAAAAATAGCTAACACAACTCCAACAACAATGGTAATGATACTTCCGTACGTGGTCATGTAATCTTCTACTTGCCGCCAGTTTTTTCCAAGTATCATACCGAGATAAATTATGATGCCGTTCCATAGTAATGAGCTTACAAAACTGAGTAACGTGGTCTTGGTAAAGTTCAGTTGAGACATCCCTGCAAACAAAGAAATCACCGCCCGAGTGCCTGAGAGGAATCTGTTGGCAATGATGATTGCATACCCGTACTTCTGGAACCAATGTTCTGCTTTGTGAATGGTATCGGTGGGAATAAATTTATACTTACCGGACTCTATTACACTTCTATCTAATGTTTGCCCTGCCCTGAACATAATGATAAAACCAATGGTACTACCAATTGCTGCAAGAACAATTGTTTCGGGTAAACCTACAGTACCAAGCCCAACTAACGTCCCAATAAACACCAAAAGCACATCGCTTGGCGATGGTGGAAAAATATTTTCTATAAGGGGCAAAAGAAAGGCAAACAGCAGAACTCCCCACCACGGCAGTGTTTGCAGAAATTCAATAGCAGAATCGAGCATGATAAATATTACGATAGTACAGGGTGCAATATACAGCACTTTAGCGGTGTACCGTATTTTTGCAACATGAGAAAAGAAGTCTATAATGATGTACTAACCATGCCTGAGGTTATTGGCGTTAACTTAAAGGCATTACGGATGAGTTGTGATTTATCGCTAGGTGATGTAGCAGCGTTGAGTGGATTATCGGTACCGTTTTTATCGTTGGTTGAAACAGGAAAACGAAACATAAAGCCAATGATACTACGTAAAATATTGTTGCATTGTAGTTACACGTTAGGATTCTTTATCTCGGAGTTGCAACAATCGTTAGAAAACGATATTGAACGGAATGGCATTGTTGTACACAAGGGTGGTTCGATATTACTGGATGGTTCACGCGACTCAGGCAAATATATGGTTAGGATGTTCCGTACAGTTGAGACGGCGAAAAGTGAACAATTACTCAACATAACAATGCCACCGGAAGTTGCAATGCACCACGAGTTGCTGACAATCAACAGTACAATTCGTGGAGTAGTGAGCCAAGGAACCGTATTGTTGGATTTTGGGAACGATGAACATGTTGTTAAAGAAGGCGAAGAATTTAAGTTTGATGGCAATAACAAACATATTCTAAGAAATTACACTCAAACACATAACTCGGTATATTTATGGGTTGAGTCGGGTGGCTTTTAAGATATTAAACTCTAAAGTATTGATATATTGCGTTCTGCATTAATTATTGAATTACATTATACCTGTTACATGACTATCGTAAATCCAATCGGAACCAGTATAGTAAACGAGACCTTACATGTTCTGCAAATTGAGGATGATGCCTTACAGCAATCATTAGTTCGTAAACAATTAGAAGCAGCAGTTGAGGATACCACCTATTCGTTAAAGATTACTTCGTGTTCTTCGTTGGAAGAAGGATTGGCATCGTTAGCACAAACTCCGATTGATGCTTTATTGCTTGACTTAACGCTACCCGATAGCGCAGGTATATCAACTATAGAGCATATCAGAACGCAATACAACACCTTGCCTATTGTAGTTCTTACCGGCGACGAAACAATGATTACCTCGCAGCTTGCTATACATCAGCGGGCGCAGGAGTACTTGGTTAAGGGTGAATATTCTGCAAAGCAGTTATTCAGAACAATACTCACATCCATTGAACGGGAACGATTACAACAAGCATTAGACATTGCTCGAGAACAACTAACCAGAAACGAACGCCATTACCGCACTTTGATAGAACAATCGCCCGATGGTGTTGTAGTGATTGATGAATCGGATAAAGTGATTTTCCTGAATGCCAAAGCAGAAACAATGCTAGGCAGAAAAAGCGGTCATTTACTTGGTGAATCTATTTCCATCCCATTAACGGCTGGCACTGATGCGGAGATTGTTATTCCCTCTGCCGATGGTACGTTGTGTTATGCAAATCTGAGAATCTTGAACTCAGAATGGGATAACAAACCTTCACGTATGTTATTCTTGCACGATACGACCGATAAAAAGTCGCTGGAACATCAGCTTGTTCGCTCGCAGAGGATGGAATCGCTTGGTACGTTAGCCGGAGGAATAGCACACGACCTCAACAATTTACTATCCCCTATTTTGCTTGGCGTGCAGGCAATGGTGCGAAATAATTCCGATGAAAAGCAGACAAAGATTCTTGCAATGATAGAACAGTCAACTCGCCGCGGAGCGGACTTAGTTCGGCAAGTGTTGAACTTTGCACGCGGCTCGGATTTACAACATGAACATATCAATCCTGAAACAGCCGTACATGATATTGTTAAGGCATTAGAAAAAACATTACCAGAGAATATCAATATCCAAGTTAAAGACATTGACAAGGATATACCATACGTATTAGCTGATGTGAGTCAGCTTCAGCGCATATTAATGAACCTTGGGTTAAATGCACGAGATGCAATGCAGTCCAAAGGTGGTAGCATAAGTATATCCGCATCATTTGTTTATATTGATAGCTCCATGAAAGTTGCAAACAAAGCCTTTAAGGAAGGTAAGTTTATACGCTTTACTGTGAGTGATACGGGAACTGGAATCAGCGACGACGTTAAACCACATATTTTTGAACCGTTCTTTACAACAAAAGAATTAAGTAAAGGAAGTGGTTTAGGATTATATTCGGTTTTAAACACAACAAAACGGTTAATGGGTTTTATTGATATTGAAACCGAAGTTAACAAAGGAACAACCGTACATGTGTTTATTCCGATTTCTGAAAAGCAAACGCATGGCGAACATGTGTTCAATGTTTCCAAAGGTCTGCACTTTGGTTCGGGTGAAAATGTACTATTGATAGAAGATGAGGTAAGTTTGTTAAACATGGCAAGTGATACATTACGCAGTTATGGGTACAATGTATTCCCTGCCCGCACCGGCAAAGAAGCTCTTTCTATTTATCAACAGCACCCAACAAATATAGATGTAGTGTTATTGGATTTGTCGTTTTCTAATCACGATTCTGCTAACACTATAAAAAGTTTGCGCGGGATGAATAGTGCTGTAAAGATTGTTGTTGCAAGCGGTTTTGCCGAACAACGATTCATAGATGAAGTAAAAGAATTAAAGGTACAAGCGTTTTTAGCTAAACCATATACAACAGATATGATGCTTAATACGTTATATGAATCTCTACGATAGTTACTATTGAAATAAACACAAACAGATAGACGATGTAGGTATATTCTGGAAGTGTTTGTTTCTCTCCCGCAGTGTGTGGTTAGATTACTACAAACCATTTGGTGCGGTTCGCGTCAGCAAAAACAATTTTTTATTAACACTAATTAGTATTGTACTATGAAAGAATTTTCAAACGAACCGATTTTGAATTACGGTTTGAAGGCAAATGCTAAAAAGCAACAGGAAGCATTGCAAGTTGTACGCAAAAAGTTTGGGAAGGAATATCCAAACATTATAAATGGTAAAAAGATTACCACCGATAAGAAAACCGTTTCGGTTAATCCGGCGAACCCTACGGAAACAGTAGGTGTGTTCCAGAAATCTGGTGTTGAACACGCAGAGCAGGCTATTCAGGCAGCCGCTAAAGCGTTTGAGACATGGAAAACAGTTCCAATGAAAACGCGCGCTAAATTCTTGTTTGATGCTGCTAAAGAAATTCGCAAACGCCGGCATGAAATTAATGCGTGGATGATTTCTGAGGTTGGTAAAAACTTTGGCGAGGCCGATGGCGATGTTGCAGAAGCAATTGACTTTTTAGAGTTCTACGGTCGTGAAGCCTTACGTTATGGCGATAAACAACCTATCACCCCAATTGAGGGCGAGAAGAACGAGTTGATGTATATTCCGCTTGGCGTAGGTGTGGTAATACCACCGTGGAATTTCCCGTTTGCAATTTTGGTTGGTATGACGGCTGCATCAATCGTTTGCGGCAATACAGTTGTGTTAAAGCCTTCAAGCGACTCCCCCATGATGGGCTGGTTGTTTGTTGATATTATGAACAAACTTGGTTTGCCAAAAGGTGTGCTGAACTACTTAGTTTCAAGCGGTGCAGAAGCCGGAGACTATTTAGTACAACATCCTAAAACACGTTTTATCTCGTTTACCGGTTCAATGGAAGTTGGTTTACGGGTAAATGAGTTAGCTGCTAAAACATCACCCGGACAAATCTGGATTAAACGAGTTGTTGCCGAAATGGGCGGCAAAGACAGCATTATAGTAGATGCGGAATGTGATATAGATGAAGCAGTTACCGGAACGGTCGCTGCTGCGTTTGGTTTCCAAGGTCAGAAATGTTCAGCGTGTTCACGTGTAATTGTTGACCAAAAGATTTACAAAACGTTTGTTGAAAAACTAAAAGTGGCTGTTGATGCATTACAACAAGGGGACCCGAAAGATAACTTTGGAGTAGGTCCGGTTGTTAGCGAACGAGCAATGAACGGAATAATGAAGTACATTGAGATTGGTAAAACCGAAGGTAAACTATTAACCGGTGGAAATCGTGTTGAAGGCAACAACGGATATTATATCCAACCAACAGTGTTTACCGATATTAAGCCCGATGCAGTTATCTCGCAACAAGAAATATTTGGGCCGGTGTTAGCTGTGATTAAATCCAAGAACTTCGACGACGCAATGAAAATCGCAAACAACACCATTTACGGATTAACTGGTGCTGTTTATGCCAAAGATGCTAAGAAACTTGAACGCGCTCGCAACGAGTTTTTTGTAGGTAACCTCTATCTAAACCGTAAGTGTACAGGTGCGCTTGTTGGCGTTCACCCATTTGGCGGTTTTAACATGAGTGGTACCGATAGCAAAGCCGGTGGTCGCGATTATTTGCTATTATTCTTACAAGCAAAAATGGTGAGCAAGAAAATCTAACAGTTCATCGTTCATTTATAAGCCCGTACGCAGATGTGTATGGGCTTTTTTTTTGCTATCGCCTGATTTCTCTGGTTAAAACAAGAGATATTTTTAGAAAGCGACAGGAACTATTCTGTCGCTTTCTTTATCATAAACACCGTTTATGTGCATAGCCACACAAATCCTGTGAATAATT
>JAIBAE010000072.1 GCA_019695345.1 Bacteroidota bacterium | reverse complement strand
TCGGGCGTTAGCAAAAAAAATTACGCATACCACAAAATACTTCTTGACTCTTACCTTAGGTGATAGCCGATATTTGTACCCAATTGTTATATGTACGTTATTCGGGAAGGAACACATCGGTGGAGAGCGATACAAAACTCTATACGGTTAAACAAGTAGCGTTGATATCGGGTGTAAGTGTGCGCACCTTACATGTGTATCATAACCACGGGCTATTACTGCCGCACACCCGCACCGAAAAAGGGTACCGCCTGTACGGACAGCAAGAGCTTCTGCGTTTGCAACAGATATTGTTCTACCGCGAGCTTGATTTCCCCCTTGCAGAAATACGCACCATACTACACAGCCCGGGCTGGAGCGTAGAACAAGCATTACAGCAACACAAACAACTTCTGCAACAACGCAGCCAACGTATTGAACGTATGATAACAACCATTAACCAAACACTACAAACAATACAACAAGGGTTACCAATGAGTCACGAAGATTTATACAAAGGTCTGCCAAAGGAATTTGCAAACGAATACCGCACCGAGGCAATACAGAAATGGAGTAAGGATACCGTAGAAAAATCGGAGTGGGCATTACGCAAACGCTCCAAACCGGAATTGCAGGCACTCTTTGCCGAACACAATGCAATACGCGCAACATTACTTGGTATGGTTCACCTTGCGCCGCATAGCGCAACTGTTCAGCAACACATTGCAGAGCATTACCGTGTTATCCGCCAACTGTGGGGAACCGAGCACGATGCAAATCCTCAGCGCGAGCAATACGCGGGGTTGGGTCAGTTGTACGTAGATGACCCGCGCTACACAATGTTCAACGATGTACCTCATCCGGAGTTTGCCGCCTTTATGCGCGATGCCATGAAACATTATGCCGATACCGTTCTAACAGCAGAGTAATAGTAGTATATATATTTTATGCTAACGCAAACCGCACCGCGCCTTGCAGCAATGTAAGGCGTTTGCATTTGCGGGAGAGAACGTCGCACGGAACGAACCAAACACAAAAGAGACATAAGAAAACAAAAGGGAACACATAAGAACTCTGTGGGAATTTCCTCTGTGTCTCCGTGTCTCTGTGTTGAACTCTTTTGGTAGGATTACTGATACTACACTACTTTCAAACCCAATTCTCAACTGTTAACATCGGGACACGTGAAAATTCTTTTACATTATTGGTAACTAACGGAATGTTCATACTAATTGCCTGCGACGCAATCAGTAAATCGTACGGGCCAATAGGTGTTCCTGCTTTTTCTAACTGTGTACGAATGGTGCCATATATTTCCGCAGCACGGAAATCAAACTCTACAATTTCTATTGGTGTAAGGAAGGTTTCTAATGCAACTGCATTCTTTGCGGGGTTCGAGCTTTTAGCAACACCGTATTCTAACTCTGCAACAGTAATTGTAGAAACGCCCACACTTCCTATTGCAAGTGCCGAAAATTTTTGGAATACCTGTTCAGGTTTCTTTTTGATAAGGTAAATACAAATGTTTGTATCAAGCAAGTACTCCATTATTCAAACGACTCTCTATCGTGTTGTTGCTGTTGATTACGTTGTTGCATATAATCATCGGTAAACATTGCAGCACCCTCGGTAAGATTCTTCCATGGATTATGATAGGGGATAATCTGAATAGCATTACCTACTTTTTTTACATATACTTTGTCGTCGTCTATTCTCATATCGTTTGGGATGGTAATGGCTTGCATTCCATTTGGATTCTGAATATCTATAGTTGCTACTCTCATGGTATATCCTTTTATATTATTACCGTTGTGCTACTCCCAAACTTAACACTTTTCATCTGATGTTGTGCACCAAGACGCAAACCGGCCACAATGCTTGTTGACCGTTCTTTCCCGCAGATGAAGATACGTTGATACACCACATCTACTGCGGTTTGCGTTAGCAGATGATAAGAAATACCGTATTATTTTCCACAAACGGTGCGTGTTTGCAGAGTTCCTGTTAATTTGCACAGCTGTAAAGTAGATTCTTCTAAATTTTAGTGCATTTCGGTTGTTCATGAACGAGATTACGGATAAAAGAACGGTATTGATTGTTGCCTATAACTTTCCGCCACGTGCCGAAAGATATGGGTTACGCACGGCAAATATTGCACGCAATTTATTAGACCACGGATGGAAACCCGTTGTACTTACCTGCGCGCCCGATGGCACATGCAACCGCAATGAAGGCTGGGCGGCAGAATTAGAAGAAGCAGGCGTTGAGATTTACCGCACCAAACCGTTTAAGCGCGTTCCGGCACAACCCGATGGCTCTGTTAAAGTGCCATCGCCACGTGTAACCTCCATGAAACGTTGGTTTGCACAGTGGAACCGTCAGCCCGATATTTATATTGCATGGCGTAACGAAGCACTGCGTATGTCGGAACAAATTATGCGCGACCACTACATTAATGTTATACTTGGTGTAGCACCTCCGTTTAGCGATTTTACCTTAGCGCAAGAAATAGCAACCAACTATGCAATACCGTACACCATTGATTACGGTGATATCTGGAATGAGAATCCGTTGCACGCTTACCCAACACCGGCACATCAGCGCAAAGTAAAAGCAATGGAAGAGCGTTTGTTAAAACAAGCCGCAATGGTGTTTGTTCCAACCCGAACTACTAAAGAAGATTTACTTCGGCGTCACCGCTTTTTAACACACGAAGAAATTACCATTGTACCACACGGCTACGATGTGCGTGAGTACAACACTTCCGTTCAGCCCGATAAAACCAATGGTTGTGTACTAACACACTATGCAGATTTTACCAACGGCGAAACACCAAAACACGTGTTTACTGCATTAAAAAATCTACGTGCAAAGCGCGAGGATATTCGCAATCAACTTCACATCCGTATTGTTGGGTTATTGCGCGAACGCCATAAAAAGTTAATTCGCAAATGGCAGCTGCACGATGTTGTTCATCACTTCCCAACAACCGAACGTGCTACAGCAGTACAGTTGTGCCTGGAGTCGGATGCCTTATGGTTGTGTTTGCAACACGACACACCTGCCGGACATCCCGTACTTAGCGATTACATTGCCATGCGCAAACCTGTGTTACTTACTGCGCCACGTGGCGCATTGCATAAAGTAGTAACCGATTCGCAAGCAGGTTTTGTAAGCGAACCAAAAGATATAGCAACTATAACCCAGCATCTTGAAAAGATTTTCGACGCATGGAAATCTAACGCTCTACCCAAACCACAAGAACAGTTTGCCGAACAGTTTAACTGTGTTAACGGTGTAAAAGATGTTTCGCGCCATTTGGGTATGAGCATGCGTTTGTAAGTATAACATTCCGCTAACAAGTATATTATGAATGCTGCCGAGTTTATTCAATCACTTCAGCAACGTGCACGTACACACAACAAACGTGTTGCATTCCCCGATGCAACCGATGTGCGCACCATACAAGCCGCACACCAACTGCACACACAATGCATTGCACATCCTGTATTACTCGGCAATACAACCGAGATACAAACACTGGCCAATACTAACAACATTGATATAACCGGCATTGAAGTAATCAATCCCGAAACCGATGCGCGCGTTACACACTTTGCAGAAACATTCTACCAACAACGCAAACACAAAGGCATAACGCCCGAGCAAGCACAAGCTACCATACAACAACCGTTGTTCTTTGCAGGTATGATGCTTAAGGCGGGTAATGTTGATTGTTGTGTTGCGGGCTCGCTTAGTACAACAGGCGATGTTCTGCGCGCAGGAATCCAAACAGTTGGGATGCAACATGGTATTAGTGTTGTAAGCAGTTACTTTTTAATGATACTGCCCAATAACATTCTTGCTTATGCCGATTGCGGTGTAGTGCCGTACCCAACAGCAGAACAACTTGCCGATATAGCGTTATCAACGGCGGGGAACTATCAATCGGTTGCGGGTAATGCGCCAAAGGTTGCATTTTTATCGTTCTCTACAAAGGGAAGTGCAGAGCACGAGTCGGTTGACAAAGTACGCACAGCGTTTCAGCTCTTTACACAAAAAGCTCCTGCTATTCCTGCCGATGGCGAGTTGCAAGCAGATGCCGCATTAGTAGAACACGTTGCCGCACGTAAAGCACCAAACTCTCCGGTTGCGGGCAACGCAAATGTGTTGGTGTTCCCAAATCTCGATGCAGGCAACATCAGTTATAAACTTACCGAGCGGTTGGCAGGTGCCGTTGCGCTCGGGCCCATTGTACAAGGTCTGCAAAAACCATATTGCGATTTATCGCGCGGCTGTTCGGCAGAGGATATTGTTAACGTTGCGTGCATTGCCATTCTGATGTCGGTGTAATTTTGTTTGATATGTGGTTACCCGCTACTGCCGAAGCAATCCTTCAGCGCGCCAACCCGGTGCGAAACGCTCCGCTATCATCGCAAGAATACAATTAAACTCGGTGTGCAATTTTAATGCGATGTGATAAACATTACTTCCCCCAGTCCTAACGGACAGCCCCCTTTTGGAAAGGGGGCAGACGAAGTCGGGGGAATATACACATCCCTCCGTGTTCATATATCTATAACGATACAAGTTGTGTGGAGTACAACGTTCTATCCCGCAAGCTAACGTTGTGATGCACGTGCCATTTGGTGCGGCAATGCGATAGCAACAACTACTGACGGAAGAGTGATTCGTACTCGTAGGGTATTTCTTGTTTCTCGCCGGACTTTAACGAGACTTCCCATGTTACCTCGCTTTGTGGGTTGGTGGTAAACGATTCGCTGCGCTTGCGGACTTTGCCGTTGTTGGATACTACAATTACACCGTTTACATTTTTCTTTACCTTTATTGTTACATCGCCCTCGTTAAAATTCTCAACCGAGACTGTTCCTTTTACGCGCACCTTGTTATAGTTTACTTTGGCTATGCGTTTTACGTTTTCGGTGCGTTGTAGTTCTTCTTCCGAACATTTGAGTGTGATGTTTATTGCTTTAGAGAGACGGATATTTCCTTTTCCGTTTTTGGGGATGTACTTTAACATGTCCTGCGCAAGGAATCTGTTTTTATCGTCGGTTACAATTACGCCTGCGGTTGTTAACGGATAGTTTGTTGTGTTGCGTAGTTCTATGGAATGGAAAACATCGTAGTTACCTTCGGTGCCGGATACATTGCGTGTGAATTCGAAGTTTGTGAAGTCCGGTATATCACATTCGTGGATGTCTTTGTACTCTACGGTTGTTGCAAAAACCGGGAATGATACTTTAGAATATTTATCTACCGAGATGTTGCCAAGTTTATAGACAAAGATGTCGTTCGATTGTTCTGCATCTGCTTCGTAGGATATATCATAGCTTGGCGGTGCAGCACTACTTGCATCTGTTCTGTACGAACTGCTTGATTCTCTGCCACCACGTACCGACATTGCTGATGCAGTATTGCTCATTGCCTGCACTCTGTTGTTATCGTAAGCGTTAGTTACCGGAGGCGCGGTTACTTGTGTAAACGAAGGTGATGTTGCGGGGTCGGTAAGTTTACTAAAGTACAACTGTGGCACACCAACAATTACATCGGCATCGGCATTCGTAATATCTTCCTGCGAGAAGTTTTCTACCAGTGCTTTCATTTCCAACCGTGCTTCTTTGTTTCCTGTTAGCTTTAGCGAATACGATGGAATCCACTGCACGCCGTTCTGTAAGGAGATTTCTTGTATTGTCATTTCCGATAGTGGCTTAACTGGAGTGATGATTGCATACCGCGCCGAGCTATCGGTCATTCTGGTATCAATGGCATCATCAATACTAAAATTCAACACATTGTTTTGTAATACCGATGTGCTGAAATAGTGTGTTCCGGTTTTATCGGCAATTTTAAATGTGTTAAGCTGTCGGTTTACCCCAAGCAACTTACCGCTGTGTTGTATATATGTTTGTTGTTGTTCTACGCGTTGAGTCTCGAATGTTATGGTTTTGCCAATGTTTAACTCAAGCAATTCCTCTAAGCGAGTTACATCGCGTTTTACTTTTATCATTTCGGTTTTATATGCAACCGACTTAATCAGTTTTTCTCCCGGTGTGTTCAGCCAGTAGGTGCTGCTAATTGCATTGGGTACAGGTAAGCGTAATACGTTATCTTTAAGCGGCAGAGTTCCTTCCTTGGTAAACATGCACGAGCCATTTTTAAATATACTAACCTGCTTTGTTGGTAATGACGTTTGTGCTAAACCAATCATACTACATAGTACAGTTGCACATATAAATACAAATATCTTTTTCATGGTGAATTCCTCAATCGTGGTTTTTCCTTTTTAGCAAAGGAGTAGAAATGTGGAGTATTGGTTACAACTAGATTATACAAAAAAAAAGAAGCCCTGCTTTGCAACAGGGCTTGGATGAAGCATTGTAACCATGGTTACTTTATTGTATAACTTTCTAACTCCATTGTCTGTGTTTGAGTCTGGGATGTAGCAGTTTGTTCAATCATACCAATACCTTTTGCAAAATATGTAGTTACAGTACCTGCCAATAAACGTTTACCTGCAAAATTAAATCCCAAAACTGTTTTCATACAGATCACATCCGAATATGTTTTTGAACGAACTGTTCTTTGAATCCCGGTTTGTAAACATGAAAATTCGTAAAATGACTCTTGTCCGCTATCGTTACTCAAATAACTCCAGGTATCGCCAACTTTCACGTTATCTTTCAACCACACAATATCTCGCATAACACCATTCTGATCGAACTTTGGCATATTCACACCATCGCCAACATTACGCGCACAACTATATTGTTTAGTAGTACCACCTACATACGCACCTTCTACTTTTTTATACGTTGTACCTACAACAACTGAATCACCTACAACTGTATTAGTGATCTGGACGGACATGTTTGTTGAATACAACCACGTTGAACCATTTGTTAATGGGAAATACAAGTTTGCAGTATTATTGCTACTGTTTACCGGATTGGAATCTGTTGAGCACGACTGCAAGAGAATAACTACTAACCCAAGGCAGATAACAGAAAGTCTTTTCATAAGAGTTCCTAAAATTGTGAAATAATAACTTCACAATATAAGGAACAACAGCAATTCAGTCTAATTCTAAAAAACCTCTTATAATAACACAAGTAATAGTGATTAGATGCCAACCCTTAACTACTATCGCAATACCGATAGATTCTCATCGAAGTTACAAGTTAGCGTTACTCTATGTGTACTGATGTTTGGTATTGTGCTAATGGCGGTTGGTATATTATACCCATACATTATATCCATGTGCCCTAACAATGTAATACCTATTTCCGGTGTAATTTTTATATCGTGATGAGTAAAGTCGGTGTAATCAATGATGTTTACCCTTAGAGCCAAGAAAATCAAATCGGCCTGTGCCGATATCTTTGGTGCTATATAAAAATTGTTGGGTGAGAAGTTGAACTCGCTGGCAAGTTTAATACCCGCCATACCACCGGGGTTACAAGGACCTGTTTTAGCACTCCATCCATACATCAATCCGGCTTCTGCTAAAAACTCATTCTGATAAGAACAACCAAAAGAGTAGATAATGTGCATATCATCATCAGCATTCTTTTTTGCCGTACTATCAGTCTTAGAAAAAAGCACCACCGTAGTGAAGCAACACAGAATCGGAATAATGAACTTCATACGTATTTCAATCAATATGGTAATTCTTGAATACTATGATTCACGCATTTCGATTTTGTTTCAATAACTCCAATCCAATCATTACAATACTCACCACAACCATTGCCACACCAATAAACACCGACGTAAAACTCATGGTGTGAAATTCCGGTACGGTGCTTTGGCTGGGATTCTGTGGGTTAACGTGTATTTGCAGCACCTTACCTATGGGGAACTTACCCAGCATGTATTGTTTGGTTGATTCCTTAGTACTACTTGGCGGCAATATCATACCAATGTTTTGTATATCATTATTGTGGTATGCTGTTCCATTTACTGTATAGGTGTACTCAATAAATATCTTGTAACGGATTTTAGAGAGCGATAGCGGAATGGAATCTACCGTAACATCTTCTACTTGTGCAGAAGCAATCAGCCAGTTATTCCGTTGCATCATCAATTCAACCATAGGCAAATCAGGCAGGATAAACATAAACACGCCTACTAATCCTACTATTACAAACAACACAATCTTTTTCATACAGTCCCTTTGTTATTTCGCGGCATCAATAATATCCGGAACTTCTAAAACGTTCTTGGAATATCCTTTTGTGGCAACGCGAATCATTGCCAAACCTATCTCGCGTAAGGTAGAACCGTAACTTGGTGCAATAACTTTTAATACAGGATACAACCACATGATGTATTTATAAAAGCTCAGTGTATTCAGGAGTCCTTTGGTTGGGTGTATATACCCCGGGCGGAAAGCAAACGCACGTTTAAATGGTAACTTCATAACATCGTTTTCTGTTTTCCCTTTTACCCGCGCCCACATGCTGTTACCTTTTTCTGTCCCGTCGGTTCCTTTGCCCGATACATAACAAAACGTCATATCAGGATTTTGCCGCGCAAGAATCTCCGCAACGTGTAATGTTAGCGTGTGTGTTAGCGTAACATATTCTTGCTCACTCAACCCAATAGATGAAACTCCCAAACAAAAAAAGCACGCATTGTAATTCTGTAGCTGGTCTGCAATTGGGGTTATATCTAAAAAGTCACTATGAATAATCTCTGTTAACTTGGGGTGCTTATGTCCACATGGTTTACGCCCTAAAACCACCACATGTTCAACGTGCGGACTGTTAAGGCATTCGTGTAAAACGCCTTCGCCTACCATACCCGATGCCCCGGTAATAATTACCCGTAATTGTTGTTGCTCCATATATAATACCCTTTCTACCTATAATATTAATACGTAAGTATTTGTCGAAACAGATTGCGTTACCGTGTTTTATTTTTCCGTAACAATGTATCAATAATCCCAATACAATATATGGCAATTAAATTTATTCTGCTCATCGTATTCCTTATACTACCGGCCTGCGCCGCCTATAGTGTATCTACCGGAATAGCTTTTAACTCACGCAGTACTTCAAATTGTGCATGCCATTGCGAAACTCCAAGCAGTAAAACAACGCTTGCTTTATTACAGGGAAAAACTACCGTACTTCCTAACGAGATAATCAACTTTACTCTTTCTCTGCAACACTCCTCTTATCCCAAAGCAGGTGTGGCAATTAGTATAGAAGACCCAACCGGAAAAATTGCAGGTGAACTCTCTGTCGATGAAGCCGAAGGATTACGCGTGTTTGAATTTTCTCCTAAACAACTTGTTCATTCCAGACCCAAAGAGTTTTCGTTTATAAACGGAGTTCGCCAGGTAGTTTGGAGTTTCCGGTGGAAAGCGCCGGCCACTACGGGTGTTTACACCATGTATGCTGTTGGCAATGCCGTTAACTTCCAATCCGGCAGTAACGAAACAGGCGATTGGCAATTTCTCACTCCAATTCCCATAACGGTGTCCAATAGTGCTACATCGGTTGTGGAACTACATCAGGATGAGTGCACACTGTATCCACAGCCCGCATCGTCGCACATCACTATCAGCCCATCTACGCTATCCGATATTTACATTATCAACGAGCTTGGGCAACCTGTGTACACTGCATTACAACAAACACAACTTATCTGGGACACCCGTTCAAGCAACGGCACTCCGGTTCCAAGTGGCACGTACACTGCAATTCTTACTTCTAACAACAAACGTAGTTATAAACAATTCGTTGTATTACGGTAGTGTTGTTGCTATCGCCTGACCGCGCCTATCCACAGGTTTATCAACATATCCACACAGTGTGGAAGAGTTCCTTGTGCAACAAACCAGCTTTATCGTGTACGCGCGATGCTGTACCGTGCGGCTCGCACCGGGTTGGCGCGCTGGCGCGGTAGATTCGGCAATGGCGGGGAACACACAAAGAATTTTACAGACCTAATGGTACGTTTGCATTTTACGGCGTACTTTTGCCGCATACAATAAACTACCATTTGCAACGGAATGAAAACTGCATTAATTACCGGCATCACCGGACAAGACGGCTCGTATTTAACGGAATATTTACTACACAAAGGATACGTGGTACACGGTGTTATCCGCCGCAGTAGCGTGTTTAATACAAACCGTATAGACCATGTGTATCAGGACCCCAACGCCAAAGACACACAACTACATTTACACTACGGCGATTTAACCGACCCCGGTTTGCTTACCGAAATTATGTATAACATCAAACCCGATGAAGTGTATCACCTTGGTGCACAAAGCCACGTGCGTGTTTCGTTTGATATGCCCGAATACACCGGCAACACTACAGGCATTGGCACAACCCGCATTCTGGAAGCTATACGCCGCAGCGGAGTTAAAAGCAAGTTTTATCAGGCATCGTCATCGGAGTTATATGGCTCGGCACCTGCCCCGCAAAGCGAGCGCACTCCGTTCGAGCCGCAAAGCCCATACGCAATTGCAAAGTTGTATTCGTACTGGATGGTAAAGAACTACCGCGATGCCTACAACATGTTTGCATGCAACGGCATTTTATTCAACCACGAATCACCTCGCCGCGGCGAAACATTTGTAACACGGAAAATTACGCGCGCACTTGCGCACATACTAAGCGGTAAACAACAGAAACTCTACTTAGGAAACCTCGACGCCAAACGCGATTGGGGCTTTGCACCGGAGTATGTGCAAATGATGTGGCTGATGCTTCAGCACGATTCCCCCGACGACTACGCTGTTGGTACGGGCGATACACATACCGTCCGCGAATTTGTACAAGACGCATTTGAATACGCCGGCGTAGAATTACAATGGATAGGCGATGGCGTAGAAGAAAAAGGAATTGTCCGCTCGGTGTCATCGCAGTTTAACGGTGTGTTATCGGAAGGCGATTGCATAGTAGAAATATTACCAAAGTACTTCCGCCCAACCGAGGTAGACTGGCTGCAAGCCGACATCACCAAAGCCCGCGTACAACTACAATGGGAGCCCAGCGTTGGCTACAAAGATTTAGTACGCATAATGGTTGATTACGACATGTTATTCGAGAAACTTACGCCGCCAATGGTAGGCGTTACCTCGCTAAAAGATTTTGGTTTCGATTGGATTCAACAACCACTACACAATGTAACAGGCGGAGTATTCTAAGGTAGTATTCTTTGCTATCGCATGACCGCACCGAACGGTTTCCACACAACACAACAATGTGCTGCGGGAGAGAAAACACACTACAGTAACATAACTTTAAATCTGCCGGAGATACTATTATGACACAATTTATCCTGAAGCTAAAACACTGGCAGTTGTTTGTACTGATGATTGCACTTCCATCTATTGGTGCTATGACGATTATGGGTAGCATGGTTAGCTCATTACTAACTCTTGACCCCGCAACGCCGGAACAATTCTCACAGATAATGAAGAGTATATTTATTTATAGCCTTCCATTTTCTATTATGGCTACCTCAATTCAGTATACTTGGCTTTGGGCAGTTGTTAAAGGATTACAACACAAGATCCCCGGTGATATTGACCTACACATTAAACGGTTTAACATTGTTTTTGTATCTACCATTATCCTATTACTACTACTGTATACATTAATGTATATAATGTTCAGTACGTTATTTGCGTCGTTCCCGGAACAATCGGTAAACCCTGAGTATTTTGTTGTATTCTTTATTACATTCCCGGTGAATATGGCAATGTTTGGTTGTTCTTTATACCTGATGTACTTTGCGGCACAGACTCTTAAAACAGTTGAACTACAACATAAAAGTGGCTTTGATAAATGCGCTTTAGAGTTCGTACTTTTTTTCTTCAATATTGTTGGTATCTGGATTTTACAGCCACGAATAAACAAGCTAATGGAAGACCCTCACCCCCTATCCGAAATTCAGTAACACCAAAGATTCGTATCCATTTGTATTGTAAACATGAATATCTCAACCACCATTCTCGGCACAAACAATATCAATGAGTTTGTAGAAGTAATCAACCTTTTTGAAGATGTTTTTGAGATGGAAAACTTTACATTTCCAAGTACACAAACACTACAATCAACATTAGCCAACCCTAACTTTCTGGTTATGGTAGCCAGACATGATGAGGTAATTGTTGGAGCTTTAACAGTATATGTGCTAAGCCCGTATTATTCCGAAAAAGCATATGCATATATTTTTGACCTTGCAGTGCGGCGTGAGTATCAACGTAAAGGAATTGGCAAACAACTAATACGTGCCCTTAATGAGTATTGCCGCGCCAACAATGTTGAAGAGGTATTTGTTCAGGCAGATGTTGTTGATGACTATGCGTTAGATTTTTACCGCTCTACCAAACCAACAGGCGAGGAACAAGTGATTCACTTTACGTATGCGTTGTAGGAACCTACCATAACATTTTTTTACCAATGTCGCTGAGACTCGCCACGTATGCTCCTCTTATCGCGCGATGCTGTAACGGTTGGTCCGCACCGGGTTGGCGCGCTGAAGGATTGCTACGGTAGAGGAGGGGAACATGTTATTCTACTCCTGATTCGGGAAATGTAATATTCTTCTTTCCGGCATTTATACTGCATTGCACACCAAAAGGGAGTGTGAGCTTTTTGCGGGTGTGACCGTACATTACATTTCCAATTGCCGCACGGTCGGAACGTTGAGCGTATTCGGTAAGCACATCGGTTATTGGGCGTTTTGGTGTTGAGGTTTTTCTGTTTTCGTCTTCGGTAAACTGGCCAAACAACAAGCCGGCACTTTGGTGCAATGCACCTTGCAACTCAAGTTGGGAAAGCATGCGGTCTATGCGGTAACTTTCTTCGCCAATGTCTTCGCATAACAGAATTGCGTTTTTATAATTGGGTTGAAAAGGTGTTCCGGCAATGGCTGTAAGCATTGCAAGGTTGCCGCATACAAGATGTCCGGTGGCGGTGCCTTTGTGTATGGTTGTTAACGGCAGTGATTGTTGTATTGTTCCGATTTTACGTTTGCTTGTAAGAACCCGCCAAAAGAATTCTTCGCTTTCGGGATGGAAGTCAATCATATCTACACCAACCATTGCCCCGCTAAAGGTAATGAGTCCTGTTTTACGGTAAATGGCAGATTGCAGTGCCGTTGTATCGGAAAATCCAACAAAGATTTTTGGGTTTTGTTTTATGAGTCGGTAGTTGAGTTGATGCAAGTAGCGCATTGTTCCGTATCCGCCACGCGAGCAGATAATAGCATCTACATTTGGGTTAGCAAACATTGATTCTATATCACTCTTGCGCTCGTCATCTGTTCCGGCAAGGTAGGCGTTGTTGGCGTAAAGATGTTTTCCAGGTATTATGTTATATCCAAGTTGTTCCAGATAACGAATTGCTTTGTCTAACCGTTCGGTACCGCCACGCAATGGCGATGCAGGAGATATAATCCCTATGGTTGCTTTTTTACGGAGTGCTTTTGGTTTTATCATGTTTACTTGTTTGTATGGAGTTCTGCGTTGCTGTTTGTTTTGATTGCAAGGTACTGAATCTTGTAGAAAAATTTATGTGAATTATTACGATAAACGGTGTGTTACTGATGGCAGGATATGCGCCCGCATGACAACTGTAATTTGGCAACACAACCGTTCGGTGCGGTCTGGCGAGAGCAGAATACATTTACCAAAACACACTTTTTACATAGATTTGCCGCACATTCTTGCTAAGATTTTGCTAAGATTTTGATTTCCTTGCAGAATGTAGGTTGCAGTTGTATAAGAATATTATGGGAGCAAGAAATGTTTTACCAGCAACGCACGTTTGTTTGGTTGTGTTTGGCTATTGTGATATACACATTGCCTTTGTTTGCACAGCCGGATTACACTACCAGTAATTTCCCAAAGTCCGGTTTTACCTATACCATGTATTCCTGCGATACAACGGGTATTGATACATTAACCGGCGGGGCGAACAGAATTTGGAGTTACCCGAATATCAAGCCAACGGCTACATTTACAACAAATCGTTACACCGACCCTAAACTTACGCCATATTCATCGCAGTACCCGGGTGCTTCGCTTGTGCGTGTTACCGATTCTACATTTGAATATTTTGGGATTCCTGTTGCACCAACCATTCAGCGGTTGGGTGTAATACGAATTGACAAGAGTTTACAAGAGAATATCTTAGCCGACCCTTACGAGTTGGGTCCGGTACCTATTAAATATCAAGGGTACATTCGCGATGGTTACCGTGGGTCTGTTGTTTCTACACTCCCACCTTCAACGGGAACGCGTTCCGGTGTGGGTGAAGTGTATTACAGTGGCTATGGCTCCCTGCGACTTGGCTTAAACTTGCCAATTCAAAATATCATGCGGATGGTATTTACCGAAACAACAGCAGATACCGTAAAAGGCGTACAAACAACCGTTACAACAACAAAGCGAACTGCGTATCAGTTTATTCACCGCGATAGTATTCAGCCAACGTTACAGATTATTTACATAACGCAAAACGTAACGATTGACGGGCACCCTGTTCAGCGTGTGACTCGTAAGATTGTTGAAACCTCGGGTGTAAGGGGCTCACAAACAAACGTATCTGAAGATAACGAATACTTCGGCTTACAGATTACGCCAAACCCTGCCGGCGATGTTTCCCGCATTATGTTCAGCACACCGCTTGATGAAACAGTACACATTACTGTTACCGACTTGATTGGTAATACAGTGTACTCTGCAACGCAGGTTGTACAAGCAGGGGAACGGTTTGTAACTGAACTTCCAACGCATACGTTGGCACAAGGAGTGTACTCGGTGCATATCAGCACGCAGAGTAAAACTACATCGGCACCGTTGATAGTTGTTCGATAGTAATGCAAATGTTATTTGCGTACTGCAAGTTCTTCCGGTGCAACAATGTTGATAATCATTTGTTGCAGAAGCATTAGTGTATCGCCCGATGAGGTTTTTAACTTACGGTCGGTTTCGTGTAATGCAAAAAAAGCATTCTCAATTTCTTGTGGGGTGTAGCGGTTCAGCACGGCCAGATATTCCGGAACAAAAAACGAACTGACGCCTATTGCTTTTGCAATCTCGTAACTATTGTTGCTTTGGCGCGATGCTTCTATCAGTTTCCAGATAGAAACAAAGTATCGCGCCAGAAGTGATATGATAAGTAATTCTTGCCTGTCGTTCCGTAACATGTTGTGCACAATATCCAACGACTTTGTTAATTGCCGCTCGCCAATTGCTTTTTGTAATTCAAACACATTATACAAACGGTGTGCGCCTACCAACGCCATAACGTCATCGGCAGTGATTCGTTTTTTATCGTTAACAAAGGTGATTATCTTTTCAATCTCGTTGGCAATATCTCGCAGAGAGCTACCAACTTGCGCAACAATGTATTCGCAGGCATCGGGTGTTATTTCGCGCCCCATTGTTTTTACACGTTTTGCAATCCACGATGGCAACTCGCGCTCGTAAAGTTTGGGGTACTCTACCCAATCGGCATGTTGAATAAGCAGATTATACGGGAACTTCAGTTTGGCAACTTTGCCCGCAGCTTTTTCTTTTTGCTTGGGGTTGTTTAATAATGCGGCAATACCTTTTAGTTCTTCGGCAACGGCACGTTGGTCGCTACACAACAGAATCACAATGGTACTTGGCGATGGATTACTGATATACGAAGCAAGCGGCGAACTCTTTTCCATGTTTTTTGTTCGGCGCCCGCTAACAACTTTTTCAAACCGTTTAACAACAACAAGGCGTTTATCGCCCATCATTGGGAATGACCCCGCAAGTTGAACAAGCCGTTCCGGTGTTACATCTTCGCCATCGGTAATATCAACATTAAAATCGCTGATACCACTTTTAATAATTGCATCCAGAACTTGCTGATAAGCTTCTTCTACCAAAAACTCTTCCTCGCCAAACAAAAACAGAATTGGCGGAAATTTCCCCGAACGAATTACATTATTAACGGAATCCAACATCATAAACAACTGCACACAAAGTATTCACTACGTGCAATATACTACCTGCTCCGCATTGCTGTTTCCACAAACAATACAATACGTTGATTCATGGCTTCCCGCTTCTTCCGAAGCAATCGTACAGCGCGCAAACCCGGTGCGAACCGCACGACCTGCTTCGCACATTTTGATTTTGGTACAGAATATCTGGGGCGAATATCTATTCGCCCAGACAAACTACATTACTTGCTCATCCGTAATTCGTCATTCGTAATTGATTATCGCGCCGCTGAAGGTGCGGAGCGGACCGGGTTGCCGCGCACACGGCGCGCTTCGGCAGAGGTGGGGGAACTCATAACATTTTATTTATACCACGCGTGCGATTGGCGGTGGCTGCTTCCTGTTACATGAAGTATTTTGAACATGCCTTTGGTTCTATCAACATAACGGATTTTATTTGCTTTACTATCGCCAACAAAAAGTTCGTTCATAAGTTCATCGTACTCTTTGTTGCTTGTTACAAACACACGTCCGCCACGTTCGTGTGCATTAAGAACTACTTGCTTAAACAACCGCGACGACACATGGAATCCGCTATTCATATCATCTATTACCCACACTTGTTCGGGATGTAATTCTATACGTGTACTAAAGGTGTATTTTTCCGCAACCAGAAACTGTGGGTTTAACCCACGTTGCATAAACAGTTTACTGATACCAATGGCTATGTGGCTTTTGCCTATACCCGCGTCTCCAAACATAAACAGACCGGCACCCGACGAATCTTCATCTAATTCTACTAACTTATACGCATACTCTAACATTATTTTTTGGGAATCATTTTGCGGCGTATAGTTACTTAACTGTGAACATAAGTTTTCTAAGGGTAAGTGCGGATTACTTTGAAAAAAAATCAGGTCGGATTCTATACAAGAACGTTGTGTGTGTGATAGTAGCTCTGTTTTAAATGTTACAGTTTTGTCTGTTGTTGCGTATTCTATCAACGGATAGTTTTTTTTCAGCGTTGATAGTACTGCCGAGTTAAGTGGAACAGTATCAAGAGAGCAAACTATGGTATTCGTCATTGAGTTGTGTTGTGTTCTGAATACGTGAGTAGTGCGAATATGGAATAATAATCTATGCGATGCAAACAATTTCAAAATCAATGAGTGTTTTTGTAGTATTTACTATGCAACTAATCCTTTAAGTATCTTTGTAATTATTTTATGTTGAATTGAGTTTATAGTATGAAGTTAGGTTTTGCCTGTGCGTGGGACCCGAATAAAGGTGAAGCAACATGGTCGTATACACCAATATCGTTGCTGCGTGCGTTGCTACGTATGCAGGAGCTAGAGATTACGGATATTAATGTTGGTATGGCTGGACTTTTATTAAAAGCAGCTAAACTAATGTACGTTACCTATCATCCTAACCTACATAGGTTTGCCAGTGGGTATATTTATTCTCCGTTACATGCCTGGTACACACAGCGTAAGTTATTGGAAGCTGAACAACAATCGCCGTCTATGGATGCAATAATTTCGATGGGAGATTACGGATATTCTGCAACGCCGCAGTATCCATACTTTGATGTTACGATGCCCGAGTATTTATATATAAACCAAAACCCTGTTCTTGGAAAATATGAGAGCGTATTATATTCGTCCAAAACTCTGAACCGTTGGGCAGAGCGTCAGCATAAGATTTTTGCTACATTACCCGGTGTTTTTTCCATGAGCCACCATGCCGCCCGCGAGGCCGCACGCCTGATGAACTTACCTCCGGAAAAAATCCACGTTGTTCATGCAGGTATCAATGCAGAGTATTCTTATGCACCGCAACCACGCCCAATACAAGAGAAGTTTATTTTGTTTGTGGGAAGAGACTTCATGCGGAAAGGCGGAGATATTGTAGTTGAAGCATTCCGCAGTATACAACAAAAACACAACGTTACATTGGTAATTGCCGGACCACATAAACTTCCCGATGGCTTACAACTTCCTGAACGGGTTATCTATATAGGCAACAAGCCCCGTGCAGAGTTAAATCAATACTTCCAACATGCCGAGTTATTTGTAATGCCTTCGCGGTACGAAGCTTACGGAATTGTTTTTGGCGAGGCACTCTGCAATGGTGTACCGGTAATAGCACGTAATGCCTTTGCTATGCCCGAATTTATTACTCATGGCGTAAATGGCTATCTTATGGAGGCAGACTCCGAGTCGCCCGATGAACTCGCAACCCTTATATCAATGGCCTTAGAAAACACCGAAATGAAATCGTATGTTCAGCAACATGTACCCGATTACCGTGCATATTATTCGTGGGATAGAGTAGCACATGATATGATTTCGGTTATTAAGCGTAATTTAGCAGCCAAACAATAGCACTGTTATCTATGTTTACCTTTCGTCATTATTGCGTTGATTTACATCACGCACCTCAACAACCAAAGCAGGATGCTACCGATATTCGTTTTGCCGATGTTATTATTCACGGCAACGCGGCCTTTACACAGGTTCCGCATATTGCACTATTGGGTGTTCCACAACATATTGGTGTTGAACGTAATGGCGGCAGAGGCGGGGCAGGCGCAGCCCCAGAGGCAATACGTGCATGGCTGAACCGGCTAACTATATCAAATGGAACGGACTCTATTTCCTCTGATATCCGCATAGCAGATTACGGCAACATTAATACAAATGGCAAAACACTCGAGGAAATTCACGAAGCTCAGCAAGAAGCTGTAACACAACTTCTGCGGGAAGGTGCGTTTGTACTTGTGCTTGGAGGCGGACACGACATAGCATATCCTAATGGCGCGGCGCTTGGCTCGCTTGGTAAAACAGTTGGTATAATAAACTTCGATGCGCACTTAGATGTGCGTCCGTTTAACGAACACGGACGTCATTCCGGCTCACCGTTCAGACAGTTGATAGAAGACCCTGCTGTACATATTCCCGGTGGTTGCTTTGCCGAATTCGGCATTCAATCGTTCTCCGCAGCTGCGGCACACATGCAATATGTGTTAGAGAACGGTCATCACATTACTATGATGCACCACATACACGCCAACGGATTTACCGAATCGCTTAGCAACACGTGGAATGCCATTTCACAAGCAGAGAATGTGTATTGCAGTTTTGATATCGACGGTGTATCGTCGGCATACGCGCCCGGGGCAAGCGCCCCATCGGCCGATGGCTTTACACCACGCAATATGTTCGATGCCGCGTTATTTATAGGTGCGCAAAAACAAACAAAACTCGTGGATATTGTAGAGGTCAATCCCTTCTACGATTTAGATGCCCGCACATCAAAACTTGCCGCTACTATTGCTGCGCACTGCATCTGGGCACGCGCACAAGCATTATGTATGTAAAAGTTGTTGCTATCGCATTGCCGCGCCATACTGCATACTACAACCATAACCTTATTGTGCGGAAAAGAACAATCCACAAAACCATTGGCGTTGTTCGTGTAATTACGATTTCTTCTGCAATACTTCGTCGGTAAAGTGTTCTGTATGTTTTGGTTTAGCAAACCTCTCGGCATTAAATGCACCCGAACCACCTTTAGGCACAGATAGCGACTTCCATGCATCGGTACTCATCATTTTACCAATACATACAATCTGCCCAACATGGTAAGCATAATGCGCAAGTTGGCGGTTAATCGCATCCATAACTGTATGTCCTTGATTACGAATGTAAATGACTGTATCAAGGTTGTTATCGGAAACAGAATCGAGTGCAGTAAATAAACACGCCCATCCTTCATTCCATTTTTGAAGTAACTCAGCCCGGGTAGTTATGTCGTTCTCAAATTCTGAATCTCTGTTACGCCATTCTTTTTCTCCATCGGTTGTCAGGAAATCCGTCCAGCGGGAAAGCATATTGCCCCACAAGTGTTTAACAACGGTAGCAATACTGTTACTGTCCTCGTTATACTGCCAGAACAATGCGTTATCCGGTATTTGTTCAAATGTTTTTTCGCCAAGAAGTTTGTAGTACTCAAATTGTTTGCGTACGCTTTCTGTGTATTGATTCATAGTGGTATGTGATTAATGCAATCCTCTGTGTTCTATCTAATACGGAAATCTTATACAGATATTTTTAAGCACCTCTGTTATCTTTCACAGTAAACGTTCTTTTTGGGTGGTATGTTCTTTCCGGCAGATGAACGCTGTTTAAAGCTGATTTTTATGGTGCCGTCCTGCGATAGCATAAAAACAAAGCCGCTTAACAACATTGTATTAAGCGGCTTGTTAGAGTTGTTACTGTAGTGTTATCGTGTAACCAGAATCTTTTTTGTGATAATACTTTTGCCACACTGCAACCGTGCAAAGTACACTCCGGATGGATATGCAGATGCATCCCATGTTATGGTATGTGTACCTTGTTGCATTGGTGCGTTTAGCACTGTTGTTATTGTTTGCCCAAGTTCGTTCAGAATGGTTAGTGTTACATCTGCATCTACTTGTGTTGTAAAGGTAAGTGCGGTTGTAGCCTGAGTTGGATTTGGGTAAACACCACTTTGTGTATTAATAGTTGATGAACTTGACTCATCTTCTACAGGTGTTGCGTCGAGCTGCCATTTGCCAATGTGCGACGATAATTTTCCGCCTGCTGCTAAAAACGAGCCACCGGCAAATATCCCATTGTATGCACTTGTAATAGCATAGACCGAACCATCGGTACCGCTACCAAAGGTGTACCATGAGTTGTTTTTGGTGTCGTAGCGTGCTATGCCTCCGGCGGGCAATCCGTTTGCCGTTAAAAAATCACCACCAATAAACAGATAATCTCCTTTAACATAAAATGTCTGGATACCGTTATCTGTTCCAGCACCAACGGCAGACCATTGGCGTGTTGTTTTATTATACCGTGCTAAGTTTTTTACATCTACCGTACCACCTGCTTTATTAAAGCGTCCGCCTACGTAAATGTTATCACCAATAATTGCAATGGCGTTTACTACAGGTGTTTCCGCAGTGCTTGTAATTCCGCCTATATCATTCCATTGAGTTCCGTTCCACAGTGCAATGTTAGCACATGCTGTTGTTCCGGCTGTGGTAAATGCGCCACCTACATACATATCGTTGTTATTATCAAGGGCAATTGCAACTACCTGTGCTTGTGAACCTCCGGAAACACCTCCGGCAAGTTTAACCCAGTTAGTGCCATCGTACAAGGCAACAGCACGTGAGCTATCGGGTAATACACCTCGGAATGTTCCGCCACAGGCAACATAGTTGTTGCGGGATGTTACTACATTAATCCGGCGCGAGTTAAAATTGCCAAATACTGTTCCTAATAATTCAAAAGCAGATGTTTGCAGATTAAGGCGGGCTACACCAACACCTTCAATCACTCCGGGCTTTTTAAATGCAGCACCTATTATCATATTATTCTCGCGTACATC
>JAIBAE010000071.1 GCA_019695345.1 Bacteroidota bacterium | reverse complement strand
CAAGTAGAAAGCCAAGTATAGCCGCAATCAAATCATTTAATCCATCTTAGGATATGTCAGTATCCCTTTGTTCCGGGGCTTCTACAATCGACCCCGTACTTACACCTAATGCAAAGAAAATTGGAAGTATTGCTGCACCGCCTAATCCGTACAAAACTTTGTTATCTTTTGAAGATGAAGTGACTAGCTCGTCAAAACCATATCCAGCTAAAATGCTAAAGCAAAACGACACATAGAACATCATACGAGCCGGAATACGGAGAGTACCGAAAAATGGTAAATTATAAAAGATAGAATAAAGAAATCCATTAGAACCTAAGGCAAACAAGAACCCAAACAATGCCATTGCAATAAAGAGCGAGCCTTCTTTAGTATTCCATTTGCGGATTGCTCCAAACATTCCTAGCAAGAATGTAACTATGCCAAAGTAGAATGCAGTATCCCAATACAGATAATACTCACGTTCATTCAGATAAAACTGAGTTTTATTGTTTTGTGTTTCGGGCTTTACATCGCCAAATGCTTTTGGAACTGCTGCTGTAACTATTTGTTTGAATTCCAGTGAACCTACGGTGGCTTTTTCAAACGTCATTTCGTTACGTTCGGAAAGACCTGCTAATTCCTTAGATGGTAAGTACTGTATGAAGAATAACCCGCCACCGATGGCTAATGCTATTAACCCATACACCATAGAAAGTGTTGCATGTTGTATCGTTTGTTGTTTAGATATTACAGAACCAAGTCCCAACCATAAAACCGCTATACCAAGGAATAATCCCATATATAAGGTCATTTGTGGAGAACCGGAAAGTATAGTCATACCAAGAAGAATTCCGGTTATAACTACTGACATCAACTTCTTCTCGGTCACTGCTTCGTGTAAGAATCGTAATATCAACGGAAACCACGCTAAGTGTTCTACCTGCATCGGATGGAACACGTGTAACACCAACGGAGATGAAAACCCATAGCTTACAGCGGCAATCATAGCCCCATACATTGAAATCTTTAACCGCCTGCATAGCAGATACATTGAGATTTGAGCAATGAAGAAATGGAGTATAATTAATAGTTGTAAAAGTTTGATAGGATATTGCCCGTTACCTGCAATTAAATCTAACAATAAATGTGGTGGATAAAATAACGCAGTTTGAACATCAGCCATAAATGGCATACCGCAGAAACTATTTGGATTCCAATAGGGGATTTCTCCCTGAGATATATGTTTGGCTGCATAGGCACGGTTAGGATAAACTTGCTCGTTAAAATCATCCCAAAAGAATGAACCACTAAAAATCTGTGCCCTGAAAAAAATGACAGTTGTTAAAGCAAAAACAACAAAAGGTACCAACGATGGTAATTTGAACGATGTACTTGCTGGCGCGGTTTTACTCATTTGGTCAATTCCATTTAATAAGATGATTGCAAATTTACAAAGTGATACTCGCTTAACTGCTTACTCATTAAAATTTAGAAGCGATTTGTACATTTTTCGGAATTCAGTATCGGCATTATGCCAATTCAGAGCACATGCCGAGAATAAGGCTAACTGTTCCGGAGGATATGTAGAAACTTCTTCCGGACTGAACCCTAATCCGGTATTTATTGGATTCTTTTCCCCGATTTCATCACCTACAACAATACTTGGAATAGATTCAGGCAAAGTGAATAATTTGTTTACCATGGTACCAATTTCACGCAAGTTATATCTAGAAGCTATGCGCGGAGTGTTGTGAGAATTTGTACATGCGAAATAAGGAATCTCCGCACGTTTGTTCTGATACTTATCTACAAACATATTGAACCGTTCTGTATCGAGTGCAGCAAACCAACTATCGCCAACAACAACATCAAATCCAATGTCTTTCGATTGGCGTTGTATTCTAAAATTCTCTTCTATAAACACAAAGTTGGGTTGTAGTTTCCGGACAGAAGTAATTATTCTATCGCGAAGTGGAACTGGCAAAGCGTGACTCATGTCAAGCAAAGCTCCATCAATGGCATACTCCTTAACATAATAGGGAATTACGTCTGCAATTGTATTCCAAAGTTCATGTTGTTCATATTCCGGCTTTGACATTTCTTCATCATACATTCTAATGGTATTGTACGATACATAGTTATATGAGGGATGGTTGTACAACTTTAAGTACGTAACATCAGACCACAGTGGTTGGGTGTCATCCGGTGGATAATCTGCAAACGCACCGGGCACCATGCAGGTTGTATCGCCGTCAGAAGTTCCAACAAATCCGTGTTGTTTACTTCTTGAAACAGAGACAGGAGAATGTGTAAATAGTCGTTTGTATTCTGCATTCGGTTGTGGCAGGTTATTCCGTTCACCGGAATTCATTTTCTTTTCAATAGTAGTTAAATCATCAGAGTTAAATGCGGGCGGTGTAAAATTTGAAGTAGAGCCGCTATCGTTTATCCAATAAAACCACTCAGGATGCTGTTCAATCCAATCCGAGTCTTTGCTTACCGTTCTCAAAGCAAACTCTTGAATTACCTTCATTCCTAACCTATGTGCTGCCTCTATAAATGCTTTGTACTGTACAGCAGCAGGTAGTCCTACAATTGGTTCAGATAATGTGTTCTCTATAACATATGGATTTTTAATTGAGTACGGAGAACCAACATTTCCTTTTTGTGCTATTGCACCAATACTAAACACAGGTAGCAAATGTATTGCTGTACATCCTAAGTCTTTTAAGTACGGAAGTAACGCTATACCCTTGATAAATGTTCCAGTTTCGCGCCAACCATTTGGAAGTAATCCAGTCGAAATGTTTCCATCATTGTTATGGTCGTACGTTGTTACGTGACGAACAAAAAAGGTACACAGCTTAGTCTTGAGCAACCAAGCTTCATCTCGTGATGTTTTTTGTACTTTATTCTTTAGCACTTCCTGAACGATAGAATGATAATACTCGGCAGGGTTTGTTATTTCGATACTTCCATTACCTGAATAAGGAGCTTCCCAAATAGCAGGTAGACTGTATTGAACAGTACGTTGTTGCGTGGATAAGACTTTTAGTGCTTGTGAAACTTCTTGTAAAGCTGTTGGCATAATTACTTTATTATTTGCTTTCGCAAGCCGCACCAAATACACAGCTACAACATTCCCATACTGTTGCGGGAAAGAACCGCCATTGTAGCTAAAGCGTCCACCGTGAGCGGTGTTACACAATGAAGGTTCTGTCGGGCAGCTTGAGGATTGTTGCCTTTTTACGGGTTCTTGCCGATGATTAGAAAATGTTATATACCTCGTACCGTCTAATGTATGTAGCTTTGTTGTTGAGATTACTATCAGTAACAACATGTTAAATAGAGAGACACTACGATAGAATTCTATGAGTAAAAATATGAAAATACTTGCTGTTTGTGTTATGCTTTTGTTTGGCTTACAGCCAATGTACTCACAGTTTGGGAAAAACAAAGTACAGTACCAAAAGTTTGAATGGAAATATATTTCGTCGGAGCATTTTGATGTGTATTACAGCAACGGACTGAACTATGTAGCGCAGTTTTGTGCGTATAAAGCCGAAGATGCATTAGCCTCGTTATATAATAATTTTGGCTACCGAATTACTAAAAAAATCAACCTTGTTGTGTATGGTTCACACAATGAGTTTCAGCAAACCAATGTGTTAAGCGAGTTTATGCCCGAAGGTGTTGGTGGTGTTACTGAGTTGTTCAAGAACAGAGTAGTGATTCCGTTTGAGGGCGATTGGGAGAAATTCCGTCACGTGATACATCATGAGTTGGTACACGCCTACCTGAACGAAGTATTCTATAGTGGCAGTATGCAAGTGGCAATTCAATCTAAAACACAAATACCGTTGTGGATGAACGAGGGATTAGCCGAATATGAGAGCATTGGCGGTTTAGACATTGCCACAGATATGTTTATGCGAGACATTACCATTAGTGAGTATTTACCACCATTAAGCAGATTAGGCGGGTACTTTGCGTACCGCGGCGGACAAGCGTTTTACTCGTATGTGGCTAGTAAATATGGTAAGGGAAAGGTAGGAGAGTTAATTAACAGGTTACGCTCGTTAGGGAATGCAGATGCTGCCTTTAAAAGTGCATTTGGAATGTCTCTTGAGGATTTTTCGGAAGAATGGGAAAATGAAATCAAGAAACAGTATTTACCGGACTTAGATAAGTTTAAACGATTGGATGAATTTGCAAAAAGACTGACTAACCATGCAAAAGAGAACAATTTCTATAATACATCTCCCGCAATCTCACCCGATGGAAGTAAAGTTGCGTTTATTAGTGATAGAGATGGTGACTTTGGAATCTATGTAATGGATGTTGATAGGAAATCAGAACCACGCTTAATAGTAAGTAGCCAGCGTTCGTTAGACTTCGAAGAGTTGAATATATTAACGCCGGGTATTTCGTGGAACCCGAAAGGCGATAAACTTGCCATTACCGCTAAGGCAGGTGGGGAAGATGCGTTATATATTATTGATATTCAGAAAGATGAAACGGAAAAGTTCACCTTTGATATTAAAACAATGACTTCTGCCCGATGGTCGCCCGATGGTAAATACATTGCGGTAGTAGCTACGGTAACTGAACAACCCGACATCTACCTTTTTGATGTGCAAACCAAAAACCTGAACAAGCTCACCAACGATGTGTTTACTGATTTACATCCGGCATGGAGTAACGATAGTAAATACGTGTATTTCGTTTCCGATAGATTAAACTACCTTAATGGAGTCTATAATAAAACTACAATGAGAATGTGGGAGCATAACATTAACTCATCTGACATATATAGAATCAACATTGCAAATAAAGAAATAGAACGCATAACCACCGACCCACAAAACAAGAAGACATCTTTGGTGGTATCAAAGGATAATGCCAAGTTGTTTTTTGTTACCGAATACAACGGTATTGGAAATTTGTATGAGATGAACCTGGAAACAAAAGCTATCCGTCCTAAAACAAATTCTATTTCGGGTATAACACAGTTGGATTTATCGAAAGATGAAACGAAGCTGTTGTTTAGCGCACAGAACAAAGGTGGATTTGATTTGTTTATGATTCGCAATCCTTTTGATAAAAACCTTGAGAACGAAGAGTTACCGTTAACCAAGTATAAAATCAAACTCCGAGACCAAGAAAAACTTGCGAACCAGATTACCACCGATACCGTTACTATTACGCAATCTAAAGATGAGATTAAAGGATATGGTAAGTTTGCCGTAGAGTTTTCGCGCCAACAAATGGTAACTCCAAACAAAGATATACCTGTGTATAAAGCTGAAACTACCACTAAAGACAAAACAAGTTCAACCGAGTTTTTAGAACGTGATTATAAAGTAACCCTTTCCAACGATATTATTTTAGGTAATGCAGGGTATAATAACTTTTGGGGTAGTTACCAAGGGATTATACAGATGTTATTTAGTGATCTTCTTGGAGACCATCAGATTTATACACAACTTAATCTGTTTAACGACTTAAACAACAGTGGGATCATGGTTCAGTATGGGTATATGCCGGAAGTTATCGATTACTACATAACAGCACAGCACAACGCTTTACTATGGTACTTACCTAATTACAATGTTGGAGCATATAATCTTTACCGATTGCGGAATTACGGGCTAAAATTAGATGCATCATACGCCTTTAGTCGATTCGACCGTATGGAGTTAGGGGTGCAATGGTTAGGTGTAGCAAAAGAAAATCAAGATATCCCTACTGAAGAATCATATGGTGCACACTACATTTTACCAAGCGCACGATATGTTTACGATAATACGCAGTTTGGCTTTTTAGCCCCATACAGAGGTATGCGTGCATTTGTAGATATGCAACTTTCACCCGTTACCCGCAAGTTCGTAACATTTACAACCGATGTTCGGCAATATGTACCTATTTACCGTCAGATATATGGATTTATGGCACGGTTCTCCGGTGGTGCAAGTTTAGGTGCTGACCCAAGGAACTTCTTTATGGGTGGTGTAGATAACTGGATAAATCGTGGTGCAATTGCATATACTAGTACTACCGATCCACAGTTATTCCAAAATCCGGAAGATTTTGCATTCATGAATTTACCAATGCCTGTACGTGGTTTTGAAATTTCACAATCAATTGGATCAAAGTATTTTTTAACAAACCTTGAATTTCGTTTCCCATTATTTCAAGCTTTAGTTGCTGGTCCATTGCCAATAATGTTAGATGGTGTTATGGGTTCGTTCTTCTTAGATTTAGGCACATCATGGTCAAGTAGTGATTTAGGTGTAATTGGTTTTCGCTCTCCGCAGTACATTACGTTAGTAGATAATGTTGGCAACACATCTCAAAGAAGAAGATACACAGAAGGTACTATCTTAATGAGTACCGGTATCGGAATGAGAACTGTCTTTTTAGGGTATCCTGTTAGAGTAGACGTGGCATGGAGAAAAGATGGAGATACTTGGTCGGAACCAAATTGGTTATTTTCGTTAGGATTAGATTTATAAGATGTATTTGCTATCGCAATCCGCACCAATTCAAGTATCTACAACAACCCTCACATTGCGGGACAGACTCTCCTTCACGATAAACGGAGTGTTTAAGCAGATGTGCTGATTGGCAAGTAGGGGATTCTTCTTAGTTTGATGATTCGGTGCCATCTGCGTTAGCAAATGAATATTAACACGCACCTAAAGTAAGTTAGGTATAAGTACGTTAAGTGTAGTTACATGTAAGTAAGGAATAAAAAAAGACCGCCGGATAAACTCCAGCGGTCTTTTTCTTTTAAGTGAAATGTTTGATTACTTGTTAATTACTAACGGTAATGTTTCACTCGTCCATGAACCAGATGTCAGTTTGTAGAAGTATAACCCATTGGTAAGATTGCTTACATCAACGGAAACTTCGTACTTACCCGATTTCAAATCAGCACTAACCGGAATCATCATGGTTTCTCCCATACTGTTGAATACAGTTAGCGTGGTCTGACCTGCAAAGGCAACACTAAATTCGAATGTAGCATTGGAGTTTACAGGATTTGGCTTTATATTTTGAAGTGCGTATTGTGTTTGTGCAATTAAGATATGACGGATATCATTTGCACAACCTTTGCCAATTGTAACTAATCCAGGGGTTGGGTCAATATTTACCCAGCAACCACTACTTGTAACATCCATTTTACAAGGCAATTCAACAGACTCAACAGTACGTTCTGCATTAAAGAACACAGACATCTCAAATTGGAACAATGTTCCAGTCCCTTGTAAAGGTTTTTCATTTGTTGTGTTAGCATTTGGATCAGCCAACTCAACCTCAAACTCGCCAGGATTATTAATTACTGCCTTACGTACATTCCAACCATTTGAAATTGTATTCTGGGTTTTGATAGAGTTTACATCTGCTATCGGAAGCATAAAGTCTGGATTATAATAGATATAAGCATGATAGTTTGTAACTCTACCATCATTAATTGAATTTGGTGAACTACCTATATTGAAGTCCATCGTTAATTTAGGATCTTTACCAGATTTGAGTTGATCATAATCTACCAAATAAGTATTTGGTATTGATATAGGTACTGTAATTTCAATACCTCGCCCTTGCACATTTGATGGTTCTGACCCTTTGTTTTGGTCAACAACATCTTCGTATTCCCAAATAAAATTGGCATTGTAAGGAGTTGCCTGACGTCTGTTTTGGTCACCAAGAGGAGTAAAATGCACCGAAACTTTTTCAGTTTGACCAGGAGCCAATATATAATTGGTGGCTAAAACTCTAGATAGGTCAGCTGCATCAATTGTAAATGTACCTGATAATGATGGGTTATCTAAACCTAAAGTTACAAAATGTAATCCTACAGGTTTGTTGTTAGTAAATGAAATTTCACCAACACTGTTGTTACATTTGTATACATCGCCAAAATTATAGTCTGTTGCATCAACAGTACCATCATCTCTACCCACTCCTTTTAACTGTGGAAATGTTACTTCAGATGCATCTAAGTTACAAACAACTTCTATTTCTGCTGTTTGAGAGGTTAGTTTTTTAGATGTGTAAATAACCGGAATTTGTAAAGTATAATTATTGCCGGAACTAAATGGCCGTAAAGTTGTTCCAGTAAAGTTTGAAAGCCATGTAGGATCTATTTTAAATGAATTATCTGCATCGTTTATAACCCTTAATGATTTAATTTCTAGTGGCATGTCAAAAGAATGTTTAACATCCTTACTAGATACAGTTACATATTCAACTTTTGATGTTGTGTTTAGAGGAATTGTACCAAAATCCCAATTTGTTTTATCTTGATAAGGTACAACACCAGTTCCTGTAATTTCAGCTTCAACACTACGTTGTTGTTTGTCAAATTCAGCAGTTAATATCAACTTGATTTTGTAGTCACCCACAACAGGTGGTTTGAATCGAACATTTACTTGTCTTGGGTCATCTGGATATAACGTGAATGGAACCATATTAAAATCAATTTCAAATGCATCTTCCCACTTTGCACATCCAGCAGGCAACACGACTGAGGCGTTATCTACTTTTAGGGAAGCATTCTGTAATGGAGTACCTGTATTACTTGTTGCATTTAATGTAATTACATCTGGATATGAGGTTGTTTTGAGTACATCAACATTATATTTGTCAATAATCCTTTTAACATTAAATGGATTGGTGCTGATAATTGGTCCAACACTTGTTCCGCCGGCAGTCCAAACAGAAACAACATCACTACAACCTACGTCGGCATTAGTTTCTAACGTAGCAGTTAACGTGTCTAAATCTCCATCTTTAGCAGCCTGATACCACACATTAAAGGTTATATTACCATAAGCAGGTATTGTTCTTGGTAAGTTTTGTGATAAATCTTCCTTGAACTTACGAACAGTAGGATAATTCTGATCTTGATCTTTATAGGTTATTTTGTTGATAACAACATCAAACGAAGATGAATTTGTTATCGTGCAGACTCTTGGTCCAATTTCTTTGTTAATAGGTTGTGTTCCAAAAGTCAAATCTTCAATTCTTACACAAGGCACGCCACTTTTTAATTTTAACAATGTTAAAGGTTGTGGAAAACAAGACAATTCAGCATCAACCCAGTCAGTTACTGTTGTTTTAATTTCAGATTTGGCTAAAGCACAAACTTCTATTTCATATTTCTCACCAGGTTGTAGTGTTATAGGTAACTGTCCATGTTTAATTGTGAATTCAACTACACCCTTGCGAAATTTAAGTGATTTGATAGTTGTTGGAACTTTTGCTGTGTTAGTTACAACTATTTTTTTTGTACAATCTTCTTGATTTAATGCTAATGCACCATAGTCTATTTCGGTTGGTGTTACAGAAATCTTTTCTGCAAAATACTCAAATACTTTAGTTACCTCTTTACCGCTTCTACTCACCGCTGTAACAACTGCTTTAGCATCTTTGGTCACATCTTTTGGAGTGATTGAAAATTTTCCAACTTTTAGACCGCTTTCAAAATTCTCATCTAATTTGAAATCAAAGTTAAAACTTTGACTTTCATCCATATTAATAGAAAAAAGTGCTCCACAAGTAGATGTATCTGGTAAAATTCTTGCCTCACCATTTACTGTTCCACAAATCATCTCACCATTTAAAGTTAAAGTATCAGGGCAAGTTTGTGAGAAGTTCACTCCTGTTGGATAACCATACGCAAATCCGTCTTTACTTCTATCCCAATTGCCGTATACATAAGCGGTGAACTTTGCTCCTTCTATAGTATGATCACCTTGTGATACTTGAGCTACAACATAGCTCATATCTGTATTGGGTACTTGTTTTACAAAACTACCAAACGTTGCGCGTAACAATTTTCCATCAAATGTCAATTTATCAATATCAGCAGAGTAGAAAGTAATCATCACAAAATCATCTATTCCTTCAGGAGAATGGAAGGTTGTATAGGAACACCATTGTTCTTTAGGAGTTAATACATATAACATCCCCTGTCCATTGCGTGATGGATTTTGTGTGCTGTTACCACCTTTATCAGGGTCGATAGATGAAACATTAGAGCTACGCCAAGCTTTACCATATTGGCCTATTAAAATAGGCTTGTTGGCTTTATACATCATTGGAACTTCAACATCGGTAAACTCCAACCATTCACCTGCCTTTAGGGGTTTACTTCTTAATTGCCAATCTTTATCAGCAGATGTTTTAGTATATATAACGGTATTATCTTCTGTTGGAACTATACGAATTAAATCTCCAAAAGAATTTGCATCAAACGTAGAACGAGGTCTATCTAAATACATAATCGGTGCCGAAAAGTACTCTTTACCTAAAAACTCAACCGGCCACATGCAATCCATTAACATGTTTCGCATAAAGTTAGCGGGGGTCCCTAACATAGTAGGTTGATAGCGTGGGTATGTACCTTTTGTATGACCAGAAATAACAGAAATAGGAGCTGAGGACTCAATTTTCGTTCCGGTTAAATCTGTACTATTATCTTGGGTAAAACCTGGCTGGATTTTGGCTTTGATTAATAGCGTTTGACCCCGCATCATGGTGTATGTCTTGGCGCCACCAGCTGCAACGTTATCTTCGGTCGCTGCTTTAGGGTAAACAGTAACCTTGGTAATATCTTTCGTTGCTGTAATTAAAATTTGTCCCGGGCGTTCACGTTCAGTTTTATCCTGATATAAACTTAATGCATAATAACGCTTTCCTAAAACTTCAGCCGGAATAACCCGATATGCTTCACCTGACCATTTATAACTGATATAAACTGTTGTGGTAATAGCTTCATCACTTTTAACATAGATTCCATTATCAGCAACTCCAGTTACTTTGTTCATCCACGTTTCAGGAATTGCAACTTTTAAAACTTTTTTTGGCTGTAATTTAAACTTCCCAATTAACTCTCCAGATCTGGGTAAAGTAACAGTTACCATTGTACTTACCTTTGAAGATAGCCATAACTGAACAGGATTTCCTCTTGCGCCTTCACCACTTTGAATATCACAATGCGGAATCCCAAAATAAAACTCTCTCCCTTCTGTAATTTCTTTTTGCTGTGCATTTGTTAATGTTGGAAGTGCAAAAAGAAAGGCGAAAAATAGAGCGGTACGTAAAATGTACCTGCTAACTAAAATATTCATACAAGCCCCCATGATGTAATAAAATGTTATGAATTTCTGAATTTTTGTTTTTAAAAATTGGTTAGGTATAGGCTTAATAAGTTACTTACATGCAATAACTATGTGTAAAGTTTTTCTTGCAAGTGCCGATACCCAAAGCAACATACAAAGAATTTTTTCAATTACACAACAAAAAATTCGATTGTATAAATATTACTTAGAATTAAGATAATACATTCTCATTTATACAGTTACAACATCATGAATTTCCTCGAATCAATTGCAGAAACACAAGAGCTGGTGTCTTTGCCAACAGTAGCAACAAAAGTACTCAGTATGTTAGAAAAGGACGAGGTTGATATCCGTGAAATTTCAAAACATATAGAAAGCGATGCATCCATCACAATGAAGATTTTGCGCTTAGCAAATTCTCCGATGTTTGCTCTCAGAAGCCCTGTCTCATCTATTAATCAGGCAATATTGACAATCGGTCTTAATCGTGTTACTAACATTGTACTCGGAGTCTCAATCTTTTCAAAATTTGTTTACTTATCTCGTAGTTCTGCAGCTCAGTTTGTGGATAAATTCTGGCAACACTCGGCGGCAACTGCTTCAGTTGCTAAAGCTCTAAGTACAAAATTGAGAAAGAATTTTCAAGATGCTGAATTTCTTGGTGGGTTAATACATGATATAGGTAAACTTGCTATGCTTCAACATGATGCTGAGTTATTTGTCAAAGTTGATAAACAAATTATTGATGAGCAAGCTAATGATGGTGAAGTAGAAAGGACATCTTTCGGCGCGAGTCACTCTGAAGCAGGGAATGTGATTGGACGAATGTGGAAATTGCCAGATGCCTTAAACTCTGTAATCGCTTACCACGATAACATTTCAGAAGCACCAGCTGAACATAAAGGTGTAGTATCTGTTGTACGATTTGCAGATATTCTATGTGAACAATGGGGAACTGGTATTGGAGAAAATGTTCAGTCTATTGAGATTCAAAATGATATTTCTTGGAAAAATCTTTGTAGTTTGTATCCAGAATTAAGTTCGGTTAACGTTACAGAGCTTTGTTCAGAACTTGAACAAGATTATAAAAAGGCTTCTCAAACATTAACCTCAATGTTATCGGATTAAACTTTATACATAATGTATCCAGAATTATTTCACATTGGCCCGATTCCAATTCATGGTTTCGGGCTTATGCTTGCTATAGCTTTCCTATCGGCTAATTATCTCTTCACCAGATTCACCCGTGAGCAAAAAATTCACGATGATATTCCTTCAACTATAACACTTATTGCACTAGTAGCCGGTATAGTTGGTTCTAAGTTGTTTTCGATAGTAGAAGAATTTTATAACCGTCCCGATGTCTTTTTTAGCGATCCTTTTTCATATATTTTTAGTTCCTCAGGGCTAACGTTTTATGGAGGACTGCTTCTCTCAATATTTAGCATCTATATTTATATTAAGAGAAAGAAATTACCTTTTTGGATATTAGGTGATGCAGTAGCTCCATCATTAATTTTAGCCTATGGCATTGGCAGGATTGGTTGCCAACTTGCAGGCGATGGTGATTATGGTATTCCCAGTTCGTTGCCCTGGGCTATGGGATATCCAAAAGGAACAGTCCCAACCCTTTCATCAACAAACATTGAGTTAGCGAATAAGTTTAAAGAGATGTTTCCGGGAACGCCGCTACCACTCGATATTCAAGTTCACCCTACGCCTGTATATGAAACACTTGCATGTTTCTTCATTTTTGGAATACTACTATACCTACGAAAAAAGTTGAAGGTTCATGGAACAGGTTTGTTGTTTGGAGTTTATTTAGTTGGTGCAGGCCTAGAGCGTTTTTTGGTAGAGTTTATTCGACTTAATCCATTGTATTTAGGTCTCTCGCAAGCACAATGGATTTCAATTGGATTAATGATGGCTGGTTTACTTGTATATGCTAAACAACGAAACAAGTTTTATACAGTATAACAATATTGGTTCGCTCCTACAACGTAGCAATCCTTCAGCGCCGGCACACAGGCGGGATACATCGGTACAGGGTCGCTATTTTTCCTGAATAAAGTAGACGCTTTGTTTTTACTTCTTAAAGTTAACTATAGAAAATTTTGCGATGCACTTCGTTGGGCTCCGACCGGGTTGCGGCGCACTACGGGGCGCTTCGGCAGAGGAGGGGAGCATTACTATCTTGGGTTATAAAACTTCGTATTATTGATAAACGAATTGTCGGTTAATGTTTTAAGGAATGCTATTAAATCCGTTTTTTCTTGGGGTGTAAGGTTGAGCGGTTTAATTCTACTATCCTTGTTGCGGAATACTTTACCACCCGAATTATAATGTTCAATCACCTGTTCTAATGTTGTGAAAAGCCCTTCGTTCATATATGGAGCCGTGAGCTCAATATTACGTAAAGTTGGTGTTTTAAAACGCCCAATATCGGAATCCAGTCCTGTTACATTGTATCTTCCTTGGTCGTAATAATGTGTGTGTAACCCAAGACTATGAAATTGATTATCGGTAAAGTTAAATCCCGAATGACATGATGAACATTGTGTACGCTCGCTATTGAATAACTGCAATCCGCGAAGTTCCTGGGCTGACAAAATGGATTTATCGCCATTTGTATATTGGTCGTACCGTGAGTTCCCAGAAATCAACGTCCTGCAAAATGTAGCAATTGCATCAACTGCTAATCCGGTTGAAGGTATTGTTGTAGATGTAAAAGCAGACTTGAACATTCTGCTGTACATTGTGTCTTTTTGCAAACGTTGTGAGATAACAACCGTATCCGCATACATTTCACGTGGTGATGTCATTGCACCTAAAATTTGTGCTTCTAATGTTGTAGCTCTTCCATCCCAAAACCAAGCTCCATTCCAACCTGTGTTAATAATAGCAGGTGAGTTGCGTGTTCCAATTTCTTGCGATACACCAATACTTACGGTAGCAGTATCGGCAAACCCGAACTTTTGATAATGGCAGTTTGAACAAGCTATGTTGTAGTCAATTGAAAGTTGTTTATCGTAAAAGAGATATCTACCCAATTCTGCCTTTGCATCGTTATAGCTATTGGATGCAGGAAAGGGTAAAGCCGGGAAACCATTAGGCACCGTATAGGTGTTGTTATTTTGTTGTTGTGTTGTATCATTACAACCAAGTAACAAAAAAAATCCACAGAGACAATATGTAGTTAAGAACTTCAAATTATTGAGGTATTAGTGTAACACAATAACACGCAGTACACGTTTTGAAATTCCAGATGTTAATGTTAAGAAATAATAACCCTGTGGTAAATCTTGTACATTCCATTGCACTGAATGATACCCCGCAGTTATAGTTGCATCCAGTAATGTTGTAACTTCCTGCCCAAGTTCATTAAACACTGAAAGCTTAGCTGGTTGAGTACCAACTGTTGATAGTATTACATCAGAATTTTCTTTGATGGGATTGGGTGCATTCAGACTTAAAGAAACATTACCTTTAACTGTTAAAGTTTTGTTTACAATACATTCCCCATATAACGTAAATGTTCCATCATCACATTTTGTTATATACACTTCAGAACTTATTACTTTAACGTTTGCAGAGTCAATTATTAATGGTGTAGTTAGCTCATCGCCAAGTAAAGCTTCGCAATTCATTACAAATGCAATACCTTCCGAGGTTATGCTGTCGCCTAAAGCAGTGATGTTAATCTGTTGTTTGTTGCCGGAATTGGAAACTGTAAACGAGCTTGTATAGCCAGTTAATGCACTTCCGGTTGTTATTGTATTTACTTTGAGTAAGGTTTGGTTAAACTCTACAACTGGGTTAATTTCTTTAGCGTGTTTACCCTGAATTCCTGAACCAACTATATAAATTGGTATATCAATACTCTCTCCCGGCTGGGCCTTAAGTGAATCTGCAATTACAAAGTGAAAGGGCACAGGAGGTATTATTGGTGGTTTCGAGTTACCGCTGAGTGTTATTGTAGCTGCATCGCTACATGGCTGAGTAACTACCAATATCCCATTACCTGTATGTGTTCCGGTTGTTGAGGGACGGTACTCAATTTCAATTTCCATCGATTCACCAATTTTAAGTTGTGAACCTAACGGTGGCGTTGCACCAACCACATAAAATGGGTCTGCAATATTGTTAAGAATGGATGCAGTTGTCATTGATGTATTACCAGTATTCTTCACTATGAATTTCTGGCGGGCAGTTGTGTTAACTTCAATTGTATCAAATACCATAGAGGTATCTTTTTTTGTAAATGTAGGGCCTACTTCTAAATCTGCCTGTACATAGTTCCCGGTAAAATAGATTATACGTTCTCGCTGACATGGATCAAAGATCAAACGGAGCGAATCTTTGAATGGACCAATAGCTGAATTAGAGTTCGGTATGTATTGCACTTTAACAGTTGTAAATCCACGTTCAAAATAATCGAACTTGTTCTTATCAATAATTATTGACGATGAACCAGGAATAATATCAACCAATCTCACTGCATTGTGGTCAGGCCATGTAAAGGCTCCAATATTGATGTCGAAGGAATCCGTCATAGGGATTGAAGAGCATCTGTTAATATCATTTAATGGTATTGATTGTTTAGTAAGCGACACAACTCCACCGATTCTTTCACCTTTTAAAGTAAATGTTTCTGATTTGAAACTACATGGGCTAACACCGTTGAAAGCAATATTAGAGGTCTGCGGTAATGCCATGTACCCAATTGGCGTAAATCGCAATGTGATTTCCATTGAGTCACCGGCAGGAATTTTTAAGGTAGTGCTAATTGGTGGTTTTACAATTTGAACCATTGGTAATATCAATTGTTGTATCTCCACATCAACCTTACTTGAGTTCTTAACTATTATCGTTGTATCTTTTGTTAAAATATTACATGAGTCTAAAGTACCGAAGTTAACTTCCGGTGCATGCACCTCTAAATACGGTGTAGTTCTTATTCCACGTGTTGAGATTTTTAAATCCCCACTACATGAGTTTGTTTTATATGGTAAAGTAATATCTCTTACATAGGATATATCGGCAACCGGTGAGAAGTGTAATGGTAATTGTTTTGTTGTTCCTGCTTTTATTGTGTAAGGAAATGTTACTGTTGATGTAAAGTCAACAATTTTGTTATCTGGTGCTATTGAGCGACTTGTAAGAGTTACATCCTCTGCCCCAGATGCTGTAATTTCAACAAAGCTTGTATCATAAACATCTGTACCACACGTAACAAGTGTTTTAAATTGAACCAGAGCGTTTGTCAGTGTTACCGGTGTTCCACCACCGGCTGCAGTCCCCATAAGTGAAATGGTTTTGTTTGCGCCACATTGATTCACCGTAAACAGCATATTGCCATTTGATGTACCTGTAGTTTTGGGTGCAAATCGTAATAATAGATTTAATGGTTGCCCTGGCTTCAATTCAACGGGAAGAGCAGGAGATACCAATTGAAAGCCGACAGGTTCTGAAACTTTTTCCAAAAATATAGATTCAGTTCCGGTATTTGTAATGTTTACACTGTTGTCATCTTTACTTACTTCACATCCGGTTAAACTATTAAAATCGAGGTTTGATTTGGAAACGAAGAATGTTGGTTGTGCCGATTTAATAACAGCAACGGGTGTTGTATTACTACAACCATTCTTGTTCTTTACAACTATCTGATAACTACCACTTTTGTTAGCTACATAATTTGCTTGTGTTGCCCCAGATATATCAGTTCCGTTGAACTGCCATTGGTATGTAAAATCCGTGTTGTCATCACCACGTAAAGCAACAGTGGAGTCGGAACAAAGATTGTATGTTTTAGGATTAATATCACACACTGGTAATGCATACACAGTAACAACAACAGAGTCCGATAGTATTAAACAATTTTGTGCATCGGTTAAACGTAATCTGTACTCACCGGGTTGTTTAGCTGTTAGTTTGAAAGTTGTTTCTCCCGGTAAGTCAACACCGTTATACATCCATTGTGGTGTTAGACCGGTTTGGGTTGGTGTTGATAGCTCAACAGAACCACCGGAACAAAATGCTACTGCACCATTTGTTTGAAGTTTGGGACCCTGCACTGTTTGTTTTATCACACTTGCAAAAGCATATATATCTCGGTTATATTGTCTGCCGCGTGTAGTTTTGGGGTCTGCTCCATTACCAAGTTCATCATCAACACCAAAGCGATACGCATAAACTCTGTATGTGTAAACTACACCACATGGTATTGAGATGTTATCAGTAAATGTTGTAGTTGGTGAATTTTGAATTGCTACCACAATGGCATTTCCAATCTTTTGCCCAACTGTATATGTTGTCCCATCAACAGGAACTGCCGGAACTAATCCACTATCACGTAATACAATGTAACCTTGCATGTTATCGGTAGGGTAGGCATCAATTATATTGTTCCAACTCAGGTCAACTTTATTCGATGATACTGTAGCAGTTAACTTTGGGCTTAACCATGTCGGAATCCGAAGCAGATGCCAGAAGTCAGCATTAGAGGCACCGGTACTGCAATCTTTATTGGGTAACGTACGTGTTACGTTTGTACCACATGCTTGTGTTATAGGGTCACCTTGGTTACCATTGTAATCTGCAAGTTTTGCCCCGGGGTAGGCGCGGTTGCTTTGACCATTTTGTAAAGAAACTGCGTTATTCATTTTAGGTTGTGGCATTGTTACCCAATATGAACCGGGTGCGGGGTCAACAACTCTATGCCCCATTCCATGAATATGATTTCCCGATGCATCAAGAACCTCAATAATATCACCATCAATCGCAATATTAAATGGTGCATCAGTTACAATGGCAGCGCTTGATTTATACTCTTCAAAAAAATCAGTGTCTTCTTTTGCAAGCATAATCCTTCCGTCTGACATTGATGTATCACGGTCTATCTTAGCATTCGATGGATATGCACGGTGCCAGATACCAATAACTGTTCCCGCACGAACATGACGCCAGAATTCGATGTTTTTGAATTTTACACCGCCCTGACGCGTAACCTGATTGGTATTGTTATCAGTAACAACAAAACCACGCATATCAAGGTTATCGGTTACAACAATAATCTCGTTCCATTCACTAGGTGGCTGTTCGTTTAAATATTCCGATACTAATACACTTTGCGAGTGGAGAACAGAAGTTATACAAACTAAAAGGAAAGCAGTGATAATACTACAGTATTTCATGACAGAGTAAAACCTAATTTGGGTATTCAATTATTTTGCTAACGCAAACTGCGCCGAGTTACAGGGGCGCAATACGCGTCGCGTTGCAGGACAGACTCTCTGCTTTATCATGGCCAACACCTCAGATTATACTGAACGTACATTCCGGCAGATGGTGGGTATGTTTGGTAATTAAGGTGAGGTACCGTCCCGCGATAGCAAAATACGATATTTTACCGTAAAAAAAGTACGTAACCTTACGGTTTACTATCATTTAATAGTATTGTTACCATAAGCTACGTTCCAGTTTTGTTCATTGGGTTATTGTTACGGATGAAGTACCAGTACTTGACGAGAAATAGTGTGCTTTCCGTTGGATATAGTGTAGTTGTACATACCAGGCGGAAAGTTGTGAACATCGCATTGTATGGATTGCATGCCGTTTCCCTTACCTCCTAACGTTTGTTCATACATCAATCTACCAAGAACATCAACTATGTGCAGTGTGTATTGTGCTGAATTGCTGGCTTCCCATCTTATTGTTGTTTCAGTTTCGGCAGGGTTAGGTTGACACCCGTACACTTTAAATTCTGTTGTTTGTTGTTCTTCTACATCAGCAATAATATCAACGCTTGCTAATTGTGTAGTATTATACTGTCTGCCACGGGAGGTATTTGGGTTTGCCCCGTTACCAAGTTCATCATCAATGCCAAACCGGTATGCATACACTCTGTAGGAATACTTCGTTCCGCTTACTACAGCAAGTGTATCGATAAACGTTGTTTGTGATGTAGGCAAGTTTGCAATAACGATACTGCTCCCAATTCTTTGCCCTGTTATATAAGTAGTTCCATTAACCGGTAGTGTTGAAACATTACCACTATCTCTTATCAAAAGGTAGCCTTGCATTTTATCGTCGGGATAGGAGTCTGAGAGTGTATTCCAATTCAGTTCAACATTATTCGGTTTTACAATTGCGTTAAGCGTTGGCGAAGCCCAGCGTGGGGAGCGTAAGAAATGCCAAAAATCACTGTTCGATGAATCGGTCCAACAATCTTTATTCGGTAATGTTCGGGTCATATTTTCTATGCAAACCTTTGCTATTGTATCGCCTTGATTGCCATTATAGTCTTCAAGTTTTGAGCCCGGAAAAAACCTATTGCTTTGTCCATTAAGTAACGATGTAGCCACATTCATTTTTGGTGTTGCCATGTTTACATAGTAAGTACCGGGCGCCGGGTCTACAACACGATGTCCCAACGCATGAATATGATTTCCAGCAGCATCCAAAACTTCAATAATATCACCATCTATTGCAATGTTAAATGGGGCATCATTTACAATTGCATCATTAGACTTATATGCCTCAAAAAACATGGTGTCATTCTTTGCTAACATTATTCTTCCATCAGCCATCGAGGTATCGCGGTCTGCTTTAGCATTGGTAGGATAATCTCTATGCCAAATCCCGATAATCGTTCCTGCGCGTACATGCCGCCAGAAGTCAATGTTCTTAAACCGTACTCCACCTTGCCGAGTAACTTGTGCGGTGTTGTTATCAGTAACCACAAATCCACGCATATCAAGGTTATCGGTTACAACAAGTAGTTCGTTCCATTCATAAGTTGGTTGGTCGTTAAAGTATTCTGATACTAATACACTTTGTGCATTTGTCTGTGAATAAAACAGGATGATGAACAATAAAAGAACAATTACAAGGTGTTTCATAATAATAGGATTATAGTGACTGTTGTGCTATCGCGGCCACAAATTAACACAACTATCTATACTCACCGCTATTTGTGGGATAGAACCTCCTACAATTCAGAACTGTTATCGCTGATTTGTTTGGGTAGGTTGTGTCCGGCAAGTTAGTGGTTATGCTGTGTTGAGGTTTGGTGCCGTCAGGCGATAGCAAAAAAAATGGGGACAAGATTTTTCCTGCCCCCAACTAATAAAAGAAAAGTTGTTTACTTTATAACAACCAGTTTTCTTGTTAGAGAATGGTGCTCGTTAGAAACGGTGTAGTAATAAACTCCGGCAGGGAAGTCCTGAACCGAACATGGTACCGTGTGTTTACCAATGTCAACTGTACCAAGTGAAACATTAAACACATCGTTTCCTAACATATCGGTAACACGTACTGTGTAAGAAGCAGGAATATTTGTTTCAAATATGATAGATGTTGATGCTACTGCCGGGTTAGGACTGTTTTGATACAAACGGAATTCGCTTGTGAATGTATCTTCTACATCGGAGATAATATCAACTAAGGATTCGTTTGAGTTTACAATACCGCAATCGCCTGTTACTTTACACATGTATTTACCGGCATCGGATGCTTTACAGTTAAAGATAGAGAGTGACTGATTTGATGCACCACTAATAGCAGTTCCGTTTTTATACCATTGGTACGTTACGTTTGCTCCGGTTGCATCCACAGTTAGAGAAATTGTGCTACCTTCTAATAACTTAACATTTGAGCGCGGTTGTAACGTTATTACTGTTGTCTCTACAACTTTAACAGTTACGTAGTCTGATGTGTCTGTTCCGCATTCTGAAGAAATTACACAACGATATTTTGTATTGTTCTGAGAGCCGGATGTTACAGCCAAAGCATAATCGGCTTTATTTCCACCAAGCGAGAAACCTTTATCGTCAATCCAATTGTATGTAACATTTGCATCGCTACTGGTAACACTTAATGTTTTTGTATCGCCTATACATGCTGTTACATCGCCACTTTGTTTTGTAATTGTTGGTTTAGCTGTAATCTTAATGCTAGCAACTTGCGATAAAACCTGTGCACCGCTTTGTGTTGAATACAATAGACAAGTATAAGATCCGGTATCGCTAATAGTTGCATTTGAAACTGTTAATGTGGAAGTAGTAGCACCGCTAACATTCCCACCATTACTTAGAGGTTGATTATTGTGCAACCATTTGTATGATAAAGCACCAACACTTGAAGAACCAGCAGTTGATAGGTTGATTATTCCACCTTCGCAAACAGTTTGTGATTTAGGCTGTAAACTGATACTAACTGTACCTGTTTTCAAGGCACCAAACTTTGACGTTGTTGCACCGCATGTTGAAGTAACAACACAATAGTAATCTGAACCTAAGTCGGCAAATTGAACATTACGAACTGACAAGGTATTTGATTGTGTTCCTGTAATACGGTTGTTATCGGTTAAAGCTGTTGTTGTTCCGCCCGGGACACCACGATACCATTGGTATGTAACACCGGTAGTTTGTGTTGCTTCAATGGATAG
>JAIBAE010000070.1 GCA_019695345.1 Bacteroidota bacterium | reverse complement strand
CAATTGAGATAACTCAAGAAAGAGTCTTATCCTTTTCTGTATCGAAAAACTTTGAGAAATCTCGCTCTGTGTGAGGGGGCATAACTCAAATGCTTCCTATGGGGCATAAGTCAAAGGTTCGTGACACACGTTAAGCGCGCCAACCCGGTGCGAGCCCACCCACCTGCGTCGCGTTGTTATAAATAAAAAAAAGCCCTGATACTATAACAGGGCTTCATAGAACTTGTTATTGTTCACTACTTATTTATCGGCATGTTTCCGTTGGTAGTTTTGGTGTTCTGCCGTTGCCTTAAAGTACTGCGGAAGGTCTGCCACCTGTGGCACTTGTTTACCGGATGATTGCAGTTGCTTCATAACCGATTCGGCAATATTGTGTTGTTCGGGCGATGTTGTATAAAACGCCAGACGAAATTGATTGAGTTGCGAAGCAGTATATACCTCTGCCGATTTCTCTAACAATTCTTTATACGTAACCACCGATGGGTCGTATTCTACTTTTACAACTTCCACGGCATCTACACTACCATGTTCTACATTGGTGTACACCGGTGCAGTAGCTAATGTGGTAGCATATCCTACTTCGGTATAAAGAACACCGGGTATCTTTTGTAATGCAGATTGTGCGGCATAAAACTGCCCTACTCCTATGTAACACGTTTTCTTGTTTTTAGGATGAAATACAATTGAAGATGTATTTACACAATGCCGGGTATTTGTAGAAGTAAAGTGCTCACCTTCAAATACGTGCCCCAGATGTCCACCGCAATTTGCACATACAATTTCCGTACGCACCATACCAAAAGCACGGTCGGTGTGGCGGGTTACCGAGCCCGGAATCTCGGCATCGAACGATGGCCATCCGCAACCGGAGTGGAACTTGGTATCGCTTTTATATAGTTCCGCACCACATGCACGGCAGTGATATATTCCTTCTTCAAAAAAGTCGGTATAGCCGTAACTACCGGGGCGGTCGGTTGCTTTGTTTACTAACACATCATATTCCTGTTCGGAGAGATGTGATGTATATTCGGGGTTCATCATAAGTGTTCGGGTTGTATCGTGATACATTGTTTTGTTTTCGGTTGTTTTGGACTGGCACGCACCTATTACAGGCACCAATACAAACAATAATAAAAGGAGATGTTTCATACTTATCCGATATAGTTAATTGTAGTTGACGTTTCTGTGTTTTACTTATTAGGTTCAACATACATACGAGGCGCACTTCATATTGGATTTCTGACTTGTATTATCGATGTCCAATACTGGTTTAAGTTTTCCTTTGTCATTAAATTGTTTTTATGTAAATAGCAACGAATCCCTATATCATATCTGGAGTATCCTTTGTTCCTAATTAATCTAAACTTAGCATTACTGATTGGAGTGGGTGGGTTACTCGGGGCTCTCTCTCTCTCTCTCAACTCTTTTAAGATTCAAAACTCTGATTTTATTTACTGTTCAGACTCATCGCCTCCATGTTCCTAATTATTATTCTCAAGTGTAGTTATTTGGTAACTTATTAATAATAAAAAGGAAAAATTATGAAGTTAGTTATATTATTTAGTGCTATAGCATTTACATTTTTTAATGCGTCAGCAACACATGCTCAATCTGGATGTGATCTCAGTAACGATTGTATATGGAGTATGTGGATTAGTGGACAAGATACTTTATCAATATCCTATAATGGATATGGACCATGCAAAGTTGTATTCTTATACAAGATAAGATACTGTGGCTTCAAATATGAAATTTTCCCAACATATTATCAGTTTATTGACGTTGGGAATCAACCTTGCAAGGATCTAAACGATTACATGGAATGGTTAAGAGCAAATGATATTAATACATACTGGACAGCTACACAAGATATTATTACCTTGTGTACAAAAGCTGAGATGGTTTCATATTTTGAAAAACAAGTCAAAAGATTTAACGCTTGCGTATCATGCAGTCAACCCAGTCCATCTTGTAGCTCTAGTTGCCAACCTAACGGGCTAGTATCGGTAACTGCTGTATTTGCAAAGTGTGTAGAGATTATTAGCGTTGGCTCTTTGATATCCGCCGACTGTCAACCAGTTGCATTTATGATACCGTGTTCTATGGAAGGATGCTGTAAGATTACAAGAACAATGTGTTATGACTACAATACCGAAGTAACAAGAGTTTGCGAAACAATTTCACAAGTACCAGGAGCTGTTCCTTGTAGCGGGTTTTCTGATTTTACCAATCCTCTTGAATGTCCAATATTAGGTAGGTCAGGATGTATGCTTTTCTCATGTCCAGCTTACTAGGAGAGACATGATGATAACTAATACAAGTAAAATCTATTTAATGTTAACTTCCATTTTGATTTTTAATATCCTAACATACCAAACATCAAACGCTCAAAAAATACTACTTATTAAACAAGACGGTACAGTTTGGAAATCAGATGATTATGGAGTAACATTAAGCAAATATTTTAAACCACAAAAAAACATATCAACTATTACAAACACTAATCTTGATTCGGTAACAATTGGTAATGTAAGTGTAGTATGGACTAAGTTATTTCAAAGTGTAAATGGTGCATTAGACCCAATCAACATACAAAAATCTGCTGACGGAAATTTATTACTACTCTGTACAAGTGGGGATTGTGGTTCTTATATAAGCAAAATTGATTACAATGGTAATCCATTGTGGTATTATGATAACACCTTTGTACCCGGTGCAGTCAAACCATTTCCCACATATACTAATGTAGTTGAAAACGCTAACGGAAGTTGCACATTATTTGGAATGATGAAAAATGCAGGATCATTTTCAAATGCAGCACCTATACGTGCAACTATGGATAAGGAACACAAAGTAAGTAATGAGGTTTATTATTACCCGGATAATGTATTTGAAAGAACATTTGGAGTTGGAACTACTATTCCGTTAGATAATAACGAAGTACTCTTTGCTGACTTTGGAAATGAATTTTCTATACGCCATTTAAGTAACGACTTAAAAACTACAATTAAACGTACCGTTGTATTAGACTCAACATCTAAATACTATGGCTATTTTATAGGTTATAATGGATGTAGGAATTTTGTCCGTTCTTCTAATGGTAATATTGTAGTAACCTATGTACTTTACACAAAGAATAATGAAGCACTTACAACAAAAGGAGTATGTATTCTGGATTCAAGTTTAAAGATAAAGTACAACTACACAATTCCAAAAATACAAAATACAGAACCATGGTTTGCTTCGTACTACATGGGTGATACAATAGCCGCTTCGTATGTACTCTACGATTCTATGAAATCTACATGGTACACCCGCATTGATAAATATGTTGGGAACGGTGAGTTGGTTGGGACTACTATTTTAACATTACCAAAATATTATCTGCGCATATCAACTATACAGCCATCGGAGTTTGGAGGTTTTTACATAGCCGGATGGACATATTCTTTGAACAACTTTGGAAATCCGATTACCAAAGACTCTGCAATGCAGGCTTTTATTTGTAAAGTGAATTCTTCGAATCAACTAGATTGGATTCATACTACCGGAAGATATAGTATGTGGGATAGATTTACAACGATAACAGAACTTAATGATGGTGACATTATTGTGTTTGGCATGAATGCGTTTAGTATGTATTCAGATTCATCGGGTGGTAGTGCTTTAGGCGTTAGACTACATTCTAATCAGGTTCAAACAGATGTTTCTAATGATAAAGATATTATTACTACTCTGAACGCACCATATTGCTACCCAAATCCTACTCAATACAAACTATATATTGGAGGGTTAAATAAAGGAACAACAAAAGTGAATATTACAGATGTATTAGGTAAATCATTACTAGAGACTGAAGTTAATAATCGAGAGGATTGGGAGTTATCAACTACGTTTCTACCAGAAGGACAATATCTTATAATTCTACATAGCAATAATAAAATCACAACATTGCCCTTTACCATACTACGCTAACATAACTTCAAACTCAAGATAATTTGTATAATCCTCATTGTTTAATACAATGAGGATTTTTTGTCTCTTTTAAATATCACTAAGATTTCTATAAAGTGTTCGTGACGAATCTGTAGGCAGCAGGTAGTCCCTTGTGTACATGGAAATCCTGCCGTGACTTAATACTCTTTCACGATACATGGTTTGGAAACAACCAACGCTTTTTCCCGCACATGGATAGTTGTTTAATTAACATGCAAGGCTTGGTGCGGCAATGCGTCAGCAAAAATATTTTATAAACATGACAATTATCATAATTTCCGCGTACGGAACCCCATAAGTTGCACCCGAAACAAGTTTGTATCATTTTAAATATGGAGGTGCGCTATGTCACTGGTTAAATCAAATGGCACGCGTTCTTTGTCATCGCTCTTTAGTGATTTCTTTGATGCAAATGATTTCTTTGCGTTCCCCGAGCGGAGCAAACTCTTTACGGCAAAAGTTCCTGCTGTTAATATCAGCGAGAGCGATAAAGCATACAACGTAGAACTTGCTGCACCGGGCATGAAGAAAGAGGATTTTAAAGTAACACTGAACGACGATATGCTTACCATTAGCGCTTCGCAGAAGAAAGAAAGCGAAGAGAAAACAGATAAGTTTACACGGCAGGAGTTTAACTATACTTCGTTTACGCGGAGTTTTACACTACCGGAGAACGCAATGGCAGAAGGCATTATTGCAAGCTACACCGATGGCTTGCTGAAACTGGAAATTCCTAAAACAATGGAACTTCCTAAAACACCACCTAAAGAAATCAACATAGGATAAACGCAATCCCCTCACCTTATGTTGAATATACCAAGCCCGCGGTAAAAGTACACCTTCCGCGGGTTTGGTGCTTTATTACGGAACGTACACAATGGATTCCACGCCGTGTTTTTCTACAGTGTAACCCGATGTGCAGGAAGCATGAAGTAAATTGATTCTGAATGCAGAATCGTTTTTGATAAGTTGTTGAATGATGTTGCCCGGTATAAAGGCAATACAACTGTGCATGGTAGCTATGGCACTGGTTTCGTAGCCGCTGTGGTTATGCAGCGATTCTAAACCAATTACATCCCCCACACCTACAATGCGGTGGCTGGCAAAATCATTCACCTTGCGGGTAAGTTTAACTTGCCCGTGGCATATAATATAGATACCACGTGCAGGAGTGTGTATATGAAACACTTCGCTGTTTTTGTTGTACTCGGTGCATGTGCTTACGCCATGAATACTCTCCTTGGTAGCAGGCAGACAGTTTTGCAACAGCAATAATTCTAATACCGAGTGATACGGCTGATGGCAAGGAAAATCGTTGTTCATAACAACTCCTTTCCGGTATTATACAAATAAACGTTGCAAAACTCGTACGGCGTGCATTGGTAAACTATGATATATGTCATATTTAATTGTTCCAGATTCATTCCTCTACCTCGCGATGTGTGCAATGTGGTGCAACTTAGCTGTATGTATAATTGCAATATGTTTCCCGTGCAACTCAATAATACCTTCTTTTTGCAACTCGGCAAGTAACCGTATAACGCTTTCGGTTGCTGTGCCAACAATATTGGCAATATCCTCGCGCGATAATACAACATTAATGGTTTTTCCATCGGCTTCAAATCCAAATGTATCGTGCAATACAAGCAGTGTTTCAGCCAAACGCGAACGCAATGGCTTCTGCGCCAGATGCACCAAACGTTCTTCGGTAAAGCGTAGCTCGTTGGAAAGATGTTCCATGAGTTTGGTAGTTAGTTCCGGTGTTCGATGCAACATCTCAAAAAACATGCTGCGCGGAATAAAACAGATATACGAATCATCTAACGCAACAACAGAATTTACATACGGCTTATTGGTTATCAGAGCTTTGTAGCCAAGCATATCGCCATCGGTTGCAAACCGTACAATCTGTTCTTTTCCGTCCTCGCCTTCGCGGAACACTTTTACTTTGCCCTTATGAATACAAAACAAACCATCCGGATATTTACCTTCGTGCAGAATAACATCGCCACGTTTGTGCAGAGCGCAATGTTTGGCGGTTTTCATGTGTTGGGCATCGCTGTTGGTAAGAACAGAAAAAACCGAGCGCCGTGCCGCTTCACACTCGGAGCAAACTACATCATGTAATACCGGAAGATTCATATACGCGTTTGGTATAAATGGTGAAAGGATAAACGCAGTACAAAATTACATAAAAGTATGGTGTTGCTATCGCCGGACGGCACAGCACGTTTGCAATCAAACAATCTTTGCTTGCCGGAAAGAACAGTACACACAGTTACACCATTCAAACATTCTGTACATGAGGAACCGGAGACACAGAGCAAACAGCACAGATGTACTGTACACTGATAGGTATCTGTATAAGCGCGACGCTGAACGTGCGGGTCGCACCGGGTTAGCGCGCTGAAGGATTGCGTCGGCAATGGCGGGGAACACAACAGCCGAACACATTGTGCATCCGGCTGTTATATTTTTGATTACAGAGTTACTTTACTTTGTTGGTATCGTATTCGTTGTTTTTGGTTGTGCCTTTTATGCGAACAAAGTCTATTTTGATGCGGCGTTGCGCGGCGAAATCGTTACCCGATGTATTTACCCCGCCACCTATATACCTGTATTTAATTTTCCCTTGCTGCACAAGTTGTTTATAATCGTCGAACCCGCGTTGTGCCGATAGGTCTTCGAACTGTCGCTCGATTTGTTTGGATGAATGATATGCCCGCAACCCGGATAGTTTCAGGTTAGTGAGTTTATCGTTTGGTTTTACTGTTTGTGCTGTACCGTTTGCATCTTCAAAATACACTGTTTCTGTTTCTACATATCTGCCAAGAATTGGTTTGGGGTCGGCAAATCCATACACCGATATTTCGATAATTTCATCGGGTGCTGAATTTTTACGGAAGCGCGGAAAGATAGTATCTACTGCGGTTGTTACTACCGAGGTAAATAAATCATCCACCACTTTGGAATACGAAACGTATTTCTGATGTTGCGACGAATTGCGATCGAAGTTTTCGATGTAGGTTGCATCCGATAAATCACCCTTACGTAGCTCAAACAAGTCTTCCAAGTTTTTACTTGTGTTTGGGCGGTAGTAGCCCGTTACAAAAAACGGAATTTGATAATTACTGAAATCAAACCCGATAGTTCCGTATTGTATGCGAACGCGTTGAGTTCCATTTGCAGTAGTTGAAGTAACATCTGCACTACGGGCGGGGTAGCCTTGTACGCGTGCTTCTAAGCGGTAATTACGGTTAGCAGGCAATGCAACTGATGACTCAGGTATATCTCCGGTGGTTACTATAGTAGCTACCGGAACATTTGCCGCAACATCATATACTATAACTGTAGATGGCAATGGTTTTCCGGTTAATGAGTCTGTTACACTAACAAGCAAACGCATTGTGCCAAGCCCTAACAGATTGGGTGTTCCCTGAAATATATCCAATCCGTTTTCGGGGTTACGGGATGACGCAATATAGAAGTAATCGCCAACGGCAGGCGCATTAAAGAAGAGTTCGTCGTTTTCGCTGTTTACAATCCCGCCAAGGTTTGTTGGAGTACTCCATGTGTTACCATCGCGCGATGAATAAAACAAATCGAACCCACCAAACCCTGCGTGTCCCTTACTGGCAAATACAAGTGTACCGCCATCGGTTGTAACAAATGGTGAGCGTTCGTCTTTGGTTGTATTAATGTTTTTATCTAAACATTGCGCTTTAGCCCAAGTACCGCCGGTGGTTTTGCGTGTTACCCAGATATCGCACCCACCAATTCCATCCTTACGTTTGGATGAAAAATAAATGGCAGTACCATCGCTTGTGATTGCGGGCTGGGAATCCCAGTACTTAGAATTAACATCAGCACCCAGATTACGGATATTGGAAATTGTACCGCTTGAAAAATCGGCAATGTAGATATCTGCATCACCAAGTCCATCGCTTCGCTCGGCAGCAAACACCACTATTTTACCATCGGCAGTAAACGAGAACGCGCCTTCGTGCGATGGAGTATTGATTGATGGTATAGATGCTGGAGTATCCCATCCATTTCCTTTTTTATATGCACCATAGACGTCGGCTTTCCCTACACCACCGCCACGCGTAGATGTAAAGTACAAGAAGTCTTTATTAGGCGAGAGAGCCGGAGCGTAATCGTTAGATGATGTGTTTATTGCTGAAGCGGGTGATAGCGACATCGGGTAATTACTTAAGTCCTGCGCCGGAAGAAACGCCGTACACACAAGAAGGGTAATCGCGACAATAGTATATTGTTTCATGGTAATTCTCCTTGTTGTAATTATAACGTAAATAAAATACCGAGTGTTGGCTGTATCAGCGAGGTCTTCCACGTAGAGCTATACTGCGTTGTATAAGCAGTAAGCGGTACATGATATAACACTTCGGGGTTAATTGAAATGTTATCACTAATGGATACCATAGCACCCAAGCCAACCCGCACACCAAACTGAAGTGCAGAAAAATCGGTAAACGATGATTGCGCTATCTCTTTGCTTGTACTTGTAGTACCGTTGTAATACACACCCGATGGCGCAAGAATGTTTTCGCTTTCCGTGTAATTTTTGCTCAATACAAATCCACTTGAAACACCGGCGGCTACATACACTCCATATTGTGGAACAAACGTATATGCTGCTAGTATGTCAAGATTGATTGTTGGTAAGGTCATATCTAAATCATTCCTAAATGTTGCCTTCTCTATAATATGGTCTGCTCCAATAATATCGTTGGTGTATTCGGCTGCGCGTAATGTACCACCTCTGCCTTCGTATGCTAACCGTGGAGAAAAATAGAGATTACTTGCCAATGGCAGAAAAGCTTTAACTCCGGCTACTGCTCCAATTCCGGTTCCGTTGTTAAATGTACAGCATGTTGTGGTTCCATCAACAAGCGAGAATGTACCATTGTGCATATTGTAGTTTATACCACCATATACACCAACATAGGTTTTAGCATCATCGCCGGGCTCAAGAATCATATCGTGCGACCGTAACAGTAAGAATGTTTTGCTCTGAACAATTGAAGTTGCTGCAAACACCTGTTGCCAAGTTATCCCACACAACAACACAACTGCACATAAACCGAAAAAAATGTTTTTCATAGTTGTTCCTTTATTGTTTGTTATGGAATAAAATTGAGAACTGTTGAATCAACACTACCATTTGCTTCTATGCGAACGAAGTACATACCTTGCTGAATTCCCTGAAGTTGTATTGCTTGAGTGTGCTCGCCTTTTGTATAGAACGTGCGTTCGGTGCGTACAATCTCTCTTCCAAGCTGGTCGAACATGGTTATCTGAATCTGAGCATCTTGTTCTTGTGTAAACGATACACCAGCTTGTTCGCCATTACGTTGCATAACTACTTTTGTAAGACTTACGCCGCCAACTCTTTCGCTTGGGTCAACAAGCCGTTGGGGTAGGTAACATACAGTATCTAGACTAATCTTAGCAGGTTGAACGATGCCAACTTTAGGATTGCCATCGGCAAAACGAGCGCCGCTGATACGTATATCAGAGAAGAGAGCATTGCCACGTAATACAGAAAAGTTCATGGTGGTTAGCCGGGCATCGTTTGTTGTATTAGTCAGCGTTCCGCCCCGATACGAGAAAGCTGTATTCCCTTTGGCAACACCAAAGGTAGTAAGTGTATTTGTTTGCGGTAGTGTTGCTGTAATTGTATTGTTTGTTTGCGTGCCTACTGCATACAATACAGTTGGGTTGTATTCTACGGTTATCTGAAGTGAGTCTACTGCGTACGATGCCGGTATTGCAGAGCGAAGCTTTACGGGTACACGAACAGTATCACCATTTTTTGCATTTATCATACTTGTATCCATCACTATAACCACACTATCATACCCAACGCCATGTGTATTAAATGTTATTTGCTGACGGCATTTGTTGTAATCAAAATTTACTATTGTGCTTTTGTTCCGTAATGATGTTGGTGTAAAACAAACATCGAATGTAGTTGCAGGGGCGTTTGGTTGTAGCGTCGCAACGGGAAGGTTACGGATTGTAAACTGAGGGTCCTGTCCGGCAAATAGTGCGGGCGAAAACGCTTGCGGTGCGGTGCCGGCGTTCCTAACAGAAACTTGTACACATTTCGTATCGCCAACCTTAACCGAATCAAATTCTACCGAAGCAGGGTTGATTGTTAATAGTGGTGCAACCGAAGTTCCCTTCAACTCAAATTCCACTAAAATGTTTTGGCTTAACTGTTGGGCAATTTGCAAGAAGGCATTAGTAAGTTCTTGCTGAGTTACGGCAAATGCTGCAGTACCGTTACCCGCTTGTGCAATAGTACGTAATGTATTTGCAAGTGCATCGTTAGGGTCGGTAATCCCTACAACAAATACACGAATTTTATTTGCAGTAATTGCATTAAGTGCGTCTTGTAAAACTCTACTTACATCGCAACCACCATCGCCTCCATCGGAGAGAAGCACTAATACAGGATTGGGTTCAGATTTGATATTGTCAACTGCACGAATAATTGATTCGTATAAGCATGTTCCACCGCCGGCAACTAAGTTCGTAATTGCCGTAGTTGATGATGTTCTGTTTGTTGTAAAGAGATCTTTTACCGAAAACGTAGAGGCCGGCGAGGAAAACGACATGATTTGTGCGCGGTCTATTACATTACGTTGTGCGTCGTTTATTAACTGCCCTATAAATATCTTGCCGGCATCTTTCGCCGCGGTGAGGCGTATAGTTGCATCCGATGAACTGATGGGGCCGGTCATACTACCGCTAATATCATATAACATTCCAACACTTAACGATTGGCGTGTATCGGCGCGTAGTGTTACTTTTTGATTATCAGCTCCGGGCACTACAGTTGGCTGGTAACATAACTGAAACGTAGATGTAGCATTTGCAGCAATTGTACTTGTTGGTATTGTGCCACTAAATGGCGTTGCCGGAGCGTTTTCTATTGAACGAATGATGACGTTGTCACTTCCTATATTTCTGAATTCAACACTAACACACTTTTGCTGTCCGCACATTGCTGTATCAAAATCAACAATGGTTGGATTGATGCGCAACACTCCGCCTATGGTTGGCTGTGGTGTTTTAATTGCTGTTCCACGTAATATTATGGAGACATCATTTTGGCATCGGAGCCCACTAAATACGGCAGTTCCATTTTGAGTGCCTTCGGTTGTTGGCAGGTACAAGAAATTTAATGTATCGCTTTGCCCGGGTTGTAATACAATACCCGCACCACGTGTAAAAAAGAACGGAGGATTAACTCCTGTTGCATTTGGTATGGTAAGCGTGGCATCACCCTGATTTGTTACAACAACAGTTATTAGTTTGGATGTACCTACTATGATACTTCCAAAGTCAACAGATGTCTGCCCTACCGTTAAGCGTGGCGCAACAGTTTTACCTTTTAATGTTACAAGTTGTTGTGTTGCAACACCCGTAATCTGAATCTTAATTTCTTCGGAATCCGTTTTACCTGCTGCTGTTGCGGTATAACAAAAGGTAAAACCAATTGAATCGCCTGCGTTAACTGTATGTGGCGGTGTGTAGGCTATATCTTCTAATGTAAACGCCGGACCCAACACAGCAATAGATTCCATTATCAACGGATTAGCCGTCGTATTTTTAAAGAATACCTTTTGGCACTTTTTTGTACCACACAAGGTTGTATCAAAGTTATTACCGGAAACGGTAAACTGTTGGGCATTTGTAATCTGAACCGCACATATGAACAACAGGAATAACAATACATGTTTCATTCGTACTTTCCTTAATTAGTGCTGTATAAGTATGCTTCTGTTTATTGTAGTAGTTGCTGTCCGGATTGTAATTGTGTACACACCACTTGCTAACCCCTGGGTGTTTATCATACAATCGTTGTATATAGTATTGAGTTCACATACTTGCTCGCCTATACTGTTTGTTATTGTAATGTGAACTACCTGCTCTGCATGGTGTATAGTAATATAACTATTAGCAGGATTTGGTGCTACTTGTATCTGTTGTAACGGAACATTCTCTTCGATTGCAGTTGTAGGACATTCGCCTTTACGAACAATGTACTCCGGTGTTACCGAGGTATTCTTAATACTGTACTGGCTTGTTAAAACTACCTCTTTAGCCCAACCATCTTTTATGGTTGTAAATTTACCATCCGATGTAATATCCATTTTTGGGAACAGCACCGGATCTTTACCATTTTCGTAAATACCATTTCCCGGACCCCATTCCCAAGGCAACCAACCAATATTATACTGAGCGCATTTTTCAATAATAATCTTCCATAAATCATCGGTGGAGTTTGGGTCATCGGTATAACATCCTGTAAACTCACCAACTATTAGTGGTATGTTATTCGTAACGGCATTCTCAAGTTTTGCCATTAACAGGTTCTCTCTGTCGGCAAAATACTTTGGGTCCCAATACAAATGCACCGAATACATAACATTATGCCGTGGGTCGTGGTTGGTAAGATAGGATGCCATGGTAAGCAACACATCTATATTCTGCCCGTATCCCGTAGCATCAAGTATCAGCGGAGCAGTAACACCTGTATTGCGAAACCGCGTAATTGCTGCCATCATATCCGAGAGAAAAGTTTTATCGCTTACTGTAAAATCTCCCGGCTCGTTGGCAACATTTACTAATATATACTTGCTATGTTTTTTTACCACAGCAAGTATATCAGTCCTAAGCCAATAATCAACCACACCGGGTAATGCGTTCCAATCACCGGTTGCATCGTGCATTTCTACCATCGGAATCATTGCATTATCAATAGTAGCCTGAATAACACGGTCTAATTCCTTTGCCGAGCCGCTCTTATCCCAAACAATACGTAATACGTTCGCACCCGTTTTCTTAATCTCCGGAATAACCGGTATTCCAAAATCATTAGCATCGTAAATACACATTTTATTTACACCACGTAAAACAACAGTATCTCCACACGGTGTTGTTAAAAACCGTCCGCGTACCTGAAGCACGTCATCGGCACTGGCACGCACAGTTAGGCAAAGAAGAAAAGCAAGAACAAACGTTTTCATAGTATTTCCTAATATTGATAATTGTGATTCAACATGTAACCGAGTGCCACATGCGGGGCAAAACGAAGCCATAGGATGCGTAGTTCTATTACCACACGCCGAACACTGAGCAGTATTTCGGGAGGAATCATTTTCAAACTGTTTTCCGCAGTTAAAGCAATACCCTTCTCCCTCGTAACCATACAGCGAGCATTCGGTACAGAATGGCAGCCGTTTACTATTGTGTATTGGTTGGTTAGTCTTCATAGTATATCTCCAAAAGTGATGTATATAATCTACGTTTTGGAATTACAGTTTACCGCTTTAGCACTTACACTTTTATAACAATTCACTTACAGTTGTCAAATTCTTAAAATTTCCATGAAAAATGTGGTTCCCGCCTCTGCCGAAACAACCCAACAGCGCGCAACCCGGTGCGAACCGCACGTTCAGCGTCGCATTTGTACACAGTACTATAAACTATAATACTCATTTGATAACCATACTTTGTTGCTGAAGGATTTTTCCCGCAGTAGGATGGTTGTGGTTGGTGCAGGCAACAGGTGCGGACTGCGGTAGCAAAACAGTATCGTTACAGGTTTGATTTGTAAATTGCTTTATGGCAAAACAACTCTCATCACTTGCAGATTTTCTAAACCACGGAATTACCCCGATTATTGGCAGAGATTCCGAGTTGGAGATGTGCGTGCAGTTTTGGCAACAATCGTTTGAGAGCTCTGTATTACGGGCAATGGTTATTCGCGGAGAAGCAGGTATTGGTAAGAGTACCGTAATGGAACACACTGCGCGGCGCATAGAAGAATTGGGTGGCATTACTATTACTGTACGCCTGCGCCCGCAATCGTCGTTAGGACTTGTTACGTTGTTACACGATGATATTCTGCGGAACGAACATGCTATGCGCCTGTTACGGCAAACGCCTTCTAATTCGCTTTCGGATATTGTTGAGGCGATAGGTCGTTTTGCCCGATTGCGATTAACGGCTGTTATTATCGAGGACATTCATTTACTTTCCGGCGATAGTTTGCGGGACTTTATGGTACTATTGCAATCGGTAGCCGATGAACCGATTTCGATATTTTGTACGGTACGTCCGGTTGATGCCCCGGCACTTGGAGTATTAGAGCCATTTAAAACAAACGAACTTTCTTTACAGGGCTTGGCTTCCGATGCTGTTGTTACACTATGTGCGGAGTTGTTTGGCTCTGTGCCACAAGGTACCGAAGCACAATTGCTAAAGGTTACAAAGGGTAACCCAATGGTGTTGAAGTCTGCATTGCGTAATGTAATTAAGCAGTCGGGTTTACGAGAGAAAAGCGTTGGTACATGGGAAACTACCGAAACATTTAGCAGCGTGTTAAGCAGAAGCACGGAATCGCTTGCCGATGGTATGGCTGTTCATTTAACAGCTGATGATATTTTGGTAGCACAAAAGCTATCGCGTTTGGGCGAAGCATTCTCGCGGGAAGCGGCATTGTTTATACTTGAGAATAACAATACTGCTTTACAGCAATTAATTGTTAAAGGTATTGTGTCGGAATCGGTAACATCGGTAACAGCGTTAAGTGATGCCGTTAGTGTGTATTCGGTTCTTGCGTTTACTCATTCGCTTATTCATAGTGCATTTTTAGATGATGCCATTCCATTACTAACACCTGCCGATACCGAGGTACTGTTACGTTTATTAATACACAAACTGCCGCTGTATTCATTTGTTCCGTTTACTTGCCTGCAAACAAGTATTCCGCACGTACAGTATTGGAACGATGAATGGATTGACGCTATGCGCGCTATTGGTACCATTGCATACTTAGTTGACACCACGCCCAACTGGGAACATTCTTTGGGTATTTGGGAATGTGAGCACTTGCTTTGGACTACTGCTAAACAATTTACACACGAACGTACAGCCCGTTACGCCGAAGTGCTTGCCACGTTAGATAAACTTGCTATAATGGTACGCAAAGTTCACACGCCGGAGTTTCTGAACCTTGCACAGTATTGTATTACACAAACCGAAGATGCAATCTCACCCCACGAAGCCGAGTATCGGTTATCGGCGTTTTCGAATTACCACCAAAGTTTAATACGCAGTGGTGCCCAGAAAACGCTACAACAATGTTGGGACGAAGTGCAGGAGTTATTACAACAGTACCCGGTGTTACAAACCTCTACAGTATATACTTCGTATATTCATTCTATGCTGTTCTACGGTGTTCAATTGCCGGAACATCTGGTGCATGATATGATACCGGTGTTAGAGCATGCCATGAATAACCTATGGCAACAATTACAACCCATTACACCTAAGCAACAAATTCAATATAACCGGGCGCGTACACAATTATTGTTGGCGCACAACACTCGTACAGAATACGAACAACGCAAACGCGATTTTGCAGAACTATCGGCACAGTACATTCGCGAAATGTGGTTTATACCTAAATGTTCTGCGTTTCTGTTTGATAGTTTCTCGGCAAACCAAATAATAGCCAATTATTCCGAGTGGTATAAAATGTATTCGCTACGGAACCTGCACTGCGGCGGGCTCATTGCATTTTATCAGGCATCGCAAATATTAACGGGAAAAAATCACAACGATGTTGTAGAACAAATCCGCACATCTCATGCGGGCATGCCCAACCCCCAAGCAGAGTGGTTTGCAAACGATGTTGGCAATATTGTTATGCTCTCGTTATTGCTTATAGGGTACTACGATGTGGCAAGAAGTGTTCAACTTGAGTACGTTCCCCAAAACGATTTCCTAACGGCAATATGGAACATAGAGGTGATTGAAGATGTACAGCAGGTGTTAGAGATTGCACATCAAATCAAAAACGACTCACCTCAGGAAATTAAGACGGTAGCAGATATTTTAACATCTATACATCACCCGGAAGAATTACAACGTGTACTTACCGATTATACCAAAGAGTACTACGAAACATTCTTCCACACGTTTGGACTTAGCATGATGCTAAATGTTCTTGAACGGTTTGCTTCCACTGAAGTTCTCAAGTTTCTTCAACCAACACTTCAGCCACTATTGTCTAACGTGCGCAAAAAGTTCGAGCACGAGCAACTTCATGTTGTTATGGAACGGTGGAGTGGGATGTACCCGCGCGTGTTTGGAAGTAAAGAATCAACACAATGGAAATCATCTGCAAAAAAGATCAAGCTCGAACTCGAAATCGGAAACACATCTGTTTCTTCAGGTAAAATACACCTACGCATGTTTGCCAATATATCGTGTTCCATCCCCGGCGTAACCGAACGCAAAACACCACAGGGTGCGCGCGTAAAATTATTATTAGGTGCATTAGTTGCCAACCTTATGCGCACAACACCATTACTTGCCGATGATTTTGTACGCCTGGTAGCAGAAGAAAATGTTGTTGATAGCGATACACGAAACATCTTTAATGTTGCACTGCACCGAACCCGCGAGCTAATTGGCAAAGAAGCAATCATAACGTCCGATATCACCCCACAACTAAACAGAAGTTTGGTAACGATTGATATAGTAGAATGTATGGAGCACATAGCACTTGCACGCACAGAAATCCGCAGAGGCAACCTTTATAAAAGTGTACAGTACGTACGCCAGGTGCTAATAACATGGAACGGCGATGTTGCATTCCCAACATTATACAATCCAATATTCGAACAACTGCGCGAGGAATTTGAAAACACTATCCGTACGGTTACCATCACACTTCTCAACGCACTCCACCGCGAGGGCGACGTAGAAACATTGCGCGCACTTCAGCAGCAGTTCCTCCGTTGTTTACCCGAAGATGAAGAGATACAATCAATGCACATAAACTAAAATAGTTGTTGCTATCGCCCGACCGCACCTAACCGCCAACTACTTCATAACAATGCCTTGCGGGAAAGTACCACGTGTATCCTAACACCATGTATGCCCGATAGAATTGTACGTATATGCGACGCTGAAGGTGCGGCTCGCACCGGGTTGGCGCGCTGAAGGAGTACTTCGGCAATGGCGGGATACAAAAAAGAATATAAAAAAGAAAGCCGCACTCTTTGCAGAATGCGGCTTGTTTGTTACAAGTAGTTCCCTGTTAGCGAACAACCGTTAATGGTTGCGAAATTGTGCCAAATGTTGTGCGGAGTGTTACGTAATACACACCTGCACTTAGCGTACTTACATCGGTTGTGATTACGTGATTGCCGCCATCCATATTTTTGTTGTGGAATATGCTTACTACTTCACGTCCCTGAACATCGTACAATGCAAGTGTTGTATTTGCTGTTGCTTGTTCTAAGGTAAACATAAGTGTTGTGTTGCCTTGTGCCGGATTTGGCTGTGCGCGTAGTTCCATTGCAGGGGCATCGCCTATGTTTTCTACCGATGATACCGGATTAGTAAGAGCAAACGTTCCGCCTGTAATAGCATTGCCTTGTTCATCGAGCGATGTAAATTCAAACTCGGCGTTACCTGCCGCACCTGCTACTGTTATGTAGATTGGTTTCACCGTTTCGTTTGCTTCCACACCACTGTTTGTAGTATTGTATGCCGCAATTGTATACTCGCCGTTTTCGTTTTTCTTAGGAACGATAGTTGTGCTTTCGCCTTTGTTGCTTGCCGGACCAACTGCAAGTATTTGTGTGTTGCTTATTGGACGCAAAGTTATTGCATGAACTGTTTGTTTATAACTATTGCTGTTGGTAAAGTACACCGCATAGGTGCGTACATTTTGTGGTTTCGTGTTGGCATCATGTTGCATTTCGTCTGCTTTACCACCCGGCACGCGAGCCATGTATGTAACAGGATTTGATGTTTGCTGTTCGTTGCTTCCATCTACAGTATAGATATACCGAACCTGAACAGGGAATTGCATTACCGCGTTTGTGTTATCAAATTCAAACGAAACATCCGTTGTATTTCCACTTAATAGTGTAAAGGTAATGTATCCGGTGTTACCAAGCATTAAACCGTTGTTGCCGTTGTTTGCAAGATTGTTTAATCCAACTACTTCCGATGTTACTTGTATTGCGTTGATTGTTACACCTTCGCCTGCATCTGCTTTTGGATTAACAATGTGAAGTTTACCGTTGTTTGCATCGCTCATGCTAAATGTTGTAGCTTCTGCTTCTGTGCTTTGTAACGATGTACCTTTTCCTGTTGCGTTGATTCCCTTGCGTGTAACGTCTGTCCAGTCCCATGGGAAGATGATACAGTTGCGTGTGCGTACTACTGTATAGTATACGATGGTATCGCATGTTTTGCATTCGCAATCGGTAAACGAGTATTGAATAGCAAAGCGTAATGTATCGCGGCAAGGTTTACATGCAGGTTGTGGGAACAACATATTCAATTTTAAGAATGCACCTTTGTTCCAATCAACACATGAATCCTGACCCCATTGTGCCCGGCGGCTATACGTATTTAGTAACTGAGGTCCTGCACCGGGAGCTACTGTTAACGAACCACCTGTTACATCACCAAAGATTCTTTCCCATGCACCGGCATTGTTACCACATACCGTACGGCGTTGTGCGCTAACAATAGTTGCCGAAAAACGTTTGATTGGACTTGGTCCTGCAATCATAACTGTGTTAAGACCTACGTTACCAGCTGCATCCCATTTTACTTGTGTTTGTGGGAATGTATGGATAAACTTCTCGCAGCATTTGTCTACCGGTGGTTCGTGTGGGCATGGAGGTAAATCGCGTAGAATGCTATCGCGGCAAATTACTTGTCCGTTGGGTCCCATTATACCAAAATAAATGGTAATCATACTATTAACCGGAGGTGTATCGGTAAATGTGCTTGTAACTGAGAACGCACCTGCTGGTATTGTGAATGTTGAAGGAGCAAATGAACCTTGTGGTGAATTTAGTGCAAACATTGCCGGACCATTGTTATTAACGCCTGTGAATGTAATTGTGTACTGTTGATTACCCGAACCATCCGTACCTGCACATTCAACTTTAACGCGAACACTATCAATACATGGTTTTGGTTTTTCGATTGTTATACATGCTGTTGCAGATTCTATTTGACCTGCGGGAACATCACTGATAAGATTGCTTTGTATTAAGTGGCGTACAGCACCATTAGCGGCAAAAGTATTACATGCGTTCTGCTGGTTTTGTGCATTAGCAGGAACAGCAACAGTAAAGATGGATGTAGCAGAGTTACCTGCACCAACTGCTGTAGAACCAAAGTACCATCCCGGATTTTTGCTTGATGCCGGAATACCCGTTGCCCATGTACCGGCTGTTCCGCAACTTGCGCTGAACATAGCACCCGGGGCGCCTGCCGGAATAAAGTTGTTTACACGTGCAAAGCTTAATGGATTATTATAACCGGAAGCCAATGGTGTTGTTACAACTGTAGAAACATACGACACATCAAACATACTGCCACGTGGCGAACACGGAGGAAGAATAAGCTGATCGGACGCGCCATTATCGCGTGGGAGTAAATCTGCAAAAGTAATGTGGCGTAAACCAACGCTACCGGGAGATACTGTTAAGCGTAAACGGTAGTTAACATTAGAGCCCACTGTTGTTGTTGTTGTTGTTGCCCATGCTGTTGTATCTTTTGCTACACTCTTTGATACATTAAAACCAATAGTACCAACTACATTAACATAATCTGTATTTGAGTTTACAGGAGTTGTGATATTACCACCACCAATGGTAAAGTAGTTAGGAATGTTACCAAGTGCTGCTGTATCAACAATCTTAACGTCAAACTCAATAAAGTAATATGGAACGCCGCCTGTGCCATACATACCGCAATTACCATAAAACATATTTTGGCATGTTGCAGCTATACTTGGCAATGTGAAAGTAAGTGTTGAACCTGACTGAGAGAATACAACTCCTGACCAATTTGATGAAGTCTGGCAAGGTGCATTCCATGCTACACCTGTGTAATAGGATGCATTACCCAAGTATTGTAAGTTGTTGTTTAAGTTATCGGTGATGGATGCACCTGTAATTGCTGTACCGCCAATGTTTTGAATACGCAAACGGTAACGAACTGTATCGCCCGGGTTATACGCTGTTTTCTTGCTACAAACTTCTTTCCATACACATGGTTTTGCCGCCGGTGCAGTTACAACAAACGATGCACATGCCTGATATGTTACCGGAGGTGTTGTACCTGTTACCATCCATGCACAGTTAGTAATAGTAGAGCCAACGGTTGCTGTTAACGGAATTGTAAAGTTGATATAAACGTAACGGCACTGACCCGGTGATAAAGCTGATGTACTTGTTATTGTAACAATACCACCCGCTAATGTTGCAGTAACACCACCGGAGTTTGCTCCTAAAGAATATCCTGTTAAGGTTGTTGGAACTGTATCGCGAACTGTGAACGAAGGGATTGTTGTTGTACCGTTGTTGCACATGTAAATCAGGTATTGTCCTGCACAGCCGGGTTGCGTATTTGTATAAACGTATTTGGAAAGAGTTGCACTTGTTACGGGTTTTAGTTGCACACATGTTTGATTGCTTGCCATGTTAACCTGACCGCATGGTTGGTTTGCACTACCAAGTACACCACTAACATACGCTTGATTCTGAACACTGGAGTTAGCAGGAAAAATACTTGGTGGATACACCACACTAAAAGAACAACATGCTGAGTTATATGCAGGAAGTGCCGAAAGATTGCCAATGCTCCAGGTAATAACATTACCGCTTTGTGTTGCGCCACATGTTGAGCTTTGTAAATATGCACCTGCCGGAAGTGTATCGCGAACAACTGCATTTGCTAAGTTTAACTGACCTGTTGTACCAACATTTTTATAAACGCAAATCTGATACGTAATAACCGAATCGCCTGTTGCATATGGGCACGAGCCACCTACATATGCTGCGCCCGAAACCCATTTACCAATATTCCACGGATTAACTGCTTGCGCTACTGTAGTAACAAAACCTGTACAAAAATCTGCTTTAACCCCAGAGCCAACATTACCGCTTAAACAAACACGGTTACGTGCTGCTGTACCATTACAAGTTGTACCATTTGGGAAATTTACTGTTACTACAAACGAGCCCGAACATCCGCCGGGAACTGATGCCCATGCTAATGTTACAGTACCATTTGTACCTACTGCCGGAGTTGTAGTAACCGGAGTTCCGCAACCGGAAGTAACTGAAAGTGCCTGGAACACAACGCCTGCCGGAAGTACATCGGTAATAGTAATAGTATTAGCTCCCGCAGGAAAAGAAAAATATACGGTGTAAGAAAAATTTTGTCCGGTAGCAATTGTTGTATCGCTAACAACTTTCTTAAGTGTATAACCATTCGATTGCGCTTCGCTAACCCACGATTGCGAGAACGCTGAAACTGAAAAAAGAACTGCACTTAAAATTGCAACGATTGTTGCTAAAATCCATCGCTCGGATGAACTGGAGGAAGCAGCGTGCTCGTGCAAAGCAAGTGTCCTCGTGTTGTTGGTAAAACTGCGTTTCATTCTGAAACTCCCTAAAAAATTAAAAAAAGTATGTAATAAAAACGTGTATTCTCAAATCGTGGGGCGCTGTTGAATTGTATGTTACTAAGCCGAGTGA
>JAIBAE010000150.1 GCA_019695345.1 Bacteroidota bacterium | reverse complement strand
ATCATTATTGTGATACTCTGCGCTATAAACTCCGCTAATAGTTTGCGGATGTTGTTCATATCTGGAAAACACATTGGCAAGTGCAGTACTAATCTCGCCAACTGTTGCACGCGCTTTTGCAGCACGCACTGCGGCTTCAAGTAAATTACCGTTACCCGATTGTGCAAACGTTGTTAGTTCGTCTAACACAGCGTCAACGTCAGCTTGCGAGCGGTTTGCTTTCACTGAATGTAATCGTGCTATTTGTTGTTCCCGAACCTTTACATTGTCAATATCAAGAATAGCAATTTCTTGTTCGTTGGTTGGTTTGTATTTGTTTACGCCAACAATCACTTCCTCACCTTTATCAATTGCTGCTTGCCTTCGCGCTGCTGATTCCTCTATCTTCATTTTTGGAATGCCCGCTTCAATTGCTTTGGTCATTCCACCAATCTGTAAAACTTCGTCTATTACTTTTGATGCTTCTTGTACCAGCGAGTTTGTTAACGACTCAATGTAATACGAGCCACCTAAAGGGTCGGCTACTTGAGTTACCCGCGACTCTTCGGCGATTATCAATTGTGTGTTGCGCGCAATCCGTGCAGAGAAATCTGTTGGCAACGCTAACGCCTCATCAAACGAATTTGTATGCAACGATTGTGTTCCACCAAGCACCGCCGCCATTGCTTCAATAGTTGTACGGATGACATTGTTGTAGGCATCTTGAGCAGCTAACGACCATCCCGATGTTTGGCAGTGCGTTCGTAACAACAACGATGAATTCTTTTTGGGTGCAAAGAGTTTTTGTACATACGTTGACCACAACACTCTTGCAGCACGCAACTTTGCAATTTCCATAAAGAAGTTCATTCCAATCCCAAAGAAGAAGGAAAGTCTTGGTGCAAAGTCATCTATGTTTAAACCTTTGGCAATGGCAGTACGGATGTATTCCAAACCATCGGCAATGGTATATCCTAGTTCCTGAACTGCTGTAGCACCTGCTTCGTGCATGTGGTAACCGCTAATACTAATGCTATTAAACTTAGGCATGTGGGTGCTAGTGTATTCAATTATATCTGCAACAATACGCATTGAAGGAGTAGGCGGGTAGATGTAGGTATTACGAACCATAAACTCTTTCAGAATATCATTCTGAATTGTACCGCTTAGTTGTTCTACGGGAACACCTTGTTCTTCGCCTGCCACAATAAACATTGCCAAGATGGGAATCACTGCTCCGTTCATCGTCATCGAAACGCTTACATCGCCAAGATTAATCCCATCAAAAAGAATCTTCATATCCTCAACAGAGTCAATTGCCACACCTGCTTTACCAACATCGCCAACCACGCGTGGGTGGTCGCTATCATACCCTCTGTGTGTTGCCAAGTCAAACGCAACCGATAACCCTTTTTGTCCCGCAGCCAATCCGCGTTTATAAAATGCGTTCGATTCTCCTGCCGTAGAGAATCCTGCATATTGTCGGATTGTCCAGGGGCGGTTAGTGTACATAGTTGCATACGGGCCGCGCTCAAATGGAAAGATACCCGGCAGCGAGGCAGTATTCTGCATATTCTCAAGGTCTTCCGCTGTATACAACGGCTTAATTGGAATACCCTCCGGGGTACTTCGGATTAAGGAAGTAGGGTCTGCACCTTTCAATTCTTTTTGAGCTAATTTCTGCCAATCTTGATTCATACGCTTATTTCTTGGGTTAACGATAGCGCAAATTTACAAAATAGCTTATGTACATTCATGTATATCATTTTGCTACCGCAGACCGCACCGAATCTTTGCTACAAATCCACCAATGTTTGTGCGGGAAAGCTACTTATTTTTCAATGTAGGGACAATCGTGCAGGATGTTTACATCTACAGAGTTGTTCACTAAGAAAAGTTACTATTAAACGGTATGGAATGAACACGGCTTGGAATTACAACAAGGTGCTCATCTGTTGAGTACTGTGCCTCCATCCAGGAAATTCTATACAGTCTTGGTGTACAATAAATCTTAGTTATTTGATGTACGCTGTAAGTTCCTCGCGCCAAATACGGTAGGCGGCAGCATTACAGTGAATGCCATCAATACTAAACTTCGGATTCAAATATCCATGAGTGGATAGTTTGTTGTTTAGGTCAAGAAAAGTAATCGAGTTTTTTGTACAGTATTCTTGTAAACTTGTATTCAACTCATGAACCTTTGTGTTCGTGGTTTTACTATCTGTATAAGATTCACAAACGTAGAGCGTTGAACAAACGATTGGTGTAATGTGTTGTTCGTGTAGTTGTTCTAATAACTTGCTGTAGTTGTTACATATTTGCTGTGGAGAATAGTTTGCATATATGTCATTAATGCCAACCATAATAATACATGTTGAAGGCTGTAATGAGTATACTTGGTATACCCTGTTCAGGACTCCCGGAACGATGTCTCCTCTGATGCCTCTACCTACAACTGTATTATCTCCAAGAAATTCCGACCAATTCACATTCTGAATATGTGAATCACCAAGCATTACTATGTGAGCTGAGTCTGTTTTGTAGGAATCATACATATCTACCATTAGTTTGTAATTGGCATTTTGTAGATAAATAGTGTCTTCCGCAGTGCAAACCAAATAGGTTGCAACAGTTGCCAAGAACAATATTGAAAACGTTACTGTAATCCTTTTATTCACGGTAAAGTTCATTGTTAGTTGAAGGTTTTTATCTGCAAGTTAGTGATTTGTTGCAGAAAGTCGTTCGGTGCAGTCTGCGATAGCAAAACAGTAAAACAGAAAAAAAACTTGACCTTTTTGCCATTCTGCTGTAAATTCCACTGAGTTACTTCCATCATATTATGAAAGGCACGTAGCGTGAACGCCAAAACAATACCCCAGATGTTTATTCAGATTACCGATAAGTATGCTGTAGAGGAACGTCCTATTTACTTGCGTAAGGTTTCAGGAAGTTATACTGGCGTAGCGTACTCAGAGCTACGTACTAATGTTGAATGCCTTGCTATGGGTTTGGCTGAACTTGGAGTTGAAGCAGGTGATAGAATTGGAATTGTAGCGGAAAATAGACTTGAATGGGTAATGTCCGATATGGCAATTGCCGCTTTAGGTGCAGTTGATGTACCTGTATTCCCAACACTTACACCTTTTCAATTACAGTATATCTATACTAACTGTAATGCAAGTATTGTTATAGTATCAAACGCCTTTCAGTTAAGTAAACTTCTGAAAATTCGTGAGGAGTTAGATGCTTTGGAGTATATTGTTGTAATGCAAGATGATGCAAAACTTCCCGATGAAAAAGTATTATCATTTAGCGATGTTATAGAACGTGGCAGAAGAAAGTTTGATGATGCAGAACGAACTAAACGTTTTGTTGAATCTGCTAATAAAGTACGTGAAGACGACCTGCTAACTATTATTTATACTAGCGGCACAACAGGAAATCCTAAAGGCGTAATGCTTACACACAAAAATTTACTTTCTAATGTTGTTGCTGCTAACGATGTGGTGAATTTATCGGATAAGGACGTGTTCCTTTCGTACTTACCAATGTGCCATGCGTACGAAAGAATTGGCGGCTATTACATAGCGTTTGCTTACGGTGCTACTACTGCATTTGCAGAAAGTATTGATACGGTTCGTACTAATTTACAAGAGATAAAACCAACCATTATGACCAGCGTACCGCGTCTGTTTGAGCGGATTAAAAACGGTGTTGTAGCAAAAGTTGAAAAAGACCCGCCGGCAAAACAGAAGATATTTAAGTGGGCTTTATCGGTGGGGAAGAAGTATGTAGAAGGTCAGATGAAAGGTAGTATTGGTTTATTCACCAGAACTCAATATGCACTTGCTGATAAACTCGTGTTTTCTAAAGTACGGGCTTTAACAGGTGGAAGACTTCGGTACTTTGTTTCTGGTGGGGGTGCATTACCTAGTGATGTTAATGAGTTCTTCAGAATGTTAGGTATGGTAATTTTAGAAGGATACGGATTGACAGAAACATCACCAGTGTTAACCATTAAGCGACCTGATAACAATGAAATTGGAACTGTTGGTACACCACTGTTTAATGTTGAAATTAAAATTGCTAACGATGGCGAGATATTAGCCAGAGGACCTAATATTATGCGAGGTTATTGGAAAGACCCACAAGCAACCGCTGAGACTATTGATGAGCAAGGATGGCTTCATACAGGTGATATTGGTTTTGTAAATGAACGAGGTAACCTGAAAATTACTGACAGAAAGAAAAATATCTTTGTTTCT
>JAIBAE010000069.1 GCA_019695345.1 Bacteroidota bacterium | reverse complement strand
CGTAGTTTTTGAGTAGTGAATGATAAAATAAGTTGTTGTAAGTTGAGAATAGTTGTTTTGCTAAGAAATCTACATCAATACATTAAACATATTTGAATTGTAAGAACTGATAAGAATTGTCTTTGCCATTGTACACGGCTATTGTATGTTTGGAGCAAGGTAAAACAATAGGCATCAGGATACATATAGGTACATAGCTTTTTTGATATATAGTTAAGCGTTAGTTACTGAATTCTACACGAAAATCTTGGCGGATTTAAAAGACAAAGAATACAGTAAGGGAACGCCCGCTTGCGGGCGCGTTCTTTATTGTTCTTTGTCTCGGTTACCGCCAAGTACCGCGTGTAGGACATAATGAATTGCCGCCCGTTTTTGCACATGGGAATAAGGGAGCAAGGTGTGTTAAGGTGGGCTTATTGTTTTACTCACTTAATTTTACAGGAGTTCTTTTATGAAACTCAGATTTGTTTTTTGTTGGGCAATCTTGTTGTGCCTGACTCACACACTTGCACGTGCACAAAGTATAACACTTGATTCCCTTTGGGGAAGATTTGTTGGGGGGATGAACACCATGTCATTCTCTCCCGATTCTAAACACCTGCTTATTGCCGATGATACCGGAGGGGTTAAAGTACTAAACGCATTAACCGGAGATGAGGTGTATTACTTTACTCCACAATATGGGTGCGATGAGATAAAATTCTCATCTGATGGCAAACACATGTATTTAGCTGGTGCAGAAGGGATGGATATACGAGACACAAAAACATACCAACGTATTGATACTTTGAAGTTTATTACCCCAAAAGGTTATATATCTTCAACATTTGATATAAGTCCCGATGAAAAATATGTATTATATCAAACAGGGTACGGAGGTATGAATGAGGATTATGTTAGATATATAGTATTATCCTATCCTGAAAAGCAGGTTGTTTGGCAAAAAGATGTAGTATCATATTCAGTACCATTAAAAACACGATATGAGGGAGGAAAAGTAGTCTTTTCCAACGATGGGAACTATATACTTGGCTTAAACACAACATCGTTATGTAAATGGGATTGGCGAGACAGCACCAAACCCGCAGAAGTATTGATAAACAATCTTCCCAACCTCGAACTCATCTCCTTCTCACCCGATAGAAATTATTTTGTGTTAAAAACACATCAGTTATGGAGTATCCCATTACATAAAAAGGTTGATATTACTGATATTGGAGGATATAATGTTTATAATGACTTTGCCCTATTTACTAAGGATAGTAAATACATTCTTTGGAACCAAGATGAAACTTTGAGAATAGTTGATTTACAAACATTAGTAACAAAGTATATTGGTATTAATTATTCAGGCAAGGTTGCATTAAATACAGATGAGTCATTACTAGCTCAACAAACTGTTAGATATACAGGAAAGGTTAGTAAGATTAATTGGAATGTATCAAATATTAAAGATGATATATTGTCAGATTATCAGATAAATATTACTCCAATACCGAGTAATTTACAAACCGTATTCACTGTGATGACAACTAAATATTTAGGTGTTGTTAAGTTAACAATAACCAACGAGCAAGGTATTGAATTAAAAACATTACACACAGGAAATCTTGAAATTGGTGACAATGTTTTTTCAATAAACAATCAAACTCTACCCTCAGGAACCTACTTCCTTCAACTCGTAGTCGGTACACAACGTATTACCAAACAATTCATCATTACCAAATAGGAGAACATAATGAAAACCATTATCGCACTCGCTATTGTAATGATAGCGACTATAAGCGCGTTTGCACAAAACTCAGAACCAACGGCAATGACGTTTCAAAACTCGGGTGTACTAGCCGGTAATCGCAATCAAACGCATTTCTACCGTGGCTGGAATATTGTTGATGGTCCGCGAGCACTTTCACAGAGATATAACATGAACATATCGCACATCAATTTATTCAATGCGCGGTGGCATTTCATAAATCAGCCACAACACTTTCCATTACTAAACATGCCTGATAGCTCTGAAGTAATATATATACTCGATTCCTTGCAATGGCAGTCAACAGGTCCTCTCGATGCAACGTGTATGATGTGGTATCCGTGGTTACCAGCAATAACCGATGATTCATTTACACCCTACAAAAACGATAAATCGGGTGCATCGCTTCCATTCCTTACTCGCAACACTACAATAGGTCAGGTTGATTCCACAACCGAGAGCGGAAATCAAATCTACCGTTGGCGGCTAAATCAAAATACATCGGTAACAACTCCAGTTGTCGCATTCAGCAACCCGTGGCTTGGTAATGAATTTGAGTATAAGTCCGATCCTCGCTATCCAGATAAAAACAGCCCAAATAATCAAGATACAAACCGTCAAAAATACGACACCCGTAAATGTTATGTTACTATCAACCTCCGTCGTTCTCTTGTAACCGATGTAGATACCAATAACAACGACCCCATTCTTATTATTAAAGTCCCATATCACACACCAACCTCAACGGGGTACATGAGTTTTGATTCAGTACCCGTTCAATACTACAACAATGGCTCGTGGAGTAAACCCCGCGGCTTGCAACGTCGGTTACAATTCAACACTAATTCTAACCTTACAGAATTTGTGATTACTCGTAAAATGATTCCTGTTGGTAATGCCACCGATAGAGATGTTACTATCAGTGCGTTCTTTTGGGCGGATAGCCTATCATCTCATGGTTACTTCAACCCTCGTTTCGGCAAACGTTGGGGCGGTAGTTACCCGTTATGGGTAGATACACTTGGTATCGAAGTACAATATATTCCTTCAAGTACAAGTGTATCAGTACGTAGCGTAAAAGTAGAAACCCAATCGGCACAATGGTTGTTTTGGGGTAACAGAGATAATGATATAATTGATTGCGTTAATATGCAAACAGGGTTGTTACAGCAACTCAACACCCTAAACCAAAGAAGTTACCGCATAAAACGTTTTTATAGCTTAGAAGAATTTACAGCCGCGCAATGGCAGGCAGAACGTTATTTTAACCTAATGGTTGATACGCTTGCGGCATGTGAGTGGGATTTGGTACATGTCCCCCAAGCACAACACACTATGATGTTTAAAGATAATTGGCGGGGAGCAACATTTACCATACGCTCCGATATAGCAGCACCATATTGTAATAACGACCCCAACGGTTATAGTGGCGAGGAAGAACTATCAAGAAGAATGGGTATTGGTGGTAGGCATGGTTATGTGAAAATGGCTTCATGTGGATGTCAGGTAAAAAAACATGACGACTACGAACTTGCAATACACAAGAAATATGATAACAATTATGCCTATCAGGAATCTGATATTCTGTCTTTACCACTCCCACTAATGAGCGAAGAAGACTATGTTAATAATGTTGCAAAGTCCGCATCCGGTTCCGTACAACAAGCATATGAATCAAATTTTGACCTTAATGAAATGTTTAAAAGTACATCGTACATATTCAGTAAACAAAAGTGGTGGGCAAATTGTTGGCTCTCGCCTCAATTTGATTATAAATATGTAGTAGATACCTTGCCATCACCATATTACTTCCGTACTCCTATTTACCAAAGTCACATGCGAGTTCAAACTGGTGAAGAGGCTAAACTGAATATGTGGAGTAATCTCATTTTAGGGGCAAAAGGATTTTTGATATACGGCGGTCATGGGGCTAATAGATATTTTTTCATAACTAACGCTTCTACAGGAACTGCAAACCAATCTGTAGATATGGGCATCGCACCTATAGATTATGATGCAGAACCAATGACCAACGTAACAACAGACCCGAATGCTATTATCAATAGTCCAGATTTTGGAACTGATTATCTTGATTGCCCGCCAACAAGAAACGATAGGTTTTCACGAACCTTGCGGCAGTATTTCCATTATACAGATGATGAGTACCGTGCAAAAATGCGCATGCCATTTGTATATATGGGTTTTAAAACACTCAGATATACAGTTGATACAATTTTCAGAAAAATTCAGACATTCGATACTACATTATTAAAACTTCAGTTATCAAGTTGGTATGCAAAGGGTCTTCGCAAACATTTGTTAGGTGATACAGCACTTTACAGTAAATTTATATCTTTGGATTCAACAAGATATGGCACGAAGACATTTAACAGGTATTACCTACCGGCAAAAACTGATAGTTATGATTCATCATTGTTTGATATAACATTATTGAAACATGAAAATTATGCTACTGATTCAGTAATCTTTATAGGAGTACAAAATCGTAGAACTAATGCACTGTACATTAGTTCACCCGATGGAAATCAATTAGATACAAACTTTGCGCCCATGATAGAATATGAGAACCGTACATCAACTAATTATGGTAATCAGTATGTAGAAAATGGGCAAAATACTTATGGTCAGATTGGTGCAAGAAAATTGAAGATACCTTTTAATTATCAATCGCCCGACGGATATACTCGGATGTTGCATATTCAGGAATTGGGAGGCGGATTGGATACTATGGTTAGTATCACATCAACTCTTGTATTACCAATGAAACCCGGTGAAGGAAAGATATTGAAAGTATCAGTGGTAAAGGTATCGTCATATGTTGGCACCGGTAATCTGATGAATTCAAATCAAAGAAAGCTTGTACGGTATCCTGTCACATATTATGATACGGCAACGCATCAGTTAGTAAACACCAATAAGGTACGCTATCATTCAGTCTATCATAGGTATGATTCTGCGCAACAACGTTATAGTGTTTTTTATCGTCGCTCTATACCATATTCAGCAACAGACAATGTATTAAACGGGATAGATTGGGAAGGAGAAAGACAGTTAGATACAATTGGTATATTGATGCAAGATGCATCATTGAAACGATTACATTGTTCTTATCCTGTTATCACGGTACGAGAGGTTCCTGCTGTTCTCCCCGATACGCCATCCATAAAAGTATTTGTGTTTTATGCCTGCGAACATGATTCTTTATCTACGGTAATACATTTAGTAGAAAACTCTTATTCGGCAGAAGGGAATCAGATTACGAATCCTGCACGAGAAATTGAATCTACCGATGGTCAGCGGTGGTTTAACAATGCTTGGATGACAACAGACGCCTTTTTATCTAAATGGGGGGCACCTGCAATAAACGCATCTGCTAACGGTAATTACTACGCATGGAGTGATACTTCATTAGGTATAGTAGTTCGTTGGAAACCATCTACCTCAAATCTCTTTAGTAATGGTGGTTCTATTAGAGAATCATTTAAGTATTCCAATGATACATCAGTTATATGTTTACATCCTTGCCTAAATACATATTCAAGAATTGGATTGGGAGAACGTGACGCGGCAATCGTATGGGAAGAAAAGTCAACTCCACAGGCACCAAACAGTATAATCGCATATACAATGTTACGACCAAGAGGAAATTCAATAGATACAATTGAACATTACTTGCCGGGTAACTTAACTTTTGATACAAGGTTTAGAAGTACGGTAAAAAGCGATAGTACAATAGTATTGCTGAATGAAACCCCAAATTCAAATGATAACACTTTCCCAATGATATATCGTGGGATAGAAGAATCAGCAGATGGCTCAAGGATTAAACCAATTTCGGTTGATCATTGGGATAGGATTGTATGGGAATCAAAACCTGAGGGTGGAAGAAGCTTTATAGCAACACGAGGAATAGATTATTCGGATAGTTGGAACGGTGCTCCATCGTATTGGGCGGTGTGGTGGTTAAATACAGTAACAAGCCAATACACAAGTTTGCATCATCCGCAGATTTCTCAGGGAGGTAGAAACTTCTTATTCCCCAAAAACGGTATATACTACGATGATTCAACAGTTGTAACAAACTTTGATGTTGACCCATATTTTGATTTTTTCGGTGGTGGATTTTTATTGTTTCCTACCATGTATCAGGTTATTTATGGATATTGGTCATTTATGCCAAATAACCCAAGTATACATTGGCCACAGATTTATCCTGCAAACCTACAATGGATAAACTCCGGTAGGAATCCTCGGTTATCCGCATCACACAGTATTTTAAATCAAAATATTTGGCACGACAACAGACGCATACACTCCTCTCTGTTTAATGATGGGATACTTAGTTCAGCAGAGTTGTTTTATAAAAAAAGCAAGATGGAAGATATTCAGCCTGTCCATTGGACTGGATTTCAATTTCTAAGTGGCAGGAAGGCGATGTTTGCACATCCTGAGATTAACGGAGTTATGCTTGATATGAAAGCACAGGACGACAACGAAGGACAACTAAAAGGGAATCAATACGATACATTAAAATCAAATTGGTTCAAAGTTGGAAATAATGTTGTGTTAAACTCCTTGGCAAAAGGTATCTATAATCCATGTTTCAGGATGATATTGGAAAATAAAACCAACAGGCAAAACAAAGTAGTTATTCCATACTCCACAAAGAACAATGATGAAAAGTTTAAGAATACATTTCGTCTGTTACGTGGAGGAAATGAAGAATACAGATTATTAGTTCTAAATTCATGTGGTAATAATGTAACTTATACAGAAGAAATCCAGATAGACGGAATAATCCCTGATGAACAATTAGGGAAAGAATCGGAAAGCACAGAAGTCATAACTGTAGATTTAGGAAAAGAGCTACAACATGAAAACGTACTCACGGTAACACCAAACCCCGCAGTTAATGAAATAGATATAAAGTTTACCGGATTACTGGAGGATATAGAAACTAGTAACTTTGATTATTCCTATGTAGTAACAGATGCGCTTGGCAGGGCGATGGAAAAAGGGTTGATAAGAGCAGGTAATAATCTTCACGTCAATACAAGTACATTCGTATCCGGTACATACTATGTACGGGTAAAAGGTTCTGTAAATACAGTGAGTGTTCCGTTTGTGATTATACGATAAGATTCAGGATTCTTTATTAATCCTGAATACAGGGCGGTTGTTTGCAGGGAGCAACCGCCCGTTTGTTTTTCATGCGCCGCTGACGGAGCGGTTCGCGCCGGGTCTGCGCGCTTGGCGGTTGCTTCGGGCGAAGCGGGAATAAAACAAGTCCCAAGAATATACTATTGCTATTAACTTGTTTGTTTCTATTTTACAGCACCACGCTAACATACAGCCAAACATAGTATTTGGGTGATTTTATATTATCTGGGGAAATCATGCGTTGGTGTTTGCTTTATACCTTTCTTTTTCTTTACGTTCTGTACAGTTGTAATGCCCAGGGCACGTACGATGATTTGGTGTATGGTAAAGGTTCCTTTTTTGGAAATGCTAACAACGATGCCTATTTACTTGGCGTTACCGTAGATAGTAAAGGTAATATCTATGGAACAGGATTATGCACAAGTATTCCTGCTACAAAGGGTGCTTATAATGAGAATAACAATGGTCAGTATGATATTATGGTGTTTAAGCTCGACCCCACAATGTCCACGTTGATTTGGGCAACCTATATTGGTGGTAGTGGTAATGATGGCGGAGGTTCGATTGCTGTAGATGATAAAGGAAACGTGTTTGTAAGTGGGTACACATATTCCAATAACTTCCCGATTACCGATGGCAATGATGCACAATTCTTTAGTACATCTAATATCAATTACTTTGCATTGAAACTTAGTTCCGATGGATCGCAGATTGTATATTCCAGAATTTTAGGTAACGGCACCGGAATTACCCAGCAAACTCAAAATGCAAGTAAAGGTGCCAACATAGCCATTAATGATTTTGGCGATGCATACGTGTTTGCACATATAACCTCAACCGCAAATTATACCATTACAACAAATGCTTTCCAACAAACTCCCGGCGGTGCAATTGATGCTGTGTTTACAAAGATTAGTCCCACGGGTAATATCGTGTATTCAAGCTACGTTGGTGGAAGCGGTAATGATATGGCAGGGAATATCACGTATTCTAACGGCAGGATATATTGTATTGGTACTACATCATCCTCCGACTTACCGTTACTTACAGGAAAACCACCAGATGTAGCAGATTGTTATTTGTTAAGTTTTATTGATGGGCCAATACCAACATTTGTTAAGAGTTATGTGTTTGGTAGTGATGGAAATGACGAGGGGCTATCGGTATCGTACGATAAATACCAGCAACGTGTCTGTTTTACGGGGAAAGCTGCGAATAACACAATTAAACCCACTGCATATTTACAAGGCGATAGATTTGGCGGGTTTGTGGGTACAATTGATGATAACTTCAATTTCATACAGTTCCTTACTATAATTGGTGTTGGTGTTGTACCAACCGGGTGTGTTGCAAGAACAAATGGTAGCGTGTATGTAGCAGGGTATGTTAGCGGTCAGTTACCAGTAAGCTCCAATGCATTTCAATCGACCAATAAAGGAGGTTTGGATGGAATGATGATTGCTGTGGATATTACCGGTAATTTTTTACGATACGGAACATACATTGGTGGTACCAGTAGTGATTATGCGGTTGCTAATGTTAAACTTCTGGAAGATAGAGAATGTAGTCTGGGGATTCTGTTTGGGATTACAACTCATTCCGGCAACTATCCATCCACAAGAGATTCTTACCAACCCGATAAGTTAAACGGAGGCGATGACCAACCGGCATTGGCTATGTTTACCATACCAAAACAAAAAGATATACTGTTTCATGGGCAACACCAATGTGGCGAGGACACGTTTAAGTTAGTGTTCCCGTGCCTGCAACCCGATGAAGTTACGTGGTTGTTTAGTGATGGCTCGCAACCGGTTATCAATAAGTTTCAGGTAAAGCATAAGTTCCCCAAAAATGGGACATACACAACGGTTGCTCGGATTATCTATCCGGGTCCTGACACAGTTTATCAATCCATTGAAACAATTGTAAGTTCATATCCTAAAGTGCAAACGTCGCCTAATCCAATTTACATGTGCGAGTCGGAAAAGTCTACAGTGCTTAATGCATCGGGAGGTGTAAAATATTATTGGTCTCCGGGTAAAGATATGTCCGACTCAACAAGTCAACGCCCTACTGTTTTCCCTAAAGAACGCATTAACTGGTATTATGTGCGTGGAGTTGATTCTGCAGGATGTGAGAGTTTTGATTCAGTACAGGTGTACAGATTAAAAGCACTGTTAACTGTAGATAAAGATACCATAATTTGTAAAGGACAAAGTGTAAAACTCCATGCAAGTGGTGGGGCATCCATTACATGGTTACCTAACAAAAGTTTAAACAAAGGAACCGGAACTGAAGTAATTGCATCGCCAACTGTTACAACCACGTATAAGGTTATGTTAATGGATGGTGCCTGTTTTGATACAGCATATATTACCGTAAGAGTTGCTAATAAACCCAAACTACAAGTATCGCCAACAGCAACAATGTGTATTGGTGGAAGCGCAGACTTAACTGCTTTAGCTGTCAGTGATTCTGCCTGGGATACAACAGGATTAGTGTATCAATGGTTCGATAAAACATCATCAATTTCAAATCTACCAACGGTACATGTACAACCAACATCAACAACATGGTATCGCGTAACAGTTAAAAATGCTTATGGTTGTGAGGTTACCGACAGTGTTTTGGTGAAAGTACAAAACACCTTACAGTTATCAATCAGCAAGGATACCGCGGTATGCAAGGGAGGCAGTGTTCAATTGCGTGTTTCCGGTGCATCGGTGTATAGATGGAGTCCGTCAGTTGGTTTAGATGATTCCACCAGTGCTACACCGCGCTGTACACCTTTAGCAAAAACCACCTATACAGTAATTGGCTCCGGTGGGTTATGTGCAGATACACAACATGTTACCATTGATGTACATTCTGTAGATGTTCAGGCAAAAGGAGATACAAGTGTGTGCCAAAATGAGGTTGTAACACTTAGTGTTGTAAATCCCGATTCAACCGTTCAGTACACTTGGTACCCACAGGCAGATTTCCAAAATTCTGTTGGGACGGTTGTGTATGCTAAACCTCAGCGTAGTACCGCGTATGTAGTAACTGCACAAAGTACATTTGGGTGTGTTGCAACAGATACAGTTTTTGTACAAACGGATAACGCGCTCAACGTTCGGGTGGAGGCAGATACATCAGTTTGTTCGGGTGAAGTTGTAGTATTTAGAATAGTTAGTATGCATGAGCAAGGAACATTGTTTACGTGGTTTCCTAACAATGGGGTGTTTAATTCAACCACATTAGAGTATTCGGTTGTTGCTACAAACAACATTACGTATAAAGTTAATGCGCTGCTTGGTATGTGTCAAGGAAATGACTCTGCAAGCGTTGAAATCAAACCTCAACCACAATTTTCACTAAAGGCAGATTCCGCAGTTTGCCGCAACGGAATTGCAACAATATCGTGTATCTCAAATCAAACCGGTATTCAGTACTTTTGGCTTCGCGATAACAAAGCAGATTCGCTCCTTACTATTATTGATTCAACGAAAGTTGCAACCAAACCATTAACTCAGCCAACGTGGTTTACAGTTGTTGCAAGTCTTAATGGATGTACCTCAGCCGACTCAATTTTAGTAACAGTTCGTGATAGCCTTACCATAGCACCAACAGCCGAGCAACAGGTTTGTAAAGGCGATGTAGTTGATGTACAGATAATAGGTACTAACCTAAAGTCAGTAACTTGGGTTCCGGGTAATGATGTGCAAAATGTAGGTAATAATAAAGTAAGGATAACAGTACTTAATGAGACTGTTTATACAATAACTGCAATAGATTCCAACGGGTGTACAGCAGCAACACAGTATGCAACACATATAAAACCACAGAACAACATCACGTTTTCTGTATCATCTGCAAATGTGTATGCGGGCGATACGCTATCAATATATGTACATGCCCAAAGCGAACGCGATGTAACTACCTCGCTTAATTTTGATGTGGTGTATAACACAACCATCTTTAAATCCGATAGTCCCAGCTCACAAATTGGTGATAAGAGTTACACCCATGTGTATATGCCTGCTGTACGATTAACACCATCAGCAAGCACAGTTTCCTACATACACGGACAAACGTTCTTATCAACTCCATTATATTCCAATGTATCTATTGAGAATATAGAGTTTGATGGAATAGAATGCCTCGACTCGTCAACAAGTCCCGGATACATTAGTGTGAATGCTTGTTTTGCAGCTGGTAGTGCTATAAAATTATATCAATCGTTACAGGCATCCATACACCCTAATCCGGTTCAGGATAACATTCACCTTACCATACAATCAGAAGAACCATTAAGTATAACTATCACCATTGTAGATATGCTTGGGAATACTGTTTACACAAAGCAGATTTCATCAAAACAACAGACCGAATCGTACTTGTTCGATGCAACGCAGTTTCCAAGTGGCGTGTATAGATTAATACTTTCAGATACAATGCAAACAGCAACACTTCCGTTTGTGAAACAATAGAGTTTTGGTTCAGGGCAGATTGCCGTGGCAACCCTTCTGCGCCGTCACTCGGGCGGAAAAGAGCCTTTCTGCGCCGCTGACGGAGCGGTTCGCGCCGGGTCTGCGCGCTGGAGGTGCGCTTCGGTAGTAGAGGGTTACCAATGTTCCAACAATCAATATTCCTTTGACATTAAATATATTGTCTCTATATTCTCATAATTCCATTATAAGTTAAGCTCCAATCCCAAGTAATGAATAAAGAAGGGGAATTCATTATGCGTTGGTTAGCAAGTGTTTTTATTTTCTGCTTTAGTTGTATAAGCGTAACACAGTCGGCTGTTATTCCCGATAATGTTGTGTATGCTAAGGGTACCTTTTTTGGGAATGCAAATAACGATGCCTATCTGCTATCAATGGCAATGGACAAAAATGGATATATCTATGGTACAGGCGTATGTACAAGTATTCCTACTACAACGGGTGCATATAACGAGCGCAACAATGGCGGTTTTGACGTTATGGTGTTTAAGTTAGACCCAACTATGACCTTCCTGATTTGGGCAACCTATATAGGCGGTAGTGGCAACGATGGCGGTGGCTCGATTGCTGTTAATGATGCAGGTGAGGTTTTTGTAAGTGGCTATACATATTCCAGCAATTTTCCTTACACGGGTTCATTTGGACTAGATTTACAATACCTTCAAACACAAGTTGTATGCTACTACGCTCTTAAGTTAAGTGCCGATGGAGGGCAGCTATTGTATTCCAGAATACTTGGTGGCGGCATACAAATGATGATAGAAACAGAGAATGCAACAAAAGGCGCTAATATTGCAATCAACTCTGCTGGAGAAGCTTTTGTTTTTGCCCATACCCAATCTACATCACCGTATATGTTGACGGGAAATGCGTTTCAGGTTATTCCGGGTGGTTCGATTGATGCTGTGTTTACAAAGTTAGGTGCAAGGGGTGATTTGTTGTACTCTACCTATGTTGGTGGTTTTAATGATGAAGAAGCAAACGGAATCTGTTATGCTAATGGTAAAATCTACTGTATAGGAACTACAGGCTCGAATAATTTTCCTAAGCAAACCAACCGGCAGCCCGATAATGCGGACAGTTACATCCTGATGTGGGAGGATGGCCAAACACCAAGATTAGTTAAAAGCTATATTTATGGGTGCGATGGTAACGACCGAGGTTTATCGGTGTATTATGACCGTATGTATAACCGTTTACTGTTTACCGGAAGAACATCAAACTCTACGATTAATGCAACAAGTACTTTATTGGCGGGACATCCGTATGGTGGGTATGTGGGAGCAATTGATGATTCGTTAGGAGTAATTCAGTTCCTCACTATTATTAGTAAAGGGGCGATGCCTACAGCATGTATGCCCAGAAAAAATGGGTCGGTATATGTTGGTGGATATGTTGATGGTTTGTTGCCCGTAACTGCTAATGCGTATCAGGGTGTTCCAATGGGTGGAATGGATGGAATGTTGGTTGCTGTTACTGTATCGGGCGATGCGTTGTTATACGGTTCGTATGTTGGTGGAAACAGTAATGATTATGCAATTGCTAATATTATAATTACAGAAGAGATGGTTTGTTCGTTAGAAGTGTTGTTTGGGATTACAACACACTCATTAGATTTTCCTTCTACCATTGATACCTATCAACCGTTAAAATTAAATGCTGGTGAAGATCAACCTTCCATTTCGCGTTTTACCATACCGCAAGAAAAAGAATTTATGTTTCATGCCCATAAAGCATGTGGTGAAGATACATTCAGAATTGTGTTCCCTTGTTTACAACCACAAAGTATTATGTGGTCTTTTAGTGATATTCCTTTAGTGGAATACAACGTTACACAGTTATCTCACAGGTTTCCGGCTAATGGTAACTATAAAGTAATTGTCCGGTTGGCATATCCTAATAATGTTGTGTTCAGAGAATTTAATGTCACGGTAAATTCGTATCCAAACATTAAGGCAACACAGAACAAGATATATCTCTGTAACAAGAACAATAGTGTTATGCTTAATGCAACTGGTGGTAAACGGTACAGATGGTTTCCGGGAAAGTCCGTCAGTGACTCTACAATACCAAATCCGGTTGTGAAACCAACACAGCCAAACACATGGTATTATGTTCGTGGATGGGATGAGAAGGGCTGTGAGAATGTTGACTCGGTACAGGTTATCGTAGTACCTCCCATATTAAAAGTCTCCAAGGATACAACTATATGTAATGGACAGCGTGCCAAGCTTCATGCCGATGGCGTTAATAAAATCTTTTGGTCGCCCTTGTTTGGGTTGGGTAGAGATAATGGTAATGATGTGTTTGCAAAACCAAATGTAACAACTACCTATTATGCTACATCAAGCAACGGACAGTGTATTGATACTTCTACGGTAACTGTATATGTGGCGCAACCGCCCAAAATTGAATTCCCTCAAGCACCAACAACTTGTACAGGCGGGACTGTGTTGTTGCAAATCAAAGCTATTGGAAATCAAACAATAGATACAGCTGGTGTTCAATTCCGTTGGCGGGCAGATAATGACCTACAAGTAGTTTCACCATCGGATGCACAAGTAACACCGCTTACGTCAAAATGGTATTGGGTAACGGCTACCAATAAGTATGGATGTACGTTTACCGATAGCGTGTATGTGCAAGTAAAAAATACGTTAACGGTAACCGCATCAAACGATACAACATTATGCCTTGGTTCTTCAATACAACTATGGGCAGCTGGTGCAGCAACGTACAAATGGTTCCCGCCTGATGGCTTAGATAATCCAACATCACCTAACCCAACGTGCTCAATACAACATAGCATTCAATATCGAGTAATTGGAGTTGGAGGTATTTGTTCCGACACAAATTATGTGAACATTACAGTAGATACAGTAACGGTGAATGCAGGAAATGATACATCTGTATGTATAAACCAACAAGTTGTGTTAAAAGTACAGAATGCCCAATCAGTATATCAATACACATGGGAACCCAAATCCGACTTCCAAAATTCAAATGGTGCTGTAGTTACACTTCTGGCAACACAAACAAAGGATTACATTGTAACAGCAATAAACACCACTGGGTGTTTAACACGTGATACGATTCATGTTGATACAGATCACTCGTTGCAAGTTGAACTTGGGGCAGATATAACTATTTGTTCCGGAGCTTCACGCACAATTCAGATAACTACACAAAACGATGCATCTACTGCATATCAATGGTTTCCGAACAATGGTATTTTTGACCCAAGCACACTACGGTATGTTGTTACCCCTCAGCAAACAACAATGTATAAAGTAGTTGCTCAAAATGGTACGTGTACCGGTGTTGATTCAGTTTTAGTTACTGTACAAAATGGAATTGATGTTGCTATTAGTTCAGATTCCGTTGTTTGTTCCAATACTCAGTTCCCAATAAAAGTAACATCATTACAGGATAGTGTTGAGTACAAATGGGTGCGCGGTGGTACTCTGGATACTATGGTTGATAATCCACTTATTGCAACACCAATAAGTAAAGGCATTGTTCAACCAACGTGGTACACAGTGATAGCAACTGCAAAAGGGTGTACATCAATTGATTCATTTCTCATAACAACACATCCTGCCCAAGTTGTAGAACTTAGTGCGGAACGAACTGTTTGCGTTGGAGATACAATACATGTACATGTTACCACCGATAAAATTAAATCCGTTGTCTGGCAACCCGATGTAGATATTACATCAATTAGCCCTACAGTGGTTGTTGTTACGGTAAATAAGGAACAAACGTACAGCGTAACAGTCTGCGACTCATCGGGATGTTGTAAAGTTGTAACGTATGCCACACACATTGAAACCGCAAACAAGGTAACTATAGGTGTTGTATCTATTGATAGCATTGCAGGAAGATACGCTACATTGTATGTGGTTGCAAAAGGAACAACAACTATCAATTCTGGATTACAGTATGATGTAGAAATAAATGCTGATATATTTTTGCCAACACCACCTTCGCGTACTACAAATAATATCCGTACAATTCATCGTACTTTAGGGCAGACACCTATTACAAATGCTGAATCAATTATAGATTCAATACCGGGTACACTATTGATGTCGGAAGTGTTAAGTTCCGATGTAACAATTCAGAATCTCGTTATAGACTCTGTGAACTGTTTACAAGTAATTCCTAACAATGGTATTATAAGGGTAAGTTCATGTGCCGATAACATTCGTGCTATCAAACTCTTCGACCCACTTCAGGTTCTGGTAACGCCAAATCCGGTTGGAAGTAATGCCGAGCTACACATCTCTTCTTCTGTTACAGGAGTTTGTATGTACGCCTTGTACAACCAACTTGGCAAAGAAATTCTCAGTGGAAGTATTGATAAAAATCAACAACACATTGCAACTACTCTTCATCTGCCCGATATTTCCGCAGGCGTTTATCGCATCACTATTTCCGATGGTAATCAAACAATAGTCCTGCCGTTTGTTAAAGAATAACATTGGTTCCGTCTGATTGCCGTGGCAACCCTTCTGCGCCGTCACCCGGGCGGGATAGAGCATTACAGCGCCGCAGAAGGAGCGGTTCGCGCCGGGTCTGCGAGCTGGAGGTGTGCTTCGGTAGTGGTGGGGAACAACAATTCTTACAATACTCTTTCGCTTGCTCCGTATTTTCGCATCAATAACAAATGGAGCGAACATGAGCGAGCATCTGGTGAATTCGGCTGAGTATTGGACGGAGCGTTATACATCGGGGACTAGTTCGTGGGATATTGGCCACGAAACGGCAGTGTTTGTAACATTGCGCCAAAACGATTCTATTCCTCTGCCACAGCCAACGTACACGCCACATGTTTTTATTCCCGGTTGCGGATTTGGTCATGATGCAATTGGCTATGCTAAAGCCGGTTACACCGTTACAGCATTAGATTTCTCGCCCGTTCCAATAGAATATCTGCAAAACGAAGCGAAGCAACATCAGGTGGAACTTTATACTGCAACACAAGATGTGTTTGCCGCAGGTGAAATGTTTGAAAACCAGTTTGATGTAGTGTTGGAGTACACGTGCTATTGCGCAATTGACCCCGCCCGTCGCGAAGAATATGTTTCGGTTCTGCAACAGGTAACAAAGCCAAATGGAATAGTTGCCGGATTGTTTTTCCCAATGGATGATGTTGTTCGTAACGCACCTCCGTTTTCGGTTAACGAAGATGAAATCCGCTCACAGTTTGAGCAGCATGGGTTTGTATTATTAAGTTCAGAATTTCCACCAGACTCACACCCGGCACGTGCCGGCAGAGAAAAATTAATGTTATTCCAAAAGAAAGTATAAGATGAAAGTTATTACACGATTTGTTCAAGGTCATCACTTTATTGGTAGCGACGAAAAAAATGTGCAAACACATTTCGATTCCCGTAGCGATGGCTTTCCCGCTGGCACTACACCTGTTGCTGCCATCTTGCAAGCAATGGCGGCTTGCTCGGCAATTGATGTGGTTGACATCCTCAACAAAAAACGCAAAACCGTCACCAACCTTGTTATCGAAACCGATGGCGAGCGTGCAGAGGAACATCCACGTGTGTTTACTAAGGCACATCTGCATTTTAAACTTACCTCGCCCGATGCTGAAGTTAAAGATTTAGAGCGGAGTATAGAACTTTCGCAAGATAAATACTGTAGTGTATCGGCTATGTTTTCGCGCAGTGGGTGTGCTCTATCGTGGAGTGCCGAAGTAGTGCGTGAGTAATTTGCTATCGCAGCCGCACCAAACCTCTTCTCTACAACACCCGTTGCATTGCGGGAGAGAGAGCTCAACACGTTTCAAATCACCTGTATCGTTTAGTAATTTCTTAAAAATAAAATGAAGAACTTATACGATACAATAGCTGGTTGCAAATACAAAAGATTGTCATTCCCGAAAACGCGGATTAAGCGTTTATAGGGAATCCAGACTTCTTTTACGTTTCATGGATACCTGATTTCTCGGGTATGACAGGCCGTGAAAAGTTTAATAAACAGTTTAGTTATTGTATGTTCAAAAATCTCGTAGTCATTGAGTTATCATCTGTACTTGCCGGACCAATGGTAGGTATGTTCTTTGCAGAGTTAGGTGCGCGAGTAATTAAGATTGAAAACAAAAAAACAGGCGGCGATGTAACGCGTACATGGAAATTGAAGAATGAACAATCGGGCGATGTCTCTGCCTACTTTGCCTCGGCTAATTTTGGTAAGGAATCTATTGCGTTAGATATTGCGTTACCGAATGACTACAACCTATTGTGTACCATAGTTGCTAAAGCAGACATCGTACTCTCCAACTATCAACCGAAAGTAGCACGTAAACTCAAGGTAGATTATCACACATTGTCGTTGTTCAATCCAACACTTCTTTACGGACAGATAACGGGTTACGGAATGGACGACAACCGTGCCGGATACGATGCTGTAATACAAGCGGAAAGCGGCTTTATGAGCATGAATGGCACTCCCGGAACTGAACCAACAAAAATGCCCGTTGCATTAATGGACATTCTTGCCGCGCACCAACTAAAAGAAGGTTTGCTTGTTGCCATGATAGAACGCCTACAAAACGGTAAAGGGAAGTTTGTGCATGTTTCGTTATTGGATTCAGCCATTGCGTCGCTTGCTAATCAGGCAACGAATTACTTGCAAAACAAACATTGTCCGCAGCAAACCGGCTCACACCACCCTAACATTGCACCGTATGGAACTTTATTTACCACCCGTGATGAGCATACCATTATTTTTGCAGTAGGAACAGATGCACAGTTTCAATCGCTTTGCACAATACTCAACGCACCGGAACTTGCCGCCGATGTACGGTTTACTACAAACCAACAACGGGTTGTTAACCGCACAGAATTGATACAACTCTTGCAGAACAAAGTTAGTAATATCAATTCCACAGAGTTATTGCAATTGTGTTACCAGCACAAAGTTCCTGTTGGAAAAGTGCAAACGGTACAAGAAGCATTGGAGTCACCTGAATCGCAATCAATGATTCTTGCAACTAACGGCTTCAAAGCACCAAAAACAACTGCCTTTGCAACCGATAGTGAAAACATTTCACCGCCGCCACAGTATAATCAACATGAGTTGGCAATACGAGCCGAATTCAAAACGTCGTAAACAAACAACAATATAAAGTATATAACAAGGTACATCATGAAACTCTACAAAGACATAAAACACTACCACGAGTTCTTACCAAAGGAAGACCGTCCTAAGCAAGGAAAAACCTACTTGGTTACTAAAGACGAAAACCTAGCGTACATGGCAGAGTTCACCGATTACAACGGTGGATGCTGGGCAACAGTTAAGGTAGTCGAACCGGCAGAACAATACAAAAGTCTGTACACCCCCGGAATGAGCTTCGATATCAAAGTGGCACACTACACATTTCAGGAAGTAACATCTGAAGAATCTCAACCTAACACCGAGATTATCTAATACAAACAATTGATTTCCATTTTTTCGTAGCGACGCGATGCCTCGCGTCGTAACAGGCAAACATGTATAGTTTGCGCTGAGTAGTTAAAGAAGTTGTTTCAAACTGTTATCTAATAAAAGGTAGTCTCAACCCAATGGGTAATTTTGTTCATCACCTTAGTGGTTCTGTAATAGCAGGCGGTGCATGTAGTGCCGCCTCGTATTATCTGTTTCATACCGATTACTACGACACCGCCGCCATTGGTGCAATCTGTGCAATAAGCGGTTTACTGCCCGATGTAGATTCACCCTATTCCAAACCAACCGAACACATCCTTAGTATATCATCGGCACTTGCGCCATCGTTTGTGTTACAGTATTTATCGGTCTATCATTTAACGCCGTCGCAAATTTTAATCATTGCAGTTGGTTCGTTTTTATTGGTGCGTTTTGGGTTGCGCGTCATACTCAAACACGTTACCGTTCACCGCGGAATGTTCCATTCCATACCTGCCTCAATCATTTGGGGCTGTATCGTATTTCTATCTTTTTCTCATTCGCCCGAAATGTTACGCAACATGGTTGCATCTGCCGCCGCGCTTGGGTTTATAGTGCATTTACTGATTGACGAGATGTTCTCTTTGGTTGACATCTCCGGTGGTACGTTCGAGCCAAAAAAGTCTGCCGGAACTGCATTTAAGTTTTTCTCGCCATCCTCGTTTGCCAACTTCTTATGTTACGGCATCCTCTTCTTTTTACTCTATCTCTGTTACAAACAAAGTACAATGTTGCAACTACCTGTGTAAGTACTTCTGCTAACGCATGACGGCACCGAACGTACTATTTCTTAACAACCAACTTCTGCCGGACAGTACGTTCAGTTTCAAAATACGAGTTAAGAACAAAATCAATCGTCAACTACCACATCGCATTCTCCCTCTCCTTCGGAGAGGGTTGGGGTGAGGTCAAAAAGAACTACTGCGAAAAATGCTTTGCCATTGAAAAAATTCTGTGTATGTTTTGGAATCACCGTAGCAATAGTATTTTCTATCTGTAGTGACATGAGTTACATTATACCTACATATAAGGTACAACCATCATAACTTTGAAACATGCATGGAGTATATTATGATAACCGGCAATTTCCGTCAGAACGAAAGCCCTGACCAAACAAGGGTTGTGGAAGGCTTGACGAGACATAAACAAATAACATTTGTTTATCAATATTATTAAGGTGAACAGATGTTCAAGTGTATTCTGTTTATATTCGCGTATAGTGTAACCTGTACAATCTCAAATTCTCAACCGGTTGATATTCTAAAACTTTATAAGAGTACTTTTTATGCAGGTGCCACGTGTGCAATACGAGATATTGCAACGGACGCGCAAGGGTATGTATATATATGTGGAATTGCTAGAAATATTCCCGTAACTCAAGGGGCTTATCAAACAACGTTTGGGGGCGGTGAAAATGATTGTTTTGTAAGCAAGTTTAGCCCTGATTTATCAACATTGATTTGGTCAACTTATTTAGGTGGTTCAAGTAACGATTGGGCTACAAGTTTAGCGGTTGGCACAGATGGCAGTGTGATAATTGCAGGTATAACAGGTAGCGGTAGTAATTTTCCACTAACAAATACTAACGATGTAAGTATTCTATCACAACTACAGTCTCTTAACGGACGTCCAGCATTTGTTGCCAGAATTAGTGGAGATGGCTCTCAATTAATATATTCAAGACTTGTATGTGAAGCAACTCTTAGTGGTGCTTACCCACTTTCAAGCGATTTAGGTGTATCGCACACCATCAATTCACAAAATGAGGCGGTGGTCTATTGCGGAATATTCGGTGGTAATTTTTCGAGAATAACTAATAATGCTTATCAAAGTACAGTAAGCGGTAGTGCCGACTTGTGTATTACCAAGTTCTCAGCAACAGGTGATGTGTTGTATTGTTCCTACTATGGTGGTAGTGGTCTCGATGTAACTGGCAGAATTTCTTATGCAAATGGTAAGTTTTTTATGTCCGGTGGTACACGCTCACAGAATTTCCCTTTAGCAACAGGAAAAACAGTTGGTACACTGTACGATTGTTTTGTGCTCGTTTGGAATGATGGTACAGTGCCAACTCCACAAAATGCGTTTATTTATGGTGGCGCAAACGATGATTACAGTAATGAAATCCGGTATAATAATGCAACGGGTAAAATAATTGTTGATGGATTTACACAAAGTAGCGATATGTCATATACCAATGTCTTACAAAGTGGCCAGAATAGCGGTGGGTTTGTAGCAAGCATTAATAGCGATTTGTCCGGCATTGATTACTTAACAATGCTTGGAACGTATTTAAATCCTTTTGGATTACGAACACGAAACAATGGAGATGTGTATGTCTCAAGTTGGATATATCCGGGAGTTGCAAGTGCTTTTATTTCAAACGGCGCATTTCAACCCAGTAATGCAGGTCAATATGAACAGGCAATAAATGGATTAACGCCTACAGGGCAAGCCCGTTATGGAACATACTTAGGTGGTTCAAACAGAGAGCACAGTACGTATCTTTCAATTATTGAGAATGGTAGTTGTAGTTTTAAGTTAGTAGTAGGTACAACTACAACGTCAACAAATTATCCTGTAACCGCCGGAAGTTACATGACCACATTTACGGGTGGAGCTTCAGCAATTACGATACTTTCAAAAACATACCCTGATTCAACTATAATTTCTCCCGGTGCTTCCTGCGGTGAATACATGTTCCAAGGTACAAGCACAGGTGTTGCACCATGTGGTGCTGTTAACTACTTCTACAACTTTGGAGATGGAACTGCTGT
>JAIBAE010000068.1 GCA_019695345.1 Bacteroidota bacterium | reverse complement strand
GAAGATAATGGTATGCTTACGACAACTCTTAAAGTAAAAAGAAAAGTTGTTGAGGAAAAGTATAAAGAGCTGATTGAGAAGATGTATGAAGGCTCAGAATCGGAAGAATAATCACACAAAACCCGTTACTTTCAACGGGTTTTTTATTTTCGCAGACATATCAACGAAACAATTACATTTATGTCAAAAATAATCGGCTCAGAAATACAACACGATTCAACCTACGAGAAAAACTACGACCACAATATCAACCTTCTTAGAATTGTTGATGCTGTTGGAAATAAAACTAAACTTGGCGGAGGTAAGTCATCAACAGAAAAACAAAAGGCAAAAGGTAAACTTACTGCTCGTGAACGTATTGCCAAACTTATTGATGATGGAACACAACTTCTTGAAGTTGGTCTGCATACAGCACATGAAATGTACAAAGAACAAGGCGGTTGCCCAAGTGCCGGTGTAGTTGTTGTGATTGGAGTAATTCATGGCAGAGAGTGTGTAATTGTTGCAAACGATGCCACGGTAAAAGCCGGTGCATGGTTTCCAATGACGGCTAAAAAGAATATGCGCGCGCAAGAGATTGCAATAGAGAATCACTTACCAATTATTTATCTGGTAGATAGTGCAGGCGTATTCCTGCCAATGCAAGATGAAATTTTCCCTGATAAAGAACACTTTGGCAGACAGTTCAGAAACAACGCTGTTTTGTCGGCAATGGGTGTTCCGCAAATCGCTGCTATTATGGGACCTTGTGTTGCGGGTGGTGCGTACTTACCAATTATGAGCGATGAAGCAATTATTGTTGATGGAACCGGCAGTGTGTTCTTAGCCGGACCCGCACTTGTTGAAGCTGCTATTGGCGAAAAGACCGACATTGAGCCGCTTGGCGGTGCTACGATGCACAGCACTATTAGTGGTGTTATTGATTACAAAGTAGCTAACGATGATGAAGCACTTGCAACAATTCGTTCATTAGTAGAAAAATTTGCTCCTACTAAAGGTAAAAAGAATATCTACTCTCGTGTAGAAAGTAAAGAACCAAAATTTGATATGTCGGAAATCTTTGGAATCCTTCCTGCAGATAGAGCCAAGCCCTACAACACGTACGAACTTATTGCACGCCTGGTTGATGGTTCTGAGTTTGAAGAATATAAACCCGATTTCGGTAAAACCATCGTCTGCGGATATGCGCGTGTGGATGGTTGGTCGGTGGGTATTGTAGCAAACAACCGACAGATTGTAAAAAGTGGTAAGGGAGAAATGCAAGTTGGTGGCGTTATTTATTCCGATAGTGCCGATAAAGCAGCACGTTTTATAATGAATTGTAATCAGCGCAATATTCCTTTGGTGTTTTTGCAAGATGTAACAGGTTTTATGGTTGGAACTCGTGCCGAGCAAGGCGGGATTATTAAAGATGGAGCAAAGATGGTGAATGCGGTGAGTAATTCCGTGGTTCCAAAGTTTACGTTTATTATTGGTAACAGTTACGGTGCCGGAAATTACGCAATGTGTGGAAAGGCTTACGACCCACGCTTTATCTACGCTTATCCTTCTGCGCAGATAGCTGTTATGGGCGGAGCGCAGGCAAGTAAAACTATTCTAACCATAACACTTGCAAGTCTGCAACGCGAAGGAAAACAAATTACCGAAGCTGAACAACAAAAAATTCTCAAAGATATTCAGGCAAAGTACGAGGCGCATACTACACCGCTGTATGCTGCATCTCAACTGTGGGTGGATGGAATTGTTTCTCCTTTGGAAACCCGCAACATCATTTCTACAGGTATTGCAGTTGCTTCGCATAACGATGATATTCCTGTGTGGAAACCCGGGGTTATTCAAACGTAGTTGTTGCTATCGCAAACCGCACCAATCGTTCGCGAACAATCTAAGCTCAACGTGCGGATGAGTATGTTACATTCCAAACACGCGTTTACCGTGGATGTACGTAGCTATCACTTGTGGTGAAGTATAGAATACTTTGGATAGTATTTTCTCAGGTTGTTCCAACGTCACGTAATCAGATATAATAGATGTTGCATCAACAACAACAAAGTCTGCCTCTTTGCCCTTTGCAAAGTTACCGATTCTGTTGTGTGCATTGAGAACTTTAGCACCACCTAATGTTGCTAAATAAAACACCTCACCAACATTTATTTCCTCAGAATGTTCTTCAGAGAACATACGCAAGGTCTTTGATTGTTCTATAGCTTCTTTGGCTTCATTTAATATGCTCAAGGAATATCCGCCCGCAACATCACTACCTAACCCAACTTTTATGTTCTGTTTCAGATATTGATCTAATGGCATTATTCCACTTTGTAAAAATCTATTAGATGTAGGGCAATGTGCAATTCCACAATTATGATGTTTAATCTGTTGTATCTCTCTTGGTGCGAGATAGATTGAATGAGCGAGTATGGTTGTATTAGTTAACAAACCGTGTGAATCATAAATATCAGTGTAGTCAACAGCAGATGGAAACAGCGATTGCACAAAAGCTAATTCATCCTTATTCTCAGATAAGTGTGTTTGAATTGCCAAACCTTCCTGTGCCGCAACTTCGGCTGTTAAAGACAGTAATTCAGATGAACAACTTCCTGCAAAACGTGGTGTTAGTAAATACTGTAGTTGACCATTGTTCTTGCCATGCCATTCCTTAGCTAAACTCAATGATAAACGAATGTTTGTTTCGGCTGGTTGTAGAAGAGGAGCTGGGGCATTCATATCCATCATAGTTTTACCCATCCACACTTTTATCCCTGATTTTTCTGCCTGTTGGAATGCAATGTTGGTGGCAGAGTAAAGAGATGAGGAGTAAACAGCCATTGCAGTTGTCCCTTTGGAAAGTGCATCTGCAAAAAAGCTTGCAGAACAACGAGAAGCAAAGTCTTCATTCAAGAATTCTTGCTCTAGGGGGTACACAACGTTATCTAACCATTGTAGTAGAGTTCCGTTTCCTAAGCCAGCAGCGTAAAACTGTGGCAGGTGGACGTGTGTATCAACCAAACCCGGAATGATGATGTTGGGACGAATATCTACTATTGCGGAGTCCGGAAACATTTGGTGTGCTTGTTCAGTTCTTCCACAAAATGAGATTAAACCATCGCGCTCTACGGCAATACATCCATCAGGAAAATACTCACCGTTATCTAATGCGATTGGATTAAAAATTGTGGCTCGGTATAATGTTGGTGCGAAGAAATTCATGGTTTTGTGTTTATGTTTACTTCACGATAAAGGCTCGTTGAAAGCAGTGTGTTTTTCTCCTGCACAATGAGATGATGATGTAACTATGGTTTGGTGCGGCAATGCGTTAGCAAAAAAATTATCGTAATGCTTCACGAATTTTTGCAGAGAGATAATCCATGAGCCAAACAACCAAAGCAATGATAAGCACTATGAGACCAACTTCGTTCCATTGTGAAAGCATTTGGTACTGTATAAGCATTGAGCCGATTCCACCGCCGCCAACAAGACCAATTATGGTTGCCATGCGTACGTTGATATCCCAACGGTAAATAGTAAAACTTAGAAATGGAATTACTATTTGCGGAACAACTGCAAACCAAATTACTTGTATTGGTCTGGCACCGGTTGCTTCAATTGCTTCCATTGGTCCGGCATCAATATCTTCGATTTGTTCGGAATATTGTTTAGCAAGCGAGGCGATTGTGTGAATCATGAGAGCAAGCATGCCAGGGAATGGACCAGAGCTAACCCACACAGTAAAAATCACCGCCCATACTAACGGCTCTATGGAGCGAGTAAAGTTTGTGATGATACGTAAAATGTTATAGAGCGCAAATGAGATTGGGTTGCCTTTCATCAGGTTGCGGGCACTTAGAAAGCCAAGTAAAAACGAAACAGGAAGTGCGATTGCCGTTGATAAAAACGCAAGATAAATGGTTTCTATCATAGCCATTATTGCCTTTTGAAGTATATTCCAATTTGGTTGTAGTAAACTGGAAAAAAGTCGTCCGGCGGCATTTAAACGTTCGTGGTCAAACATTTGGATGATGTTAACTTTCGTCACCACCCAACTGGTAACAAACGTCATTAGTATAAGTATCCATGCGATGTTTATAGCAAATTCGTTTTGCCAAGTTCCTTTTTGTGTACTTGATATAATTTTCTTTCCAAGTGATGCACCTGTTAGTAAACACATTACAGAGAAAATTATGGCTACACCAACGTAGGGGAGCATTAAATTCCAGGTGAAATCCGGCGAGTCTGTTGAGAGTAGTACATGGTAATAGAATACTCTATGAAAAGTAATAGCCAAGTACCAACCAAAGAAGACATCGAGTAAGTATATTTTTACTTTATCATTCATAGTGATTCCATTATTCAATTTCAACTTCTACAGCATCTTCGCCATAAATACTTTTGAACCATTCTTCAGTAATATCCTGCGGTTTACCTTCATATACAATTTCACCAGCCCGTAACGCAATCACTCTTGTGGAATATTGGCGTACCAAACTCAAAAAGTGAAGATTACAAACAACAGTACATCCGTGTTGTTTATTCATGATTTCCAGATACTTCATTACCGAATGAGATGTTGCAGGGTCGAGCGATGCAACCGGCTCGTCTGCTAATAATAGTTCCGGGTTTTGCATTAAAGTACGTGCTATAGCTACACGTTGTTGCTGTCCTCCGGAAAGTGCATCAGCACGAAGATCAGCTTTCTCTCTTATCCCAACAATATCTAAATTGTTGAGTGCTTTTTCTTTAACTGAACCGGGGAACTTGCCAACTAACGAAGCAAATGTACCAATAGAACCCAGATGCCCCGAGAGTACATTATCCATTACCGACATTCTCTTAATCAGATTGAAGTGTTGGAAAATCATTCCGATTGATTTACGATACTGTCGCAATTCACTTCCGGAAATATGCGTAACATCTTTTCCACTAAACTCAATTGTTCCGGAAGTTGGTTCGTGCAACCTATTGATGCACCGCAACAACGTTGACTTACCCGAACCGCTAAGACCAATAATAGATAAGAACTCACCTTTGTAAATATCAAGCGAAACACCTTTTAGCGCGTGGGTTCCGTTTGGATATATCTTTTGAAGATTAGAGATATGTACTAATTTTTCCATGTGTTATTTTTCTCCTACTGCAATTAACTCACGAGCACTTTTTAGAGTTGCATCGGTAATAGTTTCACCACTTAATAACTTTGCTACTTCGCGAACGCGTTCCTTTTTATCAAGTACTTTTGCAGATACCGTTACTCTGTTTTTCGATTCAGATTTTTCAACTGCAATGTGTGTGTCTGCTAATGCAGCAATTTGTGGTTGGTGTGTGATTGCAATAATCTGATGATAGTCTGCTAAATCTTTCATTGCAATCCCAACTTTCTGCGAAATTCTTCCGCTTATGCCGGTATCAATTTCATCAAACACCAACATTGGTAATCTATCACTTTTTGCCAGAATACTTTTAATGGAAAGCATGATACGCGATGCCTCGCCACCACTAACAACGCGCTCTAATGGCTTTGGTTCTTCGCCTTTGTTAGTTGAGATGTGAAAATGAATTTTATCTATCCCATTTTCAAATGCACGGAAATATTTATTAGCAATATTAGCCAACGGCTCGTGTGATTCAAACAATTGCTCATCGCATGGGGTATTTTCTATAATCACTTTAAAGGTGGAAGATGGAATACCAAGAGTGTCGAGTGTGTTTTCTATATTCTTTTCAACTTTCTTGGAGATTTCTTTGCGTTTAGTGGTAAGGCGTTGGGCGTGAGTTCCAACTTTAGATTGTAATCCTGTAATCGAACCCTTTAACCTTTCAATCTCTGCTTCAAAATTATCTATCAAAGATAACTCTCGTTCAAGTTCTTCTTTATATTCAATAGCTTTCTCTAAACTTCCGAATTTCTTTTTCAATCGCTGTAATGCTACTAAACGTTCACGGATTTCCTCTAATCGTTCAGGATAAAACTCTAAATGCGAGTTGTAGTTCTGCGCAAACTTTGCAATCTCTTCAACCGATACGATTACGGCGTCTGTCTCTTTTGCGCTTTCTTCAAAGTGTGAGTCTATTGCCTTTAAGCGCTCTAAAATATTTCGCACTTTTATCAAGTTGTCGCGGACTGATGAATCATCTCCATACAACGTCTGATAAACATAATGTGTAGAGTCGTGTAGTTTCTCACCATTTTCTATAATAGCCAGTTCGCGCTCTAAAGATTGCTCTTCTCCGGTTTGCGGATTCACGGCACAAATCTCATTGTACTGAAAGCGCTGGTATTCTTGCTTTTGCCGTAGTTCTTGTTCGCGCTTTAGCAACGTAAAATACTCTGCAATAACCGACTTCAATTCACTGAAGGTCTTTTGGTATTCTTCAACAATGTTTTCTAACCCGCCAAGGTTATCTAACATCTCTATATGTGTTTCACTATTTAATATTGCCTGATGCTCATGCTGACCGTGAAAATCAACTAATGATATTCCAATCTTTTTTACTAATGTTAAGGGGGCAGGGGAGTCGTTTATAAAACAACGTGAGTTACCCTTAACCAAAATTTCTCTGCGTAATATCAACTCATCATCAACACACTCGTATTCGTTTTCTTCAAGAAGGCTTGGTATCTGCGGATGACCTTTAATACTAAACACGCCTTCAACAACCGATTTACTTTCTCCTGCCCGAATCATCTCTGCCGATGTACGTTCACCAAGCACCGCCATTAGTGCATCAACAATAATTGATTTTCCCGCACCTGTTTCGCCGGTTATTATATTCAACGAATGCCCAAACGAAATATCTAATTCGTCAATTAGTGCAAAGTTTTTTATATGAAGGTTCTTTAACATATATCCAATTTTTATTTGCTAACGCAGGACGGCACCAAAGGTTCATAGTGGCAATACATCTGTCTGCCTGTAGGAACCTCAGCTTTCCAATTACACCCTTCACGATAAAGGTTGTATAAACGCAGGCGGTTCCGTCGGCGCAAAGATAAGATTGTACGGGAAAAAACGCACGGCGCGGTTGTCCACAAAAAAGAAAAAGGCAACCTAAACAGGTCACCTTTATCTAAAGATTATGTGTAAACCTCTACATTCCAAGAGTATGGAAGTGCATATCAAGTTCCGCTTCAGATTCAATCAATACAGCGCGCGCCTTACTTCCATCAAACGAACCCACCACCCCGGCAGATTCCAGTTCATCCACAATCCGCGCCGCACGTGAATATCCAATTTTTAACCTACGTTGTAATAACGAAACCGAACCTTGTTGGAATTGAACAATTGTTCTGGCTGCATCCTTAAACAATGGGTCAAAGTCGCCGGTTAAATCTTTACCACCTTCGTTCTTGGTGACTATTGAAGGCAGCATATACGGAGTTGAATATCCATGTTGGTCGCCAATAAACTCAGTAATACGCTCAACTTCTTCGGTGCTGATAAATGAGTTTTGTAAACGAACCGGCTTTGCACCACCCGGAGTAAACAACATATCTCCATTGCCAAGCAACTGCTCAGCTCCCGACATATCTAGAACTGTTCTGGAGTCAACTTTAGAAGCAACCTGATAAGCAATCCGGGCAGGGAAGTTGGCTTTAATCAAACCGGTAATAACATCAACCGATGGACGCTGTGTAGCAACAACCAAGTGAATACCAACAGCACGGGCAAGTTGCGCAATACGGATAATTGGTTCTTCTACTTCGTTGCGGGCTGTAATCATAAGGTCGGCCAACTCGTCAATCACCACCACTATAAACGGTAACGGACGAAGTACTTTTCCATCTTTCTCTTTGATAGTGCCATCCAAAACTTTTTGGTTGTAGTCAGTAATTTTGCGTTGACGTACACTTGCTAATAGCTCATATCGTTCTTCCATTTCCATTACTACCGACTTCAAAATCATTACAGCATTTTGTGGCGTAGTAACAATAGTTTCATCAATATCGGGAGACATTGCCATAAAGTGGTTTTTGATTCTTGTGTACAAGGTCATTTCCACTTTCTTTGGGTCAATAATAACAAACTTCAAATCTCGCGGATGAATCTTATACATCAGCGACATGAGAATATTGTTAATCCCTACCGACTTACCTGAACCCGTAGAACCTGCTATTAACATGTGGGGCATCTTTGCCAAATCAGTACAGAACACCTCACCAACAATTGTTTTCCCTAAAGCTATTGGAAGCACTTTGTCGTTATCGTTAAATGTTTTGGACTTTATGATGCTACTGAAATGAACAACCGACGGCTTATGGTTTGGTATCTCAACACCAACGGTTCCTTTACCCGGTATTGGGGCAATAATACGAATACCACGCGCCTTTAATGCTAATGCAATATCGTCTGCTAAACTTTCAATCTGACTTATCTTTACTCCGGCAGCAGGTACAAATTCGTATTGCGTAATAACTGGGCCCGGGGTAACAGTAACATCTTCAATTTTAATCTTAAACGTTTCCAATTTCTCCTGAAGAATACGGGCATTCATTTTTAGCTCGTCATCATTTGCTTCAAACTCATCGGGAGCATCATCAAGCAATGCCATACCGGGTGGATTGTAGTCTATTTCTTCATCGTAAATATTTGTTTGGTCAATATCTTCAACTTCTTCTTCATGATACACCTCTTCAATTTTTAGATTGAGAGTTTGCCCATCTTCAGTTTCAGTTTCTTCATCAGCTTCTTCGTACTCTTCCTCACCCTCATATTCTTCAACTACTTCTTCATCTAAAACTTCCTCTGTGTATTCTTCTTCAGGCTCTTCAATAGTTTCTTCGTCTTTCAGTTGCTTTGCAATTCGCTTTGGTTCCAATGCTTGTGCTGCATCTGTTTTTAATACAGATCTACCGTTTCTGTACGCAACTATTTCACCCGTAGTAGCATTAACAAACGCCTCATCTAAACGAACTATTTTTGGGTCTGTTATTTTAGATTGGGTTTCAGCCGGTTCATTTTGCATGTTACGGCGGATAATCCTTGCGGGCTCGTCGGTTTCTTCTTCTTCGGTTTCTACAATACGTTCTGCCTTTGGTTTACGGCGCGATTTAGGTTCTTCCGCATCAGGTTGTTCAATCGTTTGTTCTTCTTGTTTAACATTATCGTAGTTGCGAATTTTTTTCCATGTTAAAGTTGACCAATCCAAGAACCGGGCATAATATAGTTTTGCAAGGTTGACTACATGTTCAATATCAACATCAAATGTAACTGCTATAGCAATAAATAGAAGAACTGAGGTAACCAAGAATGCCCCAACACTACCAATAAAGTTCGAGAGCATGTGTGAGATGAACTGTCCAACTGCGCCACTCCATTCACGTGATAACTCAGGGAAGATTGAGATCAATGATATTGAGCCAAACCAACCTGCAACGCTAATACAGCAAAGTAAAATCAACCCGCTTCGCTCAAGTGTTTTGCGGGGAATCATGTACTTAGTAAACAAATCCTTAGCCCACCAGCCCACAAGTAGGGGAATGGTCAATGCTGCATATCCAAATGTATAATTATAAAGGTAGTTGGAAATAACTGCCCCTAACAATCCAAGCCAGTTGTGGGTTGTATCAAGTTTAGCTTTTATAGCATCATCTCCACGTAGCGCAGCAATAATATCACGAATACTTAGCTCTGCGTTAGCTTCATCTTTAGAAGTGTACGAGATTAGTGCAAGTATAATAAGGGCAGAGCACAGAAACATGAGTATTGATATAAACAACACCTGCCTGTTAGATGTCCTTGCTTTTGGTTGCTCTTCTTCTTCCAGATGTTTTGAGCGTGATTTTCCATGTCTGCTTCGGTTAGAAACAGCACGGCGTACAACAGCATCGTCCAATTGACTTGCCATAGAAATCCTTTTCACAATAAAAGCCCGAGCGGATGCCCGGAAGATAGTACTATCGGGGTTTGATGAACTTCTTGCTGCTGAAACCCATCAATTCAATGCAATATAACTCTTAGCACAACTGCCGAACAAACAAATTACTCCACATTCTATGTAGAATAAGATGAATAAATATGGGCTGTTATTGCCATTTGTTACAATCTAATCTACAACATAATTATTAGTTAGATTAAGTTTGTTGTTATTACGGAAGCACCAATTGATAGTACACTTTATCAACTCCTACTTGCCTGACAGATTGTTCAGATGCCAAAGAGCGTTTATCGTGATAGACAAAATGAATTTATTGAGGTTCTGTCCGGCAAGAGGTGGTGTTAGTTGTAGAAAAGCTTTGGCGCCGTCATGCGATAGCAACTGAATATTCTATTTATCAAACAATACTGTTTTACCGATTGCGTATCTTCGTGTATTATGAAAACACCAGTTGTAACAAAAGAACGTTTAACTATTATTTCCGGACCGTGTGTTGTGGAATCGCAACAGATGTTGTTTGATATTGCAGGACATGTATCGGAAATTTGTACAGAGTTGAATGTTGATTATATTTTTAAGGCGTCGTACAGAAAAGCTAATCGCACGAGTGTGCATTCTTTTTCCGGGTTGGGGGATGATGTTGCATTGAGTTATCTGAATGAAGTGCGTCAACAACTTGAACTTCCGGTTATTACTGACGTACATGAGTCGTATGAAATACCGCATGTAGCAGAGAATGTTGATGTTCTGCAAATACCGGCCTTTTTGTTCAGGCAAACAGAGTTGTTGCTTGCCGCCGGAAATTCCGGTAAAGCAGTGAATATCAAGAAAGGTCAGTTTGCCGCGCCCGATGATATGAGCAAAGCGGTTGACAAAGTTCGCTCGACGGGTAATAACAACGTATGGGTTTGTGAACGCGGAACAAGTTTTGGCTATCACGATTTAGTAGTGGATATGCGTGGACTAATGGTAATGCGTGATTGTAACGCTCCCGTTATTTACGATGCAACCCACTCGGTGCAAAAACCAAGTGTTGGGGAAACATCCGGTGGCGCACCTCAATTTATAACAGCATTAGCTCGAGCGGCTGTATCGGTTGGGATTGATGGATTGTTTTTTGAAACACACCCTAATCCTGCGGAAGCTAAGAGCGATGCAGCAACGCAACTACCTTTACATCAGGTTCGGGATTTCTTATATCAAATAGTTGAGTTTCATACCTTAGCTACTAAATACAGATGAAGAGAATACCATTCATAGTTTTACTTGTATGTAGTTTGTTAGTATTTACTTCCTGCGAAGACGATACGGAAAAGCAGAGCACGGTTAATGCTTCCAAGCTTGATTTAGCTCCATCGAACACGTTGTGGGATTTTTCGATGATGCTTACAGATTCATCATTTGTAAAAGCAAAGATTTCTGCACGCAAGGCAAGACTCTACACCGATAGACAAGAATCATTTTTAGATACAAATGTTGTGGTGGATTTCTTAACGGTTTCGGGTAATCGCTCAGCCAGGTTAACAGCTGATAGTGCACACATTGATAATAGAACAAACAACATGTGGGCCAAAGGAAGAGTTATTGTAATTGCCGATAGCTCACACACACGGGTTGAAACCTCGGTAATGATGTGGGATAATACGCGGCGTAAGTTGTATTCAAACGAATATGTAAAAATCAACCGTCCGGGTGAGCTAATTGAAGGCGGCGTTGGATTTGAATCGGATGAATATCTTAAGAACTATAGAATATTTAAAGTTAGCGGAGTAAAACAATGAGACAATACGTGATTGCCGGCAACTGGAAAATGAACACTGTTTTATCGCGGGCTGAAGAATTAGCCCAAGAGATAAAACAAGGCATTTCGCAGAGTTTACATTCGGGAGTATCAGTTGTTGTGTTTCCACCATCGGTTTTTATTCATCCTGTTGCGCAACATGTTCAAGGAACGCGTATAAAAGTTGGAGCGCAAAATTGTAGCAACGAACCGTACGGTGCTTTCACCGGAGAAATCTCTACCGATATGATAACATCTGTTGGTGGTGAATACACGCTTATTGGTCATAGCGAGCGCAGAGTGATTTACAAGGAAAGCAATGAGGTTGTTGCTGCCAAAGTTAAGCATGTTCTTACAACATCGTTAACACCTGTGTTATGTATTGGAGAAACATTACAGGAACGCCAGTCAGGCCAAACCTGGACGGTATTGCAACAACAACTTGATGCAGTGTATACTCAGATAGATAAAACCTCAGCAGAAAACATAATCATTGCCTACGAACCCGTTTGGGCAATAGGTACAGGCGTAGCCGCTACAAAAGTAGAAGCTCAGGAAGCTCATAACTTTATTCGTAAATATGTTGGAAATTATATTGATTCTACAAACACCATGATTTTATATGGTGGTAGTGTAACAGCCGATAACGCCGATCAACTTCTCTTGCAACCCGATATCAACGGTGCTTTAATAGGTGGTGCATCGTTAAAGGCAGAAACCTTTTTAAGTATTATAGCAACAGCAAACAAATTAGCTGGCTAACGTGTTTACATTTGCAAATATCTTTACAGCATTGCGGGTGTTGCTTGCACCTGTGTTTTTCTATTTAATAATAACGCCCGACCCAACCTATACACGCCTTGCTGTTATTATGTTTGGTGTTGCCGCACTCACAGATTTCTTTGATGGGTACATGGCGCGCAAGTTTGGCGAGGAAACAGAATTTGGAGTATTCTTAGACCCACTGGCAGATAAAGTTTTAGTTCTTTCAGCATTTCTCTCGTTTGTGTTTTTGGATATTATCCCACTGTGGATGATTATAGTTATTACCGTTCGCGATATTGGTACAACACTCATGCGCATTTACGCAGATGCAGCAAAAATGCATGTACAAACTTCGCGCTCGGCAAAATGGAAAACAGCAATCCAGATGATTTTCATTTTTTATGTTCTCATTGTAATTGCGTTAACGCGCTCGCCGGAAATCCCCGACATCGCACAATCTTCATCCGATTTACTCTTTTCAAACTCCACGTATTTAACTATGCTTGCCATAACCGTAGTAACTGTCTGGACCTTAGTGGAATACATCTTGGATAATCTGGATTTATTTAAGCGGTTGGTAAGAGTTAAAAAATAGTTTCTGCTATCGCATGACGGCTCCAACTCGCCCTCATCACATACCAACGTCTTGCCGGAGAGAAACTCGATCTTTAATATGATACATACCAATTACAGTTGAACCTCAGAGAACGCAGTGTTAGCGCTAAGTTTCGCAATGTTTTTTTGTAATACAGATTTGATTTAGAACTGAACTGTTTTGAATATCCATTTATTCGTTACGACGCGATGCCTCGCGTCGTAACAGGTAAAAGAGAACAGTTCTCAGAATTTCAACAATGTGTTATCACACTTATCGTTGTACTTTCTGCACAGTATTGTATTTGTAATACTCTTAATTGAATTAAACATTCAGCTCAACATTCAGAATAACATGGGACTCTGCGAACGTTGCATTAACCTTATCGAACTTTGCGGTTAATATTAAAACGTCTTTACAATTATGTAAAGATTGAAAAGTTAGGTTCTGTCCTGCAAAATGGAGGTTGTTTTGAGCTAAACGAACAGTGCAGTCTGCGAAGCAGAAAACAAAACCGTAATAAAATTGATTCTTTATTTGAGTTGTTAGCCGTTGGTTGCTAAATTGCCGAAAAGAAATAGGGGAACAACTTCACAATCCCGGAGAGTGAATGAAAAAAGCTGTGATTATGGCAGGTGGATTTGGAACACGCTTACGTCCGTTAACGATGGCGGTTCCTAAACCCATGGCACCATTAGTAAATGTTCCGATGATGGAGCATATTGTTAACTTGTTAAAACAACACAACATTACTGATATTTTATCTGTACTGTACTTTTATCCGGAGGCGATTACATCGTACTTTGATGATGGAAGTGCGTTTGGTGTGGACATGGAATACGTAATGGCCGCAGCAGATTATGGTACTGCCGGAGCTGTTCGTAATGCCGCCGACCATTTGCAAGAGCCGTTTATTATTATCAGTGGTGATGTGTTAACAGATTTTGACATCAGCAAAGCTATTGCCTACCACAATGAAAAGAAGGCAATGGCAACGATTTTACTAACACGTGTTACTAACCCGTTGGCCTACGGAATTGTAATGACCGATGATGACGGTAAGATTACTCGCTTCTTTGAGAAACCTTCGTGGGGTGAGGTGTTTAGCGATACAATTAACACAGGTATATATATCCTTCAACCTGAAGTGTTTGATTTGATTCCGTACCAAAAGGAATTTGATTTTAGTAAAGACCTGTATCCTTTAATGTTAAAAAACAACTTGCCATTATACGGCTACGTTGCTGATGGATACTGGCGGGATATAGGTAACTTGAACGAATATCAAATTGCACATCAAGATGTTTTAGCGGGCAAAGTAAAGATTACGATAAAAGGAACGAAGTCCGGTAATGTTACCATGGGTATCAACTGCACCATTGCCGATACCGCCAAACTTAACGGCTTAGTAGCATTAGGTGATAATGTAACGATTGGTGACTATGCCGATATCACCGGTGCTATTATTGGTTCCGGTGTGCAGATTGGAGCTGGAACCAAAATTAACAATACTGTTATTTGGAATAATGTTTCAGTTGGGGCACGCTGTGATATTACCAACGATGTAATTTGTAATGATACCGTAATTGGTGATAATGTAACCATTGCCGAAAATGTATTCATTGCAGAGAAGTGTACCATTGGCGAGCACGCTGAACTGCTTTCTAATATTAAGCTGTGGAATGGGAAATCTGTTGAACCGTATGCTACGTTGAACCGTTCGTTAGTTCAGGAAGAAAAGTGGTTGCGCGAGTTGTTCACCGATGCACGTATTACGGGAATCTCTAATATTGAGATGAACCCTGAGTTTGGTGCTAAGCTGGGTGCTTCAATAGGTAATGCCTTAGGTGTGGGTGCAACGATAGTTGCTTCGCGAGATTCCGACCCAACATCGCGCATGATGAAACGTGCTATTGTAACCGGTTTGATGTCTGCCGGTGTTAATGTTGTTGATTTACAGACAACACCAATTCCGCAATCGCGCCAGTCAACTCGTAACGGAGAGTTTAAAGCAGGTTTTCACGTCCGTAAATCTGTGCGCACACCAAACAAAACAGACATAATACTTTTTGGTAGCGATGGACGTGATATGTCGTTAGACAATACAAAGAAAATAGAGCGCTTCTTTTTTGGTGAAGATATTAAGAGAGTGCAGCAAGATAAAGTTGGCAGCTTGTCGTTCCCGGATAGACAGATTGAGAAATATGTTTCCGGGTATATTGAGAATATCAATGAAGAACTTATTATTAATAAGAACTATAAGATTCTTGTTGATTATAGTTATGGACTGGCCAGCGCAATATTCCCAAATATCCTTGGAAGATTGCAATGCCAAGTACTTGCAATGAACAGTTACATTGATGCAGCACGTGCATCGGTTAATACATACGATCCAGTGAATCAGGATGAAGTGTCATCGGTTATGAAGTCGCTTGGTTATCAGGTTGGTTTTAAGATAGATCCGGGAGCTGAGCGAATAGCGTTAATAGATGACCGAGGTTATTGGTTTAGTTCGATGCGTTTAGTAACCATAGTTACCAAACTCTTTCTGGAAACAAACAAACACCGAGGTCACTACAGAATTGCAATTCCTGTAGAAGCCACAAAAGAGATTGATATTATTGCAACCGATTATGATGTTGAAATAGTTCGTATTAAGAATTCTCATGCGGCTATGATGGAGTCAACACGTGATACATCTATTGTTTATGTTGGTGGCACACGAGGTGGTTTTATCTTTACTGAATACATGTTTGCAGCCGATGGGTTGTTCTCCATTGCAAAAATTTTGGAGATGTTAGCACAAACAGGTAACTCGTTACATGAATTGGATAAGGCATTGCCTAAACGTCACCAAAGTAAAGTAGCGTTGCCTTGCCCGTGGGAATCGAAGGGGACAGTAATGCGCAGAGCAATGGAATTTAGTGAGAATAAGGAACGGTTATTAGTTGATGGCGTTAAAGTGTTTGAAGGTAATGACTCTGTTCTGTTGATTCCGGATAAAGAACGTGGTGAATTTTTGGTTATTGCGGAATCGGATGATTTGGAACGAGCTAAAGATTTAAGCGACGAATATGCACAATTAGTGGCTCAATGGCGTAACGGGTGAAATTGAATATGTAAATTTGCAGCAGAATGTTTTGTCCCGCATAGCGACGAGATATTTATTGGGGTGATTTGGTGCGGTCTGCGCCAGCAAAAAAGAACTATCCGCGGAGGAAAACATGAATATAGCCGAAATGCTAACACCTTCGAGAATTTGTTTGCAGGTACGTGCCGAAACAAAGGAAGAAGTATTAAACGAGTTAATAGGGATTTTAGAGAAGAATGGCGATTTAGAGGATGTTCAGGAAGTTACAAGAGTGATTTTTGAGCGTGAAAAATTGATGAGTACAGGAATTGGGCACGGTATTGCTTTACCACATGGTAAAACCAATGCCGTTAAACATACATCTGCAGCTATGATTACGTTAGCACAACCGGTAGATTATGATTCTTTAGATAATCAGCCGGTACAACTTGCCATTATGTTGGTTGGAAAAGAAAATCAGGTTTCTACACATTTGAAACTTCTGAGTAAGATTTCGCGCATTATTGCGAATGAATCGTTCCGACATTATGCGATTGATGCTGAGAATGCAGAGCAAATCCATAAGTTATTTGAAGAAGCAGATGAAAATTGACCCAAGTAAGTACAAATTATGATTACTAACGGGCAATATATAGGTTGCCCGTTTTTATTTTTACGAAGAAAGGTAATACAATGAAAAATGTTAAAGGAACAAAAGATATTCTGCCGGATGAATCGCCGTTGTGGCAACGTTTAGAAAGTACATTCCGTACAATGCCGGCATTATTTGGATATAAAGAAATCAGGACGCCGATTTTTGAGAGTACCGATTTATTTAAACGCGGTGTGGGTGAGGGTACAGATATTGTTGGTAAAGAAATGTACTCGTTTTCTAAATCGGAAGATGGAGAGTCCTTGACGTTACGTCCGGAGCTAACTGCAAGTGTTGCAAGAGCAGTGATGCAATATAATTTGATACGTCATTACCCTACGTTACGCTTATGGTATTATGGTCCATGTTTCAGATATGAGCAACCGCAGCAAGGTCGGCAAAGACAGTTTCATCAGGTTGGTGCTGAGTGTATGGGTACAACAAACCCGGAAGCCGATGCTGAAGTGATAATTTTAGCCAACAGCATATTAAAGAATTGTGATATATCCGATTACAAGCTCAATATTAATTCCGTTGGTGATACAGAAACCAGAGCAGTCTATAAGAAAGTTTTGGTTGATTTTTTGAATGATAATTTATCTAAACTTAGTGAAGATGCCCAGAAGCGTTTAGCTACAAATCCGTTACGCACCCTTGATAGCAAAGATGCGCGTGATAGGGAAGTGGTTAAGAATGCTCCGAGTATTCTGGACTATTTGAATTCGGAAAGCAAGGAGAAATTTGAACAATTGCAGACATTGTTAACTGCAAGTGGAGTGAGTTTTGAAATTAACTCTCGGTTAGTTCGTGGGTTGGATTATTACTCTAACACGGTTTTTGAGTTTATTACCGATAAACTAGGCTCGCAAGATGCACTTGGTGGTGGCGGACGTTATGATAACCTGACGGCGTTACTTGGTGGAAATCCAATACCCGGTGTTGGCTTTGCCTTAGGTGTCGAACGTTTGATTTTACTTGCACAGCAAAATGAGCAACCGGCAGAAGCAAAGGCGCAAGTTATGATTGTTTCTGAACAGGCATTCAACGGAATTGTATTTAATATTGCCAATACGTTACGTGCGCAAGGTATCAGCATAGTAACTGATTTACAACAACGTAGTTTCAAAAGTCAATTCAAAGATGCCGATAAATCAGGAGTCAAATCCGTGATTGTTATTGGCGAGAACGAGGCAGCACAACAAGCCGTTACTATTAAGAACATGGTGTCCGGCGCACAACATGAAAATGTTGATTATGCAAACATTGTAACGGTTTTACAAGAAATACTCAATGGCTAAGAATATAGATTACATAGAAGTTGGTTCAGGAAGTCGCGTTAAAGCAAAATGGTGGAAACGTTCGCTTACCAAATGGCAGATAAAGGTGTATCTGACGCTTGGAGGTTTAGTGATTGTAGCGGCTGTTTTGCTTTATACGCAAAGCATTGTTAGCCAACTGATTGAACGTGAACATAAAAGCGTTCAGTTTTATGCAGATATTCTCAGTAATTTTTCTAAGACAAATAACATTGAGAGTTTGTTCTTGATTGAGAACATTACACCAACCATTAATTTCCCGTGTATTCTAACGGATGAAACCAATAAACCGTTGGAACCATATTCGCAGTTTTCGCTGAACGTTCATATTGATAGTACATTAACAGAAGATGCTCAGAAATCGGAGTTGCTTTCGTTATTACACCAAATGCAGTCTACATATCCACCGATTGATGTCCGTGATACAGATGGCAAAATAATCAGCCGCATTTACTATATGAATTCATCGTTAGTAACGCGCTTACGTGTGTTGCCTTATGTGGAGATTATTATTGTTGGAGTGTTCATTGCCATAGGGTATTTAGCTTTCAGCTATCTAAAACGTAACGAGGAATCAAACATTTGGGTAGGGATGGCAAAGGAAGCAGCACACCAACTTGGAACACCCTTATCCAGTATGCTTGCATGGATGGAACTTCTTAAGCTTAATCGCGGCGAAGTTATTGCCTTCGAGGAAACAATTGGCGAAATGGAACACGATATAGACAGACTCCAATCTATTGCAAATAGATTTTCGTTAATTGGGTCGCAACCTAAACTGCGTACAGAATCTGTTAGTGCCGTTATTGAACAGGTGTGTCAATATTTTGAACGACGATTCCCACATCTGGGAAAGAACATTGTTATATATCGCTATTTAGATAATGGAATTCAGGCAAATATCAACAAGGAGTTGTTTGGATGGGTATTTGAAAATCTCATCAAAAATGCTGCGGAAGCTATTGAAGTTAAAGACGGGCAGATTCGTATAACCATGACAAGTGATTCGATTGTTAACAATCAGATTCAAATAATCGTAAGTGATAACGGCAAAGGAATGTCATCTAAAACACGTAAGCAAATATTTAATCCGGGCTTCACAACTAAAAAGCGTGGTTGGGGTTTAGGGTTAAGTTTATCAAAACGCATTATAGAAGATTACCACAAAGGTAAGATAGTTGTAAAAGCTTCCGTGATTGGCGAAGGAACAACATTTGTTATCACAATACCCATCCATTCTGCATAGTATTTAACTGCAATACAATACTAATTATGTAAAGTTGGATATTGTTATGGTATCCTCTGCTGTCGCATGACGGCTCTAAATCTTTACTTTTCAAACAACCATCTACCTGCCGGACAGAACCTTTAAATAGACCAGATGTTAACCGTGATTGTCATTCCCGAAAACGCTGAGTGAGCGTTTATCGGGAATCCAGATTTCTTGTTTATCAGTAACGACCTATTTATCATTTCCAAGTTGCGCCGCTGAACGGTCGGCTCGCACCGGGTTTACGCGCAGTACGGTTGCTTCGTTGCGTGAGCGAACCATAAATTCTAAATCGTTTGTTTGTACTCTGCGAATTATCCCTAATTTTGCGCCCGCATAAAGAATGTATCATTGATTTACCAAAAACCCATGAAGTCACAACACAGCACAATAGTATTAGTAGGATTAATAGTAGTAGCGGCATTAAGCAGATTAATACCTCACCCATTTAACTTTACACCAATAACGGCAATAGCTGTATTTGGCGGTGCAATGTTTGCTAACAAACGATTTTCGTACATTGTGCCAATGCTTGCTATGATTGTAAGCGATGTGTTACTTGGTATCTTGAAAAGTGATATTGGATATGCGTTCCACGATACAACGTTGTTTGTATATGGCGCGTTGGCTCTTACGGTTTGGTTAGCTACCTCAATAAAGGAAGTTACATTTGGCTCTGTTGCTGCTCGTACATTAGTTGGTTCGTTGCTATTTTTTGTTGTTACCAATTTTGGTGTGTGGATGGTAAGCGGCATGTACCCGATGTCGGTTAGTGGATTGGTACAATGCTTTGCTATGGCTATCCCCTTCTACTCAACCGATGCATTCGCTGCATTCTCGTTGTTAGGTAATCAAATTTTTGGCGATGTTGTTTATACCGGATTGATTTTTGGATTAGCGTATGTTGCATCAATGGTAACAACACCAAAAGTGATAAGTGCTAAAAACTAGTGATAGCAAAGTGAGGATGGTATGGGACATAAAAAGTTATGCATAATATGTAAAAAATCCTATAGCATAGGTACTGATTTTACTGTTGAACATAGTACTATTTGCCCACAGTGTGGGAATGAAACTGTTTTTGTAAACCAAAAGTTCAAGCCTCCGAGTAGAAGTAATGTTAGACAGTGGAAAATAGTTGAATATCTTGTTCATAGTGGCTATCGCTTTCATAGTGTAATACACAATGGATTTAGGTACATCGAAATTAATAACAATAATTTTCCAAAAACTATGAGTGCAGCGAAGAATTTGGTTAGAAAACTGAAAAATTATCAATAAAAAAGCCCGTTAGATGTAACGGGCTTTTTTATTTTCTTATTGATGTAGACTTACTTCTTGAGTCCATTTGTAAACGTAGTAATTGCCTTGGTAATACCAGATACAACCGACGCCGCTTGCATGATAGGTTTTTCCAGTTTGTTCTGAAGTTTTTCTTCTAAACTGTTTACCCGTACGCCAATTGCCTTAAATTCATTCAAACCCGATTGTAATGTATCAAGTTGTGAGTCAACTTTGGTCATGGTTCCGCTGAGTTGCTGCGAGATGGTGTTTATGTTGCCAAACATTGTAGGTAAGTTCTTGTTCAACTCGCCTGCAAGTTTTTGGGTTTCCTGCATGGTGGAAGTTACATCATCCATCATAGTTGTTAACCGTTGCAACATCTTTATTGCATATATACATAGCGCTACAAATGCAACAAGCGAAATCATTCCTAAAATATACAGTGCTGTTTCCATACTTGTTGGTTTAGTAATCTTCGTTATTGATTTCGTTTTTGAAGGTTTCAACACTTGCTTTTGCTGCATCGCGAACGCGGCTGATGTTATCTTGTACAGCATCTTTTGCATTTACTGCTTTAATGCGCGCATCGCGTAATACTTGCTCGGCGTTGGAGAGTAATGATTCTGCGTGGTCACGCGCGGTTTGAACTATACGCTCCGCCTTCATCCGGCCTTCGTTTGCTGATGTTGGTGGAAGTTCCTCACCTAGTTGGTCGTTATTCATGTATTGCTGTGCTTTGTCATATAATTCGCCACTTTTTTCTACCAAGTCCTGGCGTAACTCGCGTCCACTTTTAGGAGCAAACAGTAATGCAGCAAGAGCACCTGCGGCCCCGCCAATGATAGCACCGGCTATAAATCCTTTTGCATAATTGCTTTCACGTTCTGCCATTGTTGTGCCTTTCTACTATTATTCAGAAAAAATATATGTTTCTTAGTTTAGGTTCTCTCCCGCAGGTGTACGCACTTTTACTTGTTGAGTTTCGGTGCGGCCAGGCGTTAGCAAAATATATCACCAATCTTCCGGTAGTGTTGTTTCCTTGTTCTGAGCTTGCAGAATCATTTCGGCAAACTCGCGGACGGCTCCGTTACCACCATTGTGCGTACAGACGTAATGTGCTATACTTTTAATGTGTTCCACGGCATCTTGCGGGCAT
>JAIBAE010000067.1 GCA_019695345.1 Bacteroidota bacterium | reverse complement strand
TACTCCACCGGCCATCCATCCAAACAAGAAGAACGAGCTTATAATGCCGCCGTAATGACTTATTACATCTCTTTGGGTAGTATGGAGAAGTTCTTCTATTGCTTTAGGCTGCACAGCCGACATAAACGTTGAGTCCATTCCATCGAACATTCCGCCAAGCCAACAACCAACAAAAACAAGGATATGATATTTTGTAATCTTTGTACTCATGATATAAAGTATGTGTGGATATTTGGCGTAATATAGTGGTGTTAGAGTATTGTTGCAACAATTGATTGGATTAAAATGTAGGGTAAAGGATGCATCGGTGGGGAACCTTAGTTTATTGCTGAATGTTCTGTCGGGCAGCTGAACGTTTGTAAATTGTGTTTGGATGTAGCCGATTACCAAGAAAAATGTAATCAAATGAATATACAATCGTCAGATTAACTATGCTATAATTACAAGATAAACAATGAACACTCCTGTTATTGAAGTTAGTAATGTAAGAAAAGAGTATAAGGGTTTTACTGCTGTTGATGGTATCAACTTTACAGTGTATAGTGGAGATGTATTTGGTTTTTTGGGACCAAATGGAGCGGGGAAAAGTACCACAATCCGAATGTTAACCAGTTTAATTCATCCAACTTCCGGCTCCATTAAATTATTTGGGAAAGATTTATCTACTCACCGAGAAGAAATTTTAGCAAATGTTGGTGCTATTGTTGAGCGACCCGACATGTATCTTTATTTGAATGCAATAAATAATCTGGAATTGGTTGCCAGAATGTATGGTGCTAATTCATCCAAAAAGCATTTAATGAGTATACTTGAGATGGTTGGATTAGCCCAAAGAGCGGAGAGTAAAGTAAAGACGTTTTCTCATGGTATGAAACAACGCTTAGGAATTGCATGCACACTGGTACATAACCCACAACTTATTATTCTGGATGAACCCACTACCGGATTAGACCCACAAGGGATGAAGGATATCCGAGACATCATTTTACATTTATCGAAAGATAGAGGTAAAACCATATTCTTGTCGTCGCACATTTTACCCGAGATTGAACTTACTGCTAATAGAATGGTAATTATTAACAGAGGTAAAATAGTAGTTGAAGGCGAAGTAAAAAAATTGTTGAATGATGACACTGTTAAGTTAATGGTTCATTGCTCTCCAATTGAAACTGCAACAACGATAATAGCAGAATCAAACTGGAACTCATTCTTTGTTGATGTTGAAGATGGGGCACTCCGCTTTGATATTCCAACCGTTAACGTCGCAGGTCTAAATCAGTATTTGGTTGAGCATGGAATTGAGGTACATTCGCTGGTACCAACCCGTTCGTTAGAAGATTATTTTTTGAAGTGTATAGAGCAAGCTGAAGTAACAAATATGAAGTAGTACTTATGTTGTCAATGATATTAATAGAACTTGAAAAGATTTTCAGAAAGTGGAGAACGTACATTGGTTTGGCTGCAATTATAGTGTTGGTGGCACTGATTCAAACGGTGATGTTTATCCAGGGTGATCAATACGGAAATATGATGTTGCAAAGTTTACGTCAAACTTTTTCTATTGATGCAAAGTTGATTAATGGCTATTTACTTGCATTTTTGGTTAAGGGGTTAACCTACGTCCATATTCCATTCCTTGTAACATTGGTATCGGGGGATATATTAGCAGGCGAGGCAACCGGCGGTACAATTAGAGTTTTGCTTACAAAACCATTAACCCGAAGCAAGATACTGCTGGCAAAATATATCACAACTGAGATTTATACATTGTTAGTTGTCGCCACACTTGCATTAATGAGTTATGCCGTAAGTGTTTGGTTGTTTGGTCCCGGTCAGCTTGTTGTTATTAATTCCGATGGAGTTGTTGTATTGGCTAAGAATGATGTGGCATGGAGATTTATTTATTCGTACCTGTACATCTTTCTTGGGTTATCTACGGTTTCAACATTAGCATTCTTCTTTTCATCGTTAGTTGAAAATGCACTGGGACCGATTATCTCCACAATGGCAGTTATTATTGTGTTTACTGCATTATCGTTTCTTGATGTTTCAAGTATCAGAACCTTAAAACAGTTTTTCTTCACTACTCATATTGCCGGATGGCGATTATTTTTCGATGACCCAATCCAATGGGATAGCATCTACAAGTCAGGCTCAATATTATTAGGTCATTGTATCGGACTTTTTGGAATAACTTGGTTTATGTTTACCAGAAAAGATGTAACTACCTAATTCTAAAATTGTAATTTGCATTATTCACGTTAATAATATAGGTGTACTATGAACAAAAAAATTCAGAAAGCAATTAACGACCAAATACAGGCAGAGTTTGAATCAGCTCATGCATATTTAGCGATGTCATTGCTCTGTAATGATAAATCTTTACCCGGATGCGCACACTGGTTAAAATCTCAGTGGCAAGAAGAAACCGGACATGCATTAAAACTTGTTGAGCATGTTCACTCACGTGGTGGTTCAGTGACATTAAAAAACATTACTGTTGAACAACCAAAGTGGACAAATGTTGAAGGATTGTTTAAAACAGTTTTGCGTCACGAACAAGCAATAACCATCAGTATAAACAAACTGTACGAATTAGCGTTAGCCGAAAAAGATTACCCACTACAAATTCTATTGCAATGGTTCATTAACGAACAAGTTGAAGAAGAAGGTAGTGTACAGGCAATATTGGATAGAATTGCTTTAGCAGGAGAAGCCGGTGCAAGTTTATTGTTCCTTGATAGGCAACTTGGCGAGCGAGCATAAGTTTGTTTGACATATTAAAAAACAAAAAGCCCGAACTACGTGAGTTCGGGCTTTTCTTATGTGTGGTAAGGAGGGAAATTTATGCCTACTTTCGTTGTGGTGACGTTATGATTTGGTGAATTTCTGTTCTAACCAGGTGGCGTATGTTAACGAGACTCCTTTTTCTAAATATGCCTCCAAGGAGTCTAACATGAACAACCAACCTTTATATAGTTCTTCGTAATCTTTTTTCGATTTAATTCTCCAGTGGCGAACCTGAACAATTGTTTCGTACTTGCCGTTTTTTGTAAACTCAATTACTAAGGTGCTTCCTGGTTTTTGCTGGGGGCTTGTCCAATCCATTCTCCAACGTTCGGATGGAACTACTTCGGTAAACACTGCCATCGCACCATTATCAGCTGTAAATGTTCCTCCAACTGTTGGCTCGATGGTTGAGTTACCTGCAAACCAGTGTAATCTGTCTTCCGGGTCTTCCCACGCACGGTTAACTCGCTGCAAGGGCACCCGAATAGTTCTTCGTAATTGAAGAATATAAGTTCGGTGTGGAGCGTAAAACGACATAAACATTCCGTTGTTAAATAAGCAGTACTGTTGATTTGTCTACAATAATCAGGGAACATTCAATTCTGTTTCACCCTTCATGAAAAATATTTTTATAAATATTTTATAATAAGGTTTGTGTAATCAAAACACATAGTGCATATTTGCACCCCTTTTTGAGGGATAGTTTAACAACTATGTAGTTCGGGGCGTAGCGCAGCCCGGTTAGCGCACCTGCTTTGGGAGCAGGGGGTCGCGAGTTCGAATCCCGCCGCCCCGACTTTGTAACCCTATGTACAGAAATGTATATAGGGTTATTTTTTTGCTATCGCATGACGGCACCGAAAAATGCTCATTCCAATTCCTCAATGTGCCTGACTGTTCCTCAACTAATAAAATAAATGTTTGCGACGTAGGACGGTTGGCTCGCACAGGGTTTGCGTGCAGTTGCGTTCGCTTCGGCAGAAGAGGTTAACACAAATGCACTTTAGTGTACAGAACATGTTCGCATAATGGCGATTCAATCGGAACCTTTGGGTGATTAAATGAGCGTTGATATGTCATTCCAAGCTTTTGCATTATATGCTCGGAACGTTTGTTTAATGCGGCAGTAAATGAAGTAATTTCGGTAAGATGTAAAGTATGGAATGCGTAATTACAAATATGTTGTGCTGCCTCGGTTGCGTAGCCCTTATTCCAAGTGTGGCTCATAGTTCGCCATCCAATCTCAACACCAAGTAGATTTAATCCTGTAAACTCAAACGTTGACAAACCAATGATGCCTATAAATTCTCCATTATCCAGAGTGTCAACTGCATACATTCCAAATCCGTGTTCTTGGAAATGTTCTTTTATTTTGATGTAATGTTTTAGTGTATCATCACGTGAGATAATGCCTGGAAAGAATTCCATCACTTCAGCATCTGCATTCATTTGAATCAAATGGGGAATGTCGCCATCATTTAGTTCGCGCAGACCTAATCTGTTTGTAGTTATAATGTAGCTGTCGTTACATGTTTTCATCGGAAGATTTTCTGTTTTCCAGTATATCTTGCAACTCTTTGCTAACGTTTGATAAGAAATTATAACCAGTTGCCTTTTCTATATCACGGACAGTAGTTTCGTAAGTTCGCCATTGTTCGTTTGCAATGTCTGTTCTGTTAGGCATAAGAACGGCTATTATTCGTGTGTTTTGATTGATGTCTTTTAGTCCTTGCCCTTTTTCTAATATCACAACTATCTTAAAACATTCCGAGGGCACTACCACATCATTACCAATGGTACCCATATCCTGCGAGTATATCGGTCCGGCGATTACATACAACTCTTTACTTTTACGCTTGCATAAATATTGGCAAAAGTCTTCTAACTTTAACCACGGCCCGGCATTAAGTTCGTGATATTGTGGGAGTAAATTTGTTGTATAAAAAGTTGATGTGTTGTCTTCATCGTTTCGTGTTCGTTCTTCCGAACGTACCATGTGGCCGCGGTCAAAACCACTGCCGGTATAATCTCTGTGTGTTACATGATAAATAGAACGAGGTAATTCCGGGTCGGGCATAAACTGACCTTTATGTCGTTCAGCTTCGCCATACCAATATGCGCTCAAGTTCCAACTTACCCAGTTTGGATTGTGTTTATCGGGGTTATAGCTAAGAACATACTGAGCGCGTTTCAACAGGTGTTCATCGTCTGGTGAGTTATCAGTTGGAGTGCCAAGAGCAATGTGTATATCTGGATTACCTGCATTACTTACTGCAACATACTCACCATTACTCGGTACAACTTGTGTTGAAGCTTGGGGTTGATTTTTGCATTGTTTGGTAATAAACGTGATTCCAACAATACCAAGAATAATAACTAACGGGATAATTTGTTTGTATTTTTTCATAATCGTAGATGAGATGTTATTGGCAAACTTAGTGATTACAAAGGTTATTTGTGGATAACAGCAGAAAAATTTACCCAAATTTTTTGTCACTCTTCGTGATGTCCCTATTTTTGCACCCGCTATTAATGAATGCGCCCGTAGCTCAGTTGGATAGAGCAACAGCCTTCTAAGCTGTGGGCCACAGGTTCGAATCCTGTCGGGCGTACTTTCAAATTTCTACCGAGCGTCCTTTCCTCTCTGAAATTCCTATATAGGTGATACAATGAATTCCAATATACATGAAATAGTAAATGATGGCGCATACTCATATATGTCCGGATTAGGAAATGAGTTTGCTACCGAAGCATTACAAGGTGCATTGCATACAAAACAAAACTCACCACAACATGTTCCGTATGGATTGTATGTAGAACAGGTGAGCGGTACAGCGTTTACTGCACCACGTGTTCACAATAAACGAACATGGATGCACCGTATCCGTCCTTCGGTTGTTCATAAACCGTATGTGCAAATTGATAACAGTACAATTGCAAGCGCTCCATTTACAGAGTTACCACCAACACCAAATCAATTACGGTGGAGTCCAATTCCAATCCCAACCGAACCAACTGATTTTGTTCGCGGAATTGTTACCATAGGCGGTAACGGTGATGTTGGCGCACAAAGTGGAACTGCAATCCACTTGTTTGCTTGTAATGCTGATATGGTTGGAACTTATTTTTACAATGCAGATGGAGAGATGCTGATTGTTGCTCAGTTGGGGCGCATGGAGTTTCATACAGAGTGTGGAGTTTTAGAAGTTAAACCCGGCGAAATATGCGTTATACCTCGTGGAATAAAGTTCCGTGTTGAACTTCCCGATTCACAAGCACGTGGATACATCTGTGAGAATTATGGAGCGTATTTTAGGTTGCCTGATTTAGGACCGATAGGAGCAAACGGCTTGGCGTATCCACGACACTTTTTACACCCTGTTGCTAAGTTCGAAGATATTGAGGGCGAGTTCAAAGTAATTGCAAAGTACCAAGGTAATTTGTGGGAGTCGGTGATTAACCACTCTCCGTTAAATGTTGTAGCATGGCACGGAAACTACGCGCCTTACAAGTATGATTTACGCAACTTCCAGTGTGTAAATACTGTGAACTTCGACCACAGCGACCCATCAATATTTACCGTACTTACTTCACCAACGGATACACCCGGCACTGCCAATTGCGATTTTGTTGTGTTCCCGGAGCGATGGATGGTGGCTGAGAATACTTTCCGTCCGCCGTGGTTCCACCGTAACTTTATGAGTGAGTTTATGGGGTTAATCTGGGGTGTGTATGATGCCAAAGAAGAAGGGTTTGTTCCGGGTGGTTGCAGTCTGCACAATTGTATGAGTGGTCATGGGCCAGATGCTTTAACACATGAAAAAGCAACAAATGCAGAATTGAAACCTGTAAAGCAACAAAACACTCTTGCCTTTATGTTCGAAACACGTTTTGCAGTTCGCCCAACCAAACATGCAATGAACATTGGCGAATTACAACTCGATTACTTTGAGTGCTGGCAGGGCTTAGAGCGTAAGTTCGACCCAACAAAGAAATAATAATTGTTCAGTTAAATTATACATTGGTGCTGTCGTATGACGGCACCAATTGTTGTTTTAAATCCTCACCTCGCAGTACCGGGTGTAAACCCATTCACGATAAATGCTGTACCGTGACATGACTGTTCTGATGCAGTAATTGAGGGTACTTCTTTGTTGTTTGTAAGGACTGCATTGCGATAGCAACTACATCAAATCCTTCATTTGTTTTTGTATAATCTGCAATCCAGATTCCAGCGAGGTTGGCGCAAACGATAGGTCAGTACTTGCTTTCAGGGTAATTAGTCCACCACGTAACGGACGTTTTGCTACCTGTTTTAAATCACTTGTTTTCATTGGATAAATCAAGTCCGCATCTTTTTTGAAATGGCGTGCAATAGTTTTAGCCATTTCTAAGCGATTGATGTAATCAGCACCACCAATGTTGTAAATTCCGGTTCGTTTCTTTGTAATAATTCGTCCAATTGCAAGTGCAATGTCATCGATAATTGTTGGGTTAGAAAACTGGTCGTCAACAACTTTGAATGGCTCTTTTACGTCACACATTTTCAAAACCCATTGAATAAAATCCGGCTTCATTCCAGGTGCAATTCCATACACAACATTTGTACGGAGAATAGTGTAGGGGATAGTTGCAGATTTACAAATGTTCTCGCCCGCAAGTTTTGTTTTACCATAATAACAGATGGGATTAGGAGTGTCTGTTTCGGTGTACGGACCTTTAGCTCCATCAAAAATATAATCTGTTGAAAGCTGAATTAAATGCGATGAACAAATTCTTGCAAGTCGTGCATAATTCTCAACCGACTTAACATTAAGCTCCTGAGCAAGCTGGCGGTTAATCTCACAACCATCAACATCTGTCATGGCAACAGTATTAATGATAAACTCAGGATTGTATTTTTGCGCAACCTCTCTTATTGTGTTAAACTCACCATGAGGTATAACACATTGGATATTCCTTTCTTCCGAATTACCTTTAAGTAAAGGGAATTCTCTGGAAGCAACTAACAACAAACGGTAATCAGTTTCTTGATTAAAGTACCGTATGATTGCCGATGAAACTTTTCCCGATGCACCGGTTATTAATATGGTTGGTGTTGTGCTTTGCATTACATGGGTTGACGTGATGGACAAAGATGTTGAATAGTACAGACAGTACATTGTGGTCTTCGTGCTATGCAGACTTTTCTTCCGTGTGTTATAAGTAGTCGGTTGACATCATTCCAACGTTGTAGCGGAACAATTTCCATTAGCTGGAATTCTATGGCAACAGCATCTGTTGTTGAAACAAAACCCAACAGGTTTGTTAGCCGAGTAACATGGGTATCAACTGTAATTGCTTGCTGGTTGTAACAATGCATCAAAACACAGTTCGCTGTTTTTCTGCCTACTCCCGGTAACTGAACAAGTTCTTCGCGTGTTTGTGGTAATTCATTTCCAAACTTTTCTTTTAACATTAAACAACATGCTTTAATGTTCTTTGCTTTTGCCTTGTAATAGCCGGTAGGTCTGATGTCTTGCTCCAGTTCTTCCTGAGACACAGCAATATAGTCATCTACTGTTTTGTACTTAGCAAACAATGCAGGTGTAACAGTGTTTACCCGTGCATCGGTACATTGTGCCGAGAGCATTGTAGCCACCAGTAGCTCCAAGGGTGTAGTGTAATCTAACCCCTCAAAGTCACCCGGATATTCTTTATCAAGAATGTCTAGTATATCTTCAAATCGTTTTGTTTGTTGAGATGCTTTCATTGTTTACTCAGATTTATAAACACATCTGCCGGCAGTAAATGTTGCTAATACTTTTGCCTGAACCAGTTCCTCAATAGAACAAGTAATCAAATCTCTGTCCCATACAACCAAGTCCGCATCATACCCGGATTGAAGCATACCTCGTTTGTAATTCATGTCCGCGGCACGGTGCGCCCATGATGTGTAAGCAGATAAGGCATGTTCTCTTGTGATTACTTCGTTAGGGTACCAAGATGTAACGCTATGGAAAGGATAGCGAGTACAAAAACTATAAATACCCATCAACGGATTATGGGACTCAATAGGGAAGTCAGAACCTGCGCAAATTGCAATGTTATGTTTAAGGAGTGTTTGCCAAGGATACGCATAAGCACAGCGCTCACTTAGACGTTTTTCTGCCATGTATGCATCGCTACTACAATGTATAGGTTGCACTGAAGCTATAATGTTGTTTTGTTGTAACCTTTGTACGTCATCAGGGTGTAATATTTGTGTGTGTTCTATGCGTAGTAACACGTCATCAGTTGCAATTCCTTCGGAGCGTAATTGTTCATATACATCAATCACCATTCGGTTAGCTGCATCACCAATGGCATGGGTGCAAACATGGAATCCTGTTACAATCGCATCTTTACATTTAGTGTAAAGATCTTGGTGGGTAATTAATGCTAAACCCTTATTTCCTGGGTCATCAGAATAATCTTCTAACAGCAAAGCACCACGCGAACCCAATGCACCATCGGAATAAAACTTAACGCCGATGGTTTGTTGGAACTCACCAACAGCAGGCAGTGAGCCATAAGTTTGCCATTCATAGTGCTGACCTCGCACCCAAGTCTGTACTCTACATGGCAACAATCCTTGTTCAGCCATTTCACGGTAGATTTCAATGTACTCCGGTGGCACATCCATATCATGGATTTCAGTTATTCCAACCGATGCACATGTGTGAAGCGATGTCTGGATATATTGTTTAATCTCATCATTTGATGGCTGAGGAATATGCTTTGCAATTAAATCCATTGCATTATCAACTAATATCCCTGTTGGTATTCCTGTGGAATTTTTCACAATACTTCCACCATCAGGATTAGGTGTTTCAGCAGTGATTCCCGCAATTAACAGGGCAGCATTGTTTACCCACGCGGCATGACCATCTGCTCTTCGTAAATACACTGGCGTAGTGGGGAAGAGTTCGTTAAGCAAAGTATTATCAGGATACTGATGTGTCTCCCATAATTCCTGATTCCATCCCATACCCAGAATCCATTCGCCTCGGTTTGGGGTTATGTTACGCAATATGTCCAAACAAGCTTGTTCACTTGCCGTTTCATACAGTGCAACATCACGTAACTTCATTCCTAACCCAACAATATGCGCGTGGGAATCAACAAAACCGGGAAACACATGTGCTCCCGGAAAATCATACCTCTGATGTTCTGTTATTATACTAACTCCACCAATCTTCTCGGTACACTCGTGGATTCTACTTCGCTGGATGGAAATTTCTGCTTGCATGGCAATGGTGAATAAAGAAAAAGCCGCAATAGTGCATTACTATTACGGCTTATAAAGTCATCTATGATTAGTTACGTCGGCGTCCCGGGTCAATATCATTCAAGCGGGAAACCTTTGATTCTAATTGTTCATGTGTTTCCACATTTTCCGGGTCTGGTAAACAGCAATCAACCGGACAAACAGCAGCACATTGTGGCTCATCGTGGAAGCCAACACATTCTGTACATTTATCCGGAACAATGTAGTAGTAATCGGCTGTCCAGAATTCTCTGTTAAAGCCACCCGGCGAGGTTGAGTTACTGTGTTCTTCTCCTGCAAGCGACCACGAAGCACCTGCTTCGTAGATAGCAGTATTGGGGCATTCAGGTTCACATGCACCGCAGTTAATACAATCGGATGTAATGTAAATAGCCATTAAAAAACCTAAAAATTAATTTGCGAAAAATTTGGACTGCAAATATACGAACTTAACAGGTCAGATAACGCCAATCAGGCAAACAAAGTTCCAATACAACTGTATTATCTACTCTTAACCTTTGCCGGAGTTACAATGGCAAATGTTCCGCTACATTTTGCCACTAATTTCCAGACATCTTGCTCCAGACTAAAAACCTCTGCTTCAGAAAATATTAGTGAGGAACCTTGTTTCAATACCTTTCCCTCCGATTTTAACGCTGTACCATTTGCAGGATACAAATAAGAGGTTTTTAATTCAACAGTTACTGTTTGTTGTTCTGCACTAACTAACGTAAACGCAGCAAAACCGGCAGCAACATCCGCCATGGTTGCAATTACACCCCCGTGAATCAAGCCCATCTGTTGTTGCAAAAACGTATTTCTTGGCATTTCAGCTTCAACATAACCGGGTTCTATAACTGTTAACACACAGCCAATATGTTTCATAAATTCTTGGCGTGTGCAATGCTCAATGATGTTTTGCTTAAAGTCTGGGTTATGAACGATATATTTCATACTAAGTATTGTTATTGAGATGATTACAAAAATAATGGTTCTCGCCTGCACCGAAGCAAACCTTCAGCGCCGTCACACGGGCGGCGCACAGCGTTACAGCATCGCAAGATATAGGTTAATGCTGATTGTTTCTATTAATTTGTAGCTTATCTGGTGCAAACAGTTGTTCATGTTGAGTCTTTGTTGCAGAGTAACAAAATGTTAACAGAGTTAACACAATCAATCCATTGAATGTATCAGTAGCCCCATTCGCGATGCTGCAACGCACGTATCCGACCGGGTTGCGGCGCAGTTGCAGTTGCTTCGGCAGAGGCGGGAAACCAAATTTATGATGTTCGTATTCTCTCTAAGAGCTTTTGGGATGAGCCAATTTGCTGCAGGATATACTCGCGGTTAGCAGAACCAATTTTCAGTCTTGTTGATTCATTAAGAACACATGTTAGCAACCACGTTTTGAATTCATGGGCTGTGGTACATACAACTAACCCATTGCGTTGTTGAAGTTCTATAGCTGAAAGATTACGGACAATGTTGGGTCCGCAACTAACGGGAATACCATATACTGCGGCTTCGGTTACACTATGCACTCCAGCCCCAAACCCACCGCCAATATACGCAGCAGAAGCCACGCTATATATCATAAGTAGCTTACCAACAGAATCAACTATAATGGTGTTGGATTCAGATTGATCCGGATTTGATAGTATACAAGCATGTGGAATGGATTTGAGTAACTGCTGTACAGTTTCAGGCGTTGGTTCGTGCGGTACAAGGATTACACCTATAGTATTGAACTGTTGTTGAAACGATTGCAACTCTTGTAATATCACGTCTTCATCTTCTTTCCATGAACTGCCAATAACAATGATAGTTGGAAAGCGTTGGGTAAACCATTGAGGAAGTACCTGCTGTATTTGCTGTTGTACGGTTGAATTGAGCATTGAGGAAAGTCTATCATACCGAGAGTCGGGGAGTGCATCGAACACTGGTGTTGTATTTCCAAGCAGTTTATTAAACTTTTGTTTGTTGAAATAATTAATGGGAGTAATTGTAGTACACCGATTCAATATCAATGTTATGTATGTGCGGAAAAATGGATACTTCCACAATAATGACGATGGATACGTAGCATTTATGAGATGGATTGGTATCTGTAATTGCTTAGTGAGTCGCGTGAAATTCCACCAAAGGTCATACCTATCAACTACAATACAATCCGGGTTGGTAATTAATAAAAATTGTTTCACTCGAAACGATGAATCAAATGGTGCATAGACAATAGCATCAGCCCATTTATACTGTTGTTGTGTTTTATATGCAGAAGGAGATGAAAAACTAACAATTACTTCTGTAGCAGGGTGTTGTTGTTTAAGTAGTTCAATAATAGGTTTGCATTGTTCAAACTCGCCAACAGAAGCAGCGTGAAATAGTATTCTGCGGACACCGGATTTTTTAGTTGGTACTTTACTCCACGATGGAACTTCACCGTGAATTTTCGCTTTTAGTTTTGGCAGAAAAAGCGAACCTCCTGCATAGAGCATATACAGGAGGGGAACGATGATAGCGTTATAAAGAATGTTGTAGAGTGATTCCACCATATCATTAAGCTGCAACAAAATTTGTAGCTCGTTTTTCTAAGAATGCTAAGGTACCTTCTTTGAAATCTTGTGTACCGCAAATTCTTGCAAACTCTCTTGCTTCGGCAATCATACATTCTTCGTTGGTTGGCATAAACTGCTCACGGATAGCATTTAAACTTGCTGTTACAGCTAACGGAGCCATTGCTGTAATTTTTGATGCAATTTCAATACATGAAGACATTAATTCCTCCTGAGGAACCACCGTACTTACTAAACCAATTTGCTGAGCCCGTTCAGCATCTATCATAATGCCGGAACAGATGATTTCTGTAGCATGGGCAACACCACAATGGCGTGTTAAGCGTTGTGTTCCGCCATAACCGGGGATAATACCTAGTTTTACTTCAGGTTGACCAAATTTAGCATTTGTTGCCGCGTAACGGAAGTGACACGACATAGCAAGTTCGCAACCACCACCAAGTGCAAATCCATTTACTGCAGCAATCACAGGAACAGGAAAGTTCTCAATCATATCAAACACTTTTTGACCACGTCGGGCAAACTCAAATCCCGAGTCAGCATCGCATGTATGTAGTTCTTCAATATCCGCGCCCGCAGCAAAAGATTTAACACCACTACCGGTAATTATCAATGCACGGGTTTGAGAATCCAGTGCAAGTTGAGTTAGTGCTTGTTGTAATTCCAAAAGTAACTCTGCGTTTAGTGCATTAAGCTTATCAGGGCGGTTTAGGGTAATTGTTGTAATATAATTTTCAGTTGAAACGAGCAACGTGTTGAAGTTCATGATTCTTTAAAACAGTGAATAATACTGATGTTCTTTCGGGTGCAAATTTACTAAATTGCCTGAAGCAAGTAATACATACCGGTGGAAATATGCCTGTAAATCCGGCAATACAACAACAACTTTTGTACACACAGAAACGCAGACAAATTGAATACTTTGTGTTGATGACAGTGCAAGGCTTCTTCTTTGGTGCATTCTTACGGAATATTGATACAGTGGCCGGAATTGGAGTAACAATATTTACAGTCGGATTAACATACTCACTAACCCAAGCCCGAGAAAAACGACGCATCCTACCCGAATCAAACAAATACCGAGTATTAGCTGATGTTATAGAAATGATAGGTTTATTATTTGTTTTAGTATGTTCAACTATAGCCGCAATCGATTTACATATCCCAGTGTTTTTCTATCAGGCTCATGCAAGTTTATGTTTACTTCTATACTTCGGTTGTACAATGCTATTTGAATTGTTTTGGACGAGAAAAAATTTTCAAAAATTATTACCTGCTCAACAATTAAATTACCTCTCCAATTACAATCGTTCTATTATATTCCCTAAATATCTATTACGTTTTCGGAAAATATTCTTTAAAAAGTGAAGATCCATGGCAGTTAGACTTATTGTATATATTAGTGTAATACTTGTAACATTTACTTTAGTTGTAACTACTCCGCTTGATGTTATTGCAAGGCAGAAAGGAAAATCTGCTAAGGTAACTTCGCCAAAAGCTGGAGCTAAAGCACCAAAAGGTAAATCAAAAAAACGATATTCTGCCCCACCAAAACTTGTTAAAAGCAAGAGTATTGCTGATATGGTGATTCAAGAAGATTCATTAGTAAACGACGGGATGATTTACCGACTAATGCAAGTACGTATGGCAGATAGTTCTATCACCTATGTTCATGCGCTGACTTGTGTAATGCGGAACCCGCCTTTCTCAGTGATGACCCTAAAATGTGAAAACCGTTGTGATGGTATGGAACGAATGGTTGAAGCCGTTCAGCGAGTAGATTCAGCAGAGAATAAAAAGATTATAGCTGCCGTAAATGCTAATTTTTGGAAAGCAGTCTCAAATGCTCCTATTGGCCCGGCGGTGTGTAATGGTGAGGTAATTGAAATGTTACCATACAAAGATTGGAATTCCTGTTTTTTTGAGGCAAACGGACGTCCTGCTATTGATACATTCCGTTTAACAGCTCGTATTCGGAATACTTCAGGTGATACCGCATACATTCATTCTGTTAATCACAGAGTATTGCCTGATTCTATTGTTCTCTTTAATTCATTTGTTGGTCCAACTGTACCGTACATTCCAAAGAAGAAGATTGATAAACTTGTTGACGAAATTCTGTCCGACTCAGTTGCAGTTAAAGAAGATTCTGCAACTTTTGTTGTAAATCGCGATTCCATAGAAAATGCATTACTCCAGTTACAACAGGAAGCTAATGCTGAATATCAGTACACAAAGATTTTGTGCAGATATTTACGTCCACCCGCGGTGAATCAAGAGATACCATTGATGGTACTTAAGAAAATAGATTCTGGTTCTGTTAATATGCCCATACGCGGATGTGTACTTTCCATGAAAAAGTCAATTGCAAAATCGTTATACGTGATGGTTGGAGATACAATATTCCTTCGCTATTCAACTAATAAGAACGATTCTATTGTCTATCACAATGCAGTTTGCGGGACCCCACGGTTGGTAATACGTGGAGATATCAACGAAGAATTGGAAAACGATCATCAGCATAGTGCACGTTTCATGAATACTCGTTTACCAAGAACTGCAATTGGCACCGATATTACACGCTCTACACTTTATATTGTTACCGTTGAAGCAAGTAGCCGGTCACGCGGTTTTACTATTATGGAAACAGCTGACTTTATGAAGCAGTTTGGTGCTTACCATGCATTAAATTTGGATGGCGGTGGTTCTACGCATTTAATGTTGGGTGATACTCTGTTAACTCCTTCGCCAAATGTTTGGACTCGGAAGCTTTCCTATATATTAGCTTTAGGAAGAAAGAAAGGTACAAACAAGATTCAGCCAATTCGTAAAGAAGATTAATTCAATATGTTGCTAACGCAATCCGCTCCAAATCTCAACATCATCAAATCCTTTTCTTGCGGGAAAGGTTATACTGCTAAGAACAACCGGTTATCGTGATATATAAAATCTCATTACGTTTTTACGAAATGTTGGCGTTTTGTCCGGCAAATAGAGCTTGATTGATATGTGTTGGCACGGAGCCGTCAGACGATAGCAAGAACTAATTATACAGCAAATACTTTTCGCGTTTAGAGATAAACTCTGTTAATCCTTTACGAGCTAATACACGAATTTCGTCATCGGTAGCGGTCTTGGATGTAAGTTTCTCAAAGATGTCTTTTGAACCTAATATCTTTACAAACATTGCCTGTTTGTTTGAATGAATTAGTGTATCTTGAAAATAGGTTGGATATGTTTTCCGTAAACCTAGTAATATCTCGATTGAGGATGAATAAAGTTTACAGTTCTGAGGCGTTTGGAACGCAAACAACACTCCATTGCATTGAGTATTGGAATACTTACCTGCGGTAGGAGTAAACCTAGTAGGCATGGCTTTAATACCATAATCTTTAAACTGTTTGAACTTCGATTCAAGGTTTTCGATATTGAAGTTAGGCATACCAAGATATTGAAAGGGTAGTCCGGTGCCAATACCAATACTACACAAACTAATTTCACCCAACAAACCTGTAAGCGCCATACCGCGAATGGCATTAACCGAAGCAATGTTTGGAGATGTTGGTATCCATATAGTCTGAGTGTTTTCCCACGTCATATCTCTGCGCCAGCGTTTCATTTTAACTACTGTTAAATCGCATTTTCTGGGTACGCCTTTAAAGTCTTTCTGAAGCCAACCTTCTTCATTAATCATCATGGCAAGTTCACCCATGGTCATGCCATGTAAATAAGGAACAGGGACAATGCCTACAAAAGACTTTGCATCTTCCTCTACAATGTTGCCATCAACAACCAATCCACCTAATGGATTAGGTCTATCTAAGATATATACCGGAATACGATACTCTGCACATGCATCCATAACATTGTACATTGTGCTAATGAAAGTATATGGTCTTACACCTATATCCTGAAGGTCAATAACTACTGCATCGCAGTTTCCAATCATGTTTTTTGTAGGGCGGCGGTTTTTGCCATATAAGGAGTATGTTGGAATACCGTAAATAATTTCACCACTTACTAATTCTCCGGCAGGAACTTGAGCAAAGTAGCCATGCTCAGGTACTAACAGTGCACATAGGTTTAGTTTGTCTGTTTCAGCTAAAACTTTAACACTTTCTTCTAAAAAGCGAGTTCTGCTTGCAATGTTTGTAAGAAGAGCGACCTTTTTGTTTCGTAATAGCTCGAATTTTGTATCCACCAAGTTATCTATACCAAACTTTACAGTTGTCCGTGCCGGTTGGGAATGTATTTCAGGTATAAAAACGGAAATAGCGATAACAACAGTTGTTGCTATCACCATCAAAAATGATGAGAATTGTATTGAATTCCGTTTCTGAAGCATTCTTAGCTCCGGGGATGATACGTTTTGTGTACTTCCTTGATGTATTCGCGGTTTAAATGCGTATACAGTTGTGTAGTGGAAATATCGGCATGTCCCAGCATCTCTTGAACGGCACGTAAGTCTGCACCGCTTTCTATGAGATGTGTAGCAAAAGAATGCCTGAACATGTGAGGATGGATTTTGCTTTCAATTCCGGCTTTACGGGAATATTGTGAGACGATATTCCAAACGGTCATTCTGGATAATTTGCCCCCCCGTTGGTTAAGGTAGAGAATATCATCTGTTTCTTTGTTGGATATGAATCTATGTCGTACTTCTTTCTGGTACTTAGCAATCCAAAACAACGCTGATTCTCCAATAGGTACAATCCTTTCCTTAGAACCTTTGCCAAATACTCGAATTATCTCAGAATCCCACAAAATATGCGATTGTTTTAAGCCAAGAATTTCGCTAACTCGAAGCCCGCAAGCGTAAAGGGTTTCAAGAATTGATCGGTCTCGAATTCCTGCCAGGGTTGTAACATCGGGCGATTCAAGTATAGTATTTACTTCTTCAATTGCAATTGCTTCGGGTAAACGGGTTCGGAGCTTGGGTAACTCTATTAACTCTGTAACATCTTTTGTTATATGGTCTTCTGAAAGCAGATATTTGAAGAATCCTTTAATGGAAGATAAATAACGAGCTCTACTGGTTGAACTCAACCCAAATTCTTCTAACGTTAAAAGGAATGATGAAATGTCTTGATGTGTAATTGACTTAAGTGTAAGGTTTTCTTTACTACAAATAAACTCAACGACTCTAGTTAAATCCGATTTATACGAACTAATAGAATTTTGAGAAAGCCCTCGTTCTAAATTGAGATAACGTAAATAATTATCAACTAAACGTATGAGTTCTTTCTCATTCATAGGGTGCTTCTATCAGTTTTCTCGTATTTCTTTATACTGAATACGTTGATGTTGCACACCAACTAAATTCTTCACAAAAGATTGTCGAATCTCCTGCAGTTCGCGCATAGTTAATTCACACTCATCTAATTGACCGTCTTGAATTTTATCTTTAAAGATTTTATCAATTGCAATATCTAAATCTTCTCTATCATCTACTGTTCTGGAAATAGCTTCAACAGAATCTGCTAACATTAGGATAGCTGTTTCCTTTGTATTAGGTTTAGGCCCCGGGTATCGGAAAGCTGTTTCATCTAATTTTTCATTTTCGTGTATTAGGTCTTGTGCCTTTGCATAAAAATGTTTGATAAGGGAGGTACCATGATGCATGGGTATAAAATCTATAATACGTTGTGGTAACTTATACTCTTTTGCTAACTCAATACCATCTTCTATATGATTTCTAATAATAGATGCACTCTTTGTTGGAGAAAGATGATCATGTTTATTCTCCATGTCAATCTGATTCTCTATAAAGTACTCTGCTTTGGGAATTTTTCCGATATCATGGAAATACGCGCCAACACGTGCTAACAAGGGATTCGCCTCTATGGCAAATGCCGCGGTTTCTACCAAGTGTGCAATTGCAAGTGTATGCTGATAAGTACCTGGTGCTTTCTCGTTCATCTCTATCAGTAATGGGTGATTCAGATTGTCATACTCACTTAACTTTAAGTCTGTACTTACATTTAGGTATTTCTCCATAATTGCAATCACACCAAAGGTTATCATAGGTGTTGCAGCTGCGTTAATAAGAGATGATAACAACGGCAAATACATTGTATCAAGTTTAAGATTTCGTTCTAATGTTATTGTGACAATAACTGCAACAAAACCAATAAGGATTAACCCTAACGACCTGAATATCTGATTACGATGTTGTAAATCCCTAACACTATATGCTCCTAAGGTACCGGCTAAGAGCATTGCAAATCCTGTAGTATAATCGTTACCACGTACTCCGGCTAACATTAAAGCCATGGTAACAGTAACCGTGAATCCGGTACGCGAATCAAAGAAGATTGCAGAAAGCATGGAAAACACCGGAATTATTATCAAGTACTCCAAAGATAAACTAGAGTTAATACGAAGTGAAACCCATGAAAGGAATGCAACGGTGATGACCATACTACTGATACTTATCAACGATGCATTATTCGAATAGATTTTTTTTCGTAGAAATGATAAAAACAGTATCAAGATAGAATACACTAATCCTGAATGCATAATTGCACCAAGAATACCACTGGTCGAAGCGGTTGATTCTCCAATATTGTAATTACCATTTAAACCATAGGATTTCATTTTAGTAATTATCTCAGTATTTATAATTTCACCTTTGGCAACTACAATTTCGCCCTTCCTTACCAAACCTAATGTCTTACGCACATTGTCTGCAGACTGTTGCCTGGCAACCATTGTTAAATCAGCTGAGTATATAAGATTAGGCTTAACTATGGAGGTAATATCATTAATGTATTGAGTAGAAGTATTCTCGTCAACATACTTTTTTAAAACACTTTGTATTTTTCCTACAAGCGAAATTTTATCATTAATCTCCGTGATGGGTTGTTGAATGTAGTCCGTTTTTGAGAGCGAAATGCTCACAAAAGAGCTTGATATTGTGTTTATGGGAATATTGATCAGCCCTTTTGAATAGACTGATGATACAACTTCCTGAATCTCTCTAAGTAGTCTTGAATCTCGTAGTTCATTGTGTTGGTTCTTTAAGGTATCTAAGGCTCTTGCTAAATTCTTGGTTGTTTCTGTTTGAGTAGTAATCTGTGTAAAAACCGGAGCAGTGTGATCTTGAACGAACCTCTTTTCCTTATCAATTTGTTCAATTGTCTTTGTAATTGGGAATGAATATTCAGCACGGATTGTTTCATATTGCCAAGGCAAACCTTGCAACGAAGAAATGTTCTGTTCAGTCTTAAAAACATAGTTTGTTGTATTCGGAAAAAATAGCCCACATAACGATACTGTTGCAAGAATGACAGATATGCGTATCACATTAGACTCACGCCAATTATTATGGGATGAAGTTCCTAATGGTTCATCATCAAGTTGTAATTGTTCAAACAATGTACCTTTTTGTTTCATCTTTTCATTACAGAATGTAACACACGTTCTAAAATTTCATCTATACCACCATCATTCGAACTATCCAGAGTTACGTAATCTGCAATTTCCCTTAACTCAGCCACGCCGTTAGCTAAAGCAACCTTGTATCCACATGATTGAAGTAAAGACATATCATTGCGGTAATCTCCAATACCAATTGTATTGTGTTTATTAATGCTATGCTCAACCATGTAACGTTGTAACGCTGTACCCTTGGTAGCATTTATTGTCCGTATTTCTAAATACCAAAAACCACTTTCATGCTTCGATTCTCGTAGATAAATTTTAACCTCGGAGAGAATATCAGTTTGTTGCAAAGTGAAATGCAAAGACTCAATGGCTGCGCGATTTCCTTTAATATAAATCCTCAATACTTCAATGTCTGATACAACATCAATGTTTAAAGGTTTTACATTCAGCACATTTGGTGTCAGGTATGTTGGCAGATAAAGATCGTTGTTACATAGCAAATCTTCAGCTGTTATAAGAGTTACATCAAGCGTTTTCGATGTAACTAATTCCATAATTCTCTGAAGTATGTTTCCATCTATACCTTGTGTATGTAGAACATTGTTCGATGTACTGCTTTTTGTTAACGCTCCATCTAAAGAGATAATATCAGACTCAATCCCAATTACTTCGTAAATTTCTTTAACGTTACTATGCCAACGCCCCGATGCAACCATAAAAGTGACGTTATGTTTTTGTAAATCTTTAATAAGCTCAACAGTGCTATCATATACATCTCCATTGTTGTTTAACAATGTTCCATCCATATCACTAACTATAAGCGATACATGTGAAAAGTCCTGGTTACTAGCACCACTTTTCTTACTAAAGAAACTAAACATCAATTACTTTCCGGTAAATGTTGGAGTACGCTTTTCAATAAATGCTGTCACGCCTTCGGTATAATCTGCAGACTCTCCTGCACGTTGTTGATATTCTACTTCCATCTCAAGCATTTCTTCTAAGGAACTGTTCATTCCTTGTTGCATCATCTTTTTAACAAAGCCATAGGTTTGTGTTGGCCCATTAGCATACGTGTTTGCAATTGAGTCAACCGCCGCCTTAAAAGCATCCGGTGCAGCAACCATATTTACTAATCCTAAACGTAATGCTTCATCAGATGTAATAGGTTTGTTTAACGTAGCAAACTCAAATGCTTTAGAGTACCCCAACATTCTTGGATAAAAAAACGTTGCACCACTATCTGGTACCAAAGCTATTCCAATAAATGCTTCAACCATTTTTGCAGATGCATTCATAATTCGCATATCAGCCGCCAATGCTAACGATAAACCTGCACCTGCTGCAACACCATTAATAGCCGCAATCACAGGTTTGGGCATATCTCGCATTAAGCGAATTATTGGGTTATATCTTCGTTGTAAAGAATCAGCCAAGCTACGTTTACCTCCACCCGATGGTGCATCCTTTAAGTCCTGACCAGAACAAAATGCTTTACCTGCTCCGGTTAAAACAACACAGCGAACAGAATCATCCTCTGTAGCTGCACGGAGTGCATCCTGAAGTTCTAACGTTAGTGCTTCATTGCAAGCGTTGTACGAATCAGGTCTGTTAAGAGTTATAGTTAAAACGCCATGTACATTTTCATAAAGTAACGTTGTGAAATTCATAGTTGTTTCCATAAGTAATTATTTCCCTTCCCAATTTGGTCTACGTTTCTCAACAAACGCATTCATACCTTCTTTTTGGTCGGCAGTTGCAAAAAGCATGTAAAAGTTTTTACGTTCTAACTCTAAGCCGCCTTCAAGTGTTGTACTGAATGCTTTATTAACTGACTCCTTTGCCAAGCGGACTGCAATTGGGGCTTTCTTTGCTATTTCCTTTGCCAATGCAAATGCCTCTTCCAAGTAATATTCAACAGGTACAACTCTGTTTACCAATCCAAAAGCTTGTGCCTGATGTGCAGAAATCATTCTTCCTGTTAACACCATTTCCATAGCCAGACCTTTTCCAATTGCTCGGGTTAA
>JAIBAE010000149.1 GCA_019695345.1 Bacteroidota bacterium | reverse complement strand
TTGACCTAAACGGACGCACTGTACGTGAGTTAATGAACGGCGATTATGCAGCACAAGCATACGATGTAGTAATAGATGCACGTGAATTATCAAGTGGCACCTATACAATCGTAGTAAAACAAGGTGCGGCAATCAGCAGCCAAACGGTACAAATCGTGAAGTAAGAAATTACGAACAACACAATTTGTGTGAACAACCGCACAGGGCAGAAGCAACAACTTCTGCCCTGTGTTATTTTAAAGCGGTAGGAACAAGAGATAAGAAAAGAGAGATAAGAAAAAAGAGAAGAAAGTATCCCCACCAACGCCGCAGCAACCCGCCGGCGCGCCAACCCGGTGCGAAACTCACCACCTGCCGCGCAGTTTGAGGCACTATGCGATGAAGGAGTTGAATGCGGTAAGTTGCTGATTAGCGAGATTATAAATTAACAATGAAATTAAATACAAATACTATATTGATGATGAATGCTGTACTAACCACACCCTTCTTTCCCGCCGAGCATTGGAAGGTAATAAAACAACATTTGGTGCGGTCACGCGATAGCAAAGTATATTTGTAATAAAAAGGTTGTGACTATGGTTGATATACTAATTGTTGGTGCCGGACCTACCGGATTAGCGTGTGCACTTGAAGCCCAAAAAGAAGGGCTGAGTTACGTTGTAATAGAAAAGGGGAGTATTGTTGATTCTATACGTAGGTTTCCTGTGAATATGACCTTCTTCTCGACGCCTGAATTATTAGAATTGGATAATATTCCGTTTACAACCCTTGGAACTCGAAGTAACCGTAGTGAAACAGTGAGATATTATCAGCAAGTTGCACATCGAAGAAATCTTCAAATCAAACCACATACTCTGGTAACATCGGTTGAAAAAGTAGATGACACATTTAAAGTTACAACAGATAAAGGTGTATGGGAATCGGCTACGGTTGTAATTGCAACCGGATATTTTGATAACCCAAATATGCTTGGAATTAAGGGTGAGGATTTGCCCTTTGTGCACAAATATTACACCGAGCCATTTTTGTATGCAGGAGCTAAGGTTGTAGTGGTTGGTGGTAAAAATTCAGCATGTGAGACAGCATTGGATTTATGGCGGCACGGTGCCCATGTTACAATTGTTCATCGTAAAGATACTATTAATGAAAAAGTAAAATATTGGGTGCGTCCGGATTTGATTAATCGTTTGGAGGCAAGGCAAATCACGGGGTATTTTGGTTATATTGTTCGGGAAATCAGGAATGGAGAAATAGATATACAGCATACAGTTACAAATGCTATCATAACTCTTCCTACGGATTTTGTAATCCCTCACGTTGGCTACCGTCCGGATATACATTTACTACAACAGTGTGGAATTGAAGTTCAGGACGATACACTTATTCCAACGTACAATCCCAATACATTCGAAACAAACATTCCCGGTTTATTTGTTGCCGGCTCAGTGATGTGTGGATGCAAAACCTGGAATATCTTTATTGAAAACAGTAGGGAACATGCAAAGCCAATCATCCATGAAATTAATAATGTTCTGCTTCGCAAGAAGGCGCAGTAACATAATCAAGTAACAACAACATATTGCCTGAGAGAACAGTCGCTCTTAAAACAATCTCAACATTGATAAGATAGTTTATTGATGCTTACCATTTACATTGGTTACTTGTGCGGTAGTATTGTTCTTGGTACTTGTACTATCAATTTCCGACTGAACCTTTTCGGGATGAAAGTATGCGTTCAGAATTTCTCGAGCTATTGGTGCGGCACGTTCTGCACCAAAGCCGGCATTCTCTACCATTACACACATTGCAATTGTAGGATTTTCCGCAGGAGCAAAACAAATAAACCATGAGTGATCTTTACCGTGTGGATTTTGTGCAGTTCCAGTTTTACCACAGACTTTAATACCATCAACCTTTACATTTGTAGCGGTTCCGCCGGCAGTATTACATACATCATACATACCTCTGTGAATTACATCAAAGTAACTTTTATTTATAGGTAACTCAACTGTATAATATGCGTTCTTTTCTAGGTGTTTTGATTCTCTATAATAAATTGAACGAACAACATGCGGTTGATTATATGTTCCCTTCATAGCCAACGCAGAACAGTACGCTGCCATTTGTAATGGCGTTACACCAATTTCCCCCTGACCAATACCCAAATTCACTAATCTACCATTAATAAGGTTCCCTGTTATTTTATGACGTTCAAAGTAAGAGCGTGATGCAAGGAGACCGGATTGTTCTCCGGCTATATCAATTTTGGTAGTTTTACCAAAGTTAAACATATCACCATACTTAAAGTAATTATCTATGCCAAGTTGTTGCCCAAGTTTATAGAAAAACGTGTTGCAGGAAACGTGTATGGCACGTTGTGCGTTTACATTACCGTGTACACCGTGGCACTTGAAAAATCTGCCGCCATAATTGTACCCACCCGGACATGAAATAGTGGAATGCTCATCAATAATACCTTCTTGCATAGCAGCTAACGCCATAAGCATTTTCCAAGTTGAGCCAGGTGGATATTGCGTTTGCATGGCACGGTTAAAAAGGGGGTTATCTTCTTGTTTACTTAAATCTGTGTACACTTCCGAGAAGTTATTTCCTGTGAACAGGCGTAAATCATAATCTGGTTTGGATACTAAGGCCATTACTTCGCCAGTACGTGGATCCATCACTACAATCCCACCGTGGTCGGACTTCATTTCACGTTCTGCAATTTCCTGGAGTTTGGTATCTATTCCAAGGTATAGGTCATTTCCTTCTAAAGCATCAACATCGCTTTTACCTTTATTGAAACTCTCTACGGCTTGTCCTGCCGCATTTACTGCAACAAAGTTATATCCTTTATTCCCGCGTAGATAGTTGTCCCAGTATTTTTCAATACCTGTTTTACCGGTTACATCGCGTTGTTTGTAATAAAACCCTGAGTTTTTAATATCGTCATCATTTACCTCCGATTGGTATCCAAACAAGTGTGCAGCATTTCCTTTATAATCGTACACACGTTTTGTTTCAACAACAATATCAACACCAGGAAGTATTTCATGGTTTTCTTCTACGGTTGCTATAATTTCAGGTGAGGCATAACGTAGTATTTTTGCTTGTTGGAAACGGTATTTCTTGTTGTCTTCATAAAGCTTCCTAATCTCATCCTCGGGTAATCCTGTTATTTTAGCTACATACGGTATTGTTTCCGGATTGAAGTCATTAGGAGTAATTGCAACACAAAATGACGTCGAGTTTTGCACTATCATCTTACCGTTTCTATCGTACATGCAACCTCGGAATGGCTCTTTAGTTACTTGCTTAATAGCTTGCGTTTCACTTTTTTGTAAATATTCGCTGCCTTGTATTATCTGTAGGTAGCCCAAACGTAAAGTGTATAATACCAATACTGCTAAAACAATATAACGGAATATCCGCTCGCGGTTTGTGGTTGCAAATTCTGGGTTAACTCCGTAGGACATACCGTAGATAAAATGTAAGTGATATTGAGAATGATGTGAGTGGTGCGTGTGACGATGTAATTAATTTCTTAGCGTAGTCGTTGTGAGTAGTCTTCTAAGAACTGCTTTTCTTCCTGAGATAACGAGTCCTGACCATGTTCGTATATTTTATCAAGGATTTGGTCTAACATTTCCTCTTCGGTTAAATGCAAAGATGTTGTAATGTACGAAATAGGAACTTCTCGTTGTTGCCCATCACTCGAAACAAGTTCTTCCTGATGTTCAAACAGGTCATCCGAGGAGCGAATAGAATAAATCTGAACATCTCGCCGAAATCTAAAGAACCTCCAATTCCCTTGTACGGTAAAGGTCGTTAAAACTGCAAAGAGTACCCCAAATGCACTATTCACTGCACAGTAATAAAACAATTCAGTTGATTGTGCCGAACGGATACCGGAATAGAGGAAGGAAATGCCGGATAACAATACCACAACAAACATTCCTCTTATTTCGATATTCTTCCAAATGGAAATAGGTCTATGAGGTTGGAGAAACGTGTACAGCCCCATAGCAAAAAACGACATACTATCGGCTCCTGCTAACACAGGTGTTGTTTGTTGCTGAAATGTAACAACATACAACAAACTTTGTGCAATAAACAATCCTATACTAGCAACTATAAGTTTTCTAGTTGAAATATGAGACTCAACTATAGGGAGGAATAACCCAACACATAAAGTTAAAAGGATAAAACTCTCTATGCTTGAAGAAGAAAAGGGAAATGTTAACAACCGCCACACTTCAAAACCCGGAAAAACCTTAGCAGGAATAACCGATAAAAAGGAACGGATCGTATCAGCCTTAAATAACGATAATACAAAACTGATTCCGCTCACAACTAAAAACAATTGCGAAAACGTTGTTGCACTATGATATTGCTTCTGAAACATTATTTTATTACAGTCAGAGTTCTTGATGTTGTAAAACCATCACTTGTACGTAAAGAATACGTATAAGTTCCGGCAGGAAGTTTTTCAACGTTAAAACTGAAGAAGTTAGTGCCCTGAGTAAACTGA
>JAIBAE010000066.1 GCA_019695345.1 Bacteroidota bacterium | reverse complement strand
GAATATCTTCCAGAAACACAACAGGACTTTGTTGAATATCTGCTGCATGTTGAAAAACAGTTCTCAATTCGATTCGAGGTTCACCAATGATAACCGGTATATTAGGTTTAATAATACCTGCCTTTTCAAATGCAATTTCACGTAAAGAAGTTCCTAAGAATTCTTGATGATCTACATCAATTGAAGTTATTATGGATAGCAACGGTTGCAAAACATTGGTTGAATCAAATCTCCCGCCCATTCCGGTTTCTATAATTGCACAATCGACATTGTTTCTATTATAATACATGAATGCAAGAGCTGTAACTACTTCAAAATAAGTAGCAGAGATAGCATCTGCTTTTGGTAATAGTTCGTTTGCTAACTCCACCACATTCTCATCTGAAATCTCTTGTCCATTGATTCTAATACGCTCATTAAATCTTTTAATATGCGGTGATGTATACAAACCTACCTTATACCCTGCTTCCTGTAATACCGAGGATAGCAAAGAACATACGGAACCTTTTCCATTTGTCCCAGCAACATGAATGGTCTTGAGTGTACGATGCGGATTCCCAACTGTATCCAAAAGTTCCAATGTTCTTTCTAACCCGGGTTTTATCCCAAATCTGTGCAGTGAATATAAATGATGTAAAACCGATTCAATATTCATAAATTTCAATGTAAATGTTAAATTTTTGGATGTAATGTTACTTTTGTTTTGATGCTGAAGTCTATTGCGCCACAAACTGAAACACCATGGTAATGAAACACGTCATTACTTGAAACGAAGATAGAAAATATACTCTGAACATCAAGGGAGTGAATTATGAAAACGTCTTTTACATTTGTGATTGTATTGACAATAGGTTTACTTTTACAAAGTTGCTCAACAACTACCAACCGCGGAGATTATTTTGGTTACACAAACACAACCATTATAAGAACCACCAAACCTGAACCTTCCCCTACTATTACAACAACCACTGTTACTACTATTACCAAACCTGTTTCGGAAGTTGATGGATGGTATTATGACAAAGATTCCAGAGTTTGGCGGAGCTCTCCTACTGCCGCTACTGCAGTAGTAACCGTTGATGATAGTTCTTCTGATGTTGTGATTGTAAACAACTACTACTCTAACTACACTCCTGTTATTTCACCGTGGTGGAATACTTATTATGGAAGCTGGGGGTATGGATATACCTATCATTATTCTCCTTGGACATATTGGAGAGCCGGTTGTGGTATTCCTGTATATGTACCACCATATAATAGCTGGTTCCCACATTACTACGATAATGGGTATTGTAGTTACGGGATTTCGTGGTTCAACCCGTGGTACGTTCATAGAAATCCGTATTATACTCATTGGAATCCTTATGGCTCTTATTATGGTAACAGGTGGTGTTCGCCTTGGTATGCAAATCATTACAACCCAACAACCCCAGAACCGCCACGTGTAAACACACCAAGAAATTGGGGAACTACCAGAGTACCAAGTTCATACGTGAATGATGGACAGATAATTAAACAGTCGCCCAACCCAACTGGTGGCAGAGATAGAGGGAACAATACACCAACAACTACATTACCAAATGATGGTACAAACAGAAATAGAAATACCAGGGTGAGTAGCACAGGTACAAGCCCAACAACTGCAGATACGCCTAAAAATCCGGTTGTTAGACCTGACAGACCAAATCAGGATGTAAGTAACCATACAACCGTAACACCAAATACAAATCGTAGAGATGTAATATCAATCGACAACAACACAACATCACCAAATCCAATTAGAACTGAACAAGTAAATTCCCCAAGTACCATTAATGTAGTACCAGATAGAAGGAATGTACAGGTTATTCGTTCCGATGCTGAATCAACACCTACTTCAACAATCACTTCGCCAGCTAATAACTCAGCTGAAACGTACAGACCGACGCGTGACCGAGTTACATACACACCTCAGTCTCCTGTTGTAAACACAGAAAGAGCATATGCGCCACCACAACGAAACACAACACCTTCTTATCAACCATCACCGTCAAGAAGCACAACACCTACTGTTCAACCGCAACCGGCGGCTAGTTCAAAACCAGCTCAAGTTCCCTCAGGAAATAGTGGTACAAACAGTGGCGGAGGTAGAAGACGATGAGATTGTTCATGTTAACTGTTCTTGTAGTATGTAATGTAACGTTGATTAACGCACAGACACTTGAAGATTTGTTACGCATTACAAAGAACCCTAACCAATATTCTGCACGAGCTACAGGAATAGGCTCAAGTTTTATGGGTATCAGTGACGAAATTTCAGCATTGTATTATAACCCAGCAGGGCTAAGTAGACTTTGTTATTCAGAGTTTTCTACGTCTATAAACATGAATCGCAATTCATCCTCAACACAATACTTACAGAATAGTTTAGGTGGAAATGTTAATGCAATTGATTTTACTAACATAGGGTTCGGTTCCATCATTAACACCAGAAGAAAAGACTCGATTGCATTAGTAACGGGGTTTGCTATCAATTACACTCAGGAAGATGACTATTCAAACAGATACAGCTTTAATGGATTTAACCCTTTTAATACTATTACTCAATCTTTAACAAACGAAACATCTAACTTTAGCAATAACTACGCATACCAACTATATCTAGCAGATACAGTTAACGGGAAAATAATGAGTCCGATAAAAGATAGTGTACAACAAAATGGATGGGTGGAAGAAACAGGAGCTAAACGCTCGCTGAATATAGGTATTGGGCTAGATTTAAATAGAAGCTTTGCCGTTGGTTTGTCGGTAGGTTTAAGTTGGGGAGATTATAACTACTTCAGAAACTTTGTTGAAGAAGACATCAACAATAAATACAACAGTTTAGATAGAGTAAACTTTACTAATACTGATTTTACCCGACTAACATTACACGACAGTTTAGCTCAAAGCTTTAATGGATTCACAGCCAGAATAGGTTTTTTGTATAAACTAAGAGACATAGCACGTATTGGAATGACGATTACTTTACCCAAGTTATACACTGTAACAGAACATTTCTCTCGAAGCAGCACTTCTGTATTTGATAATGGACAATCGTATTCTTTTACATCCTCAGGTAGAAATGAATATAATGTTACAACTCCCTGGATTTTTGCTATGGGTGTTTCTACATCAGTATTTGGCTTGATACTATCATCAAATGTTGAATACGCAGACTACTCTCAGTTAAGTAGTGGATATGCAACCTCTAACTTAATATCTATCAACCAGCAAATACCTCTGGTTCTTGGCGAACAGATTACATATGGTATCGGCGCTGAATATACGTTTTCTGATTTTGATATACCTATAAGTATTCGTGGAGGTTTTACTCACATAGGAAATCAGTATAAGGTGGCAGAGTTTGATAACGGACAGAATGTTTTTTCGGGTGGAATAGGAATATTGTTAGACGATGATGTGCGATTAGATTTAACTACGCGCACCTCCGCAATTACAGGTAGTTATGCAATGTATGGCGACGGATTTAATTCAAGCTACTCACTTAAAAACACCTTAAGTACCTACGCCTTACAAATAACCGTACGCTATTAGATACAACTTAAACGATAAACGCTATTTTTTATAGTAAGGTTCTGTCCATGCAAGTTGAGTTTAGTATTCTGTAGTACTAACTCGCTGTCTTGCCAAGAAAACTATACTTCAACAACTTCAGAATAAAACATTTCTTCTGGTATTAATTTTCTTCCATTAAATCCTTCGTCTATCCCGTGATAAAACATCAAACGTGGTTCATCACTTCTCCAACAAAGGAAAACTTCTTGTCCGTTTATGATGGCAGGAAAATCAACTAGCCCGATTGTAAAATTATAGTCTTTATACAAACATCCTAACTCTTCAAGTTCAGATATGTATGCACGTAACTGCTGTGATGTTTTTTGGTATTCTGGTAACACAGTTACGTCTTCGCCATAATCAAAGGACAATCTGCGTAGTTCCTTTCCGCTTAACAAAATATCTTGTACAATGTTCTTTATCAACGGCAGCATTGTGCTAGCTTCCGATGCAGTAAACACTTTCATAGTTGCTCCCCTACAGGTTCACGTTTGGATTTTATATATTCTACAACAGCAGGTAATATTGAGATAATAATTATTGCTACAATAACCAACGACATATTCTTTTTTACAACTTCCATTCCGCCAAAAAAGTACCCTAACAATGTTAAACTCGAAATCCAAAAGATTCCGCCGGAAATACTGTAGAGTACAAAATTCCTGAACGACATTTTACCAACACCGGCAACAAACGGAGCAAATGTTCTGACAATAGGCATAAACCGTGCTATCATAATAGTTTTACCACCATATTTCTCATAGAAGTTATTTGTTTTTTCCAGGTGTTTTTTATTAAACAGTTTAGAAGATTCTGAGCTAAACACCTTGGGACCCAACTTTCTTCCCAAGAAGTAATTAAGTGCATCGCCGGAATTTGCTGCAACAATCAATAAAGGTATTATTACAGCTATATCAAGTATGTGTGCACCGCACAAGGCACCTATAGCAAACAACAACGAGTCGCCGGGAAGAAAAGGAGTTACTACTAAACCGGTTTCGGCAAATATCACCGCAAACAAAATAACATACGTCCACATTCCCATCGAATCAACAATGAGCTGTAAATATTTATCGATGTGGATGATGTAGTCTAATAAAGAGCTAATGTATTCCATTACATTTCAGATTTATAAATAGTGCGCAAACTACATATTCAACAGATTTTCGGCAAGCGTAGATATACGTACAAACAAAAAAGGTGCAGAACAAAACTTCTACACCTACCATTTTTCATTTGAAGACAGCCCTAACAACCTACTACCCAGCAACCATATATGTGCATGGACAGAACCTCAACAATTTCCAAACGTTTACCGCAGATTCAATTACTTTTCCTTTTTCTTCAATTCTTCTTCCAATTGCTTTAGGCGTTCATTCATTTCTTGCATTTGCTTGCGCAAGTCTTTGTTGTCCATTTCAGGTTTACGCGTTGGGCTATCCGGAGGTGGAATTGATTTGAATCTTTTTGGCTCCGGTGGAGTTGGAGAGTCGCTATCAAAGCCATCGCCCATAGAATCATTAGGGAAACTAAAGTTGAATCCGTCGTCGTTTGGGAAAGAGAAATTGAATGCGTTACCATCGCCAAACGGCATTCCATCGGCACGTGAACCATCCAACCACAACTCGCGTTCAGGATAACCAAAAACGTCATCAGGATTAAACGCGTTATTGTTTTCTACACCCATCATTGTTGTACTAAATGAAAACGACTTAAACATGTTTCCTCGTTGTTTCATGTTTTCTGTATTAGCATCGCCCTTAGCTTCATCGCGTTTTTTGTCTATTCTCTCTCGCTCTATTTTTCGTAACTCATTCAGTCGTATAATTTGTGTGGCTGTTAACAGGGCTTTAATGTCATCCATCTTCTCAACTGCTTTAAACGTGATTTCTGTACGTGCTTCAGAAATGTTTTCTAGAATTCGCTTAACTGATTTCTTATCAGGTTTATCGGAAAGCATTTCGAATTGCAAGTCTTCTTTCAACACTTCAATCTTCCGTTGAATAGACTTTGTGCTCAATGTAAAATCAGCAATCATTGAACGGATTTCTTCTGTTTGAGCGCTACTGAGTTTTAATTCTTTTAGAACAGATTTCTTACTACCATCACTATTCCCTCTTCCAAAAGAAAATCCTTGGAAGCCGGGTTGAGCCTGTAATGAGTTTCCAATTAGGAATGAAACTACAAATAATACGAACAAACTTAATTTCATGTATAATTCTCCTTGTGTTTAAGCTTTCTGATCGCAATTTATGGTATAACGATTTTGTTCAACAAGTCGTTTAACATATTCTTATCATACATTAACGATATCAACGTTGGATGGCATTTCTCACTAATCCGTTTGCATCTTGTAACCGTTGTCTAGCTTCTTCCTGCGATACATTCGCTAACAACATTACCAATCCAGTTTTAACACTAAACCCGGTATTCAACAACGTATTTTCTGCTACCGGATATGTACATCCGGTCAGCTCCATCATTATTTTTTTTGCACGTTCTTTCAGCTTAGCATTAGTAGGTTGAACATCCACCATTATGTTTCCAAATGTTTTGCCAATCCTTACCATACTTGCAGTAGTTATCATGTTCAGTACAAGCTTTTGAGCAGATCCTGATTTCATTCTGGTTGAGCCGGCAATAACTTCCGCACCTACTTGCGGAGCTATCACACAATCAACATCAATCCCCAATTCCCTAATAGTATCTTTCGAGTTCGTTGTTATGAGAATCGTTGGAATACTTGACTTCTTTGCAGCATGTAAGGCACCTCGTACAAAGGGGGTTCTTCCGGATGCTGCTATCCCACATACAACATCATGTTGATTGATTGAATAATCTTGTATAACCCGCTCACCATTCTCAAAGGAATCTTCGGCACCTTCTTGAGCTTTAAACATCGCTTTATCGCCGCCTGCAATTATCCCTTGTACCATTTCAGGGTCAACACCAAATGTTGGCGGACATTCGGAAGCATCTACAACACCAAGCCTGCCACTTGTTCCAGCACCAACATAAAACAATCGTCCACCATTTCTAAAAGCGTTTACTACTAATTCAACGGCTTGTGCAATGTGTTCAATTTCGTTTTTTACCGCTGGTATAACAAGTGCATCTTCGTTATTGATGCATTCAAGAATTTCAATAGAAGAAAGTGTATCTATATTTTTTGTGTTGGGATTATTCTGCTCAGTTGATAAGGAAGCGATTTCTTCAAATAATTTTGTCATGATTTTGTTTTACTTTTTTGCTGCCGCTTCTCTCCTGCACATTAATGTTTTTTTGTTGTACTCGGTTCGGTGCAGTCCGCGTTAGCAAATTATAATAATGTTCCGTGAAGCACTAATAATGCAACTACAAAGTAAATTACTATTCCAATAACGTCAACCATTGTTGCAACAAATGGTGCACTTGAAGTTGCCGGGTCAAAACGTAATTTTTTTAGCAGTAATGGTAACATCGAACCCGATAACGTTCCCCATAGCACAATCCCAACCAATGCAAAAGCAACAGTTAACGCTACCAGAAAATGATGTGGACCAAAAACTGTACTACCAAATAATGTCCAAAGTTCTATTCGTAAAAAACCAAGTGCTCCTAATAATGTTCCTAACATCAATCCGGATATTATCTCACGCTTCATGATATACCACCAATCCCTCAGCCGGACTTCCTCCAGTGCCAATGCACGAATAATTAGCGTTGCTGCTTGCGAGCCACTGTTACCACCGGACGACATTACTAATGGGATAAACAACACAAGTATTGCTGCTTTTTCAATTTCACCTTCAAAGTACGATAGCGCAGAAGTAGTTAACATTTCACTAATCATAAGGATAGATAACCAACCCGCACGTTTCTTTACGAGCTCGAATGTGGTTGTAGATTTATACGAGGTATCAAGCGCTTCCATACCTCCAAGTTTTTGAATATCCTCTGTTGCTTCTTCTTCGGCAATATCCAAAACGTCGTCGAATGTAACTATACCAACCAACACTCCTTGTGAATCCACAACCGGGATAGATGACAAGTCATATTTTTCCATTACACGAACGGCTTGTTCTTGGTCATCAAATGCCGAAAGCCGAATCACATTATGGTCCATGATGTCTTCAACCATATCATTCTCATTGGCAAGAATAATTGTCCGTAGCATTATATCGTCTAACAACACACCTTTATCATCACGGACATAAATTCTGTTGATAGTTTCCGAATCGTTTCCATGTTGTTTGATTTGTTGGATGGCTTGTTTAATGGTCCAATATGGTCGTACTGCAACAAAGTCCGGAGTCATCAACCTACCAATGCTTTCCTCCGGATATCCCAACAGCCACCGTGCTTGTTTTAAATCGTCCGGATCTAATAACGATAATAATCTTCTAGTAACTTTTCCGGGTAACTCCACAAGTAAGTCTGTTCTGTCATCCGGGTTCATCTCAGCTAACAAGTCGCGAGTTTCCGAATCGGTTAAATCGTGTAACAAGCTATCTTGTTGTTCGGCATCAAGGTACGAGAATACTTCGTGGGCTAAATCGCGTGGTAACGAGCGGTATAACAACACACGATTATTTTTTTCAATGTCAAGAATTAAGTCTGCAATTTCAGCGGGCGACCATGTTTCTAACACATCTCGCAAATCAGCCCATAAATGTAAGTCTATGAGTTCTTGTATTTCTGGTTTTAAGAGTTCTTTTAACATGGTATGTAGTATATTCTTTTTTGAAAAGCCGTACCAAAACTCGCTTTACTAACAGTACCATACTGCGCGGGACAGTACATACAACGGGCTTTACAGCGTTCACCATGATTAATTATTCTACAAAAATACTATCTATTGAGCCGGTTATCTGTTCAAAATCTCGAAAAATTGTAAAAAGATGTTGTCCGTATAAACTGTTCGCCGTATTTTTGTATTCCTAATTTTTTAACAGGTAGTAAATACATGGCAAATCATGCATCATGCGAAAAGCGTCACCGTCAGTCAAAAAAGCGTAACGCATATAATCGCAAGTACAAAAAAATGATTAAGGACGCAACCAAAGCAGTTCGTTCTGCACAGAATATTTCGGAAGCTGAACCATTATTACACGCTGCTGCTAAAGTGTTAGACCGCAGTGCTGCAAAGGGCGTTATTCATAAAAATACGGCTGCTAACAGAAAATCATCGTTAGCTTTACATGTTAACCGTATTGCTCGTGGCGAAGTTAAAGTAGCAAGCCACCACTAAGAAAATTTCTGCACCCGTAGCTCAATTGGATAGAGCATCTGACTACGGATCAGAAGGTTTGGGGTTCGAATCCCTACGGGTGTACAGACAAAAGCCCGTTGCAAATTGCAGCGGGCTTTTTCTATTTCTATTTTCTAAGTTTTCATTAATACTGTTGAAGTCTCTTGTTCGCTAACACAATGGCTTCGGAATTTGGAAACTGTGTTTGTACTTTCTTGTAGTACTTTTTGGCTTCGTTCACATTACCTTTTTTCAAGTAACACTCACCTATTAATCCCAAAGAGTTGGCTGTGTACGCTGAGTTTTTGCTCTTTACTACTTTATCGAAACTCGAAATTGCGTCATCATACTTATTTTGCGCAAAGTAAGACCTACCTATGTAGAAATTTGCAGCAGCCGCTTTTTCAGGATTTGGAGCACTATTAACAACTTGCGACATCAAATCAATCGATTCCTGGTATTGCCTTTTACCATATAGCGAAATAGCTGAATTATATACAACATCTATATCACTATCGCTCTTTCCAGTGGGCTTTGGATCTTCTATTTGTCCTTTATTAGAAGTCTTTTTCTCAACAACAGTAGAGCCTTCACTACCGGTATTATTTTTCTTACTTACTATAGTACTTTCGGTAGTTTTATTTACAGTATTCTTTTTTTCCGGTTTTTTGGATTCGCTTGAAGGTTCATCGGGTAAGATTATATCTTTTGCTTTTTTCTTCCCGTTTGACTGCGCGTTTTTTTCTGAAGGTTGCTCGGAACTTCCATCAGGCAAAATTATGTCGCTATTCTTCCTTTTTGATTTAGAACCCTCCGGCTGCGATTGTTTCGAGTCTCCATTATCCGGCTCAATGATATCAGCTGATTTTTTTGTTCGGTTAGCTTCGTTATTACTTTGGTCAAGCGCCTCAGTCCCTGCATTCTTCTTTAGTTTAGAGGATTCCGGCGAGTTTTTCTTCTTTACAGAGGTTGAGCTCTGTTCTTCAGGTTGTGGGTCGCCCTTAAAACTAAAATCTGGGATATTTTCTGACTTCGATACTTTAGAATCGTGGATTTCCTTCTTCAAGTTGTTTATTTCATTCCGAAGAGTATCAATTTTATTGTTAGTTACTTCTTGTTGGTTTTGAAGTTTTTCCATCTGCTCGCGCAAGGTTGGAATTTTCCTTCTTACAAGTTGTGAGTCGTTTGGAACTTGCGCAATAGCTGTGGTATCTTCGGTTTTAGGTGTTTTTGTTGGGAGTGTTTTAAGTGGGTTAGTATTTTTTTTTGAGGACAATGGTTGGCAACCCCATATGCTAACAAGTATCAGCATGCTGAACAGCGTTACAATGGTAAAATTGCGATTCATGAATCCTTCCGTGGATGTTTACTAATCTGCTGTTGTAGAACTCCCTACTTAGGTAAGGAGTTCCTACAAACACACGAATTATTCTGCGCCAACTTCGTACATGGTATTGTATTGAATATCCTGAGCCATAGCATTAATTCGGCTAATATATTCATTTGCAGGTGCTTCTTCCATCAAATCATCCGATTCATCGAATGCTGCTTCGTTTGGATATACCGTTACTTCCATAATTTGGTTGTTCTTGTTCTGAAACACCATATACTCAGTTCCGCGTTCTTCGTTTATAGTACGGAGTCTGCGAACTAACTCTTCATGTTCTGCCATTTTATCGCTATCAATTGTATAGGTAACGGTAAATAAAACACGTGCCATTGCAATTTCCTTGTCTGATAAATAAATGTAAATTCTTTAATGGTCACGAATATAACACAGCGAATAGTATTGCTAAAGTTTCAGGGTGGTAAAGGGTAAGTATTTTGATAAAAAAGTGGAGTATTATACTGGAAATTGTATTCCCTCACAAGCCGAAGCGACCCATCTGCTCCGTCACTCAGGCGGGAACGATCCGTCTGCATCGCGGAATAATGCACCACTCGCGACGCTGTAAGGTGCGGTTCGCACCGGGTTGGCGCGCAGAACGATTGATTCGTTATGTGACGGAGAACTTCTACTGTTCTAACTACAGAACCAGATTGCCAAGTGGTAAGTACAAAAACTGCCTACATATGCTAACACAAAAGTATATGCAAATGCAAATGCAGACCACTTCCATGATTGAGTTTCGCGCTTTATGATGGCAATGGTTGACATGCATTGTAAGGCAAAAACATAAAATATTAAAATAGACAACGCTGTTGGTAATGAGATTGACGTTTTTAATACTTGCCTTAACGGCTGGTGCTCTGTATCATCTTTTGTGGAGTAGATTTGTCCCATGAACGAAATGAATGTTTCCCTTGCTGCAAACGAGCCAAGTACGCTAATTGTGATTTTCCAGTCGAACCCGATGGGGGCAAAAACAGGTTGTATGGTTTTTCCAATCATACCAGCAAACGAATTCTCTAATTGCACCATCTGCGCAGTTTCGGGGTTTGTACCTATTGGGGCTTCCGTTTTGGGGAACTCAGTTAACACCCATAACATGACGGACATTGAAAGTATAATGGTTCCAGCCGTTGTTAAGAAATCTTTTGTTCTAATCCATATCGAGATGCTAATATTTTTTAGCGTAGGAAATCTGTAAGGAGGAAATTCTAAGAGAAACGGAGTAATGTCTGAACGAAATTTTGTTTTCTTTAATACCAGAGCAATGATTAATCCTGATAGTAATCCAATTGTATATAGCATTGCTAATACAACTACCTGTAAAGATATAAATCCATAAAAAGAAATATCGGGAATAAACGCTGCAATCAATAACGTATAGACCGGCAAACGTGCAGAACACGTCATAAGTGGTGCTATAAGTATTGTAATAAGTCGATCCTTGTACGAAGGAATAATTCTTGCTGACATAATTCCCGGAATAGCACAGGCAAAAGAACCGAGAAGTGGAATAAAGGAGCGGCCTTGCAAACCAAATATCCCCATAATTCTATCAACCAAAAATGCAGCACGTGCAAGATAGCCGCTATCTTCAAGAATTGAAACTAATAGTGTTAATATTATTATCTGAGGTAGAAATATCACAACTGAACCCACCCCTGAAATAATCCCATTGCTTATAAAGTCATGGAGAACACCATTCTGAACAATACTATCAATACTGCCTTGTAACAAGGCAACCAGTTCCTCAATTAGGTTCATTACCGGTTCAGCCCATGAAAATATAGACTGAAAAAAGATTGCTAAGATAAAGGTGAAAAGTATAAGCCCTAATTTAGGATGAAGCACAATTTTATCAATTCGCTCTGAGGTGACATTAGGATGGTTATTGGCAATAACCTGTTGCATTACATTATTTGACCACGCAACCCTTTCTTCAATATTTTCAACATTGGAGAGTTTAGGATTAGTAGATTCAGTACTACCAACATTGCTTACCAATTGTTCTTTTAAGGTATCAATTCCCAGACCTTTGCTTCCAACAACCCCTACAACAGGTGTTGAAAGAAGACGTTCTAATGTTACATCATCGAATACGGAACCCGCAGCTTTAATTGAGTCTATCATAGTGATTGCTATAATAATCGGGACATTATACTCCTGAAGGTACGTATAAAGAAATAGCCCTTTTTCGAGTTTAGTTCCATCAATAACCAAAACAATACAATCTGGCTTTGGTTGTTGTGGTGATAACTCTCCTTTGATAAACTTGGTTGTATATTCTTCATCAATTGATTTTGCAGCCAGGCTGTAGGTACCCGGAAGATCAATTAGATTAAAACGAATTGAATTGTAATAAAATGAACCAATACTTGGTTCAATGGTAACACCCGGATAATTTGCAATTTTTTGATGTAACCCAGTTAGGGTATTAAATAGTGTAGATTTGCCGCTGTTAGGGGTGCCTACTAATGCTACAGTAAAGGTTGGAATGACATCTTCATTTCGCATGGATTTACTCAGCGAAAGTGTTAATGAAGAACTGGTTCTACATAAATCAAATCATTGGTATCAGATCTCAAAGCTAATCTTGATTCACCAAACTTAATTTCTATTGGTCCGCCTAAAGGTGCCCTTCTAACAAGCGTAAAAACAGTCCCGGGAATCAATCCAAATTCTTTCAGTCGTTCAATAAACTGTGAATTAGTTGGAAATTCAACGACTTTTGCAGTGGCACCTAAGGTTAAATTGAAAATGTTAATCATAACTTTAATATTCTTATTTAGATTTATTCCAAATATAAGTCACAAATCCGACATTTTCATCATAAAAAAAATCCATCAGATGATGGATTTAATAACTTTACCAATTAATGTTGTTTTCTATCCTTTAGAGCAAAGAACGAAGCAACTCTATCTCTTTTGATTTTAATATCTCAATAAAATCTAAATTAATATGTTCTGCTTTAGCAGCATCAAGATTAATTGCATCTTTCAAAAACTTTGCAGATGAGAGAATATCTTTTTTAACTGCATAAATCTTAGCTAATGCATAAAACGCATCTGCAAATAGTGGTGTTAGTTCAATAACTTTTAGAAAAGCGTTCTCAGCATCACCAGTATATTTTAATTCATATAAAGTAGTACCATAATCAAACCAGCATTCACTGTCTTCCGGTTTTAACTCTAGGGCTGTTTTATAGCATTCTAATGATTCAGCAATTCTTCCAACATTATATAATGCATCAGCCTTTGCATACCACAAGTCTGAATATGCTCCATTTAATTTTAATGCAGAGTTATAGTCTTCTAACGCCGTGTTATATTGTTCTAATGCGTCATAACAAGTACCACGACCGAAATATGATTCATAGTGTTTAGGATTTAACGCTAATGCTTTTGTAAATGCGTTAATGGCATCAACGTAGTTTGATGACTCCTCTAATGCACTACCCAAATTATGCCATGTACTTACATCCGATGGGTCAATCCTAATTGCTTCTTTATACGAGTCTACAGCATCATTGACTTTACCTAAAAGTGCCAATGTGTTTCCTCGATTATACCATGCAGAAGCAAAGTCATCTTTAATGGCTAGCACCATATCATAGCTGCTTATTGCTTCATTGTACTTACCTTTTCTACACAACACAACCGAACGGTTAAACCAAGCATTATAGTCATACGGATCAATATCAATACACTTCTCATAAGCTTCAATAGCTTTATCATAGTTTTGGCAACAATCAAAGCAAAAGCCTAACTCGAATAACGAATCTTTACTGTATCGCTCCGAGTTAGATAAATATTCAAACAATTTTATGGCTTCGTTGTACCAACCTCTGCGTTCACAAAGTATTCCTTTATTAAAGATCGCGTCTTCATTTTCAGGATCTATAGACATTGCTTTCTCAAACATGAGAATGGCTTCGTCAACAAAACCGGTTTGGTCTAAGGCAACAGCGCGGTTTATTAATACGTCTACATCTGTTGGATTAATTGATAGCGCTTTATTATAGCATTCTAAGGCATCTTTATAACGAATCATAAAACTTAGCGAAATCCCCTTTTTATGCCAAGCTTCAGCAGAATATGGTGCATACTCAGACCATAACGTTGCAAATACGAGAGCATCTTCAAATTTTTGATTATCTAAGCAATACTGAGTAAGATTCTCAAGAGAGTCAATACTCAAGAACTCATTAATTGCTCCACTATTTTTACTACGTAAAGCTTCTTTATAACGGCGAACAGTTTCTTCCATATTGGCTTTATTTTGTTCACCAGCAAAATCTTCAAATTCGTACATAATCCTGCTAAATTTATCCCTAAAGGCAGCGTTAAATGCTGCTTGTTTGCTTACACACGCAAATTATTGTGATATGTGTAGCTATTCAATAAGCATTACTACGGATTTTTAATCCTAATCTAAACTATAACAGTAAGATTTAATAGGAAAGTAAATTCGATGAGTGTGGAAAACAAAAAAAGCAACCCATAATGGATTGCTTTTCTTTCCGTGAGCCAATTGTCGGACTCGAACCAACGACCTGCTGATTACAAATCAGCTGCTCTACCAGCTGAGCTAAATTGGCGTTTTTCAAAAACGGGACGCGAAAATAATATGTTCTGTGTACTCATACAAGTACTAATTGAAATTATTTTTCTACGTAGTAAAAAATTCAGGAAATATCTCCTGTTCAATCATCTCGCACCATATATGTCCAATCAAGATATGGCTTTCTTGGATTCTGGCTGTAACTGTACTTGGAACAACAACATAAGCGTCGCATTCTGTTAACATTTTACCGCCGTTGTTACCCAGCAAGGCTATGGTTTTCATATCTTTACTTTTTGCCATGGTAAACGCATTAAGTACATTTTGCGAATTACCACTTGTGCTTATACCTACTAAGACATCTCCTTTATTTCCTAAACCTTCTACAATCCTGGCAAATGTATGCTCATATCCAAAGTCATTGCCACCAGCTGTTGTCATTGAGGAGTCAGTTGTAATTGCAAATGCCGGTAACGATTTTCGTGGAACTGAGCTTCGATATCGAATAACTAATTCTGTTGCAATGTGCTGAGCATCAGCTGCCGAGCCTCCATTGCCGCAAAACAAAACTTTGTTACCTTGTTTGTATGTCTCAATCAATAGATTACCACACCTGTTAATATCGCCAATGCAATGTTCAATCACCGATTGTTTGGTCTGAATAGATTCTTCTATAGATGACTTAATAAACTCTGAATACTTCATAATAATTATTGTATATCCCTCAATTACCGCAGCAATCCTTCAGCGCGCAAACCCGGTGCGGATGATAGCCTTCTGCGGCGCAATGTAATGTAGTTCCAAATGTATGTAAAATATACCAACAAATACAAATCGTTTCACTAAATTAGTTAGCAACAAAACAAGGAGCGGTCCCGCCCGGGTGCCGGCGCTGAAGGGTTGATATGGCACGTGCCGGATACATTTATGTTCTACTTAACTTCATATTTATGTCATTTCATATTTCCAATACCTCTGTAACTCTGTTAATGTATGTATTGGTTTCATGCACTCAGGCAGAGCAACAAATTCCAAAACAAGAAATCCCGAAACAACAAAATACATCAAGTTACTTTGAATATTTAAGCTCTGTGAAGTTACCAGCAACCCTCTCTTTCTGCGGAGAGAAAGTACCATTGGATATACCTGAAGTTCGAGAACGAGCCGAACGCGAGTTTCTTGTTAACCTTCAACAACCGGCACAGTTGATTCTGAACCTAAAGCGTTCGGGCAGGTATTTCCCACTATTCACCACCTTATGCAAAGAGTTCAACGTACCCGACGATCTAAAATATTTAGTGGTAGCAGAAAGTGCGTTATATCAGGCGCGCTCATCCAAAGACGCCGTAGGTTTATGGCAGTTTATTGAACCAACTGCAAAACGATGGGGGCTACGAGTTGATGAGTATATAGATGAACGTAAGAATGTTGTAAAGTCAACAAAAGCTGCTATTTATTATCTAAAAGATGCCTACGCTAAACTGGGGTCCTGGGCTTTGGCAGCTGCTGCATATAACATGGGGACTGATGGTGCTTTGGATAATGTTGATTTTCAGGGAGTTCAAAACTATTACGATTTGTATTTAAACGAAGAAACTTCAAGGTATGTACTTCGGATTGCAGTGCTTAAAGAATTAATGGAAAATGCAGAACGATACGGAACCAAGTTACCTACCACAGAATATTACGCACCTTTCTCAACAAAAGTAATTCGTGTAGAAACTGCAATAGATAATCTGGCAACGTGGGCCAAAGAGAATGGAAACACGTATAAGGACATCAAAATTCTCAACCCTTGGATTTTAAAACGAAGTTTGCCAAAGCCTGCAAAAGGTTCTTATTGGGAAATTACAGTTCCATAAATAACAAAGGCGTGTTAAACACGCCTTTGAATTAAAATATACTATTACCAGCTTTTACTTTTGATAGATTGGTGAATCTGGTTTCATAACGTTACCATAGGCAGAAACCTCCATGGTTGGGAAATCTGCACTTGAAGTTGTGAATTTAACCATCGCATTAAAATATCCTTCTGTAGATGGGATATAAGTTGCTTCAAGTTCAAACTCTGCACCGGGCTTAATCTCAATTTTCTTTTTCTGGTTAAGTACAACTCCGTTTGTTGCTTCAAACCCATCAAAAGTGACATTTTCGCTTGAGTTATTCTTCACTGTAATCTTTGATGAAGATTTTTTACCAATTGCTAAATCATTAAATGCTAAATATTGTTGCGAAAGCTGGATAGCCCGAACAACCTCAGCTTTTAACCAAATTACTTTTCCGTTTGTTCCAATGGCTGGATCATCACAATACACAGTAATTACTTTAGATAAAGCACCAGACGCACCAGGTACATTTACTGAAACATCCACAGATGCAACTTCGCCGGGTTTGAGTTGTTCTTTATCAACTTTAGTAGTGGTACAACCACAACCAGCTTTGACCTCTTTGATAGTCAACAATTGATTTCCGTCGTTTCTGAACTTTAATGTAGCTTTAAGGGGCATATCTTTGGGCTTTACCTTCCCCCAATCATAAGTTTCACCGCCAATAATTTCCAATTTGGGTTGGGCAACTACAGCTATTGTTGCCAAAACAAAAAGCAATAATGCTATTGTATTTCTTTTCATTGCGACCTCGGTATAAAAATGAGTAATTCTTTTAACTGTAAGCAACATAGTAAATTTAGACTTCTTTTTTTGTGAGATTTTCTTCATAAAAAGTTAAAGTCCATAAAAAATGCAAACACCTGCTTTCAAACTCCATATCCTCCAATTTGCAATACTAGAGTTATTCATGATAGGAAAAGTAATTATAAAACTTGGCGATGCATATATACCATTTCCCAATGAAGCATCGTACCCTATTCCTAATTCAGGCAAAACAGTGAAACTTCGCAAAGATGTAAAATCATCCGTAAACACTCTTTTTTGTTTACCATCGTTAAATACTCTACCTGTAGGGCTAATGATTGTTTCGGAGCTTTGAACATCTTTGGAAATGATTACATTTCCTGTTAAACCACCAAACACCCATGCTTTGGTTTCAAAGAGTCTTGATTTAACAGCGGCTGCGACACTAAGTGTAGGCAGAACGGCATACAATGAATACTCACTTATAAAAAAATTGTTTTCTGAAAGAGGAATAGGGGTGGTTTGCTGTGTAAAGTTTGCAATAACTTTTTGGTATGCTGCTGATCCTAATAAAGAAAAATCACCATCTAGCCACCATTCCCCAATAACTCCGGCATAATACCCGGTACCAGAACCATTATTGTAATCTATACAAACAACTTGTCGTTCTATCTGTTGTATCGCACCTGTATGAAGATATGTTGCCGCGCCAAATTGCACGCCCATATATACCTTGGGTATTGAAAATGGCAACCGTACAGAATACTCCCAATCAAACCCCTGACTGAACATGGTGACTGTTGTAAACATCAACAAACATAATATGATACTATTACTTCGTAACAACAAATCTCTCTACTCCTATGAAATCATTTGCCTTCATTATCAAAGTATATGTGCCTTCAGAAAGTTCCTGAATTGGAATCCGTAAGGTATGTACTCCTTGGTTAAAAACCGAAGATTCGGTACTTGTAACCTTTACCCCTACAGAATTAACTATCTCAAACTGAGTACTAGTGCTAACAGGAATATTAAAAACAACTTCTGTATAATCTTGAGCAGGATTTGGTGTTAAAGGGAAAATGATAAACTGAGTCTTGGATGTACTACCTACTTTCAACTCTAAACCGCAAACCGAATCGAGTTTGACTATTCCTTGTTGATAGACTACAGGCAATGCTGATGCGCAATTTTCCCTTCCAAACTCCGATGATGTTATCACAACATCAGTTTTAATATCATTGCCCAAGTACGTATCAAAAACTAAGTTTACTAATGTATCTTTTGCTAAATAATATTGTGATGACTGCATTACAATCTGTAAACGACCTCTTGATGACTCACGTATATCAAACTGATTTGAACTTAATAACGAACTAGCGGTTCCGGTTTTTGACCATGCGCTATATTTCAATAATGTGGAATCAAATACAATGGTCGATGAAAAACGATTAGTTAAAGCAACTAACTCCTTATCAACCATGATTGGTATAACTATTTTATTACCAGGTTTTATAGTTTGTAACATTGGAACTTTGCAAGCAATCGGTTTTGATTCAATTCCCTTCCCTACCAAATTTACTACAATTGGCAAATTGTTTTCTTTAGTTGTTATTTGAAGTACAGCAGAAAAACTACCAACAGTGCGTGGTGAAAAAACTACATCAACTTTTTCAGAATTACCCGGTTGTAATGTAAAAGGTTGTTTAGTAACAAAGAAAGGTGCATTCGATGGAATTACCACAACGCTTGTTATCTCGGAAGCATAGTTGCTAACATTTCGTAACGTTAGTGTTTTAGTTGTATCCCAGAGGCATTCATCAAATACAATGACACTATCAAATCGCACAACGTTCGATAACGGCTCAATCCTTGGTCTGATACTTTGTCCGGTAATTACAAACGTTATTTCTTTAACACTTACCGGAACACCTCGTACTCTTGAACTAATATCACTTTTAATTGTACATACTGATTCAAATAATCCTTCATTTTTTGGATTGATAATAATGCTCAAGGTATCAGTTGCATCTGGAGGTAAAAACACTCCATTAACATTTATGGCTTTTTCCAATTGAAATGTTTCTTTATTCGTTAGGCTAATCCCTTCGTGATGAAATGCAATATTCCCATCATTTCTCAAAACAATTCTGATAGTATCCGGTTGTTCTGCGTGTATCGCTCCAACATTTATTGTATCATTAATAATCTTAGCATTTGACGGCTGAACTTCGGCTATAGATAGCTTTTGCTCAACCCCAACCCCAAATGCAGTAACATACATTGTATCTATTTGAGGAGTTGCTTTAGAGTAATATGGGTTCTTATGTATAAATTTATATAACACAGAATCAACTCCACGCTGGGTTGGAAAATACCGTGTTACAAATGGATTTTCAAAACCCGGTTTTGGGGCAAAACTTAACTTCTGATTTGGCGCAAACGTAAAAACCGATTGTGCACGTTTTGTATAATTGAATGATGTTGTGTCGGCCTTAATAGTATCAATTTTGTAGACATTGTGGATGCGTATTGTATCAACAATCTGACTTACCGGATTTACATACACGCTATCAAACGACAAATAACTATCATCTGTCCACAATGGCATAAACGATTTTGTTGCCCTAACGGTAATTCCTCTGTTAACTGCGACACATGATGCATCTGGGTCTCCCCGTACACTGAAATTCAGTTTAGCTTCTTTTTTACCCGACTTATAAATGGAACTATCACGTGCTATAAACTGGATTGGAAAATTCTTAAACGACTCAATATTACTTAAACGGAAAGGAAAAGTATTTATACTTACATCAAACTCTTCAAAATCATTAGCTGAACTTGAATTGGGGGTTGTACTTTTCACAAAATACGGAGGTGCTGCCGATGGCAACTGTACTGCGTTTGGACCGGTTCTAACTATTACCACACCGGAGTTTAATGTATCACCTACATATACATATCCAAAATCAATAACGCTGGAGGTGTCGTCGGTTAAATCAATATTTACTTTGGCTAAGCACGTATCCCCTGCACTGTATGCAGATACAACGTTTCCAACCAAACAAAACAATAGTATCAGTAAACATCTCTTCATGAATACGAAAATAGGATTTACTCGTTCAACAAACTCAACAAATAACAACTATTCAGCAAAATAGTCTCACGTATACCTTAGTTTGTTCTCCACCTCATCCGAAGCGAACCGTACTGCGCGCAAACCCGGTGCGAGCCAACCGTAGTGCGGCGCAGAAAGAATTAATATCTATAACAAGAATTTGCTTGCGATGCTGTAACGCCTTGCCCCGCCCGTGTGACGGCGCATAAGGGTTGTTTCGGCTTGTGAGGGAGTCAGCTTTATCTACTACCATGACGGTGCATGCGCATCGCTTGTGAGTTAACCTCAAAGTCGAGTTGTTGAAATGTATTTACGCCCGCCTCTTGTAGTTTGTTAATCGCTACAAATCCAATCATTGCCGCGTTATCTAATGAGTATGTTATACGCGGTGCAACAAACAGGACATCTCGTTTTTCTGCCTCCTGTTGCATACAATTACGCAAACAAGAATTTGCTGAAACACCTCCGGCTATGACAATACCATTGCACGGATACTCTTGCGCAGCGCGAATGGTTTTACTTACCAGTACATCTACAATTGCCTGTTGTAAGGAGGCACAAATATCAGGCATAGCGTGTTCGGGTATTCCCGTTAGATGATGCGTGTTGATGTAATTACGTACCGCTGTTTTCATTCCGCTGAAACTGAACTCATAATGTGCATCATGAATCATTGCACGCGGGAACTGAATTACCTTTGCATTTCCTTGCTTGGCTAGTTTATCAATTAACGGACCACCCGGATACCCAAGCCCAAGCATTTTAGCAGTTTTATCAAATGCCTCGCCCGCTGCATCGTCGCGCGTTGAGCCAAGAATAGAATAATCGTTAAAACTTCGCACATGAAACAACGAAGTGTGCCCGCCACTTACTACTAACACAATGTACGGAAATTGTAAATCAGGATTCTCCAACGAGCCGGAAAACAAATGACCTTCGATATGATTCACAGGCACACACGGCAAATTATATTTTAACGCCAGACCTTTTGCGAAGTTTGTCCCTACCAATAACGCACCTGCTAAACCAGGCTGAGTTGTAACACCAATTGCATCTATATCCTGAATAGCACAACCCGCTTCGGTAAGAGCTTGCTGAACAACATGCGAGATGTTTTCCGTATGTGCGCGTGATGCAAGTTCGGGTATTACTCCACCGTATTTTGTATGGATAAGCTGCGATGATATCACATTGCTTAAAACGTCGGTATCATGTAACACCGCCGCAGAAGTTTCATCGCATGAAGATTCAATTGCAAGTAATTTCATTACCACCGTGTACGTACTGTAAATGTTATTGTTTTAGATTCACCTTTTGCCAGCGTTATCGGAAACTCCAACGACCGCGCATCTAATTTATTAAACTTCGCGTTGTTCTTTGTTACTTCCCATTCGCCCCAAAAGTGTTCAAGTATATATACATCTGTTGAAGTTTCTTTTCGGTTACGAACTGTTACTTCATAACTCATTTCATTGGAACGGTCGCCAAGTTGTTTAACATCGGTTTGTTTGCGTGTTGCAACAACATCAAAAGCATCTCCAATGTATAAGCGTAAGGTTTCATCTTTTGGGGTGTGGTCGGTTTCATCCTCGCCAAGAAACTGAACGTTTCCACGTTTATCGTTTTTATACATTCGCACTTTACCTTTTGGCAATGGCATTCCCATGTTATTGTCTTGCGAGTTCTTTACTTCTACTATTACGTTGGCTTTTAGTTCATCTGTTGCTTGCCCACCTCCACGGCTACTTACATACGTAGGTTTTGCACTATCAAATATCAACTTCCGTTTTACCGAAACATTGTTTGCATTCATCAACTGCATTTGTTTTGTTTCGTTGTTGTTAATAGTGGTTGTGCCATCTAAGGTATAAAGGTGGTATTCAAAAAAAGATTCTTCGTGAAATTCAGGGTTATCTTTGATAGAATATAAAGATGACATTAATGGATTTCTACACCACCTCTTTAAGTAACTGTTATATTCTATTTTTTTTGGATCACCAGCCATTATCTGAAATTGTGCGTCCTTATACATAGCTCCACTTTTGTTATCAAGTGTTACCCAACCTGTTATATCTACTTTACTTTCATCATCGTTTACTAATGCAACATAATCCGCATTCCAGTTGATGCCGTTGGTTGTATATGCAACCTCTGTTTCATGCTGACCGGGTTTGTTACAGTACAACTTCCATAATAACGATGGCACTGGCAATAATCCCGTTGGCAACTCATCTACAAGTACTTCTCCGGTTGGATTTAGTAAAACTTTGCCGTCTTTTGTTTTAATAACAAGCCCGTTGTAGTTCATGCTTGAGTTGTAACTCCCATCGGCTACAACTGTAGTTGGTGGGTTTAACAACGTACCTTCTATGGTTTCACTTTGGCCATTCCCAAGCATCCGTCGGAAGCGTACAGTCTTCCCAACTGATTTATTCAAAATCGAAGTCGGATTCAACAAATCATACTGATAATTCTGTTCGCGCACACTCA
>JAIBAE010000065.1 GCA_019695345.1 Bacteroidota bacterium | reverse complement strand
ATCAATTGCTTAAGATTTTGGTGAAGTTGGGGTAATACTTTTTTCAGAAGTTTTATCGGGTGCGGGCTTTTTTACTTCAGGCGGTGTTGTTGTTACAATCGGCTCGCCAACCGTAGCTTTAACTATATCAATAGCATGAATTAAAAACTCCGACATCGGGTAGTTGCGTTTGTACGTGCCTAACTCGCGGTGTGCGCGGGTTGTATCTCGTTTCAGTGCATAATACTGAACGATTCTCCATTGTGCGTCATCTGCCCATTCCGACTGCGGGAATTCGCGCGTTATCTGCTCATATACCGATAATGCTTTCGTTGCATCTTCCATCAAAATCCCATTCAAGAACATTACGCCCGGGTCGTCCGGGAATTCTTTAATCAGGTCAGGAAGTTCTTTGCGAACCTCGTTTGCCTTGCCGTTCATAATTAAACGCAGGCGGTTATGCACCATTGAGCTTTGCGCAAAATTGCTTGTGGTTGTTACAACTAACAATGCCACTAAAAAAATGTAAAATTTCATATATGCAATGTGTCTGAAAAAATCGTTGCGAACTACACAACACTCAAACATTATTCCAATTTTTTGCTAACGCCGGACGGCATCGCACCAACACACTAAAATACCCTCTACTTGCCGGAATGAACATCAATATACTTTTCCCCAACACGGTGAAGGTACAATTTCAACGGGCGTTCTTTCCCGCACCGGAACGGGCTTGCTTTACAAACAAGGTTTGGTGCGGCTTAGGGCGATAGCCCAAAGAACTATCTATAATTCTCTTCGTAAACGTGCCACCGGAATTTTTAATTGCTCGCGGTACTTTGCAACAGTACGGCGTGCTACGTTAAACCCGGCTTTCTTTAATTCTTTTGCTAATTTATCATCGCTCCACGGTTTCTCTTTTGATTCTTTGCCAATTATCTCTTTTATTCTGTCTTTGATAATTGTTGTTGAAACCTCGTCGCCTTCATCGTTGGTGAGCGATTCGCTAAAAAAGAAACGCAACTCAAAAATACCGAATTCTGTTTGCACATACTTGTTGTTAACTACACGGCAAACTGTTGAGATGTCCATGCCCGATTCTTCTGCTACATCCTTGTAAATAAGCGGGCGTAAGCCTGCTGGACCTTCATCAAAGAACCCTCGCTGCAGCGATGCAATTGTGGTCATCACTTTTAACATAGTAGCTTTACGTTGACGTATTGCGCTCATCAGGAATTTAGCATCCTCATGCTTTTTACGAAGCCAATCGCGTGTATCTTTATTAAACTTTCTGAAGCGTGCTTCACGTTTTAGTTTTTCATATGCACTGCTTAACCGTAATGCCGGTAAAGTGCTATCGTTAACAGAGATTAAAACATCGGTGCTATCTTCAGTTCGCTCAACTATAAAGTCAGGAATAATCGAGTTAATTCCGGTTGTTGATGAACCATAACCCGGTTTTGGATTTAACCTGCGTATTACATCTAATGCCTCTCGTAGGTAATCTTCAGTTACTTCTAACTGGCGGGCAATAGTTTGGTAGTGCTTCATGGTAAACGGTTCGTACGTTTTGGTAAGCACTTCGTATGCTAACTTTTGCGCGGCATTCATTCTTGGTAATGCACGTAGCTGTGCTACCAAACATTCCTGTACTGTTCGCGATGCACAACCAGGCGGGTCAAGTTCCTGAATCTGCTCTAACACACCTTCTGCCTTTTGCAAGTTCAACCGAGTAAGAATAACCGGCGTTGCATCGTTGTAAGCTGAATAGCCATTAGTGTCGTAGCTAACAGTATCAACAGGTTTTGCTTTTGCTGTACTTTTTTTGGATGTATTTGGCTGAGAAGCAAGAGCAGCCATTCTGCGTTCGTGGTTTGTTTCTTCAATTATGTTATTGGTGTCATCAAGAATATCTTTTAAGTTGCGGCGTAGATATCCATCATCTTCTAAGTTTCCAATTATCTGCTCGCCTAACAACACTTCTTCTTCCGAAAGGTCTAAATAATGCAGTTGCTCAAGTAACTCATCTTCAAATGTTTTTGTGTCTTTAATCTGGAAAGGCTCGTAATCATCGTCGTCATCGTTCGGCGAACTTTCAGTATTACGTCTTGCAACGGAATCATCTTGCCACAACAACTTATAAAACTCAAACGCATCAGAGTCTTCGGGAATATCTTGGTCGTACGATAAATCTGGCTCACCGCTATTACTATCAAAACTGGTAGTCTCGGGCTCGTTTGAATATGTCTCGCTGTGTTTCAAGCCACCGGATTTCGCTTCTTCAGCCGCCGATACTTCTTCGTATTCAAACTCAAGTGGAGCCGCAGATTGTTTGGTGTGTTGTAACGTGTCACCCGTCATCTCGCTTGCTTCAAATGTAGATTCCGGAGCACTTGCAGATATATCCGGACTTGATGCACTACCATCTTCGGACATTTCTTCAATCATGGGGTTTTGCTCAATTTCCTGCCGGATGTGTTGCTCCATTTGGAGTGCAGGAAGTTGTAACAGTTTCAGATACTGAATCTGCTGTGGGGTTAACGTCTGCTGAAGCCCGACGTTGAGTTGTAGGCCTAATTTCATGATGCTTCCTCTTGCATTAAATATCCTATTTTTTTGTACGATGTGATACTGAATGTTTGGTTGCTGCTTCCACCCATTCTGCTCCCAGCATACGTTCTAACGCGTCGTGTGCACAATCTAACACGGTTTCCTGAATCTGTTTTCCGTGAGATATAGCCGACTTACACTCATCAATTTTTTCGTAATATAAATAAGTACCGCCAAAATCCGCAACTCGTATAGGAAATAAATGGCACGAGATGGGTTTCCTGAACGTACTTTTACCTTCAAAATACGCTTTTTCCAACGAACATTTAGCAACCGAATCAACATAATACACAAAAACACAATCTTTGTCATCAATACAAGTAGTCGATAATCCGTTTTCATCGGCAACCAACCACCCATTTTGTTCTATATATGTTTTTGATTCTTCTGAGATATATTCAAACGCACTTTTGTAGTTATCGTCTATCAGTTGAATCTCCGAATCTAACAGCGGAGCCCCCGCACCGCCTTCCATTGTACAGCAAGCACCTTTACATTTTTTAACATCACATGCAAAGGGTTGCACCAATATTTTTTCATCAACTAATATTTTATCAATCAGAATCATGTATCAATGTATTTGTTATCACAAGGGGTTCCAAACCTTAAACAAAGGTACCACCTTCAACCGCCCGAAAGAACCTAAAGCAACGCCACCCCTTCATCGTTTACTATCGTTTACCATAATCTTTTTTGTTGATGTACGCATAGCTTAAAGATAAAGTATCGAGTCGTGGAACTGATTGGCTATCTAAAGATATTTTTCTAACCATACCTACTCCCTCTGCATATTCAACTTTTACTAAACCAAGAAGAGCATTTGGTGATATTGTACTTTTTGTTTTCAGAAAAAGTCCTGCTATCACTCGTATCGAATCAGCAATACCGTTTGCTACTTCAACATTGTATTCATTAGCAGAAACTGTATCACGAGTGTAATCAAAGAATAACACATCTGCACTATCTTTCCATTCGTACATTTTACCTGTACCATCACTTCTAATGTATCTGGTAGTCATGCCTGGTATCGACGCTACCCACGCCTGACGGACATTGTAATATACTGCTTTGCCTAACAACGTTGCCCCGTCAATCCACAGTAACAATGTATCTTTTTGTCTCGATGAATAATACTTCCACTCATCGCCAAGGTGCATAGGTGCATATGATAGCGATGGATATTCCACTACCAAAGGTCGCTCCGGGTCATCCTCACATCCAATAAACGTAAGCACAGTACAAACAATACCCAATACAATGGGAAGTAATTTATTCACAACGTTTATCCTTTAAGTAAATGGCGTGCAATCACCATTTTTTGTACTTCGCTTGTTCCTTCGCCAATGGTTAAAAGTTTGGAATCTCTCCATAGCTTCTCAACAGGATATTCCTTAATATATCCATAACCACCATGAATCTGTACCGACTCCTCGGACACCTGAACAGCTACTTCACTAGCAAACAACTTTGCTTCCGATGCTTCTTTGCCAAATGATTTGCCTTGGTCGCGCAACCAAGCTGATTTATACGTTAACGTGCGTGCCGCATCAATATTCATACTCATGCGGGCTAACTTCATTTGTATGGCTTGTTGGTCGCCAATGGGTTTCCCAAACTGCACACGCTCGCGGGAATATTTCAAAGCCGCCTCAAACGCGCCTTGTGCCAATCCAACCGAAAGTGCTGCAATCGAAATTCTACCGCCATCTAAAATCTGTAACGCCTGAACAAATCCATCACCCTCATTCCCAATCAAATGGTCTTTAGGAACTCGAACATTATCAAATGTTAGAGATGCCGTATCACTGCAACGCATACCTACTTTATTTTCTTTTTTAGAAGCGTAAAATCCTTCCATGCTTTTATCAATGGCAAATGCACTAATTCCCTTTTTCCCTTTACTAGAATCCGTCATTGCCATAATCACCGCAATAGAACCAACGTTACCATGTGTAATAAAATTCTTCGAGCCATTAAGAATGTAATGGTCGCCATCTAACACGGCTGTTGTTTGAGTACCACCGGCATCCGAACCCGCACCCGGTTCCGTTAAGCCCCATGCACCCATAGTAGAACCGGTTGCCAATTGGGTAACATACTTCTGACGTAACATTTCAGAACCAAAGCGGAAGATATGGCTTGTACACAAACCATTGTGTGCTGCAACACCAAGCGCCATTGCCGGACATACTCTTGCTACCTCTTCAACAATAATAGCGTATTCCATAAAGCTCAACCCCGAGCCGTTATATTCAGTTGGAATAACTATTCCCAAAAAGCCTAGGTCGCCAAGTTTTTTAAATATTTCTGTAGGAAATTCTTGTGTTTCATCGAAATGTAAAACATGCGGACGTATTTCATTTTCAGCAAAGTCGCGAATAGCCGCACGCACTGCTTCTTGTTCTTCAGCCAAAGCAAAACTAAAACCGTTCTGATTCTCCACGCATAAACTCCTGATTCGGGTTAAGTAATAGGTTACTACTGCGGTGCAAAGTTACGAGTTACGGCAAAAAACACCAGTAATTTTCCTTTGTATCAAAAGGATTCTGCAAATCTTGTTAATTACAATGAATTTTTGTGTTCCCCACCATTGCCTAAGCTACCCTTCTGCGCCGTCACCCGGGCGGGAAAGTTCGGTACAGCGGCGCAATGATGTATCACTTTACCACTTTCGTAAACAAATTATGTTGTTACTGTAACACTTCAGCAAACTTACATCCCACTTGTACTCGGGGTTGTGAATTACTGTATTAAGTTGTTGAATTTGGACGTCCTGCGGTTGCAACATACTACAATAGTAATGCTGTTAATGTACTTCTAAGGTTTGCACTATAGTTATACCTATGAGATTGAGTTCGATATGGCGGTCGTGAGCTTTACTTCTGAAATCGGTTATAATTTCCAGAATATCGTAATCTATAAAATTACATTCACTCCCATCAATTGTGAGCACACTATACTCCGGCACATTTTCTAATGTATCACGAAGATTTACTTTATTCAAAAATGTAACATTAGAATTTAACTTGATATACTCTGTTTCAATGCCTTGTATCACTTTTTTACTTATGGCATATTCTGCCTTAAAGTTGTTCTGAACTATAAAGTATATGGAAATTAACAACCCAATGCTAACACCAATTAACAAATCGGTTGAAAGTATGACAAGAATTGTTATTGCAAATGGAAGAAACTGTTTTAACCCTAAACTCCACATATGGCGGTATAACTTTGGTTTTGTTAGGTTAAATCCGGTAATAATTAACACCACTGATAACGTAGAGAGTGGAATTGCATTTAATATATATGGTATTGCCACAACCGATAACAGCAGGAACACACCATGCGTAAATGAGGAAAGACGAGTTTTAGCACCTGCATCAATGTTTGCTGCGCCACGCACTACAACCGATGTAATGGGAATAGCACCAACAGCACCACAAAGTACATTACCAATGCCCTGTGCAATTAACTCGCGGTTCACGGGAGTTATTCTGTTGTGTGGGTCGAGTTTATCTACAGCCTCGATACATAATAAGGTTTCTAAAGAAGCAAGAAGCCCGATTATCAATCCATCCTGCCAAAAATCAGAACGTGTAAAGACTTGATTGAAATCAGGAAAACTGAACGATGCGAGAATATTACCAGGTATGTTTACCATCTGGCTTTGACGTAAAGCCATTGCCGGCGCAACAATTTGAAACAGATAATTTATTCCTATCCCTAGTACCACAACTACTAGCGGAGCAGGTAAAATCTTCAGTTTTTTTATAGTACTGTTTTGCAAAAATAGTAAGACCAAAATTGCAGATACGGATATAATGATGGCTGACAGCGTTATATGATGATTGAAGTTCTGTAGATTGTTAAATATGTTACTTCGAGAAAACAGGCGTAAGAAGCCGCTTGTCCAGAAGTCAGGTTGGTCGTAGCCAATTGCTATAGGAATTTGTTTTGAGAGAAGAATGATTCCGATTGCTGCTAACATCCCTTTGATTACAGAAGAAGGAAAGTAATTTGAAACAGTGCCGAGTTTTAATAGCCCAAGTACAATCTGAAATAGTCCGGCAACAATAACTGCTAATAAAAATACTCGATAGTCACCAAGGGACAATATAGATGCGGCTACAACCGTTGATAAACCTGCCGCCGGACCCGAGACAGCTAACTGAGAACCACTTATAAAACTTACAACTACACCACCAATAATTCCGGATGCTATACCGGCCATTAAGGGTGCGCCAGATGCTAATGCAATACCTAAACACAATGGCAGTGCAACAAAAAACACCGTTAGTCCTGCGGATACATCGAATTTCATCCACATGATTCTATAATACTTTAAGGTTCGTTTCATTCGGTTATATGGTTAAATAAACAATGGTATAATATACAGTTGATAAAAGCACAACGTTACACAGTAGTTTACGAATACAATTAATTAACAAGAGATTAAATATATCCGGTAGAATGCGCCGCTGAACGCTTGGTTCGCACTGGGTTGGCGAGCAGGCGCGGTTGCTACGGCAGTTGCGGGAATCCACAATAATCTTACATCTTCTCCGGTGCTGTTACTCCAAGAATCGAAAGTCCGTTTTTAAGAGTTGTTTGTGCGGCTGTAATCAAAGCAAAGCGCGCATTGCGAATTTCCGGCTCGGCATCAAGTATGCGGCACTCGTGATAAAACACGTGCAGTGCGGCGGCAACTTCGCGAAGGTAATCGGCAACGGTATGTGGCTCTAAGCTTGCACTTGCCCGTTGCACAATGGTTGGAAACTTCTGCACAATTTTAATCAGCGAAATCTCGGTTGGGTGTACAAGCAGTTTAACATCAGCCGTTGTTGGTTGTGGAGTTATTTCGCGCTCGGTAGCTTTGGCAAACACATTGGCACAACGTGCGTGCGCATATTGCAAGTAGTACACAGGATTTTTATCACTTTGCTCTTGTGCCATCGTCATATCAAACACAAGCTGTGTATCGGCTGAACGCATATTAAAGAAGTAGCGCACCACATCAACACCAATATCATCCATTAAATCATCCAGCGTAATTTGCTCGCCGTTACGTTTGGAAAGTTTATACGGTTCACCATCTTTTATAAACGATACCATCTGGTGCAGAATTACTTTTATCTTTGAAGTATCAAAGCCCATTGCCTTAACACCGGCAAGTACTTCCTGCACAGTAGAAATATGGTCGGCACCAAAGATATCCACTATAATTTCATCGCCACGTTCGCACTTAATTTTATGGTATGCCATATCGGGCAGACGGTACGTGGGCTCGCCTGTAGATTTAACAATTACTTTATCTTTCTCTAATCCAAGCTCAGAGGTTTTAATCCAGGTAGCACCATCTTGCTCATACACTAATCCTTTAGCGCGGAGGGCTTCAACAGTTTCTGTTATTTTGCCATCGGTGTATAAGGAGTGTTCGTTAAAGAACACATCGTGCTTAACACCTAACCTGAGTAATGTTTTTTGTATGGAAGCAAAGCACCATTGTTCACCCTTTTTACGGCAAATGGTTAGGTCGTTTTCGGTTCCTACTTTTAGTGCATCGCCATGTTCTTCAATTAACAATGCGGCAATGGTATTGATGTATTCACCTTTGTATCCGTTCTGTTCATCAAACGGAAAATCCGCTTCTCCAAGTTGCTGACGGTACCGTGCATAGACTGACTTTGCAAGGTTGTTCATTTGGTTACCGGCGTTGTTAAAGTAGTATTCGCGTATAACATTATAGCCGGTCCACTCTAACAAATTAGCAATGGTGTCACCAAGCATAATGTTTCTGCCATGTCCCGGATGTAATGGTCCTGTTGGGTTTGCGCTTACATACTCAACATTAGCATTTTTACCGGCACCAATATTTGCCTTGCCAAACTCCGCACCATTAGAAAGAATATCACGCAGCATCTGAGCATAATATCCCAACGTAAATGTGACATTTATAAACCCGGCTCCGGCAATTTCAACCTTTTGTACTAAGGTTTCATCGTATCGCAACGCATCAACAATACTCTGTGCAATAACACGCGGTGGCTTACCAAGTTGTTTAGCAAGCGTCATGGCAATATTGGTAGATGCATCTCCGTGCGATTCCACTTTAGGTGCTTCAAACACCAACTTGTAATCGGAAATCTCTAATGTTTGTAATGCAGTTGCAAAAACCGATGAAATATAATCGTACATACGTTTCGTTATTAATATTATGTATTGCTATCGCATGACCGCTCCGAACCTAATAGGTATTAACTTCTCTCACTTTACGGAACAGAACGTTGGGTTTACTCTTCGTCGTCAATCGGATTAGATGTAGTTTTTGATGGTTTATATTTTACCAATCTTCCTGCTGCGCTAATGGTGTAAGCATTTGCATCGCCCCACAATTTCTCCAATTTATAAAACGACCTTGCCTGTGGACGCATCAGATGAACTACAACATCAAAGTAATCCATAATAATCCAATTCATTGATTCCCAACCTTCACTTTTAGGAATGTCTATTCCGGCTTTCTTTGTGGTAACTTCTATATGCTGTGCAATTGCATTAACCTGTGGTTCAGAGCTACAAGTAGCAATAACAAACCACTCAGCCGGCGAACCATCTATTTCTGCTATGTCTAATAGTAAAATCTCTTCGGCGTGTTTTTCTGCTGCTAACTTAGAGCATAACACGGCTAATTGTTTTGCGTCTTTTGGTTTTGTTGTTTTAGCCAAAGCTAAATTCCTTTCTTTGTATAAAAATTATCTTCTTCTTCAATACCATGATTAACTGTCCGCTACAGGTAATTCACCAGATGTTCTCACAATACTACTTTGCAATTTTATCAAGAATATCCTTTTGCCATTCTTTCCATGTACCGGCACGTTTATAATCTACATACATCTTTTTGTACTTGGATTGTTGTGCAAAATACTCCATAACACCCGATGCAACTCCAGCCAATCTGTTATTCTGCGAAATCATAGCATCAACGATATTAGCAATTATCTCCGGCGAGCAATGATTTAATCGCTTTAGTGCATTCATAGCATTTTGGCGCGTCATAAATTCAAATGCATTGGAGGTGAAATCTGTTAACTGCTCAAATGCCTTAGTATCACCGTTCAATGCTTTTAACTCCAAGTGTTTAATGCGAACACGAGCGTGAGGAGCTACTTCGTTTGCTGTAGCAGCAAGGTACGAATTCATATCCTCAGGGTATGCATCGGAGAGTTTTTGCAGGGTTGACTCAATTATTGAATACGATGAATCCTTCAACAACACCTCGTATTCCTGTTTCAAACTCTGTGAAATCTTTTTAGCATTATTGATAGCCGCTTTACGAACCTCAACATCAGAATCTTTAATTGCTTTCTTTATAATTTGTTCGCTTATTGGATTCTTCTCATCCGATGCGTAAGCAACAATCTCACCTTTAATTGCATGAAACTTCTCTTTATCAAAAATACGATTGAACAATTCAAGTTTAGCTGATACAGTTAATGTAGTATCATCTTTGATTGCTTTTATGGCATCATAACGGTCAATCATATTTGGGGCTTGTAATGCCTGTTGCTGCAACTCCGAAAACGACTTCTTAAATTCAACCTTTTTAATTACATAACTACCGGGGTCAAACAAAGTATATGCTATATCCTTGTTGTTTGTGTTTGGTATAACAACCTCTTCTGTTTGTTTGCGGATGTCGGCTTTAACACTGCTTGTTGTGCCGTCGGTATAATGTACCTCAAACACAATAGGCATTCTAAATGTTCTCGTTAAATCATCCATCTGATGAAACTGTTCAACGGTAAACACTGTGCGGCGTGTTGAGGTATTGTCACGGATATCGGCATACTTTACTTTATACCAAGGTTCTCCGCCCCTATACAACCATTCATCAAAAAACCAATCAAGTGTGTACCCTAACTCATCAGCAAATGCAAGATAAAACTCATCGGTATGGACGTTACTATACGCGTGTTTCTTTAAGTAACTTGCAACAGCACGGTGAAAGTTCTCTTCACCCACAACATACTTCAGCATATCCAAAACTGCCGAACCCTTTGGGTAGATGCGTGTGCCGCCTGCACTTGGGTGTACAATGGGTAATCGGTCTTTTTCACTTGCCGATAACGCGCTATTTTGTTCACCACGTCTCATCCATTGGTAATGGTCTTCCGAATAAAACTTCCTGAAAAACAACTTCGGATAAAACGTTGCAAAGCTCTCATGCAACCAAATACTCTTTTCGTTTCGTTGAGTAATAAAGTCACCAAACCATTGGTGTGTTAACTCGTGACTGTTTGTTCCCATATAATTTCTATCCAACACACCTCGTGCATCCGTCAACGAAAAATCACCAAATGTTGTAGCAGTTGTGTTTTCCATTGCACCAAACACATAATCTTGCAACGGTATCTGTGAATACGTTTCCCACGGGAATTGCACACCTAATAATTCCTCCATAAAATCAATCATCTCGGTGGAGTATTTATACGTTGGTGCTATGCGTTCCGGGTATTCAGGGTAATACCATAAGTTAACCGGCAAACCACGTTTTGTTTTTCTTTTTTCAACAGCATATTTACCAATACCAATCATTACTAAATACGAAGCATGTGGCTTGGTCATGGTGTAATGCCATGTTTTTGTTCCATCAGCATTTTTCTTTGTATCTATCAAGTTTCCATTCGATAACACTTCATAGTCGCCGTCAAAGGTAACATACGTTTCAGTTATCATTTTATCGTTTGGGTAATCGTACATAGGGCACCAATGGCGGTTATCAAACGCCTGACCCTGTGTCCAGATTTGTTTGCGTGCGCGGTTTGTCTTATCATTCCAACCGGTAAAGTACATTCCAACTCGCGGGGTACATTCATACCCTATTGTAATAGAGTCGCGCTTACCGTAATCAAACAATCCAAATATCACAACCGTAGTATCTGTTGCATAAAATCTAGCCGGTTTACCGGAAACAGTTACCGAATTGATTCTCATTTTAATTCCATCCAACACAACCGAATCAGCATGCAATCGTTTAGGCATGTACACATGCGTTACAGTTCCTTTTACAATTCCATCGTTAGCAACAAAGCCAACACGCATAACCATTCGCTCAACGTCCAGAACGTGCTCCCTTCCTTCCGATTCCGGGGCATCATAATGCGAAACAGTATGGTAGTACGGGGATTGAGAAAAACAGCTAACGGTAAGGATAATAGCAGCAAGTATATAATTGGTCATTGGGTTAAGAAATTATTCCACATGTTCGTTCACAACAAAAATACGGAGTGTTACACACTAAAGGTCATCATAATTGTAATTTTTTGCTACCGCAGACGGCACCGAGCCTTAAACAAATAAAAATCATAATGTGCCGATATGAACGTTACGTATTAAAACACCAGTAGTTAAAGAAGGTATAAGGTCATCGTTATATCCATATAAAATTCGTATTTTCAATAAAAACAAAGGGAAACAACACATGAATAAAACCGATGTAATACGAAAAATTGAACAAAGTGAAATATCCAGAATAGATTTACTATCCACTTGTGTGGACGTGTTAAAGGATAAAACTGAAAACAAGGATGAGTCTTGGTTTACATTAATTGATTCATTGAACGGGATGTTCTCAAGCGACCCAATTTCAGTGCAGCCTCTTAGTAATGTTGAACAACGCAATCCCCTCCTATGAAATATCTTTTAGATACAAACACTTGGATTGCATTGCTAAACGGGACTTCCAATTCGGTGGTTTCAGAGCTAAAAAAACTAGATAAAACCAATGTATTCTTGTGTTCAATTGTAAAAGCAGAATTGTTTTTTGGTGCGTTAAAAAGTAAGCAAGTCGAAAAAAACCTAGAAAAATTAAGTACAGCATTAACTCACTTTACTTCTCTATCATTCGATGATGATTGTGCCTTTATGTATGGATTGATTCGTGAAGAATTAGAACGAAAGGGCACTCCCATAGGACCTAATGACCTACTAATTGCGTCCATCGCATTAGTCAATAACTGCATTCTAATTACCAACAATTCAAGAGAATTTTCCCGTGTTCAAGGATTAACAATTCAGAACTGGATCTAATTGTTTTCTATACTATCTCAGTTAACTTATATTCAATCAATTTACGATACAAGGTACGTTCGCTGATTCCCAATGCCTTTGCGGCACTACGCCTGTTACCTTCAAAGCGACGTAATGATGCCACTATAAACTTACGTTCCATTTCCTCTAAGCGGAAATCGTTTTTATCCCAAACTATTCCGTCATCATCGTCCTGCGTGGTTTGTTGATTAGCAACATTCATTTGCATAGTAGCAAGTTTTTCAACCATTACAGCAAATGCTTGCTTGATAGCATTGGTATCTTGTTGTAGTTGCAACAACGTTTGATACACCAAACCAAGATTTAACTCCGATGGTGGTGGCAATGTTGGTCCCGGAACATGAACCAATGCAGTTGTATTGTTTTGTACAAAAACTGGTTCATTAAATCGTTCGGGTTTAAGGTAACGGCGAACTTGTTCTTCATCAATGGTTCCGCCTTGCTCTATGGTTACCAAAGTCTCAACTAAATTCCGTAACTCTCTGATATTCCCGCGCCACGGATGTTGTTCCAGAATGGAAAGTGCTTCGTCGGTTACACCTTCAAAGAAAAAGCCATTACGCTCGCAAATTCGGTTTGCAAAGAACTCAACCAACAGTGCAATATCTTCGGGATGTTTACGCAAAGGTGGTAAATGAATCTGAACGGCGTTTAACCGGAAATACAAATCTTCTCTAAAGTTTCCACGGCGTACTTCGTATTCTAAATCGCGGTTGGTGGCGGCAATAAGTCGTACATCTACTTTGTGAACCTGTGTTGAACCCAAACGGTTAAACTCACCCGTTTCCAGAACACGTAATAACTTAACTTGTGTGCCAACAGGCATCTCGCCAATTTCATCGAGGAAGATTGTGCCGTTGTGTGCTACTTCAAAGTACCCTTTTCGTTGTTCAGTTGCGCCGGTAAACGCACCTTTCTCATGACCAAATAATTCACTCTCTAACAATGTTTCAGGAATCGCGCCGCAGTTAACACTTATAAATGATTGCTTCTTGCGGTTACTCATGTTATGAATTGCATTAGCAAATACTTCTTTCCCTGTACCGGTTTCTCCTGTTATCAATACACTTAGGTCGGTAGGTGCTACCTGCGCCAACCGAGCTATTGCCTCTTGCATTACTACCGATGAACCAATTATACCGTATCGTAATTGTAAAAGATGGTATATGTTCTTGTCGTTTTTGGTCATATTCAATGATAATAGGATGTGCTAAGTACTTTAAATTGCGCGCACCATGACGAAAAGCTTCCGTGATGATTGCCCGAAAGGATACTGCGGTTCTTTCCGGCAAAAATACGACTATGGTATGGATACGGTGCGGTGCCGTCCGGCGATAGCAACAAAGATTTATAAAGTGAGATTACTTAAGTCCTTGTTTCTCTTTAAATTCATTCCAGCCGCCCAGGTAGATAAAGACTTTTTTAAATCCAATGCTGATTAGTAAATCACACATTTCGTGGCTTAGTTCGCAAGCACCTCCGCCGCAATAGGCCACAATCGGTTTATCTTTTGGAAGCGGAAACAAGGTTTGCATAGCACGACCGCGAGCTGCGGGGTCGCCTTGAATTTCCTGAATATCTATATTAATTGAGCCTTTAATGTTTCCTTTGTTGTGCTCATCGGGTTTACGAGCATCTATAAACAACACGTTGGGATTATTCATAAGTTTTTGCACTTGCTCGTAGTTCACCGCCATTGGTAACTTTCCTGCATCGGCAGTGGGCTCGCTTGTTGTGGTAGTTGTTTGGGCATTAGCCTTTTTGAGTGAATCGGCTATAAGTTGCTTTGCTTTTTTTATGGAATCGAGCCGTGCTTGTTGTTTGATTTTTGTAGAATCGACTTGTAGGTTTTTACTTGTTGTATCTATCACGGTTGTTGGTAACTGCTTTTGAGTTGTGTCAACCGTTGAGTTAAGAAGATTGTTAAGCGACTCGTTACTAACTGAGTCAACAATAATGGGTTGATACACCCACGGCAAAGGTTTAACAGCATATTTCCAGTTAAATAACAGCGCAAGGAAGATGCTGACTGTTACAATAATGAGTATTTCTTTTATGGTTGTATTCATAGTGTCTGTACTGTATTAGAATTTTCGGATTTGTTGCAGAAACTCGTACGCGACGTTTATTTCTTGAGACTTTTTCATTGCCTGCGCCTGCTGGTCTCTGCTTAAGTGAGACACAACATCAGGATGATACTGCCGAATAAGATTTCTATATGCCGATTTTATCTCGGTATTTGATGCCGAAGGTTTCAAACCTAACGTCTTGTATGCATTTCGTACTTTTATTTCGGTTATGTTGGGACTCGGGTTTTCGGCATTTTGCTTACGCTGATTTGTATTTTTTGTTTGATAATTTGCTCTTGGTGTTGAATTGTTTAACTCCTCAACAATCTTTCGCAATTCTTCTTTTTCAAAATCGGACGCACTACTTCCCCCCGTCTTACCGGTAACCAATGCTTTTGCAATTTTAAACGCCCGTTGTAATATTCCCATTGTATTGCAATCCTTACGAACGGTGTACAACTTGTGTACTTGCTTGGTCGGTTGGCATAAGCAATATATCATGTATGCTAACATGTGGCGGGCGTGTTGCACAGAAAACTACGGTCTCGGCAACATCACGTCCGGTTAACGGAGTCATACCTTTATACACGTTATCCGCCCTTTGTTTATCGCCATGAAATCGAACTACCGAAAATTCTGTCTCTACCATACCGGGGTCGATGTTCGATACACGTACACCAGTTCCGTTCACATCAAACTGCAATGCTTCGCTGATTGCTTTTACGCCATGTTTGGTGGCACAGTACACATTTCCGTTGGGGTACACCTGCCTGCCTGCAATAGAGCCAATGTTAATTATCATTCCTGAATTTCTCTTCAACATTTCGGGTAACACTGCTTTTGTAACGTACAAAAGACCCTTTATGTTAGTATCAATCATTTCTTCCCAGTCGCTCAACAAACCATCTTGAACGGTGCTTAACCCGCGCGAAAGCCCGGCATTGTTTACCAGAATATCTATGTTTTTCCATTCATCAGGGATTGATTCAATACACCGAACAACATCATTGTTATTGCGCACATCGCATTGTAATAACAACGGCTTATGGATAAAACCTGATGCAATTTCTTGCATTGCTTCCACCCTACGGGACATCATTATAACCCGTGCGCCATGCTCATTAAAGATTTTGGCACACTCTGCACCAATACCCGACGAAGCACCCGTAACAAGTACTATCTTATTTACTAGTTGTTCCATGAAATTCTCTCGATTAATGTGGCGCAAAAATACAGGAAACTGCCGTAGAGATAAATCACCTATTTTTGCCGCCACTAAAAACTGTGTTTAACTCATGCGGAAAACCTTTGAATATTCCTGAACCAACTATCACCGAAAAACTTCCAACGTTTACTTTTCCAGCTCATTCAGTTGAGTATTTATCCAACAGTATTAAGTGCTTTTTTGTTCCGGATAATAACCAGGACTTGGTGCATATATCTGTAAAGGCAAAGTATGGAGCAGCTAATGAAGCAATCCCCGGAACAGAATCAATTATGGCAAATCTACTGACGTGCGGAACGCCATCGTATTCAACCTTGGAATTAGCCGACGCAGTAGATGCAATTGGTGCAGGCTTGCGTGTTTCCAAACAATGGGATTCCACCGGGATGAGCATTGGCGGGTTAGCCGAGTTTGGCACCGAAATGATTAAACTTCTTGCCGATTGCATTTGTAACCCATTGTTTACCGATGCAGAGTTTTCAAGGATTCGGAACGAGGCAATCTCAGAACTTCAATACGAGATTACCGACCCACGGTTTACATCAAGCAGGGCGTTTGTATCGGCACTTATTCACAATCATCCGTATTCCCATTCCCGAATTGGTACATTAGAAAGTTTACAATCAATTACGGAAAGCGATGTTAAAGAATTTTACCAACAGATGCGCACCAATGCCGAGTGGTATATAGTGGTATCGGGTAGGTACAATTATCCGGAAGTTAAGGCAGAACTTGAGCAACAGTTTGCAACGTTAACAAGTACTACAACCAAACGAGAAGTAATACCCGTTGAGGTTCCTACATCCGCAAGAACAGCATACGTACACTTGCCGGAGTCGTTGCAATCTACAATTTTAGTTGGGTTCCCAACTGTAGATGTTAACCACCCTGATTATCCTGCACTACACATTTTAGTTACTATTCTTGGCGGATATTTTTCAAGCAGGTTTAATTCAATTCTGCGCGAGGAAAAAGGATATACTTATGGCGCGTTTGCTTCGGTTGATAACCGCTTCCACATCTCGGATATATCCGTTGGAACAAGCGTTGGCAATCAGCATACAGCCGATACACTCCGCATTATTAACGAAGAATTTACCAAAATAGCAACCGAGCAAATTCCCGAAGAAGAACTACAGCTGGTTGTTCAATTTATGCTTGGCTCGTTTGCCCGCAGCACCGAAACTCCGCAACAAATAGCGGGCTTTATTCACGGCATGGAAATACTGGATACCGATGTTTCGTACTATGAGCGTTTTGTTCAATATCTTTCTACCGTAACTCCCCAAAGTCTGTTTCCGGCACAACAGCGTCTGTTTTCGCCAAGTGGAATTGTGTATGCCGCATCGGGCGATGGCGAGGTACTTAAACAAGCACTCTCGGTGTTTGCACCCCCACAGGAAGTAGTAGTTAATTAGTTTTTGCTATCGCAATCCGCTCCGGGTGTTCTGCAATCTAAACCGTAAACTTGCGGGAAAGAACCTTTACACTGCGTATAGCTGTGTCCGTTGAAATGATTATTTTGTAGGTGTGATTCTGAACGGCAAAGTGAGAGTTTATAATAGAATTGGCTCGGTGCCGTCAGGCGATAGCAAAAGAATGTTAATATTTATTTGTAGAAACAATGCCAAACGATACAGCAGAAATATCTCGTCTGAATGATGCAGTAGCCAATGTTCGAAAAGAAATTGCCAAAGTGATTATTGGGCAAGACCAGGTTATAGAGGAATTATTGATTTCGATGTTCTCTCGGGGTCATTGTTTACTTGTAGGCGTTCCGGGCTTGGCAAAAACGTTATTGATTCGTACACTTGCCGATGCACTTGATTTGAAGTTTGCGCGTATTCAGTTTACGCCGGACTTGATGCCCAGTGATATTACGGGAACAGAAATAATTGAAGAAAACATGACAACCGGCGAGAAGATGTTCCGATTTGTAAAAGGACCAATTTTTGCCAATATCGTTCTGGCAGATGAGATTAACCGTACGCCACCAAAAACACAAGCTGCGTTGCTGGAAGCCATGCAAGAGCACAATGTTACAGCGGCAGGCACTACATACCATTTGGATGAACCATTCTTTGTATTAGCAACCCAAAACCCGATTGAACAAGAAGGAACGTACCCATTACCCGAAGCGCAACTTGACCGTTTTATGTTCAATTTGTTTTTAGACTATCCATCGTTCGATGAAGAAGTAAATATTGTAAAGGCAACTACCGTACAAACTAATGCAAAGGCGCAAGCTGTGCTTGGTGCTAAAGATATTATCGGTTTTCAGGATTTGGTTCGCCGCGTTCCCGTTGCCGATAATGTTGTTCAGTATGCTGTGAAGTTGGTTCACGCCACACGCCCAAAAACAAGCGAACATAAAATTGTGAAAGATTACCTGAGTTATGGTGCCGGACCTCGTGCCTCGCAGTATATGATTCTTGGAGCCAAAACACGAGCGGCGTTGTACGGCAGATTTACACCGGAAATTGCCGATGTGAAATCGGTTGCGGCATCGGTACTGCGCCACAGAATTGTACCGAACTTTAACGCCGAAGCTGAAAATGTATCGGCAACAGACATCATAGCAACATTGATTGATTCAATCTAACCCATGAAGTCGTATGTACTTTCGTTTATGTTCTCGATGTATCTGGCGGTAATTACCGTACAGGCGGAAACCACGCTTCGCCCTGTTGTACCAATTGTACTAAAGATAGATTCTCCCCCAACATTTGGCAGGAAACGAAATGTAAAACGTATGTACCGACAATACGTGTAATTCAATCTCAACTCAATACATCAGCGTCTGTTACGTCAATGGCAGACGCGTTAATTTACCTTGCTTAATAGACTACATTGATGCAATAACAAACAATCATTAAAGAGTTATCATGGCAAAAAAGGCTACTTCGTCTGCTAAAAAGAAATCAGTTGATAAAACCAACCACTTAACGGTGTTACCTCTTCGCGATGTCATCATTTATCCGCACATGATTTTCCCTGTGCTGATAGGGAGAGCTTCATCGTTACGAGCTGTAACCGAAGCTTTAGAACGCGACAAACTCCTGTTTGTAAGCGCGCAAGCAGACGCCTCGGTAGATGAACCAAAGATTGGCGACGTTTATGAATACGGAACAGTAGCCAAAATTATGCAGGTGTTACGGTTACCAAATCAGTTACTAAAAGTATTGGTTGAAGGCGTTGCTCATGCCCGCATCAAAAAGCAAGTACACAATGTACATTGTCTGGAAGCTGAAATAGAGTACATCAAACAAGATGTAGTACCGCAAGGTAAAGAGTTTCAGGCAATGATGAACCGTGCTAAAGACTTGTTTACCGATTATGTGCGTTCTTCTAAAAACTTACCTGCCGAAGTTGTAACCGCCTTAGATGGCATCACCGATGAATACCACAAAGTGTATTACATTGGTGCAAACATAAATTCATCGGTTGAGAACAAGCAAAAGATTCTGAACTCACGTTCCATCACCGAACAATACTTAGAACTCAATACACTGCTATCAGGCGAATTAGAGTTATTGAAATTAGAAGAAGAGATTGATGTTAAAGTAAATGATTCAATCCAGAAAAATCAACGGAAGTATTTTATTCAGGAACAAATTCGTGCCTTACAAAAAGAACTTGGTGAGGATGATGAATTTATGGGTGGAAGTGACAGCACAAACTTCCGCAAGTTGATTGACGAAGCAGGAATGCCCGAACATGTTTTGGCAAAAGCAAACGAGGAATACGAACGCCTCCGTAAAACACCAACCATGTCGCCCGAGTATGGCGTGTCACGCACCTATTTGGAATGGCTTACAGCATTGCCGTGGAACCAAACAACCAACGATAACCTGAATATCGAAAACGTTCATTCTGTACTTGATGCCGACCACTACGATTTAGAAAAACCTAAGGAACGTATTTTAGAATACATCTCTGTTCTCAATCTCACTAATTCAACTCGCGGACAAATCCTTTGCTTTGTTGGACCTCCGGGCGTTGGTAAAACATCGTTGGCAAGTTCCATTGCCCGTGCATTAGGCAGAAAATTTGTGCGTATCTCGTTAGGAGGAATACGCGACGAAGCGGAGATTCGCGGCCACCGCCGAACATACATCGGTTCCATGCCCGGTAAGATTATACAATCCATGAAACGCGCCGGAACAATCAATCCTGTTATCCTTTTAGATGAAGTAGATAAGATGAGTTCCGATTTCCGAGGCGACCCATCGGCTGCAATGTTAGAGGTGTTAGACCCGGAACAAAACCACGCATTTAACGACCATTTTGTTGAAGTAGATTACGATTTATCAAAAGTACTGTTTATTGCAACAGCAAATGTTAAGTATGATATTCCCCTACCTCTGTTGGATAGAATGGAAGTTATAGAGCTTAACTCGTATTTAGATATTGATAAGTTAGAAATTGCAAAACGCCATATTGTTCCAAAGCAAATCGAAGCAGTAGGTTTACATGATTTCAATGTAAAATTTACTGACGATGCTATTCTAAAAATTATACGCGAATACACACGCGAGGCAGGCGTACGCCAATTGGAACGCGAGTTAAGCGGTGTGCTCAGAAAAATTGCTAAAGATATTGTAACCGAGATTGGTAATGCCAACGAAAAAACATCAACTACTACTACCACACTTCGCGAAACTTCTTCGTTTAAGAAAATAGCAAACAAACGTAAGGTAGTTATTGATGTTCAGTTAGTTGACAAACTCTTAAAGGCACCTAAATTCAAATCCAAAGCCGGAGAGTTGAGCGATAAAATTGGTGTTGTTACCGGACTTGCTTGGACAAGTGTTGGTGGCGATACACTTCCCGTAGAAGTAACCATTATGCCCGGCTCGGAGAAACTTACATTAACCGGTAAACTTGGTGATGTAATGAAAGAATCTGCACAAGCTGCGTTAAGCTACGTTCGTGCAAATGCCGAATTGTACGGAATTGACAGTGAGTTTACAAAAGGTAAAGAGATTCACATCCACGTACCAGAAGGCGCAATACCTAAAGATGGACCAAGCGCAGGAATTACCATGACTATGGGCTTGCTCTCCGCAGCAAGTGGTAAGGCAATTCGTGGCGATGTAGCCATGACAGGCGAAGTAACACTCCGCGGCAACATACTCCCTATTGGTGGTCTCAACGAAAAACTCTTAGCCGCAAAACGCTACGGTGTTATTGAAGTCATTGTCCCTAAAGACAACGAGAAAGACATCGAAGATATTTCGCCGCAAGTAAAAGAAGGATTGAAGATTCACTTTGTCAGCACAGTACAAGAGGCAATACCATTTGTATTTAAAGACAAACTTGCAACAATTCCAACAAAAGCAAACAGCACAACAAAAAAGCACGCAACAGTATAAACAATCATTGGGGCGAATGCGCAACTTCGCCCCATTTTATTACCATGACAAAACACATCTTATTAGCATTAACGGTAATTACTTTATCAAGTTGTACATCCAATACCGATAAAGAAAAGTTTATCAACACGTATGCGCAGATACTGTTAGTACGCGAACAGAATCCTGATTCCGCAAACGGTAATGCAAAGGTTCAGGCGGTAATTACAAGCAACGGTTACACCCAGGAAAGCTTTAAGAGCGAGTTCATCAAATTCAGCCGAGATGCTCAATCATTTCGCATCCTTATGGATACAGTTCAACAGCGCGCAAAGCGTCTTCCCCATTAGTTTTTTCTGCTATCGCAAGACCGCACCCAACCTCACTACCATCACAACATCCACTTGCGGGAGAGAGTACCTTTGCTTAACTACACCAAACATCGCTAAAAGAAGTTATACATAGTCATGTCATGTGTTACAGATGACATAGAATTATCTCTGCACAACTACGCTGCGTGTTATCCATTCTCCATTTACCTTAGCGCGGATAAAGTATAAGCCGCTGGCTTCAATCTGTACCTTGTGTTCGACGCGAGGCATCGCGCCGCTACGAGACCTCACCCCAGCCCTCTCCAAAGGAGAGGGAAATGACGACTCCGAAGTCCTCTCCTTGGGAGAGGGTTTAGGTGAGGTTACCACTTGACCGAGTGCATTTACTACTTGTATTTCTTCTATCTCATCATCACTCGTTATTGTTACCTCACCATTACTTGGGTTGGGACTAAGTAATAATTCTGTTCCAACTAATTTAAACTTCAAAATGTCGTTTGCACAGGCAGTGCCTGTAATAAACGTAGTCTCTTTGCTTGTTTGTATTCTACATTCTGGATTTAGTTGTGTGTTAAGGTTTTGGATTGATATGGTGGCAACTCTTGTTTGGGTTGTGAGTGCCTTGCCAATGAATTCATGTACTTGGGTTGGTGTTGGTGTCAGTGTTACTGCTTGCTGTACGTGTACCTTTTGCCACTGTCCTGAATGTACCGACGTTGGTATATCCATTACATCACTTTCCGTTTGTACATCGTACGCAAGTTGTTGTAGTTGAACGTCTCTATCCGATTGTGCAAACACTTGTACTCTTATTGTATCTCCTATTTGTATGGAATCTCTGATTGGTGCTACAAACAGATGTACACTTGTTTTGGGTTCGATGGTTATGGTTGCTTGTGCTGATGATTCACAGCCCTCACTGCTACGAACTGTTACTGAGTATGTACTGGTTGTTTGTGGTGTGGTTGAGAACTCTGTTGATTGTGCTACTATATTCCCTTTATCATCTTTCCATGTGTAGGTGTTGGTTGCATCGGGATTTACTACCTTCACGGTTGCCGTTTGACCTTGACAGATGGATGTGTCGCGCACAGAGACGCTTGGAAGTGCATGTACTACGACGCGCACTGCGCCAGCACCTTCACATCCACTTTGTACACCGTGTACATTGTACGTTGTTGTTTGTGTTGGTTGAACGGTAATACTTGCTGTGTTACCAATGACGTTGTTTTGTTCATCGCGCCATGTGTAGGTGATGGTTTGTTGTGCGTTGGTTACTCGAAGGGTTGCCAAAGCACCCACACAGATGCTTGTATCTGCGCTTGCTGTTACCGTGATGGCATTGTTTACTTGAACCGTTACCGTGTCCCATCCTTCACAACCACCGCGTTTACCATGTGCAATGTATGTACTTGTTTGTGTTGGTGTGACGGTGATACTTGTGCCTGTGCCGATAATATTGCCGTTTGTTGTCCATTCGTACGTTGCAGTGGCATCGGGTGTGTTGATGCTGAGTTGTACCGGTGTTCCAGTGCAGACCGTTGTTGCGCCGAGTGCTTGTACATTCATGACGTTACTGATGTGTACTTGCACTGAGTCATGCGCGGTGCAGTTGTTGTTGGTTGTTGCTGTTACATAATATCGTTGTTCTACGATTGGATTTACTGTTACCTTTGACCCCGCACCAATGCTCGTGCCTGCGCTATCGCGCCATGTGTAGGTTGTGTTTGGTTCTGCTTGTTGTATACTAAGTTGAACAGGTTGTCCTGAACAAACGGTTGTCTCGCCTTGAGCTTTAACTGTTGGTAATGGATTAACACTAACATTCATGATTGCTGAATCAATACATGTTCCGCTTGTGGTGATTACCTTATACGTGATATTCTTTTGTGGTGTACAATAGGGTGTTGCACTGTTTGGGTTATCAAGATAATCGGGTGGATACCATGTGTAGTTTGCACCGCCACTTGCTTTGAGTAATACCCCGTATCCCGCACAAACACTTGTGTCTGCGCTGAGTGTTACCTTTAAGTTGTTCTGTACTTTTACTTCTACGCTATCTGTTATGGTACATCCATATTTATTAGTAACTGTACATTTGTACCGTGTTGTTTTTGTTGGCGTTGCTACAGGGTTTTTGATGTTTGGATTGCTGAGATTGATGTTTGGAGTCCAAAGATATGTGCTGGCAAGGGTATCTATATAACTGCCTTCTAAAGCCGCGCCTAACTGGACATTACCGCCTGTGCAAATAACAGGTGCTGGGTTGAGTGTAACCTTTGGTTTGTTACTTACACTGATGGTAACGTGCGTGGTGTCTTTGCAATCGCCATCGCCTACAATTACCTGATACGTTGTTGTTTCGGTTGGTGTTGCGATTACACTTTTGCCTGTTGGTTTGTTGAGTCCGGTTGCAGGTGACCACTTGACTTCGGCTCCACCACTTGCGTTCAGGGTGACGGAGGTTCCTTTACATACGATGGTATCACTACTTGCTGTTGCCGTTACACTTGTTACATATACTTGCACGGAGTCGGTGGCAAAACATCCGTTGG
>JAIBAE010000148.1 GCA_019695345.1 Bacteroidota bacterium | reverse complement strand
TACGCTTAGTTGTACAGGTTGTCCACTACACACTGTTGTCTCGCCTTGTGCTTTAACTGTTGGTAATGGATTAACACTAATACTCATAGTTGCTGAATCAATACATGTTCCGCTTGTGGTGATAACCTTGTACGTGATGTTCTTTTGCGGTGTGCAATATGGTGTTGCACTGTTGGGATTGTCTAAGTAATCGGGTGGATACCATGTGTAGTTTGCACCGCCGCTTGCTTTTAGTAATACCCCGAATCCCGCACAAACACTTGTGTCTGCGCTGAGTTGTATTTTTAGATTGTTCTGTACTTTTACTTCTACGCTATCGGTTATGGTACATCCGTATTTGTTAGTAACTGTACATTTGTACCGTGTTGTTTTTGTTGGCGTTGCAACAGGGTTCTTGATGTTTGGATTACTGAGGTTGATGTTTGGAGTCCAGAGATATGTGCTGGCAAGCGTATCTATATAACTGCCTTCTAATGCCGCGCCTAACTGTACATTACCGCCTGTGCAAATAACAGGTGCTGGGTTGAGTGTAACCTTTGGTTTGTTACTTACACTGATGGTAACGTGTGTGGTGTCTTTGCAATCGCCATCGCCTACAATTACCTGATATGTTGTTGTTTCGGTTGGTGTTGCGATTACACTTTTGCCTGTTGGTTTGTTGAGTCCGGTTACAGGTGACCACTTGACTTCGGCTCCACCACTTGCATTCAGGGTGACGGAGGTGCCTTTACATACGATGGTATCACTACTTGCTGTTGCCGTTACACTTGTTACATATACTTGCACGGAGTCCGTTGCAAAACAGCCGTTGGCATCGTACCCGCGTACATACAGCCACATATTTTTGGTTGGCTTTGCAACTGGATTTTGTTTTGTGCTATCGCTAAAGACGGCTCCGGGTGACCACTCATACCGAACACCTCCACTTGCCGAGAGTTGTATCCCGTTTTGTTTTGTGCAGTAATACAATACATTGGGGGATGCTTTGATGGTGGGTTGGGATTGGACGTTGATAGTCTTTTCGTAATAGGTTGTATCACCTTGATATGCTACCCTATACGTTACCGTAAACGTACCGTTTTTACTGTATTTGTGTGTTACATTTTGCTGTCCTGTTACAACCGCAGTACCATCTCCAAAGTTGTAGAAGTAGTTAACAGCACCGCATGGTGCAACACCTGTACTTGTTCCTTGGAACATGTATTCACCGCAAGTTATGCCGGGGGCGATGGCTACGGTATCCTTATTTATAGTTGATAATATTGAGACTACTTGAGAACCTAAACCAGGGCGAACAGTTAAATATGCACCTGTAGTTGTTGGATAATTTGTTGAGCCGGATCCTCCTGCAATTATTAATCTAAAATTGCATTGTTGTGATTCATTTAATACAATATGAGGATGAAATTCTGTGCTATTACCTCCTAAATAAGTACCATACCTTAGCAGTCCGTTATTATTCAATCCATATATGATAAAGTCATTCCCTCCTTGTGCTACACTTTGATAAGTAAAGGGTGTAGAAGCAATTGTAGCCGATGAAGGATAGCTCAAACATGCAACATAAAGATCCCCAGTACTTTTTGCCTTAGCATTGTTTGGAATGACATTTGTGCCCAACATAGTAATGTAGTTTATAGCCGATAATTCTTGATTCAAACTTGCTATAAAGCCACCCGTTGTTTGCCCTTGTTGTAATACATTGGTATAAGGTAAATCAGTTCCACTTGTTGTACCACAAACAAGTATTTTTCCGGTGTTTTGGTTAAAGCAAATACCTTTGCAGAAATCTGATGATGTTGAACCAAACAAATAGACCGTGTTTGGTGTAGGTGTCGTACCATCATTCCATGACATAACAAAACAATCTCCTGGAGAAGAAAATGTTTTCCCAGTTGCAAGTGGAAAATTTGACGATGTTGTTATACCACAAAGATATACCTTACCATTAGCGTAACACATTCTCCCTGCATAATCTTCACCACTGCCACCAAAATAGGTTGAATACAGAATAGTACCCGTAGAAGAGAGTTTTGTAAAAAAAATATCCGTACCTCCGGCTATCGTACCTTGATAAGCATTACCTGTTTTATAAAACAAGTTAGGATTAGCAGAGGCTACCCCAGAAACATAAATCTCATTTTGTGGGGTAGAAGTAATTGAAAACTTAGGGAGATTGTAATCTATAGGATAACTGATTAAACCTCCATCCACTCCAATTAATCGTGAGAATAATAACTGAGAACCATCAGATGATAATTTACCTACGGCAATACTAAAACCACCGCTGCCATTTCCTTGAGTTTTGTATATGCTGTCAGCAGGATTAGTCAATGGAAAATCATTTCCACCTGAAGCAATAAAATAGACAGCCCCATCATTACCTATGGTCAAATCCTCAATCCTATCATACCCAGTACCACCAATATATGTGCTCCAAATAAGTGTTGATAAATCCGGAGATAACTTATATATAAAACCATCCCACTCACCTGCTAATTGTGGTTGGTATGATCCTACAGTCGTAGGTATATTGTTTCCCCAACCACAAACAACTATATTACCATTATTATCAGTAGCGACACCTGTTGTAATAAAACGTGAACCAAAACCCACACCTACAAAAGTACTTCTTGATAATTTATAGTAGTCATATTGCTGCCCTCGGCACTTTACAATAAAACAACTAAGAATAGCAAATAGAATATAAAGTAATATATATGCATTTGTATTAATTCTCAACATAACTTTGTCTCCAAACAAATAGATGGGAATGACTGTAATAAAAACACCACTAATACTACTTTACAATAGGAACAAGTATAGATTGATTTGTTAAGTCTGACTCTATTCTAAACAAATATATTGAGTTAACTAAATTACTACATTCAAGTTGATACTGATACTTTCCGGGTTTATTTGAAGGAAGTTGAATCTGCTTGATCATGTCTCCATTTACATCATATATTTTAAGATTATGGACTCCAAAATGGAGAATTCGATATGTGAGTGATACTGTACCTGAATTTACTGGGATAGGTGATACCACTAATGAAGTAGTTTCATCTAAGCCTTCTCCTTTAGAAACATCATCATTGTAACTGCGTTTTTGGCTTACTGCATCAAAAAGGTCATTATTACCACCATTATAGCAGATCCTGTATGGACTATCTTCTGGGTTAATTAGCTCAGTTTTTCTATCGGTAAATTTATCAACTTTTGTAGGGTGTAATTGTACTGTATCTAACCCAAAATATTCACATGAATAAGTTGGTGAAGTAGTTAAACAATGATCATTATTTAAAGCATAATCGTTATCAACACTATAACTCCACCCCGGGGTTCCTGTGATGGGGCTTGGCGCTGTTTCCAAAACCAACACATCTTTGATTTGTTGATTATGATGTATTACTTCTGCTGTACCTATAGCTGTAAAGTCATGCTCATTTTCAGAGTTTAAACTACGGGTAACATCTACTAACGAAGTATTCACTAACTGATGATTTACATTTTTTGTGTCGTACAACCGACTCCATACCATTAGTTCACTACATGTTTTATTTGTATTCAAACTCCAGTTTTCAAGTTCCATTAACATCCCTGAAGTTCTGTAAAATTCTGCTCTATGATATACAGTACCTGCTACTACAATACCATGATGCATTGCATCATCGGTATAATGGTGATATGCTTCAACATCATCGCCATTTGTGAGAGCATATTGCCAACTCCACATAACAGCACCACCATTAGGATTAATACCAACTGCTATCATTGAACGAGGTAGTCCAGAATTTGCTGGTGGGTAAATTATCCCCGTAACAATATATTGGTTGATGCTAAACTTAGTTACAGTTGAAATACAATTAAATACAACTGCATAGCCGTTTGGCGGGTTATATTGTACTTGCCATGATAGATTTCCTGTTATCGCATCTACTTTTGTAACAAGCCCACCTAATTTATTATTAGTGTAGTCACGCCTTGCTCCAGCCATTATTAAATAATTATCAGCTGTTTGTTTCATACAATGAATTCTCTCATCTTGCAAAGCATCAGTACCGCCCCAAATATATTCCCAATTAACAGCCATAGTTGTAGAATTTATTGACGCTACTCCCCAATCTGATAGGTTAGTACCGTTACCAACAGTGTTAGGGTCAATGGCATGAAATGCACAATAATAATTATTTGTGTTAGCAAAGTTGTCAAAAACAATTGAATTTCCCGGGGTGTTGTTCTGTTTCATAGGTCCCCACCAATCGTCATGCAAATTCATATCATAATCATTCGAGCTACCGATAAGATTTATGTTTGGATCTACTGTAAACAAACTTGTAGCATTAAAAGCGGGTGGTTTAGGTACTTGCAGCAAATAATTGCCAATCACTGTAATATTATTGTTTGGTAATAGGGTAAAGTCAGCACCAAATCCAATATTCCCATTTAAACTGTTGGCAGTTAAGATATGCTTGTGAATTGGAGGCAGTGTTGAAGTTAGGTCAAAAGGTAAAATTGCTAAAGCAGTTGGTGAAGGCGAAATAGGATGGTCATAAATACTACCAAGCACCCAATAGTTTCTGTTTAAGTTATCCGGTTTAATTCTACAACCTAATGTATTCCACACCTCATCATCGTTATTACCAAAACGTAAATATAGTCGGTTTCCAGCCTGTGCATTCATGTTCTGTACCCCTATAGTATTTATAAGGAGTAAACAAAATAACAGAATTGTAAGATGTGGTAATTTGTGTGCCCAAAAAAATTGTCCGTTGTCCGTTGTCCGTTGTCCGTTGTCCGTTGTCCGTTGTCCGTTGTCCGTTGTCCGTTGTCCGTTGTCCGTTGTCTGTTGTCCGTTGTCCGTTGTCCGTGTAAGAGTGTTCATAACTACTAAAAGAAAAGAAGTTTGATAATAATTATTG
>JAIBAE010000147.1 GCA_019695345.1 Bacteroidota bacterium | reverse complement strand
CTGTATCACGCTTGATTGGTGCGCCTCCGGGATATGTTGGCTACGAAGAAGGCGGGCAGCTAACCGAGGCAGTTCGTCAGCGTCCGTATTCCGTTGTGTTGTTCGATGAAATTGAAAAAGCGCACCCCGATGTGTTTAATATTTTGCTGCAAGTGTTGGATGACGGACGCTTAACCGATAGCCAAGGACGTGTTGTAAATTTTACCAACACTATAATAATTATGACGTCAAATCTTGGAACCGAATACATACAAGATAAACTGCAAAACCTGACAGAAGAAAATCGCGATTCCATTATGAACGAAGCGCGGCTGAACATTATCGAGCTTTTGCGCCAACGGTTACGTCCGGAATTTCTGAATAGAATTGACGAGATTATTTTCTTTAAGCCGCTAACAAAAACCGACATCCGCCAGATTGTTATGGTGCAGGTTAAAAAGTTGCAGGCAAAATTAAAAGCAGAAGATATTACTCTTACACTCAGCAACGATGCTCTTGATTGGATTGCCAATTTAGGATACGACCCGCAGTATGGTGCGCGTCCGTTAAAGCGGGCAATTCAGCGTTATCTTGCCGACCCGCTTGCAATTAAACTACTATCGGCAGAGATTGCATCGGGCGATGTAATTAATGCAGAGGTGAATGATATTGGTGGAATTGAATTTAACAAGCAATAGGTTTTGCTATCGCCTGACCGCATCTCACGTTCATTTACAAACATCCTCATCGTGCGGGAATGAACGTTGGGTATTCGATTGTGCTTTTCAATTCTTTTAAAACAACTGCGCCGCTGAACCGTTCGATACCGACCGGGTTGCGGCGCTTGAGATGTGCTTCGGCAGAGGCGGGAATCACTTCCCTGCTATCTGCCAATTACATAAAGAAACTGTGTGCAAGTTTTTCGATGAGTTGCGGGAACAACCCAAGAATGATAACAAATGCACAGCTGATTGCCAATGTTACACCTGCTAATCCCGGCTTGGAATCTTGCTCGGTGGTGTCGGTTGAATCTTTGAAGTACATTGTTACAACTAAGCCAATGTAAAAGTACACCGATATCATGGAGGAAATTACTGCAACTATTGTTAACCAGGTATATCCGGCTTCTACTGCGGCAATAAATAGGTAGTACTTACCAAAGAACCCTGCCATTGGCGGAATGCCGGCAAGCGAGAACATAAACAATGCCATTAACGCGGCAAGTACAGGATTACGTTTACTTAAACCAGCGTAATCGGCAAGTTGTAAGTTACCATCGTTTTCTTTTTCAATTAAGGATACAATTACAAATGCGCCTATTTGCATAAACAAGTATGCAGCAGAATAGAATAATACGCCCGTCATACCGTTAGGATTGTTGGCAACAAATCCCATCATTAAATACCCTGCATGTGCAACCGATGAATATGCCAACATACGTTTGATATTGCTTTGCACAACTGCCGAGATATTTCCTACTAACATCGTGGCCGCAGAAATAACTGCGAGTACCATTCCAACTTTCCAGTTTGTTTGTGGCACTACTGCGGCAATAACCGGAATCAACGCCGATAACGATGCCGCTTTGCCTGCTGTACTCATAAACGCTGTTACCACAGTTGGCGCGCCTTCGTACACATCGGGTGCCCATTGGTGAAATGGAAATGCTGCTGCTTTAAAACTCAGACCAATCAACACTAAGGCAATTCCTACCGTTAACAAATTTGGGAAGTTGAGTTTGTCTGCAACAACTGCCGCGTGCATTGCCGGGAACTCTAAAGTACCGGTAGCACCATACAATAAGGCAATACCAAATACTAAAAATCCGGTAGCAAACGAGCCAAGTAAGAAATACTTTAAGGCACTTTCTATGGAACGAATTGATTTGCGTAAGTAACCGGAAAGCACATAAAAGCTCACCGACATGATTTCAATTCCGATAAACGAGATAAGGAGATTGTTCGAGTGACCGATTACCATCATCCCCGCAACGGAAAACATGATTAACGAATAAAATTCATCGTGGTCAAAATGTTCGCGAGCAATATAGGGTCTGCCGGCAAATAACGTAAGAAGTCCGCCAATTAAGAACAGAACATCAAAGAAAGCAGAATATCCGCCAACAGTAATCATATTCTGGAATGCAGTGCCATGATACCAAAATGTTGGAATTGTTAACAACAAAGCACCAAGTAAACTAAAGCCGGCAAACATAAACGGTATTTTACCGGGTTTTGGTGAAAGTGCATCTACCACAATACAAATCACCGATAAAAATGACATTGCTACAAGTGGCGCGGCAAGAATAAAATCATTCATTCTGGATTTTCCGGAATATCAAACAATGAACTAATTATTTACTGCTTACAGCAGTACTCCCCGACTGAGTTTTGATAACTTTTTCTACTACGGCGTTGGAAGATTTTTCGCTGAGTTTCATGAATGTATTTGGATATACACCAATCCACACAATAAAAACTACCAACGGAACTAACGTCCACATTTCAGCACGAGTTACATCGGGCAACGTTTGGTTTTTAGGGTTATCGTTTGTACCATACATAACGCGCTGGAACATCCATAACAAATACACCGCGGCAAAAATTACCCCCGATGCACTTAATATGGCGTATGTCCAGTTATGGAATACGGAAGACTTAAACGCACCTATTAAAGTGAGATACTCACCAACAAACCCGTTAAGAATTGGCAACCCTACCGAAGCAAACATGGCAATTGCAAACAATACCGAGAATTTCGGCATTACGTTGGTGATTCCACCAAACTCGCTAATCTCACGTGTGTGACGGCGCTCGTAAATTACACCCACACAAAGGAACAGCATACCGGTTGAAAGTCCGTGGTTTACCATTTGGATAATCGCACCCTGAACTCCCTCGGTTGTTACCGAGAAAATTCCAAGTACAACAAACCCCAAGTGGCTAACCGATGAATACGCAACTAATTTCTTTACGTCTGTTTGCACCATAGCAACTAAGGCACCGTAAATAATACCAATTACGGCAAGTGTGCTAATAAGAGGAGCAAAATGAACAGATGATTGAGGGAATAACTCAAGATTAAAACGAATCAAGCCGTATGTTCCAAGTTTAAGTAAGATACCGGCAAGAATAACCGAACCCGCAGTAGGTGCCTGCACGTGTGCATCGGGCAACCATGTATGGAACGGAAACAACGGTACTTTAATGCAAAACGATAACGCAAACGCCAGAAACATCCACTGCTGAATGCTTTGTGGAATCATTGGCGCAATAGTGCGTAGTTTAGTTAAGTCTGCAGTAAAATGTCCCGTGGAAGTTTGTGCATAATACCCAAGCCAAACAATGGCAATAAGCATCAACAACGAACCAACTACGGTATATAAAAAGAACTTAATAGCAGCGTAAATTCTGTCCTGACCACCCCAAATACCAATCAAAAAATACATTGGTATCAGGATTAACTCCCAGAACACATAAAACAAAAAGGTATCAAGCGCAAGGAATACACCAGTCATACCAAACTGTAAAAACAACAGCATGGTATAGTATTCTTTAACGCGCTTCTCTATTGGGTTAAACGAAGAGAAAATTGCAATAGGCATGATAAACGTGGTAAGAAGCACTAAAAGCGTACTCATACCATCCACACCAATATGGAAACCAATATCCAGCGAAGTAATCCACGGAAGATTCATCTCGAACTGAAAGCCCGGATTCTCATGGTTAAATGCAAAGTATAAGGGTATGGAAGCTACAAATGTTATCAGCGAAATCCCCAATGCCGAATAACGTATGGCTTTTACCTGTTCCCGGTTAATCAACATTAGCGCAACCGAGCCCAATAACGGTAAAAACAGCGAGACGAGAAGTGAAAATTCACCCATGCGTATTACCTGTAAATACATTCCTTTGAACGGCGCGCAATATAGCACACAGCCCCGAAATAAGCCCTAAAAAGAAATAAACAATATTGGTAAGTAGAATAAAATAAACATCTATTGCTATCGCGGGACGGCACCAAGCCGTACAAACAAACACCCTCACCTGCCGGAAGGAACGACTGCAAACAAAACAAATGGGTTTTAACGAACAACCGCAAACTGCTTCGTAAGTACTTTGTTACGGCTATGAAGCTGTACATAATAAATGCCTGATACATACCTTGAGATGTTGATGTTTTTTTCCGAACTTCCTTCTTCTAGAACACCGGATGCTACTACATTTCCTAAAATATTATAAATGATGTAGGAACATAATTCAAAATCATTGTTATCATCAGTAATTGATAGTTTTTCTGAGGTTTGTTGTATCTGAATTGATAAGGGAATAAAAGATTCTATTCCACTACCAAAATCGTCAAAAGTAGACGAAATTGTTAGCGAGTCAGAAATATTCTTGCACCCATTTGAATCTACTATAGATACCTTATAAGAACCTAGTCCATACTTGTTTGCGTCGATTTCTTTTTTAGTTTCATCAGGTAAAGACACCCCTTTATAATACCACTGGTACAAAACAGCTCTACTTGAAGTTAACGTATTGCCAGTTTTAGTTAAAGTTGGTCTTGGTGGAGTTGGAAAGACCTTTATAGTAAATTCATTTGAACGAGCTGTATCCCCAAAAGTATCAATACCTATTGCACTGAACCTGCCTCCAGTCTTAACTGTAATGGCTTGATTTGTAAAACCATTGCTCCAATAGTACCTTTTATACCCTGATGCTGCCTGTATAGTAACACTATCACCTGCGCAAAACTCCAAGCTTCCCAAAAACGTCAGCTTCATTGCTATAAGATAATCCTTAGAGATATTTTTACAACCTTTCTTATTGGATACTACAACATGATAACTACCTGCACCTAACGTTGCAATATCCAAAATCTGCTTTGTTGCACCGGGTAGTAAAACGCTACCCTTATACCACTGGTAAAAATCTGCTGACGTGGTTTGAAGCGAATTTGAGTCAATTTGTACTATTGTTGGCTCTGTCGGTTTTGAAACAACAACAACCTCTACTTCGTCAGAT
>JAIBAE010000146.1 GCA_019695345.1 Bacteroidota bacterium | reverse complement strand
TGGCTTGACACTTACAACCCGTGGCTTGACACTTACAACCCGTGGCTTGACACTTACAACCCGTGGCTTGACACTTACAACCCGTGGCTTGACACTTACAACCCGTGGCTTGACACTTACAACCCGTCGTTTTTAGTTAAAAGTTGTTAGTCAATGTAAAAGGAGTCTATAAAGCTCTATGTGCATAAAAAGTTATCTCAAATAAATACAGATACTTACATTTCAACACTGTAGAAAATGAGTACCATGTATAAAATTTATTTCGTGTATTTTACGCAGAGACAAAATAGATACTCAAACCCAATTGCTATATATTAAAGAGGTTCCTCATGAAAACCGTATGTGTTTTACTCGCCTTATTAGGTATAACTACCACTTTTTGTTTTTCCCAAACTCCTGTTCCGCTTGAAGAATGGCTGGTTTCCAAAGGTTATCCTGATTCTTCGTTTGTACCGCCAAAATTAGTTGGCGTTACATCAGGGTTCTCAACGGTAGAAAGTTTTATGAAGTCTAAAACCCCACCTGTTGTTATTGGTTATCGGTACAAAGACGGAGGTTACATAAGTGCAAATACTTGGTTAAATAGATTTCAAGGTGATACCGTTAGTCAATTTAACTGGGGGTCCGGGTATAGCGCGTCAGGAATCATTTCGTTTGATTATAACGGCGATGGGAATGTAGATTATATGAATGGAAATGGACGATTGTATTTAGGAGATAACAATGGACTTATTGACACAAATAAACGGTTCGTTTACCCTGACCACCCTCACATCCGTGCAGGTAGCCGCAAGAACACGTATGGCGATATAAACGGAGATAGTAAAGATGATATATTTTATTATCACCATGCAAGTAGTGTATATCCGTACCTTGTAACATTAATTTTTGGTTCGGAAGATATGAGTACAATACAGACCACCAAAGTATCAAGCCCGTTGTTAGCGGATTCATCCATGCACGAAGTATCAGTTGTATTATATAAGAACAAACAAAACAAATGGCGGTTAATAACCTATACCTATGGTATTGAGTTTATCCCTATCCCGCCACCCGGCAGATTGCGCGGCATACCTGAGTTTGCAAGTATCAGAATGTATGATGTTACTATCCAACCTAAACAGGATAGTAACATAGTAACACTAACTTTGCTTGACAACTATAAAGACCCAGATTGGCTCGATTCCCAATTTTATCTCAACGCTACTTCTCCTGTTAATACCGATGGTGGTGGTGCATTATATAACAATAAACAATATTCAGATGTTTTCTTTTATGCTATCACTGCTAAATATGAGAACAACAATACTTATACAAGATACTATCCAGTTTTTAGTATTGGAAAAGACAAGTTTGAACTTAAAAATATGAGTAGAGTAGGAAGTTTATTGACCGAAGGTATTGTTCTAGATCATAGTATTGATGGAGATAGTTTAGAAGATGTTTGTTACAATCAAATTCCGGGTAGTTTAACATTTTACAGAATTAATGAAAATGGGATACCTGTTGAGACTTATTCATGGAAAGATACCAATAATAGGCACCAAAGTGGAATGAGCGATGTTTATTCAATTGGAGATGTCAATGGGGATGGAATAAGTGAAATTGCTGTACTTTTAAGAGATTCAAAGAAAGGAAATACATTTGTCATAATTCTTGGTAAAGATCTAAAAACTGTATCTGTAAAAGATGTAACCAATAGTACCTTAACCATTGGATTACCATATCCTGTACCAACCCAAAAAGATGTTGTAGAAATACCTATTTCTTTACCCGACTATGACAGATATTCCATTAGCATTTATTCTTTACAGGGTGAGCTCATCCAACAATTGTGGCAATCAGATCAATCAATTGGTAATCTCACAGTTCCACTAAATATTTCAAAACTTCCTACTGGTGTATATGTGTTACGATTACATAGCACAACTCGTAGTACAGACAGACTTATCACCATAACAAAGTAAGGAGTTGTATAATGAAATCAATACTATTAATAGCATTACTAACCGCTACAACACTGATTGCACAGTCAACCGACCCAAAACCCGTGTTATTTAACTGGGGAACCTATACAGCACCATTTCATGATTCCACACATGCAGTAACAAAGACTATGGTAGGTTGGGAATGGGGCGGTGGTGATTCTGCGTTTGATAAGTTTATGTATGCAAATATTACTCATAGTGACTCATGGGATAACGATGTAGTAAAGAATATGAACTTTGTTATTAATTATGAAGATTACACTATGATGTGTATGCGGTACGATGCCGAGGTTATTCCTGTTATATCCTCTGCCTTTAAACCGTATAAATACGATTCAACTGGGGCAGTGTTTGGTTGGGCTAACAGAAGTTCAACAATATGTGTACGTGATACAGCCACAACTTCAAACAAAGGTATTGGCAGAATAAACATGAGCGGCGGTAGCACCGGGCTTGCATTATCGGATATACAACCTAAACAGTTTTACAAACGATTAAAAGAAAACAGTATAAATGAAAAAGTAAACCCTGAAAAGTTTTTACTAACAGTAAATCTACGAAGGCATGATTCTACAAATACAGACACAACAAATGCAACTGGACTAACAATAAAGCTTAACTACTGGTCACACGAATATGTGGATTCTTTAGACGCAAACGTTTATTATAATGATCACATCAAATTCGACTCCCTTCCAAACCAAAACACATGGCATTCTCGTGGTTTTTGGGATTCACAAAAATTCAAAGTAGATACTACATTACCACCGGAAGACCAACAGGTCTTTGATATTAGCAGGAAGTTGTTACCCATCCACGACTCTAACGCTGTAAGCCGTGATGTAACCTTAAGTGCAACATTTACCTTAGATGGTATTCGCAATCCACGCTTAGCATACGAATTAGAAAGTGATAATAAAAGTGAGGTTGGTTTCCACATTGATAGCATGGATATAGAAGTCTATTATCAAGGTTTTCCGGTTGATGTTGATTTTGTTTGTATAGAAGTTCCCAAAAACAGATATATGTATCAGGGGCAATACGATACTTTAATAAAAAATGATATTCAAACAAAGATAACCTCTCTACGAACTACCCGCCCTGACTTAAAAGTATTACGAATAAGTACAAGTATAGAATCCAGATTGTGTTGGAATTATTCAATGCGGTATGTAAACAGTTTACTAAATGGATTTTCTACAAGTGTTAATGCCAGTGAATTACCTTTACATAGTTTACATATTATACCACAAAAAACATTTTGGTCGTTTGGTGTAATAAATGGCGTGTGGGGCATATTAGCATCGCCTGTACTGCCATATATAGATACAAATTGGATTTGCAAGAGTGTACAAAGTATAGATACGTCCACAACTCCTGATGATACTACTTGGAACCACTACTGTGGTGATAAACAACCATCGTTAGGATATGATTGTGGTTATTTTCCTTTTCAAGATACTTTACTCGGCGATACTTTAAAATCATGTTACGAAATGTACATTTGTGATACTTCTTGGCAAAGACTAAGCAGAGCACAAATACAGGCAATAGATACTCTAAGTCTATCACAATACCTCAAATACAGTCACAAGTCTTTTCAGGGTTTTATAGACCAACATATTGCAGAGCATTTCTATAAATACGGAGATTATACATTATTGTATTCGGGTATTCCCTTATGGACGCAAAAGCAACTGTTAACTGAATACTATGTAGAAAAATACGAGTATGATACCGTAAAACATGTTAAGATGAACACCGGAATGACGCGTACATTTACCGGAGAGGAAACTCGTTACATATTATGGAATGATATTATAAAAGGATATAAAGGAATATTAGCAGATAATGGTGGTAATTATCCTATTAACTACTATCCTTTTTTTAGCCATGACACCGCCGGAAAAACTTCACTACGCAGAACATTTGATAATCCCTACAATGATAACTCGCCTTATGATACAGATTATTTGGTGAACAACGACCCTACAAACCTAAATAAGTATATGCTTAAAGCTAGGATTGTAAATATCAACAACACTTACGATACTAATAAAATCTACTTGGGTTTGCGCTCAATGCGGCATGTAACCCGTGATGCTTTTGCTTTTATGACAGGCAATAGCAACGAACTCATGCGTATGCGTCTTGTATCGTGGATTAGTAAGGGATTCAAAACCTATTATTCAGGTGATACAACTAATTTTAGTAGAGCAATGTTCATTCAAAAAGACTCTGTTCTTGTACGCCCAATTGGTAGGGTAAATTTGGATAATAGACCTTTGTACGAACCACGAGACTCTACCTTTTACGATATTACACTACTTCGTGATTCTTCCGACAGTGGTGTTATGCTTGACAGTGTTTTTTACATTGGTGTTTGTAATAAACGGACTGACCCATTACGGTATATACATTATCCTTTTAACGATACCGTTTCTCCAAAACGGTTACTCTTTCTTTCATCAGCAGAATTTGAAGATAGTTGTAAGGTTTCAATTGATTCAACACAATGGCGGGAATTAAAATATAAACAACTTGGAACAAGAGAAATCACTATTCCGTTTAATTATTCACATTGGGATGGTAAACAACATATTCTTCGAGTTCAGGAAATTGGCGGTAGTTTAGATACGGTTATTAGTTCACATTCTAAGTTACCAGTAATTCTTCTACCAGGCGAGGGCAAGATTTTTAGAGTTACCATTCCGTCCGCAACCGCATCCGTAGCATTGGGTGACATTCAGAATAGTAACCAAAGAAAGCTAGTATGTTACCCTAAGGTTGAATATGATATAGGTAATAATTCATTTAGAGAATTAGATACAGTCTATTACCACATGTGTTATCATAGAGTTGATACTTCTGATTCAAGACTAAAGGTTTATTACCGTAGAAGTGTACCTTCTATTCGTGGTCATGTTCCGGTTGCGGGATTACAATGGCAAAATGAAATATGTCTATCTCAACAACCTGTAATTAAGTTGAACTATGATACTGCAACAATGCAAGCGGCTTATCCCTCAATTGTAGTGAGAAATGATTCTGTTAACAGAATCCCCCGAGTGTATGTAGTGTTTGCTTGCGAACAAAACAATAGTGA
>JAIBAE010000009.1 GCA_019695345.1 Bacteroidota bacterium | reverse complement strand
AATCAGGCGTTAGGTGTTGTGAACCTTTACCGCACCTTAGGGAATGCAGGACAGGCGGTTGCTGTGTGTCTATTTTGATTTCAAAGGTAATTTCTTTTTTAACGCAACCTAATAGACCGCACCAAACGAATTCATTGTGCACAACCTTGCTGTGCGGGGGAGGTACCCTTCCTCATGATAAACGGTTGTTCGTAGATTCTAGTTCTTTCCCGCACTTAGTGGGTTGGTATGCACGCCATATGGAGCGGCCATGCGATAGCAACATATACATTTACAGTAAACTCCAATCCGAGAGTTGTCCGTATGTTCGCGCGCATACATGTACAAGAAAGGTAGCCACGTGAAATATATTACACGTATGGTATGGATACTATCGGTTATTAGTTTGTGTACCGATGCGGCAAGCGAAATGCTTTATCCCATTATGCCGATGTATCTTAAAAGCATTGGTTTTTCTGTGTTGCTTATTGGTATTCTGGAAGGTATTGCCGAAGCCGTTGCAGGGTTCAGCAAAGGGTACTTTGGTAAACAATCGGACGTGATGGGCAAGCGCGTTCCGTTTGTGCAGATTGGCTATGGGCTAAGTGCATTGAGTAAACCTATGATGGCAGTGTTTGTGTTTCCGTTGTGGGTGTTTGCCGCACGTACGTTAGACCGTATTGGTAAGGGAATACGCACCGGCGCACGTGACGCACTGCTATCGGACGAGGCTACGCCCCAAACTAAAGGTAAAGTATTTGGCTTCCACCGTTCTATGGATACATTGGGTGCGGTGTTGGGTCCGGCAAGTGCTTTATTGTTTTTGTTGTATTTCCCGGGGCAGTACCACACGTTGTTTTATCTGGCGTTTATTCCGGGTGCGTTGGCAATAGTTGCATCTCTGTTACTTAAAGAGCACAACCAACACCCTGTAACAGTTGCACCACGTGCGCCGTTCTTTGCATTTCTTGGGTATTGGGGTACAAGCCCGGTACTGTACCGCAAAGTGGTTACGGGCTTACTTGCATTTGCGTTACTGAACAGCTCGGATGTTTTTTTGTTGATGAAAGCACGGCAATCGGGGTTGGATGATACCACTGTAATTGCCTTATACATTTTTTACAACCTTGTGTATGTTGTATGTGCATTTCCGTTGGGAATCCTTGCCGATAAGATTGGGTTAAAGAACATGTTTACCATTGGGCTTGGCATTTTTGCTATTGTCTATGTTGGCTTTAGCTCTGCAACAACACTACCAATGTATAGTATGTTATTTGTGTTATATGCAATCTACGCAGCTGCAACCGAGGGAATCAGCAAAGCATGGATAAGCAACATCTCTGCAAAAGAAGATACCGCAACTGCCATTGGAACGTATGCCGGTTTGCAAAGTATTTGTGCGTTACTGGCAAGCTCGTTTGCCGGTTTTCTGTGGTACAGTGTTAACGATTCCACGCCGTTTATTGTAGCAGGAATAGGCACCGTTTGTGTGATTATATACCTGATAATGTTTGTACCACCCCAACAACAAACCGCTTAATAATATTGATGAAATGTACAGACACATAAATTATTCTGTTGGTATAAACGCACCACACCAAATACATATTTGCGTATTTTCGCGCTGCGAATGTATTCACCATAATTGATGTGTTATGCAGAATGTTGATTTTAGTGTAATTGTAAATATGTTTGGTATGGAAGGAATGGTTGCTTTAGGGAAAATGAAGCACCCTGCAATGGATTCGCTGAATAAGAATTTAGACCATGCAAAATTTATCATCGACATCCTAAGTGTGCTGGAAGATAAAACCAAAGGCAACTTAAGTGATACCGAACATCGTACCTTAGACTACACCCTTTCTAACCTGCGCCTGAATTACGTGCAGGAAATGTCGTCAACATCCGAGGTATCTACTGCATCGGACGACGATAATAGCAACGGAGTTGCATAATGATAAGTATTGGGTTGTATGTTAACCTTACAAAAACCGACGCACTGCGCCGCGTGGAAGAATCTGCGCGGCGTTTGCGTTTACTGGGTGCCGAGTGTTGCGTGGAACCCGAAGTGCTTGCACGCACAACACCCGATGTTGCCCAATACCTCGAACCCGTTCCGCTAGAGGAGTTCGATAAATTTGCCGATGTAGTTATAAGCTTTGGCGGCGATGGAACCATGCTTGCATGTGCAAGTGCATTACTCCATACCGATATTCCCATAATGGGCGTTAACCTTGGTAAGCTTGGCTTTCTGGCAGAGTTTTCGGTAGATGATTTAGAAAGCGCATTGGCAGATGTAATAAGTGGTAACTACCGTGTTGTAGACCGCAGTACGTTACAAACTACCGTAACTGTAAACGGAACTGAGCAACAAATATATGCCCTTAACGAATTTGTTCTGGAAAAACATGGGTCATCGCGCATGATAATTGTAAGCGCATACGTAGATGACCACCACATTGCCGATTACCGCGCCGACGGTTTAATACTAACAACACCAACCGGCTCTACGGCGTATTCACTTTCGTGCGGCGGCCCAATCATTGCGCCATCCTCGCAGATATTTTGTGTAACGCCAATCTCGCCACACGCACTCACACTGCGTCCGCTTATCGTTCCCGATAACAACGAAATCACGTTTATCCTAAACGAGTACAGCGACGAAGCTACTTTAGTAGCCGATGGCAAACAGGCAACAGTAATCACACCCGGCCAACGCATAACAATACGCAAAAGCGAGTTTGTAGTAAAACTCATCAAGCGCGTAGACAGCACCTACTTCGATTTACTTCGTGCTAAGTTGTTGTGGAGTGTAGGTGGTATTAGTTAAGTTCTCTGCTGTCGCATTGCCGCGCCACATGTTATGCAACAAACAAGCTCTGCCTTGCGGGAAAGAATAGCCCATTACTACATCAACGTTTAACGTTTGTAGATACTAATCAGATATTTTGAATTCAAAAAAGCAAACGGATATGCAACTCCATTCTCATCGCAGTGTTGTACAAACAGTAATCACCATATTGTGTGGTATCCTTCTGTGTATATCTCCTTCTGTTGCGCAGAAGCAATATGCTACATTTAAAAAGCTGTATGCAAAAAACGATACCGCTACAATCAGCAAGTTCTTACAGCAGTGGGAAAAATCTAACCCCAACGACCCCGAACTATATACATCTGCGTTTAACTTTCACTTTGCACAAAGCAAACAAGAAGTTCTCTCGCTTGGCTTGCAACGTCCGCAAGGAGATTCATTTGAGTTAACCGACAGCACAGGAAAAACAGCCGGGCATATAGGTTCAACCATATCGTATAATCCGGAGCGGGTAGCAGTTGCCATGAAATACATTAACAAAGGAATTCAGAAATTCCCCAATAGGTTAGATATGCGGTTTGGGAAATGTTTTGTGTTAGGCAAACTGGAGTTATATAAAGAATTCACACAAGAGATTATTACAACCGTAGAACACTCGCACACCATTGCAACCAAATGGTTATGGACGGAAAACAAACCATTGGATGATGCCGAGCAAGTGATGATTGGTTCAGTTCAATCGTATTTAAAACAGATGTACGATACCGATAACGACAGCTTACTGAACAACATTAAACAAGTAGGCGAAGTTGTTTTAAAGTATTATCCTAAAAGTGTAGAGGTGCTTTCAACAACTGCAGTTGCGTATATGCTTACCAAGAACTTTACAAAGGCATTAGACTATTTAGCTCAAGCAGAAACAGTTAACCCAACCGACTTTATTGTTTTAAATAACATTGGCTACTGCTACAAACTTCTGGGGCAAAAGGAAAAAGCTATAACCTATTACCAAAAAGTAATTACCTATGGTAACGAACAAGCCAAGGCACACGCTACAAAAGAACTAGAAGAATTAAAGAAGTAACATCCAATCACGGTTACGCTTTGTATTTACACGCAGTTCTGTTCCGCAAAAAAAACGCCCTGCTTTGTAAGCAAGGCGCGGTGCGGTTTGCGTTAGCATATGCACATGTGTATCAGTTAATAGAATACAGATACTTGTGTTGTTTATTCTTTAATGAGTTTTTGTGTTGTTAGTATTGTACTGCCTGAATAAATTCTGACAAGGTATGTTCCTTTAGGAATTTCTGCAATGCTAATTTCTTTGTGTACGCTTCCAGTTTCTGAAACAGGTACGGCGATGACTACCATTCCTAATGTATTAACAAGCTCGATTGTACTTGTTGCTTCTGATTGATACTGAACCAACATTGCTGTTGACATGGGATTGGGACTGATAACAACCATGTTACCCTCGGTTTGTTCAACCGAACTAACAAGTACATATTGTTCTGCGGAAATACTGCTACAACCGTTAACCGTAATTTTTACACGATACTTCCCGTTGAATAGTGCTGCATAGACTCTATCGGTAGCACCGGGTATATCGGTGTTGTTTAGTTGCCATTGATATGTTGTGCCACTTACTTCTTTTGTTGATAGAATTGTGCTGCCGTTGTAGGTAACAAGCGGTGTTGCCGGTATTACACGAACTTCAATTACTACATCATCGGAACGGACGGAATCGCCGTTGATATCGTACACGACAACATTGTAGGTAAAGGTTCCCGCTTGCTGATTAGATAACATCAACACAGGAGCGTTGGCTCCGTTAGACCACGTATAGGATGCGTATCCACTTGGTACACTTAGTACAACCGTTTCGCCTTGGCAGAAGTAACTGCGTGTTATACTCCGTTGTATTATTGGCTTTACAAGTGGCTTGTACGGAGTAACTGTAACTGTTGTACTGTTCATTACAATTTTAAAGGATGTAGAGTTGCCGTTTTTATCGGTAAAGGTAATTGTTACTTGCGCGGGTTGAGTTGTATCTATGCGTTCAACGCGCCAGTTGGCTGTTTGCATGTTATCGGACTTTACCAAATTGGTAACCAACACAGCATTACCGTTTGTAGGCGATAACGTAATTGAGCTTAGGTTACTGCGTACTAATACATCATCTGGCTCATCGGTAACGGTTCCGCGGACTACAACAGGGGTGGATTCTGTTACAGTTGGTACGGGTGGTATGGTATCCTTGAATGCCGGGTTCTCACCTATTAAACAACCGGAGGGCATTCCGTACACCAATGTGCTATCACCACAAAAGCTATATGCCATAAATGGCGATGAACTTTGCAAATAGTACACGCCGTTTTCGGGAAGTTCAATCATCTTTGCGGCGTATGTTCCGTCTTGTATTTTAATTGCAAAGGTATCTCCCGTAGCCGCACCAAACGTATTTGCAATTCCCTGCCACTGTATTGTATCAGCAACTATTCTCCCAATCTGGAAATCGTTTGGAATTGTATTGTTAGAAGTTAATCTATACACTAACGATACATAGTGGTGTTTAAATGTTGTGTTACCCGGTAATGCGGGAGTGCTTAACAGATAATTACGAGAGAATTTTTCGAACGGTATGATGTTCATTTGGAATGGAGCAGACGGATAGTTGTCGTCTTCACTTCCCGGATTGAAGAACGTTACTGAAGTTGGCTTGTTTGATGTATAAACCATAACCGAATTCTTGTTGGCATTTACACGTTCGTAAATATAGCCGGTACCTTCAACCCCGCCGGACTTTTGTATTACCTTATTCGGGCTACCGTTCTTTAATATCTGACAGTTCCCCTCAGCAGAAAATATCTTAACCATTGCACTGTTTTTACGAAAAGGTATGTTTGGTATAAGATGTATCATACCCCACGACGATGTTGGTCGCTCCATTTCTGTAATGTAATTACAGTAGCGTAATGTTGTTGGTACATTAGCGCATACATTTCCCGAAACAACACTTACAGGTTTATCGGAACTTACAACACTGCCAGTCATATCACCTTCTTTGCTATCCTTACTGTTTGCAATAACTACAACATCGTATTTGTTGAGTATCCATGTTTTGGTTTGGCCAACCTTCAAACCACCTACTGTTGTTGTAACCGCATTACCTCCAACAGTATAACTGACTTTGGTGTTATCTTGAGTGGCAGATATTGTTATAACACTTGGTTTAGAATCTCCACCATACATCCACGTCATATCAGGCATTGATGCTACAATGTATCTGTTACCTACTGATTCCACAGGCAGACATAAAAAGCCCTCGCTGTTGTTTCGAAGTTTAACAAGACAGTAAAGAACAATCGGCTCAGCCGATGTTACTTCGATTGAGGAGAAACTCAAAACTTGTTCAGGTAGAAAACTATTTTGTTTGAAACTAAAAGGCAATGCAAAGTTGCCAAGTTTAATAAATGAGATCTTATTTTTTTTTACCGACCTACTAAATGTATACCCTCTACCTACTAAATCTACACTAACTCTAGTATCAATATCTGATAACGCATAAAGATTTATTTCTACTGTATCTTCTTCATAAACAGGCGGTATCGCAAATACAAAATTCTTACCCATATTACTTGGAACGCGGAGTTGTTCTAAGTTGGGAATTTGTGCATAGAGTTGTGATGCACAGAATATGCTTACTACAAAAGCAATCAGAATGTGTCGTGTTGTTTTCATGGGAGTTCCTTCCACAAGGTGCTTGGTTAAACATGGTTAAGGAATATACACATTCTATTTTCAATATGGGGCGTACGCAGTTTGATTTTTTTATGCTTATAAATATCCACGGTTACGCTTTGTATCTGCACGCGGTTCTTTCCCGCAAAAAAAACGCCCTGCTTTGTAAGCAAGGCGCGGTGCGGTTTGCGTTAGCATAAACCTTTTACTATTCCTGTTTATACCATTATCATTTCGCGCGGCGATGACGTTAAATACACCGGACCGTTGCTTGTTACGTGCATGTCGTCTTCAAGGCGCATGCCGAAGTTATCGGGGATGTAAATGCCGGGCTCGATGGTGATTACACATCCCTCCGGCACAACACCTGTTGTGTTGCGGTGCGAGATTGCCGGTGCTTCGTGAACTTCTATGCCCAAGCCATGACCCAACGAGTGTTTGTAGTAATCGCCATAACCGGCATTGGTTATGATGTTGCGTGCTACAAGGTCAAGTTCGGCGCAGTTAATGTTTGGTTTAATTGCATCTATGGCGCGGGCGTGTGCTTCGGTTACAACACTCCATGCTTTAAGTGCCTCGCGCGATGGTTTACCAAGCGAGAAGGTGCGTGTTTGGTCGGAATGAAAACCATTTACGCGGCAACCAAAGTCAAGCGTGATTACCTCGCCTTTGCGAATCTTTTTGTGGCTTGCGCGCCCATGCACAAACGCCCCGTGAATACCCGATACAAAGATGATTTCGAACGCATCTCCTTCGCTGCTTAGTTTACGTCCTTGGTAAGTTATTTCGGCGGCTACATCAATTTCGCGCATACCGGGTTTTACAAAACCAAGCACGTATTCATATACTTTTGCGGTAATGTCGGCAGCTTTTTTAATGTAGGCAACTTCTTCGGCAGACTTTGGCATTGTTGTTTTCCGTGCCAAACCCGGTGCGGCTTTTAGTTTAACACCCGGTAATGCTTTGCGCATTGCTTTGGCAGAATCAACCGATACAACGTTCGATTCAAACCCAACGTTTACTGCGCCCTTCAGAAGTTTTTTATCGGCAATAAATTTCCAGATGTCGCGCTCAATGTATGCTTTTAGTCCATCTACCTGATACAGCTCGGTTTTAATTTGCTCGGCATAGCGGTCGTCGGTAAAAAACAGAACCGAACGTTGCGTAACTACAAGCAATGCGTTAGAGCCGGAAAAATTGGTAAGGTAGCGGATAGTTGGTAAATGATGGACAATATAGGCGTCGAGGTTGTCGGTTTTCATAGCGGCGCGTATTGCTTTATAGCGCACGGCAGTAATTGCAGGTGTTGTGGTTTTCATACGTAACATTTATTAGTTAATACTGAAGTGTTGGCAAGATACGTAAAACATCTTTTCTTGTTTCACCGCTCCGCATGGCATCTGCAAAAAAATCTCAAGCAGCGCGGAAAGAACCGCCACTACACCACAACGTTTACCGCGGATGGGAAGTGCTTACCTTAGAGTAAACAATAATCAGATTACATACATAGGGAACAATATATTAATCAACAATGTATAGCAATAGTATTAGTTGTTGAACCTATGAACAACATCCTATTTGAAATCTTATGTTCATACAGTGCTATCTAATGTTTGAATCTTAGAAGAGTCGTATTTATCAATAAGCTCAATTATAAAGTTACTATAATTTTCTCCCATTGGTAGTTCTAAGTTCGTATATAACTCGCGTCTGTCTGTATAAACTTCCTGATTAGTCTTGGGATTATATCCTCTTTTTTGACTGTTTATCCAATAAATGCCAATCCCTCTTTTTTGCCAAAGAGGAAGTTTATCGAAATTGATACCATATTGAAATAACAACTTGACTTTTTCTTCAGTGCTTAGTCCATCTAGTTTTGATGTAGCTTGGCGTTGTGAGTAGTTATCTTGTCTCAATCGCCAGTAACAATGTGCGCTCAACGCATTTCTATGTGCATCTTCATTTCTCCATCTGAAGTAATCAACAACAAGTTGCTTATTTGGGAGCTCGGATAATCTACAATCGAATGCACCTACATCACCAAGGAGTGAAGAGAACTTGGCACTTGCCTCGCCTGCTAAAATTGAAATCAATTTTCTTGTTTTGCGAGAAAATGATGTTTCTGATATATGGAATAATAAAGAAATTTCATCACTTTCCGTATAACCATAAATAACATTGAAACCGCAGTTCATAAGGTGATTTACTGTTTCTATAATTAAATCTCGAAACCGTTCATCAAAAGGAACTGTAAAACTATGCGTTTCTTTTGTGAGCTTTGTAAAACTTCTTCCGTCTATTCTAGCAACAATAAACATATTAGGCAAGACGCATCGGTCATGCAAAGTCTCGTAAGCTCTCATCTTGCTATCTAAATCATCAAATTTCATTTGTCCAATCTTTTATTTTAAATTCTCCTTTTTCAATCTCAACATAATAAAGTTCGTCAAACCCCTCCGCATATACAGGCAATTCTAATTTATTAAAAGTAGATTTGATACCTACTTCGGGTATGCACTTTTTTCCTTTACGTTCGCTATTCCTCAACATCGAATCTTGTAGTTTTGACTGAAAGTAATAGCCGACTACTTTATACTTATTTTCTTTAGCGGCTATAATATAATTACTTCTATTTTCAATTGTTGGGTTTGTGTTGTCTATAACAACTGGATGTTGTATGGCCAAGCATGTTTCAATTAACTTCCGTTCCTTATTTCTAGTATTTAGTTGATCTAGCGATATACGAATATGAGTATCAAAAAATTTCTCTTTGTAAAATGTGGTTTTTCCTGTTGCTTGAATCCCACAAAATATAATCATTTCCATTCTGAGCTTGAATTTGATTTTTTACACATAATATCTACTTACTTTACCCCAAACTTACCATTCTTTTGTTATACTTCCAGCCAAACGATAACGGGTCTTGATTATGCGGGGTTCTTTCCGGCAGGTGAAGGAGCGGAATACAGTACTTGTTTGGTGCCGCCCTGCGATAGCAACAAAAATTACGTGAACAACGTAATAGCGTTTGCTTGTATTTTGGTATTCATTCAATTACAAAGGAAACACCGTCCATGTATTCAGTTGATGATTTTATTAGGCGCGCCGCTACCCAACTTGAGGCGTATAATTCCCAACGCACGAACCTGCAAAAACTTATTAGCGAAAACGAACAACGCAGAAACGAGCTAAAGCAACGTATTGCTACGGCGTATGCTAACATTACCGCAACAGTATTACCAACACTAACAGAAGAAGGATTGGCAAATCTTTCTTCAACTATTAATGCACCGCGTATTGCACGTTTATGGAGCGATATGCAAAAACGTGAGCAACAACTACAACATGAGATTCAGGATATTGAGGCTGACGACGAGTACAAAAAAAGCTCTGCGCTAATAACACCACATACAGGTGTGTTAACATCGCAGATTGAAGAACTTGAGCCAATTCTTGCCAAATTAAAAAGTGAATTGGATATGATGAATTCTATGCCGCGTATGCAACGGTTAGTTGCATCGGGGTACGGAACTGAGCGATATCCGCATAAGGGGTTCTTTAAGTTTCTAAATAGTGAGTATCTGGAAGATTGGAAGAATGCAGATATTATTCAGGAGAAGTTGAATGCGAAATCGTTTATTGATGTTGCTTCGCGGTACTCCGAGGTGAATCATCAGGTTGATACCTTCTCAGAGTCGCTTGCCGATTTGCGCCGTCAGCTACAACGTGTACAAAGTAAAGTAAAAGAACACGACAGCGATGTACACGAATTACAACACCTGCCGGAATACATTAGCCAAGAGGCAGGTAAAGAGATTGCTCTGTTTTTACAAAGCGGGAAAGAAGCCGCAGCAAAGAAACTTCCGCAAGGCGATGAAGCTTTAAAACTCTACACTGTGCTTGATGGCATGAACCACCAGGTTGAATATCTTGAACAGCTGAACCTGAAGATTACCAACGATATTAACGACCTGAACCAACGTGCCGACAAACTTCGCGATGAAAAAGCACGCTACGAAGATGACCGCTATCGCTTCCGCAATAAACAATTTACCGATGAACAGTTTGCACACCGTTTTGGTAACGACCGTTACGACCGTGCATACAACCGCTACAACAGAATGGGCGATACTATCTATGTATTTAACGATTATTACAGATACTCGCCGTTAGAGGAATTCTTGTGGTGGGATGTTATGACCGATGGTAGATTGGATGGTAATTTTATCCCGGAAGTGCAATCGTATTACCACGAGCACCCGGGGTACACATACGAGCGCGATACAACATACAACGATTCGGATTCTTCTTCAAGTGGCTGGAGCGATGTAAGCTAATGCACACAAAACATCCATTGCGCATAGTAAACTACGCGGTAAACGGTTTAGGATTAGGACATATTACGCGCCTTACCGCTATAAGCCGCGAGTTACGCAGAATTGCTACGGTTGCGGGTATTGCAACCGAGATTACTTTTCTTACCTCAAGCGAAAGTGATGCGATTTGTTATGCTAATGGATTTGCGTCGTTTAAAATTCCATCGAAGAATTCAATTACACGCTCGCGTATTGCCCCGCACCGTTACCGTAAAATTGCAAAGCAATGGATATGGAATGCTGTTAATGTATTGGCACCGGATATTCTTGTTGTTGATACATTTCCTGCTGGGTCGTTTAACGAGTTGTATGATGTATTAGACTTTGGGCAAAAGAATGTATTTATCTACCGCGCTGTAAAGCCGGAGGTTGCCGAGCAATCTGCATTTCAATCGGTTTTGCGCGGGTATCATGCTATAATTAAACCAACCGAACATGGTGTAAATCCATCGCCCGTTCCGGAGGAATGTTTTGCTCGAGTTACCGATGTTGGTGAGATACTCATCCGTTCGCGCAGTGAGATTTTATCCCGCAACGAAGCACGCAGAATATTAGATATACCGTCCGATGCAACTGTGGTATACTGCACCATTGGTGGCGGAGGAGATAACAATGCAAACGAGCTATTGCAAACCTTCCGCACGCTTGCAGAGCAGAACCCAAACTTTGTATTTGTAATAGGCGCAGGACCGTTGTACCGTGGAGTTGAACTCCATGCACCAAACATCCGTTGGTCTCAGCGTTTACTTATGATGGAGTATTTCAACGCATTTGACTGCGCTGTAACCGCAGGTGGCTTTAACTCGGTAAATGAGCTGCTACATTGCGGTGTGCCATGTGTGTTTCTGCCGCAAGAACGCAAGTACGACGACCAATTTCAACGAGTAGAAAAACATGCACAGCAAGGTGCGGGGTTTGTAGTACCAACGGTACAGGCCTTTGAGCTTACTCAACATATAACAGAGGTTCTTGCCAAACGTAAAGAGATGTCTGCCATTGCACAACAAGCAGTTCCACGGAATTGTGCAAGCGATGCCGCAACAGAAATACTGTGTACTACAATACCACGTACCATTATAGAAGAAGCGTGCGAAATGTTATATCATGCACAACTACCGCAACGGCAACTATCGCAAACCGATGAGCATTTGTATTGCGAAGTGTTAGCAACATTAACTACAATAGCACGGTTACATGTAAGCAGCGGTGTTAGTACAACGCCCGAAGAACGCTGTACACTTGCCGAAGAATGTCTTGCATTTGCAACAGGAAACAACCGGACAGTACGCGATGTACTGCGTGCCGCGCGCGCATACAAACGTATAAACGATACATCTCTGCCATTGCGCGAAACCTTACAACAATATATTATACAACTACCAACAGAAACAGAACAACCAACAGAGGAAGTATGAAGTACACAACATTTGCAGCTATCAAAAAAAGTGTGTTAATAGGCGCACCGGTTATTGGGTTTGTTTTCCTTATCCGTTCGTGTGCCGGATGCGGCGATGCACAACCGCCGTTACAAGAACAACCATATGCTTCGCAACAACAACAAGCACCCCAAACACAAATGCAGGCACCAACAGCCAAACCGCAGTATGGAGCGCAGGAACTTCCACTTAGCTCCACCGAGCAAGAGATACTTCAACTGCAAAAGGAACCGCTTAGCTTGGGTAAGCAAGATGACAACGGCTCGCTAAAACGAACTGTAAAAAAAGGAAGCGTGAAGTTGGATATACGATGCGACCAAAACAAAGGGTTTACCTCATGGAACAGAATAAAAGTAGATTGGGATAACAACAAAAAGTACGATGAAAAATGGAACTTCCGTCCCGATGGAACCGTTGCCCGCTTTGTATCGCCCAACGACGATGAAGACTACAGCATAGAATACCGCTTGTACAACAATGTGTGGAAGTTAAAATAGTATTTGCTATCGCAGTCCGCACCAAACAAACACCAACAAAAAACCTTGTTGTGCGGATAAGAATGTTGTGCTACACACAATGGTTATCGTTGAGAGGTGTGTTCAATTCTTACAGATTGTGATTATACAAAACTCACAGTTTAATATCTGTTTTGCCACTTAGATAGTAGATGTGACATTGGTCAGCTTTTATAAGGTATTGCTCGTTTATTACTAAGGAATCTTGAACAAAGCCTTTAAAGGTAAACGTCTCTACTTCATGTTTAAATTTATGTATATAATCATCAGATAACACTCCATAAAGCGAATCGCTCTTTCCGGATGTTGTTTTGTATCGTATTGTATCACCGGTACTATTCTGTATGGTAAAATACTTATCAAGTACACCACCGTGAACCGTAACTACTACACTAACATACACCGTAGTGCATGCCACATTATTGTTTGTGTTACAGGAGGTAAAAAATAGAATTATTAGTGCAATTAGTATTGAATGTACAGTAGATTTCATGGTTAACAGCATATAGAGACTGATTTTTCACTCTCCGCAGTGCAAGTAAGTCTTTAGAGATAGATCCCAAGATTCTTGGCTATTGAAATTTTCTACTAATCCATTTCCACTCTTCCCAGTCAATGCCTGAAGCCCATGTTGAATCATATATCTGGGAAAATACTTTGGCATGCCAACCTGCCGAATCGCATTACAAATTTCGCTTAACTCCTCCGATCCTGCTTTAAGTTGGCCTTGTAGACTTAAAAGTAGATTGTTTTTGTCATCTTCGCTAACCTTAGAGAAAATATTACTTTGTAATACTAATAAGGCTTGATGCGCGCTTTTATCTTTAACACGATAACTGTCATACGTCCCATAAACTCCTGCTATTGCAAATAGTCGAGCAGCCTTTCTGAATTCTTTTTGCTCAATACATTTTCCCATTCCATTCAGAATATCAGCAGGGTTATTTTCGCTGGTTACCGCTGATAATTCGATACATCCACATGGCTTGGGAGATTCCAAGTTCCCTTCAGCTTCAATGGATTTAATGTTTTGAGCGTTTGCATTTGTAAGGTAAATTCCAAATGTAAATAACAGAATTGTAAATAGGATTTTCATATTTGTTGTATTTAGAGCTTGTACATAAAATTTAGCATTGTCAGATTGGAGCACCAATATCAATAGGTACATTTAACTTGTAGCTACATTTAGAATAAGTAATATTACCATGAGAGTTTAGAGTAACTACCACAAACTTAATACCGTTTGGCAATACACCAATCACGTTTAATGCAAATAGTAGCAGTTCGTTCTCTCCGGCAAGTAGTGGTTTAGGTGTAGCCGCCATAAGGTGCCGTCCCGCGTTAGCAAAAAAGCAATGTTAGGTTATTCCGGCTTTGATAAATCAATGTTTACATATGCGCTAAGAATAACACCACTGTTGTTCTGAAAGATGTTTTTTCCGTTGAGCTGTCTGCCAAACTGAACTATCTGATTGATATATCCGGCTTCAATTCTAAAGCTCTTTATAAAACGATACCCCGCTACCACGCCAATACGATTTTGGTCGAAGATATTAGCGTTTACATTTTCACCAAAGCCAATCATTACTTCATCGAATGCTGCAAGGTATGGTGTATTATCTTGTATTGCATTGCCGGCCAAAGGCATTTGCAAACGCAGCATATAACGCACTCTGTTTAGCAATGGGAACTCGTCTTCCTGTGCTACACTTGCCGAACTATATCTTCCTACAAAGCGTTGCTCCAGCATGAAACGATGTGTTATATCAAGAATAGATTCGTTGTGGTTTATCTGCGCCATCTCAAATATTCTGTGTTCGGTAAAGTCTCTTCCAAGCGCGTTAATTGGAATTTCTCCGTACGGATACGTTTCCGCCAAAGCATATCCTACTCTAAAAAGTACTTTTGGTGTAGCGTGGTAATTAACTCCAACACGTAACAAACCTTGTAGCCAGTCGGTTATGTAGTTGTCTCTTCTCCATTGATACTCGGCGTGAATTCCAAATTCGTTATTGAGTTTGATTGACGTTAAACATCCGTACCAGCCAATTTTTTCGTACGTTGTAATACGGTTGTTTTGTGCAACTCCAACAGTATGAATTGTTGCCATAAGAATACACTGAAGAAACAACAACTTTAACATACGAGCTTAGTACTTAGTGAATTGAAAATAGATTTACAATGGAAACCGAACTGTTAGCGTTAGCAAGAAACTATCTGATTTGCATTAAGCGATTCTTCGGCTGCAAATGTAGCGCGTGTTACGGCGGCAAGCTCGGCAAAGCTTATAGGCATTGGTGTGCCGTTGCGCAATGCTTGCAGGGTTGCGGCAACTTCTTCGTTATGGCCTTTGCTTCCGTTAAACGTTTGCTCCTTCATTTTTTTACCGCTGAACAACTGCACGGTTTTAAAGTTATCCATGATAGCTGTTTTTTGTTCGCAGAATACCTCGCAGTATTCTTTACCAAGTGCGCTATCGCCATTGGCAAGATAATGCACAACACCAACCGAGCCATCGCTGAACTTAATGGTAATACTTACGTTATCGTGATTAACCGATGCCGCGTTACTTGCAGCAAGCGATTCCGCATACACGCGTACAGGTAATGCACCTGTTAGATACACCATGCAATCTATTATGTGGCATGCCTCGCCAATAATACGTCCGCCTTGTGTGGGGTCTTGAATCCAATGCGTTTTTGGTATAAACCCTGCGTTCATGCGGTAGGTAAAGTGCATGGGGTCTTTTCGTTCGGCAAAGAATTTTTTGATGGCAACAAACGGCGCGGAGAAACGGCGGTTAAAGCCAACCATAACTCTTCCGTTATGTTGTATTACGGCTTGTTCAATCTCGTTGAGTTGTTCGTTGTTTATAGCAAGCGGTTTTTCTACAAACACAGCTTTACCTTGCTGCAATGCTTTTGTTACATAATAAGCATGAGAGTCGTGGCGCGATGCGCACACCACCAAGTTTACATCGTTGTTGCTTATTACTTCGTTGGAATCGGTTGTAGCAACCGAGAATCCGTATCGCTTTGCAACCGAGTGCGCATTAACCGGTGTTGAGGTTGATACGGCAACTAATCCTGCCTTGCCATCTTGCAATGGCGGAAGTAACGATGCCTGTGCAAAGTTTCCTGCACCAACCAAACCAACGTTTACATTTTGCTTTGTGTATGTTGTTGTTGCGCGTTGCACGGTGCGGCGGTCAGCTCCGGTGCGTGCAGGGTAGTGCAATACAATACCAAGCGATGGCGTGGAATCTTTGCCCGTAACTAAATCGTATGCTTGTTGTGCTGCGGTTATATCAAATGCGTGCGTCGTCATGCTCTTAACATCAATGGCACCGGCGGCAATGCCATCTACAAATGCCTGCATGTTGCGGTTCTCCGTCCAGCGTACATATCCGGCGGGATAATCTACTCCGCCTTCTTCGTATTGGGGGTCGTAACGGCCGGGACCGTAACTACACGAGATACGCACATCAATTTCTTTTTCGTAAAACGGCGAGCGCGGTAAATCCATACCCGTAACACCAACAATAACAATCTTACCTTTTTTGCGCAACGCCTGCAAACTGAATTCAATTGGTTGGTTGGATGTTGTACTTGCGGTAATAATAACGGCATCGGCACCAATGCCACGTGTTAGCGCAGTAATAGTTGGCAAGCTCGATGCATCGCTTTGCAAACATGCGTCGGCACCGTATTGTCTGGCGCGCTCAAACAATGCTTGGTTAATGTCCATACCAATTACTTTACAGCCCGATGCTTTTAACAACTGAACTGTTAGTTGTCCTAACAATCCTAACCCAATTACTACAACGGTTTCGCCAAGGCGCACATCTGCCTGACGCACACCTTGTAAGGCAATAGCACCAACAGTAGTATATGCGGCATCATCGAACGAAACAGAATCGGGAAGTTTAACAGCAAGATTTTTTGGAACGCTAATGTATTCGGCATGGTGTGCATATTGTGCGCCTGCACACGCAACGCGGTCGCCCACGGAAAATTCATCGCAACGCGATTCCACCACCACACCCGCTGCACTATAGCCCAATACTTTGTACGAATCCAATTTATTCAGCACCTTGTTAACGGTATTCATAAGCCCATCTTTTTTTACCATGTCAATCACTTGTTTAACTTGGTCTGGTTGTTTGCGGGCACGCTCTAACAGCGAACTCTGCGCCGATGTAACCGAAGTGCGTTCTGTACCTGCGCTAATAAGTGATGCCTCTGTACGAACAAGAATTCCACCCGGTTTACAGGTTGGTGTGGGTAACTCTTCTACTAATAACTCTCCGGACTTTTGATGCTGAATAACCTGAAGCATAATAATTTCTGTGGTAATAAATCAAACGGGCGGCAAAATACGACGCAACCTGCAAAGTATTATAAAACACCGGTAATTTACGTGATACTACGCTATCGCAAGACCGCACCAAACGGCACATAACAAAGTGCGTTACTTTGCGGGAGAAAACATTATACAAGAAAGAAAGGTTATCGTTTTGTAGTTACGATAGGCTTTCTGAGTCAGTGAGAGCGACCTGCCGCTATGGGGCGGCTTGCTTCTCCCCAAAATATTTTTCTATAATTTCAGATAACCATTTAATTGAGTTGTTAATATGAAACTGTTTAAGTTTCGAGCCTGTAATTCTTATTTCTTTTAATTTCACGTTTAGTGAAGTTAGGAAGTCCCTCTCAGGCAAAAGTTCGTTGCGCGAGTATTTGTATCGCTTATCTAGAGTATCCATAAATGTTCTTTGTTGGTTAGGATTCAGGTCACAAAAAAACTTTATAAATTCATCTATATTGATGTTTACAAATATTGGTTTATTAAAGTAACGCTGGTCACCCCAGTTACTTAACGTCATAGTGCCATAAAATTTATCTGAATCATTTTTAAGAAGAGCAAGTAATTCATCAACAACCAAAGGCAATTCATCAACTCTTTGCTCATCAATTTTACTGTACATTAAGTTTATCATATCTTTAAGTTCTGGGGTATCGTTGCTTGAGTATACTAAACCAAATGACCCATGCTCATAAAGATTGATATTATCCCTATCCTGAATTGAGAGCTGAATGTTACCAATGTATTCATTAAACTTTGAAATAATTGCTTCTGTATCAAACTCAATTAAAGAATATTTAGATAAAGTGAGTAATACGCCAAACACATGTAGTATTTCTTCCGGCATTGTGTACTTTTTACATTCAAGATTTTCGAAAACTTCAGATACCATATTCTCAAGCCAAGCATCGTCATCACTATCTCTAAAATACCAGAGCTTTTTCCAGGCATCTGTGTTCTCATCATAGAAATAACGACCCATCTTGATTTCTTGTATTACAGATACTTGATCATAATACCCTAAATGAAAAATTGAGTACCAAGTACTTTCGTTGAGAATAAGATTGGATTCTTTTAATCTATACTTTTCCAGAAAAGTGGTAGTGCCGTGTTTTTCATGAATACTTCCCAAACCTCGTGACAAGTTATATTTGCGGACAGCATCAGTAACTGCATTGTCCGAAATTGAATTTATCTCAGATATTGATTTAATCAAATCAGATTTTTTAATTTCAAAACAGAATGCAAGAAAAATCCATTCAAGCTCTAATAAAAGATTCTGTTTTAAATAAAATTCATTTGGCAGAATAGAAAGAAATCTTTTCAACTCAATTAAAGATTGTCGAAGATGCCTTAGGTTATTATATCCGCCAACAGAAAAAACTTCTTTAATATTACTGATAGATTCGGTCAAAAACTTAGATTGATTGACAGTAGTAGAATACACATCTATTATTTCAGTTATAAAGGATGATAATGCCTCATCTGTATCAGGCATAACCGTTAATGTTTTTCCAATAACTTTCTCTTTTGTTTCAATGTAATCTGTCCTGAGTTGAGGTTCATTTCTGTACAGTTCTTTCTCGTTTGCTACGACGACTACTTTTAGCCCTTGATGCTCTACAAACTTGTTAATATACCCCAGTAAAATTTTAGGAGCTATGCTACATCTTTCCAAATCATCAAATATTAGGATTTTACCTTTGACATTACTTAGCGTTTCAATAATGTTTAAATCGGACGAACTTACATTAATATTTGAATCTTGCTTACCATCAGAATTAGAATCTACGTTGAAGCTCAATTTAAGTGAGGACTTCAATAAATTAATAGCAAAAACTGCTGGCTTACTTCCAAGAACTGGATGCAGTTGTCTGAAGATTTCAAAATTGATATCTGATACTTTATCTATACCATAGAGACTTATATATAAAGTAGAACTTTTTATTTCTCCAAGTGAATCAGAATACTGTTGAATCAATTTCTTAATAAAGAATGTTTTCCCAGAACCCCAATCTCCATTTACTAGAATCGCAAACTCTGGAGATATAGGTAGATTGAAGTAAGCTATTATCTCATCATGTATTGCTAAGTTGGATTGTGTGTCTGTCATTTCATAAGGGAGAAGTGAATAAAATTATAATTCAGATATTTTGGATATGCGTCAGGAGGTACTTCGTTAGCTCCGTACACAACCACAAATTAAGTAATACTGTAGGCATTTCATGTTTGTATTATACAATACCTCCGGTATCATTTCAATCTTTCACATCATCGTTTCCCTTTTCGTATCCTTCGTAGTAATAGGATTGTTCTATGCCCTTAAAAATGATTTCGCGGTTGTCTATATCGTCGGTTAGATTAGCAGTGAGCAGTGTTCGTAATTCTAAATCGTTAATGGGGCTTCGTTCCATTGCTTGCAGGTAGAGTTCTTTGCTTACGTGTTGCCAGTTTACAACTTTTTTAAGTCGGGTTTTAAGAAGCATATCAAGCCATATTCGCATTGTTCTGCCATTGCCTTCCATAAACGGATGGGCTATATTCATTTCAACATATTTGGTTATAATTTCTTCGAATGTGTTTTCGGGCATTTGTTCAATTTTTACGAGAATCTCTTTTAGGTACAGCGAGTTTGCAAATCTGAAATTCCCTTTGGCAATGTTCAGCGTGCGTATTTCTCCGGCAAACTCATATAATCCGTTAAACAAATAGTGGTGAATTTGTTGGAGTCCTTTTGTAGTTCCTATTTCCATGCTGTTTATGTCGCCGGTTTCAAACAAGCGATAGGCGTTTTCTAAACTTAGTTTGTCTATATTTTTCATTCTTGAATTTTTAGATTAGCACGTGCAGTGATTATTCTATCTATCTCTCCACAAACATAACAACACATCCCAAACGAACAATGGTGTTAGGTGCAGAAGGTTCTCATCCGCAAAAGTAAGGTTGTTGGGGCAGATTCTGCCCGTACATCTGTCGTTTGGTGCGGTCAGGGCGATAGCATAGAACCTATTGTAATTTTACAGTATATTGTAACCAATACACCGTGCCTTTGTTATTGAGCGTGAATTATTCATCAGGGGATATTTATGAATCGTCGTTCCTTTTTATTAGCAAAAAAATCAGATACTCCACACAGAAGAGTTACTTCTGCCGGGCTTGAACCGTACGCCGGCGCTTGGGGCAGAGCCGAAGCCGCACACTTAGCGCGCCGAGCTATGTTTGGCGCAACTAAAAGCGATATTACCACACTTGCCGGTAAAACTATGGTTCAAGCAGTGGATTCGTTGTTAACAGCGGCTGCTAAGCCTGCCGACCCAATTGCCTACATTAAATCTTCGGCAGTTGCTCAGGGTGATTCTTGGGTTTCGGCAGCATACGATGCAAATGTAGAAGGACAACGTTTAGCCATGCTTCAGGCGTGGTGGATTGGTGAAATGTTGTTCCAAACCGTAGAAAAAAAACCAAGTATTACCGAAAAAATGATCTTGTTCTGGCATAATCATTTTGCTACGCAGGCAAACTCGGTTAAAGATGCACGCTATATGTTTACACAACTAGATTTATTCCGCGAGTATGCATTAGGTAACTTTAAGGATTTAGTTCGTCAAGTAACGTTAGACCCCGCCATGCTCCGGTTTTTAAATGGTGCAACCAATACTAAATCTCACCCTAATGAAAATTATGGACGGGAACTACAGGAGTTGTTTACTATTGGTAAAGGTGCCGAAGTTGCTACAGGAGATTATACGAACTACACCGAAGCAGATATTAAACAGGCAGCACGTGTATTAACAGGTTGGAGCGATGTGCAGGCAAATATTTCTGCAAAGTTTACGTCGGGTAATCACGATGGCGGAGATAAAACGTTTTCGGCGCGATACGGAAACACCGTTATTAAAGGTGGAACTACCGAGGCCGCTGCCCGCCGTGAACTTGATGAGTTAATGAACATGATATTTAGCCAAGATGCTACAACAAAGTACCTGGTGCGCAAAATATACCGCTGGTTTGTTGACTATATTATTGATGACGAAACTGAAAAGAATGTTATTACTCCACTAGCGCAGATATTTAAGAGTAACAACTTTGAAATCAAACCTGTGCTGGATACGTTACTAAAAAGTGCACATTTTTACGATGCAACGAAACGTGGTTGTATGATTAAGAATCCGGCTGACTTTATGCTTGGAACATTTCGCGTATTTATTACCCCAATGTTATTTCCCGGAGAAACTGAGTATCAGGGCAGGTACTTTGGTTGGCGCACTGTACGCCGCACTATGGCTACATTACAAATGGATTTACTAAATCCGCCCAACGTTGCAGGGTGGAATGCTTATTGGCAAACACCTGCGTTCCACGAGTTATGGATAAACTCCGATACCTTGCAAAAACGTGTTCTGTTTACAAACCAACTTGCCATGGATGGCGGTTATCAGTTAGATGAGAATTATGGCAAAACCTATATTGATGTAATAGAACTTGCAAAACAAACATCAAACCCCGGTGATATTAATGTGATAATCAATGAGTGGTGTGAACTTGCTTATCCGCTTCCTATGCCCGATGAAGCAAAGGCACAGTTTAAACAAGTGGTATTAAACGGTCTGCCCGATTACGAATGGACCGCAGAATGGAATGATTACATGGCTGACTCTACAAACGAAACAAAAGAGAAAGCTGTTACCGATAAACTGCGAGCATTGGCAAAATACATGCTTGCTATGGCAGAGTATCAATTATCATAATTATTCATTCCATAACATTCTAAAACATTCAATCGGAGAAATACATGAAACGTAGAAATTTTATACACTTGTTAGGTGCGGGGACAATGCTTCCCGTTATGATGAACGGTTTTAAAGTAACAGCGTTTGCAGGACAAACGCCATTTCTGAACCTTTTGGCAAACGTTGCCTGCGAAGACCGCATTCTGGTACTTATACAAATGGCCGGCGGTAACGATGGGTTGAATACAGTAATTCCGTTAGACCAATACGGTTTATACAAAGCAGCCAGACCAAATATTGCCGTGGCAGAGGCAAGTGCATTAAAACTTACCGATGCAACCGGACTTAACCCAAACCTTAAAGAACTACAAACGTTACATACCAATGGTAAACTTCGGGTAATACAAAGCGTAGGGTATCCAACTCCGGACTTCTCGCACTTCCGTTCTACCGATATTTGGCTTACCGCATCAGATTCCGATACCATAATAGATACCGGTTGGTTAGGCCGTTGGCTTGATACACAGTATCCGGGCTTCCCAATTGGATATCCAAACTCTGCAATGCCGCATCCTGTAGCAATACAAATTGGCAATACTGTTTCCACAGGGTTGGAATCCAAAACAGCTAATATGGGAATGGCATTTAGTAGCTTAACCAGCTATTCTAACATTGTAAACTATGGCGATGGCACTGCAACAAACACACGCTTCTTACACGAACTTGATTACGTACGCGAAACAGGATTACAAGTAAAGAACTTTGCAGACCCTGTTATTAAACTTGCATCCAAAGTAACCAACAAAGTAACATATCCCGGGGCAAACGCAAACCCGTTAGCAGAACAACTTAAAATTGTTGCACAGATGATTGCCGGCGGATTAAAAACACGCGTGTACATTGTAACACAAACCGGATACGATACACACTCCAGCCAGAATACAGCAGGAACAGGAACTCCTTTTGCACATCCTACATTGTTACAGCAATTATCGCAGGCAATCGGATTGTTTCAAAGCGATATACAACAACTTGGTGTTGCCGATAAAGTAACCGGCATGACGTTTAGCGAGTTTGGCCGTAGAATAAAACAAAACGGAAGTAACGGAACCGACCACGGTGCTGCTGCGCCAATGTTTGTGTTTGGAAATAATGTTGTTAATGGTGTACTTGGTAACAACCCAACTATACCATCAACTGTTACATTAGAAGACAATGTGCCAATGCAATTTGATTTCCGTTCGGTGTATGCATCGCTGTTACGCGATTGGTTCTGTGTACCGCAAACCGACATCAAGAATCTGCTGTTCAAAGATTTTGCAACATTACCAATTATTAAAGGTGGTAGTACATCCGATGTAAACGAGCAAAGCAGCACAATCACTACTTCGGCTGTTCGGTGCAGTCCAAACCCGGCATCCGATAACGTGGTTGTTACATTCACTGCCGATGGCTCGCCATGTAAACTTTCGTTGTTCGACCACACAGGGCGCGAAGTATCTGTGCTTGTAGAATCCACCATAGCAGCCGGAGACCACGAAGTACGTTTCGATGCATCAGCACTCTCCAGCGGTAATTACTACTGGCGCTTACAAACATTACGAATACAACAAACATCTCCGATGATAGTTGTGCGGTAACCACGTTATCCGCATAAGCTCGCATCAATACGCCCGTACGATTCACATCATACGGGCTTTTTTTATGGTTCCCTGCCTGCGCCGCAGCGCGCCTTAAGCGCCGTCACCCGGGCGGAAGATATCCTTACAGCATCGCAGATATATCCACGATAACCGCGTGTTACTTTATGGAGATTCTTTCCCGCTCTAGAAGAGTGATATATACATAAACGCTCGGAGCGGTCAGGCGATAGCAGAAAAAAAATACGCCGTCCTAGCGGTGAGAACGGCGCGATGTCAGGGGTATGTATTGGTTAACCGCTATTTTTTAATAGGTTATTTGATATGTAACGTGAATGATGTTGTGATTACTATCTGTTACCTTATCATCGTAAGGGATTTGTATCCGGGCATTACAAACAAAGGTTCTTGGGTCAAGTGTTCTATTAGCCATTGCACTGCCAACAGTAATGTTATCGGTTACAAATGTTGTGTCGCGATATCCACCGCCCCGTTGATTTGGGATAGCTGCCTCTATACGTGCTCCGAAGCCACTTGTAAACGACTTAAGTGGTACAGGGTTGCCATTTACTTCAATAGCTCTTACATAAAATTCGATTGAACGAATTTGAAATTTTCTATCAGTAAGTAACGGACGCGGGTAGAAATCTCTTTTAACCCGGAGTTTCAGAAATGGTGATGAGTATGTTGTGTCAATCTGTACAGAATCTTGTTGCAGAATGCCGCGCGAAATAAAGACGGGATCCTTGGGGTCTGGGTCGTCGTCGTCGGACCACGCTGTTATCTGTAATTTTGTGGCATTAATAAACGCATGCTGTGTTGAGTCAGTTGGTTTTTTCTCAATCGGTCCATTGGCATCAAACGGTGAACCGCAACTTGCCAACACAACACATGATAAAAGTATAATAAAAATCGTTTTCATAGTTTTTCTCGCTTAAAATCGTACTGAAACGCCGTAAGTTAAACCGTATTTAAGAGACGTATAAGGTTTACCTTGGAACTGGTATGTAAGCCCTGTTCCTTCAAGACCAAGTAACAAATTTATATTATCTGCAGGTGCATACTGTAGCCCAACTTGGGTGCGTACCATTCCATAAAGGAAATTACCGGCAAACCCGGCTGTAACACCAACAACCGGCCGAATACCCAACGATTGTATTGGATTAAAGGTCTGTTCCACATGCGCTCCATACCACATCAAGGTTGGTGTTGCTTTGTAACTTGCTGTAATACCGTTTTCGGTTCCGGTAAATTCTTGGGTAAATTGTTCGCGACCAACTTCAACACCAACAAATGTATTTTGCGACAAGCTATATAGCAACGATGCCGCCGTGTTATGAAGTATATGTTGGTTGTCTTGTTGGTTCCCTACTGTACTTGTTGTGCCAATGGTATACAAACTACGCAAGCGGATTTGAACATCATTGTTCGAACTTGGTTCCGGGTTACTTAGCAATAACATTGATGTTGGCGAAGCATTGCTTGGTGCATCAATATGTTTTTCGGTTGCTGCAGTTGGTAAAGGCATTGCTGCAAATGTACCTTGTTCTTTTACAGGCAACACACCAGTATTATTGTTATCGGTGTTAACTGCATTATTATTGTTAGGCTTAATAAAGTCTAATGGTTTTTGATTATCGTTATCAGTAATAAATACTACTTTTGGTGCTGTTTGTTTTGTTTGTAACGAGTAATTGCGAATTTCTGTTGAGTATGATTCGTTTTTAATTACAGGTATTTCCGGTTGTTGTATTGGTGCGGGTTGTTCAATCTGTTTCTGTTCTGTTGTAATTGATGATGACGTACCAGATTTCTGTGCTAATGTTGCTTGATTGTTTTGTGAGTTATAGTAGGACATACCACCCCATGTTATCAATGCACCTAGAACGGTGAATGCAACGGGTTTTGCCATAGCCGCCAGTAATGCTTTTAATCCGTACATACCAGCAGCTGTACCAACAGCGCCGGTAAGTGCGGGTAAACCTGCCGCGGCAAGAATGTTGCCCGGTAAAGCAATAGGTGCTGCAACATCATCATCCTGAATCCCTCTGCGGATAGCAAGCAACTCGCGCATCTCGGCGCGCAGTGCAGAGTTAGTTGATAAATGCCCGAACAAGTCGGCATCCATTTCAGGATGTAACTCACCATCAACGTATGCATATAGCATCGCCTCGGGTGAATTCGGATTGTATTCTAAAGTACTCATAACTTATTGTTCCTGTATGTCTTCGATATAGGGCGAGAGTAGTTCGCGTAATTTCTTCTTAGCGCGGAATATTCTCACTTTCACCAAATCCAACGATATATTTAGTATTTCGGCAATTTCCTCGTAGCTACAGCCATTGTATTCATGCAGAACTAATGCTTCGCGGTAATCTTCCGGTAACAGTTCCAGCGATGTTGTTATTAGGTTTTGGAGCTCTTTGTTTTCGTACGCAACATCGTGCGACTCCATTTCAAAGTCATCCAATCCCACAAACCTGCTCGATATTCTTTTCCGGTACGTTATACATTGGTTACGTGCAATACGGTAGATGTAACTTGGTAAATTTAATACTACATCTCCGGCGGCACCTGCTTTATACAACTGTGTAAATACTTCCTGTGTAACATCTTCTGCCGTGTGCGAATCTCCTAATATCTTACGCGAATACGTGTAAATGCGCTGGCCATACCTGCGGTATAATTCCATTAATGCTGCACTTACCGCTTGCGATGGCTCGCCTGCCAACTGCAAGTACAAATCGTTATCGCTATATGTAGTTAGTTCGCTTTTCATACCCTTGATGTAAGGTAGCGTAAGGCTAATATATTGTTACAACTACTTCTAAAATAATTTAAAGTTTGCTATCGCCCGACCGCACCACGCCTTTTGCACCTGCAAACCCTTCTTGTGCGGGATAGTACCACGTTGTACAACATATCCCTTTAAAAATTAAAAACGGTAGCCCGTGTACACGAACTACCGTTGCTTTCTAAAATCAGCGTGCGCGCTGCTGTAACGGTTGGCTCCGCCTGCGTGACGGCGCAGAACAGCCGCTTCGGCAAAGGGCGGTAACCCAACTTTTACGAATTCAATGTTTGTAAGAACTCTTTGTTGTTTTTGGTCAAACTCAAACGCTCGAGTAATGTTTCCATTGCTTCTACCGATGTCATGTCGCTTAAAAACTTACGGAGAATCCAGATGCGGTTGAGTTCATCGGGGGCAATAAGTAAGTCTTCTTTGCGGGTACCGGATTTGTTTACATCAATTGCCGGGAAGATGCGGCGCTCTGCTAAGCGGCGGTCTAACACAAGCTCCATGTTACCTGTACCTTTAAATTCCTCAAAGATTACCTCGTCCATACGGCTGCCGGTATCAATAAGTGCTGTTGCTATAATGGTAAGCGAGCCACCTTCTTCTATGTTACGTGCCGCACCAAAAAAGCGTTTTGGTTTGTGCAACGCATTTGCATCCACACCACCGGAAAGAATTTTACCCGAGTGCGGAATAACTGTGTTGTGAGCACGCGCCAACCGTGTAATAGAATCTAATAGAATAACTACGTCTTGTTTTGCTTCAACTAAGCGGCGGGCTTTTTCCAGAACCATTTCGGCAACTTGTACGTGGCGTTCGGGTTGTTCATCGAACGTTGATGAAATTACTTCTGCCTGAACGGAACGTTGCATGTCGGTTACTTCCTCGGGACGTTCGTCAATTAGCAGTACAATCAGTTTTACTTCGGGGTGATTACGCGATATACTGTTGGCAATTTTCTGCAGTAGGATTGTTTTACCGGATTTAGGTGGCGATACAATCAAACCACGTTGGCCTTTACCAATAGGCGAAAGCATATCAATAATACGCATTGGGTATTCGCTTGGTAGTGTTTCCAACTTAACGCGCTTATCGGGATAACATGGTGTAAGGTTATCAAAGATTGTACGGTCGCGCATTATCTCCGGCTCTACGTAGTTAACCGTTTCAACTTTTAATAGCGCAAAGAAGCGTTCACCTTCTTTTGGCGGACGCACGTGCCCGCGAACTGTATCGCCTGTACGCAATCCGAATTTTTTGATTTGCGAAGGCGAAACGTAAATGTCATCGGGCGAGGGCAGGTAGTTATAATCTGCCGAACGGAGGAATCCATATCCATCAGGCAACACTTCCAAAACGCCCATACTAACGGTTACGCCGGGGTCGTGTGTTTCGCGCATTTGCTGGGCACTTTGTGCTTCCATAATACGGAAGATAAGTTCCTGCTTGCGAAGGTCGGAATAATCTGCAATGCCTAACGATTTAGCAATACGTGTAAGCTCGGCAATTTTTTTGGTTTTAAGTTCGTTGATGTCAACTACTGCGGGAACAGCAACTTCAGTTGCTTCGTTGCGTGCCATACTCTCCTCTGTGAAATAAATTAGTTGATGTATCTATCGGAAATCGGTATCAGGAATCCCCTGACGTGTATTACGATATATTTGGGAAAGGTGCGGAAATGCTGCTATACCGCACATACCACAGCGCCTAACTGCATACACTACCAATGTGGTGGTAACAACATCAAACGGAACTCAACGGGAAAATCAGGAATTATACCATTACGGTAACCGGAAGATGTTTGCAGAAGTTTTCTCGGTGGCAAGTGCAAAGTAACACACCATTTTATTGTAGGCAAGAAAATTTTTATTCATAAATATTCATCTGCTAACGTTGGACGGCACCGAACCCCCTGCAACAAACAATATGTGCTATGCCGGAAAGAACAACAAACAACGTAATTCTGCACTGTGATAACAATAAAAAAGGTCAATCATTCCATCGATTGACCTTTAGCGTTGCGTTAATATCGTATCCGTACGGGTTAATGTTTTGCCCTTTTGCGGGGCTGCCTTCCTTTGTACTGCAATGCCATAATAATTGCCGTAACGATAAACGAAACGTACGCGGTGGCTATGGTGAGTAGCGTATCCATAAAATATGGGTTTTGTAATGGCAAACCAACATGCTACATTACTTGGTGACGGTAGTATATTGGGTGGTAATTGCCAAATCTGTAATGCCTTATTCGGTTAACGCATAACCGTGGTTATACGTGTACGCTTTGTATGCTTCTTTTTGTTAAATATTCATAATCCTGCTTTTAACTCTTCCAGTACCGGACTGTATAACGCTCGCACCTTAATATTGTTTCCTTCAACTTTAATTTCCAGCGCCATAACTGTTTGGGTTCCATCAGCAGTTGCTTGCTTTGTAAGTGCCTGTGTCCACTCACTCATAGATATTGGTTTACGTTTCCCTTTATCAGTAAGTAATATGCGGTATGTTTTAGGCATCTTAATGCTTTTACTTCCTGTTGCTGCATCCTGCTGTGTAGTAATTTCCATATCAGCCATTCCGTCGCTATCTATATCACTATCTAACACAAATCGCTTCATGTTAATGGTGATTTCCGCCTTGTATTTTCCATCCGGAAGGTTAGCAAACGTAACAGAACCGTTCATATCGGGTGTTAGTTGTGCAACCGTTTTACCACTTGCCTGTAACAACAACGAAATACCAGTTCCTGCCGAAGCATTAACAGCAAATACTGCTGCTATAAAAAGGATGAGTATGTTCGTTTTGATATTCATTATCGTGAATAATTGTTTGTTAAATACTGCCGCCGGTTGCGGGGACAATCCGGCGGCTGGAGAGAGAGAGTAGAGCATTGGGGAATGCCCCGTGCGAGTGCATTTGCTCGCTTCGTTCAACTGACGGGTGCGAAACTATAGCTCAAACCCACTCGCCAAAAAGGCGAGTGAGTAAATGCACCTTGCCACCGAGTAAATGCGTCTTTTGGGTGAGTAAAAAACGTTCAGCACTTTCCGAACCCATAAAATTCTTCAAATTTGGGTGGTGGTCATATCTTCAAATGAGTAAATGACCATTTTACCTATGTCGACAATTGTTTCCCGCCTCTGCCGAAGCACGCCTTGTGCGCCGTCACCCGGGCGGAGCCAACCGTTACAGCGGCGCAAAAAAGAATACAGTATAGACATTACTCAATACGCCGTAAATTGTACAATACTATTATGCCAAGAATATGACGTTATTGTTCAAAAAACTGCAAACTAAAAATTTACATGTGCATCATGTTTGCGAAGTTGGTGTGTACTTACCTCAAACTTCTAATGTACTAGACTTTATTAAAAATGGTGTTAAAGCTACTTTGGTAGAAGCTGACCCCGAAGTGGCAAAACAAGTAGAAACGTATTTTTCAGAGTATTCTGTTTGTGTTATACCGTGTGCTGTTTGGGATAAAGCAGGAACTTTAACATTATCTCGTGCAGCATCATCTACATTTGCAACCGAACTGCAACAAAGTCCGGCATTAGTAAATGATAAGTATATAATCAATAACGCTAATACCTTTGAAGTAGAATGTAAGCTTTTCTCGGATATTGACGATGGAACAATTGACATTTTGAGTATAGATATTGAAGGTGGGGAATGGTTTGTGCTTAAGCATATGGTCAGTACACCAAAAATCATTTCTATCGAAACACATGGAAAATTCTATAAAAACCCTTATATAAAAGAAATACAAAACTGGCTACTTGAGCATCAATATCAAGAGTGGTATAAAGATAAAAGTGATACAGTGTATGTACATATAGGTGTATTTGATGTAAGTATATACGATAGAATTAATGTACTACTTCAGAATATTCAGTTATCAATGCTTCAACTTAAGCGCATGTTTCGTTAATAAAAAACAGTCCGCCACAATGTAGCGGACTGTTTTCATAATGCTTTGTGTTGTGGTGTATGCGATTGGTGAGTTGCTTATTAGCAGGGTAACTGTCCCGTGCTAATCCAGATATCCCATGCAACTTGTTGACTGGTGGTGAGCAATGCACGGATAGCTGTTAATGCGTCGTTTTGTAATGTTGTTATAGCTGCTTTTGCTGCATCTCTGCCGGGTTGGAGTGCTGTTTCCAATTCCTGGCGGATGGTATCAAGTTGAGCTTTAGCTTCATCGCGGGTTATGCTGCCTGCCTTTAGTGAATCCAATACAACCTTTGCTTTTGCTTGCGCATCCTGACGTAGTGGTAATTGTGCGTCGCGTGTTGCTTTTAGGATTGAACCAACCTGTGTATGCAATGTGGTGAGAATTGCACGTACTGCTGTATCTTGTTCTGCTGTCAATTGTAAACATGGCAACACTAAACGTAATGAATCGAATTTTGTACGCGGTTTATCGAATCCACCTTTGTGCCCAATTCCACCGTGATGATCATCCAATCCGTCTTTTCCACCGTGGTGACCGTGACCACCCTTCCCGTGATGACCTTTTTCAAATGGTATATCGCCTTTAGGGCACATTGTATCAAGTTCGGGGAATAGTAAAGCGTCGTCGGATGTTGTGTTTGAGTTTTGTGTTACAAACATGGATAGTTGTTGTTCAACATTTGCCGATGACGTTGTGCCATCTGTAGGGTCAATTAAGTTCGAGCAACCTATAACAACAACAGAGAGTAATGTAACTGCGCTTAATAGCACTTTTTGAATGTTCGTTTTCATAATATATCCCTTTCAGGAATTTGGTGATTTCAATGTAGTTTCTTCTTGCAAGATTCTGGTGTAATGTATTTGGTTTGGTAAGTTTTGTTACAGCACTTTTAAAAATATTTTTTTCTGTGTTAACAAATACAAATAGTCAGAATTGACAAGCACCCCTGAATGCCGCATAAATACTAGTGTTCTGGGATTAATTTGTATAGATAAAAAATAACTAAACGATGTAGGCTGTTTCTTGTAGAACACTCTGAGTCCGCGCATGTGGATGTGTGTGAACAAACATTCGGCACGGTCAGGCGATAGCAAAAAATACTATGTTGATTGTAATAAAACACTTTGTTCGTGGCGGATGATGTTATCGGGGTCGTATTGTTTTTTGATTGCCTGCAAACGGGAATAATTATTACCATAATAACTTTGTTGCCAGTTACTAACGTTGATGTCGGGGTAGTTGCGGTATTGTGTTGTAATGTGATTTGATGCAAATATGGTTTGCACTTTCTGGAATGCTTGCTCGTAATGCTGTGTTTGTTGCGGACGCTCCCAATAGGTTTGCAACTCCGATAGATACGAATAGGAACGATGCGGGTACGAAGACACCTGTTCAAATTCCGGACGTTGAATTGCACCGCCCAACGTATTCACTTGATAAATCATTCCGGGTGTTGTTGTTACAATTTCTAACGCTTGCTGAATGAACGGTTGAATATCGGAGAAATCTTTGTACAAACCTGCACTTGCGTTTTTAAAGTACAACGATTCCGTTCGACCGTAAAACGTAGTGATTGCACTTTCGGGTGGCTTAGGATTTCCGAGCGATGTTGTGGATGTACATGCTGTAAGTTGTTGTATAACACTGCGCACGTGTGGCGAGTCTTCTTCGGTATTGGTAAGTAGTATAAGCAATGATGTTCCGTTTAACACAAACGCCGAGAAACACGATTCCGGTAATTGGCGTGTTGCCGTAAACCATTGTTCTACTATTGAAGTTGCTTGTTGTGCGTTCAATCCTTTACTTTTAAAACGATGTGCCGTTAAAAACTTAGGTGATTGATGTGTTGTAAATGTAAGATGTGTAATTATCCCGAAGTTGCCGTTGCCACCGCCGCGGCATGCCCATAGTAACTCTTCATCTTTTGTAGCTTCGTGGATGTTGCCATTGCCATCTACCATTGTTACAGCTTGCAAGCTATCACATGTTAAACCAAGTTTACGGCTAAATAATCCGTACCCACCGCCAAGAGTTAAACCTGCTACACCAACACCCGCACACGAACCTGCCGGTAGTATCCTGTTTTTAGAAAGCAGTTCTGCATACACGTTCCCAAGTTTACAACCAGCACCAATACGCACGGTAGTATCATCAAGCCACTCAACAGCATCAATCGAGGAACAGTTAACAACTAAACCACCGTTGTTCGACGAAAATCCCTCAAAGCAATGCCCGCCACTTTTTACGGCAACAGCTAAACTGTGTTCGCGTGCATAACGCACAGCTTCGGCAACACCTTCAACATCTGTACACTGCGCAATAACTGCCGGGTATTTTTGTACACGTTTGTTAAATCCTTCGCGAAGGTAATCGTAATCGCGCGAGCCTTTTGCAAAGTACTGAACATGACTATTGGAGTTTGCTTTACTTGTACTTGTTGGTAGTGGTTGCTTAGACGCTTTACTAAGCGGTGCTTGTTCTGTTTTCTGGTTGCAACCATAAACGTAGTATCCAAGAGCCCCTGCGGCTGTTAGGCGTAAAAATTGTTTCCGGTTAAGCTTTGTTTTCATACAAAAAGTACAGATTGTTTTTCTGCAACATACTAAATATGGGCATAGGCTAATGTAATCTTCTGCTTACGCCAGACTGCACCGTATGGCGCAGTACAACACAACCTTACAATGCAGGAAAAAACAGTACAGCAAATACACACGTTAATCGTGACACCCGTTTGTTAACGTTGTATGTAAAAACGCAAAGGCTTGCTAACTTGTGTTGTACTTCCATTAGCGTTTAAGGTAATCAATGCGGAAAGCTCTTCTCATATCCATACTCTTGTTTCTTGCAATTGCTGTTGTTTATGTTTGGTATAGAAATGATTACACGGCTGCATATATATTTCCGAAACAGGTAACATCAAAACCACTACCTGTAGTATTTGTATTCCCGGCAATGCAAGGCGATACCGCACCTATAACGCAGGAGATGATAGGTGAAGATGCTATCGTAGTCCGCTTTACTCAGCCAAACAGTACAGCCCCAACATTCTCGGCTACATTACAAAAGGCAGAACACCAAATTGAAACCGAGTTAGCTAAATTCCGTGAACACTATAACATTGATACAACTAAAATCGTTTGCTGTGGTTTCTCGTTAGGGGGTGATGTAGTTTTTGCCTTAGCACTACGGCATGTTGTACCTATTACGCATGTACTTATTATGGGAAGCCGTTGTACATACAGACTGCCACAGGTACAACAAACAGTTAAGCAAACCCGCTTTGCATTTTTGATTGGCGAGAATGATGAGCGCATGCAACAACACCGCGATGCAATAAACTATCTCACTACAAATAATTGCCAAGTGAGTAAAGAAAAAGTACCGGGCATTGCTCACCAGATACCAAATAAAGAGTATGTAAGGAAAGCATTTGATTCTCTCTTAGAACATGATACAGCACCTGTTGTAGTTCCAACTTCTATTAGTAAACCGTAACCGATTGTTTGAGCGTAGATAAACCTGATGTGTATAGAACTACCGCTACACTCGACCGCTGCATAAGGTTATGAAGTAATACATCGTTTGGTGCGGTCAGGCGATAGCAAAAACAATTACTTCTTTTTTAGTTTGTTCTTAAACACCTTCTCAAACTTTTCTACCTTTGGGCGGATAACAAAAGCGCAATACGGTTGCTGTCCGTTTTCGTTGTAGTAGTTTTGGTGATAGTCTTCGGCTTTATAAAACTTAGTAAACGCACTTATCTCGGTTACAATTGGATTTGGCCACAGCTTGGCATCATCAAGTTCTTTCTTGTACTTTTCTGCAAGCATTTTTTGAGTGTCGTTGTGGTAATACACAACCGAGCGGTACTGCGTACCAACATCGTTACCTTGTTTGTTTAACGTGGTTGGGTCGTGCGTTTGCCAGAACGCTTGTAGTAACTCTTCGTAGGTAATTACTGCGGGGTTGTAGGTAATCTGGCATACTTCGGCGTGACCTGTTGTGCCTGAACAAACTTCCTTGTACGATGGATTACTAACAGAACCTCCGCTATATCCCGATTCAACTTTTATTACACCGTCCAACTGTTGGAACACCGCTTCTACGCACCAAAAGCATCCTGCCCCAAACGTTGCTGTATCTGTATGTGTTGTTGTTTGCATGTTTGCTTTCTCTTTCATCTGTGGAACTATTGTGGACTCGTTGTGTTGCTGCGCGCACGAAATCAATGTGCTTACTACCGTTATCAAAGGCAACAACAATGCTGTGTATTTCATGTAATTTGTTGTAAAGTTAAAAAAATCTCTGTTGTGCATACATACGTAACAGTATGCAGTTTGGATTTTGCTTTCCGTACACACACGATTTACCATTCATTCCATTGTTCCCCGCCATTGCCGAAGCACTCCTTCTGCGCCGTCACACGGGCGGGAACAACCGGTACAGCGTCGCGCGCAGGTTATCATCATAGGATGCCATTGTTCTTTCCGGCAAAGTGCAGGGCTTACTTTAGATTACCGCACGGTGCCGTCCGGCGATAGCAGAATATTTTACCAATGTATTGTATTCGGTGCAGAGATACCGTAGATTGCATCAGGAACCGGTGCAGGTTCAGTTAGAGGTACAATAATGTACCGTTTATATACTACCATTTTGTATATATTATTTATCCGGAGGACAGTATGAAGAAGAATCCGTATGTAGCATTGTGCACCGTTTGTGCATTATTTCTTTCCACGCTAACTGCATACACACAACAAACAACTCCCGTACGTAAAAATCCGTTTACCCAGGCAAAGGGACGCAAGCACGTAGCTACATCTATATTGGCTGTTGCGCCGGCTGTTCCTAAAACTGTGTACTCGTTTGCCACAGCACCAGTTATACATAATATTACTACCGAGCAGCTTTCTGCAAGGCAGCGCGAAGCACTGTACGCAATGTTTCCATCTGCACAAAAACCGGAATTCTATTTTGATGCAACAAGCAAGATTCCGTTTTTTGTTCAAGGGCAAAAGCTTTCGCGTGCTTATGCGCTTACAACCAACAATCAGGTTGTTTCTGCTACGCAGGACTTTCTGCAACGTATTGCACCTGTGCTTACTATAGAGAACCCAAACCAAGAGTTTGCAGTTACATCGGTAGAACGTGATGCTCTTGGTAAAACGCACGTACGTTTACAACAACAGTACAACGAGATTCCTGTGTGGGGATGTGATGCTGTTGTTCACTTTAATACCGATGGAACAGTTGAAACATACAACGGACGCACCGTGGCATCGCTTGATGCTAATTATGTAACTGTTCCGGAAATTACAGGCGAACGTGCTGTTGATTTTGCATTAGATAAAGTAAATACAGTTGATAGAATCCATGAGCTAAGTGCTACGGCACAGACATTGTTAGATTACACCCAACCGCAAAGAGAATTGGTGATATTTCCATCGCGCACGGTTGGTATGCCACCATCGTTAGCATGGCATATTACAGTTCGCCCTAACCTTGTTAGCCGTTGGGAGTGTTTTATTGATGCAAAATCGGGCAAGGTATTGTTTACGTATTCTAACTCTTGCCCCGATGGACCTAAAACTGCACAGGCACCGGATTTGAATAGTTCTACCAAAACTATCAACACCTATCAATTCCAGAATAACTACTGGTTGATTGATGCATCGCGCCCGATGTTTAACAACACGCAATCACAGTTTCCAAACAAAACTGTTGGAACAATCTGGACGTTAGATTCCAAACAAACCGACTTACAGGATATTTTCAATGTAACAACAACAACGAATTCCTGGAGCGACCGTTCTTCGGTATCGGCACATTCTAACGGTGCTACAACGTATGAATATTTCAGACAAGTACACGCACGCAATTCTATTGATGGTAACGGTGGTACAATTGTATCGGTAATTCATGTTACCGAAGGTGGGCAGGGTATGGATAATGCTTTTTGGAATGGCAAGCTTATGGCTTACGGCGATGGCTTACAGGCCTTTAAACCATTAGCAGGCGGTTTGGATGTAGCCGCACACGAAATGACACATGGCGTTACCGAAAATAGTGCTGCATTAGTATATCTTAGCCAGTCCGGTGCAATCAACGAGTCGATGTCTGATGTATTTGGTTGTATGGTTGATAGAGACGATTGGTTAATTGGTGAAGATGTTGTACGCACATCAGCATTTCCAACCGGTGCTTTACGCAATATGGAAAACCCGCACAATGGTGGCAATTCGTTAAACGACCGTGGGTGGCAACCGGCACACATGAATGAATATCAAAAACTTCCCGAAACACAAGATGGCGATAATGGTGGGGTACATGTTAATAGCGGCATCCCAAACAGAGCATGTTTTTTATTAGCACAAGCAATTGGCAAAGAAAAAACAGAAAAAATATATTACCGCACACTTACAAGCTACTTAACAAAAAGTTCGCAGTTTATTGATTTACGCAGAGCAGTTATACGCAGTGCGCAAGAGTTGTACGGAACTTCCGAAGTTACTGCGGCCGGAAACGCATTTGACGCTGTTGGTATAACCGATGGCTCCGGTTCAACCGGACCCAAAGATCAATCACCTGTTAATGGTACCGAATGGATTTTACTCCATAACACCGATTTCCAATCAGACCCAAATTCGCTATACATTGTAAAACCGGATAATCCACAAACATCCGATTTTCATCCAATCTCTAAAACCAAAGTTAACCGCCGCCCAAGTGTGGTAGATGATGGCTCAGTTGCAGTGTTTGTAGCAGCCGATAACACGCTTCATGCAATTACATTAAACACAACATCGCCGCAGGAAAGTATATTAAGCACCAGCACGGTGTGGGAAAACGTAGCGGTATCGCGTGATGGCAACAGATTGGCAGTTGTATCTACAGAGGTTGATTCTTCTATCTGGGTGTATAATCTGGCAGTAACTCCGGTGGCAATCCAACGGTTTTATTTATACACGCCAACTACCGGAAGTGGTGTGCGCAATTACACAATCCAATTTGCCGACGCTGTTGAGTGGGATTTCTCCGGACAGTTTGTGCTGTTTGATGCCTTTAACAGTGTAAGCAACAACCAAGGCGATACACTTGAATATTGGAACATAGGCATGCTTCGCGCATTTGATGTAGCAGGTAAAAAATTCTCCGATGGCTTAGTGCTAAATCTCATACCTACCTTAGACCAAGGTATAGATGTTGGCAACCCAACGTTCTCAAAGAATTCGCCAAATATTATTGCATTTGATATGTTCGATTCCAATAACGACCGCTATGCAATTATTGGTATGAATACCGAAACATCCGATGGTGCCGTAATAACATTAAACAGCCGCTTGGGTACACCAAGTTATGGTAAAAACGATAACCGTATCGCCTTTACCTCGTACAATACAAACAATCAACCTGTTGCAAAAATATTACAACTCAAAACCGATAAAATCAGTCCGTTAGGAACAGATGCCATTGTACTTGCAACCGATGCCGAGTATCCTGTGTTCTACACGCAAGGCCAACGCCCGGTAGCAGTAGAGGAAGAGCAATTTGTGAAACAACAACTAATACAATGTGCGCCGAATCCGGCTTCAACACAACTTACGGTAACAATACCAACGGAACGCCAGATACCTGTAACAGTTACGTTGTTTGATGTTCTTGGCAACAGCATCTCAACAATTCAAACAGAGATATCACCATTGCAACCACATGTTGATGTACCTGTTTCTCAATGTCCCGATGGCGCATACATGCTTCGTGTTACAATGCAAAATACACAGCGCTCTGTGCCGGTAATGATTTTGAGGTAGTGAATGAAAATACTATCCATTATTACTCTTATCGGAATACCGTTTATAGTGTTGGCATGTTGTTCATCTAAAAAAAACGAGGTGCAACCATTGGCAAAAGTTTCGCCATATACAGGAATGAGTATCATTGCAGGGACTGCCGGTGGATTCACCGGAGGTAGTACCGGAATAAAAGTCAACTACAGTGGCGAGTGTTATAATTGGTCGCGCAGGTTTAGCAAGGAAGATGCATTATTTGCTTTTAAAGCATCGCCCGATTCCATAGAGGCGTTGTTTCAACAAATAGGCGCGTTGCACATAGATACGCTAACCTTACACACGGCAGCCAATGTTGTTAACTTTCTGGAGGTTCGTAAAGATTCCACGGTGTATCAAATCAACTGGAATCCAAGCGATACCAGCATACCAACAGCAATACGCAATCTTTATTCAGCGGTTCAACTCTTTCCGGAGTTAAACACAAAAAGTAAATAACAGCCACAATACATGCACACACAAGCCACCCAAATGTAATGTTAGGTGGCTTTTTTTTTGCTATCGCCAGACTGCACCAAGTGGTGTGCTTGTAACAAGCTCACGTTGCAGGATAAAACCTCCCATCAACGAACAACGGTTATCGTTGCATGCGGTTCTATCCCGCAAGACAAGGGCGTTGTTGGGCATTGCCATAAATTGCGGTAATGCGTTAGCAAAATATTAAGCATATTTACCAAACAGAAACAAAGCAAGTTAACTTGCGTCGGTTGGGAAGTTGGTCTTAAACCGAATTGTGTTAAGCAAGGTCACAAGCGGAATTTTACTACAATTATCATATCATCTGTAAGGGGAAATAATGTATAACGTACGTGTACTACTATTATGTGTGGTGTTAGGAACAGTACTAACACATACTATACATGCCGGCGTATTGGCAAAGGCAAAGGTAAAACCTGCTACCGGAGTTCCAACATTTGCAACCGACGTTGCACCAATCATCTGGAAGAATTGTGTTGGTTGCCACCGCGATGGCGAGATTGCTCCGTTTACGTTAAGCAGTTACAGCGATGTTTCTGCAAATGCAGAGTCTGTTAAACATGCGGTAACATCGGGCTATATGCCGCCGTGGAAGCCCGCAGCAGGCTACGGTGATTTCTCGGATAAACGCGGGCTAACAAGTCAGGAAATAAACACAATTGTAGAATGGGTAGAAGGTGGCGCACCCGAAGGCGATGCAAGTAAAACGCCACCACTTCCGCAGTTTAATAGTGGCTCGCAATTGGGCACGCCGGATTTAGTGTTAAAGATGAGTGATGTATGGCACCAGGCGGGCGATGGTAAAGACATTTACCGCAACTTTGTGCTACCATCCGGATTATTAGAAAACAAAACGGTATCGGCAATTGAATTCCGTCCCGGTAATAAAAAGGTTGTACACCATGCGCTGATGTTTGTAGATACTTCCGGTGCAGCTCGTAAAGAAGATGCAAAAGACCAACTATATGGCTACCCCGGTTTTGGCGGACCCGGCGTGGATGTGGTAACAAACTTGTTAGGTTGGGTTCCCGGTGCTACGGCAAGATTTTTCCCTAAAGGAATTGGTATTACGTTGCAAAAAGGTTGCGATATCATATTACAGCTTCACTACGCCCCAACAACTACTCCCGAAGACGACCAATCTTCCATCAATATCTTCTTTGCCAAAGAACCCGCAGACCGCGAGATTACGCAAACATCCATCGGACCTTTAAACATGGTAAACGGCCCACTTGTTATTCCTGCCGATTCCGTAAAAACATTTGTTGGAATGTTTAAGCCGGCTATCATCCGTGCAGATGTTTCGGTGCTGGCTGTTGCGCCACACATGCACTTACTTGGTAAAAATTGCAGAGCGTATGCAGTTACCCCAAAAGGAGATACAATTAAACTCATTAAAATAAATGATTGGGATTTCCATTGGCAGGGATACTACATGATGAAGAATCTGGTAAAGATTCCTAAAAGCTCCAGTATCTACTACGAAGCAACGTACGATAACACAACAAACAATCCCGAAAATCCAAACAATCCGCCTAAAACCGTACGGTGGGGCGAGTCTACATTAGACGAAATGTTTTTAAACTACTTTCTGTTTGTTCCGTACCGCACCGGCGACGAAAACATCTCCTTGGAAACGCCACTGCCAACCGGAATTGAGAATGACATTGTAGTTTCTAACAACGAATCTACCATTGCCATCTATCCGCAACCGGCACTTGGCGATGCAACTTTGTACTTCCGCACCGAAACAGATGCGGACGCTCGCATTACTATCAGTAACACACTTGGCAAAACTGTTTCAACAAATACAATACATACGCAGTCCGGTAATAATGCCTTTACGCTACCAACGCAGTTCCTTGCCAACGGAATGTATATTGTTCGTGTTGATACCGGAAACACCCCACCGCAAACAATACGTTTTATAAAAGAGTAAAATACTGTTTTGCTATCGCCAGACCGCACCGCGCCTTGCTTACAAAGCAGGGCGTTTTTTTGCGGGAGAGAGGGGTAGTAATAAAGCACTACATCCTTTACATAAAAGATTATATTTTGATTGTATAAGACTTAGTCTGTATCTTGCTCTAGTTTCAATGAATTCATATCTGCTCTTGCATTGGTAACAGGTTTGCACATAATAGCGGGCTTTACGGTTCCGGATACTACACTTCTCAAAGCTCACAAGCAATGGAAATCATTTATACTTCCATTAATCCAAGAACTTTCTCTACAATCTGTAGGAGATGTCTATCATGATTTTCATAACGGCGGGTTTACTGCTGTAATCTGTTTAACCGAATCTCATTTATCAATACATACATATCCCGAAATACATTATGTAGCATTCGATATTTATCTATCCAATTACAGTAAGGATAACTCCCAGATTACACAGCAACTGTATATCAATACTAGAAATTTTTTTAATCCAACATCGGTAAATGTTCAATTTATTGAACGTTGAAAGATGATATGTTTTAAAATGTAATGAGTACCACACCAATATCGTTAACATGCCCAAACTGCGGAACTTCATTAGAAGATTACTCCGGTCGGATGTTTGAAGTTTTTGGATGTGGAAACTGTGGAAATATTTTCAATCAATCTAACCAAGATAATCAGGACAGCCACAAAGTCGGAACACTATCCAAGTTTTTGAATAAATATAAATATACCATCATACCGTTAGGTACAGTATTTACTTATGAGTCTGTTAGATATACATTTATTGGCTATGTGATTAAACATGAAGTTGGTGAGGTTGAGCGTTGGATTGAGTATTGTTTACAATCGGAAAATAAAGAATACGCATTTCTCATCGAATATTCTGGTCATACAGTTTTTACAATACAAATCAATAATACCGATACCCGACTTCGAGGCATGAAGTTGTATTTTGGCAACACTTACTTCACCAATGGATTTGGATATAAGATTCAAATTGATGTTGTTGTTGGTGCATTTAATTATAATGTCCTAGAAGATACTAGTAAACGCTACTATGAATATTCAGCACCACCGTTTGTTGCTATTAGAGAAAACGCCGACAAAGAAAACGAGTACTTTATAGGTAAATACCTTTATAGATATGAATTCAAAAAAAGTATTGGGCTTACAAAAGTATTTTTACCTTTGCCTTCAGGTCCTTATCACGCCCGCCCGGGAAGATTTGATTGGAATGGAAAATTTGTAATGTTAGGATATGTATTTCTAAGTATAGCGTTATTTCTTGTACATCTGATTAGCTTTGGATTTCAGTCTGATTATTACATTGACTCGTATGCTGCCCCACAACAACCCGCAGAAAGTGAATTCCGATCTTTTGCACTTACATCTGAGCACTCGTTACTTAGGGTGGATGCATACAGTAATGTTGTTCAAGCATGGACTGAAGGTGAAATAACGCTTGTTAACCACACGACAGGTGAACAACGCACGGGTGTTGTTGCATGTGAATACTACACAGGTTTTGATGAAGATGGGGCTTGGATTGAAGACAATTCTCATTCCGAACTTTACTTTGAAAACGTTCCTAAAGGTGTATATCATATTGAAGCCCAAACGTACTGCGATTCTACTTCAGCACCGCTGATGTTATCAGTGTGGGCATCTCGTAGTCATTGGAGAAATGTTGTTGTTAGTATTATAGTATGTTTGGCTGCAATTGGTTTGATATATTATATAGCGTTTTATCAACCTCCTATAAGTTACAACGAGAACAACGATGACTAAACAAGAACACATTATTGAAAAATTCAAGAGTGAACTTTCACCGGGTAAACTCGGGAACATTTCTTTTAGGAGAATATGGATATTCGTAATACCGGCTACTATCATAATAATGTGGTATTCGTACTCACAGTATTACGGACTCAGAATGCTCAGTTTTAGCTCAGAAGAACACCATTCAGGTCAACCTAACAGATACTATCACAAATAAAGGACACATGATATGGAAGACGTTTTGCAACTTAAGTACATCGTAGGCTCGGTTGTATATACATTTTTAGGTATGCTCATACTTATCATCAGTTTTATAATCGTAGAGAAAATTACACCGCAAAATATTTGGCTTGAGCTGATTGATAAACGCAATACAGCAATAGCAATAGTAGCTGGTGCATATGTTATAGCAATAGCAATAATTATAGCATCAGCAATACACTAATTATGCAACTTCTCTTATTGCTTTCTGTAAGTATAATCGCAACATGCGGACTTGTATACGAATTAGCTGCAGGTACTTTAGCCAGTTACTTACTAGGAGACTCAGTTACACAGTTCTCTACTATTATTGGTGCTTATCTGTTTTGCATGGGGATAGGATCTTATTTGTCGCGTTTCATTAAGCAGAATCTGTTAGATGTTTTTATTCAAACAGAAATATTAGTTGGTATTGTAGGAGGAACAAGTTCAGCTCTTCTGTTTATTCTATTTCCTCATATAGATTCATTTAGAATTGTCTTGTATCTTATAGTTTCATGCACTGGTATTTTAGTAGGACTGGAAATACCTTTACTTATGAATATCCTAAAAAAGCAGATTGAATTCCAAAATTTAATTTCCAGAGTTTTTTCGTACGATTACGCCGGTGCATTACTGGCATCCATAATCTTTCCGTTGGTTATGGTTCCATATCTAGGACTTGTCAGAACCTCGTTCTTTTTTGGTTGTATGAATGTAAGTGTAGCCCTGGTTTTATGTTATGTTGTACGCAACGAACTTCGTTTTGTGCGCTCACTGGCACTACAATCTATTATTGTTTTTTTGTTCCTTTTTATGGGGATATTATATTCTGACAGCATTACAAATCTGGCTGAAACTGACGCATTGGGTGAGAATATAATTTATTCTGTATCCTCTCCGTATCAACGCATAATACTAACAAGGTCTAATAAAGCATTTAAATTATATCTAAATGGGAATCTTCAGTTTAATACTAACGATGAGTATCGATACCACGAATCGCTTGTTCACCCGCTAATGTGCTTGTACCCATCTAATCCCAAACATGTACTGGTTCTTGGTGGAGGTGATGGCTTAGCAGCAAGGGAAATACTAAAGTATCCATCTGTTAAAGATATTACTCTTGTTGATCTGGATTACTACATGACTAATCTCTTTTCAACAAATCCGCTGTTAGCCAAGCTCAACAAAAAATCTTTGCAGTCTAACCATGTAAAGATAGTTAATGATGATGCATTTGTTTGGTTACGCTCGCATATTGGGAAGTATGATATTATTATTGTGGACTTTCCGGATCCCTCTAATTATTCTGTTGGGAAATTATATACTGATATGTTTTACAGAACTATGAAAAAAGTAACTCATGATTCAACCATCGTAGTTGTTCAGTCTACATCTCCTTTAGTTGCTCCAAAGTCATTTTGGTGCGTAAATGCCACTCTACAAAGTGCCGGTTTTAATACAAAACCTTATCATACCTTTATTCCATCGTTTGGTGAATGGGGATATATACTTGCTTCGCCCTCAGCTATTCCAGATTTGTTCCACTCAGAAAGACTGCCGGACTCTTTGTTATACTTTACACCTACCATATTTCAGCAAATGTTAAACTTTGCACCGGATATGAAGACAAACACTGTTAATATTAACAAACTGAACAACCAAATCTTAGTACAATATTTTGAACAAGAATGGTCTGAATACCTGCACTAACATATGGATAGACGTACTTTTTTATCATCACTTTCTCTGTGCATCACTTCAGCACTTGGTACAACCTTAGTAAATTCCTGTAAAAGACAAGAGCAAACAGCCACTACTCACATAATATCTTCTGCTCATAAACTTGGGCACAAACTTAAAACTGGAAATCTACCATTACCTGAGCGTGAAGGTGAAACATATGATACAATTGTAATTGGTAGCGGAGTTGCGGGATTATCGGCAGCGCGCTATTTACGTAGGCAAGGAATTGACAATGTTGCTATAATTGAAGTCAACCATCACATTGGCGGGAATGCATCAAGTGGCAAACGGAATACTTATCGTTACCCATATGGAGCGCACTATCTTCCTATTGCAGAATTACATAATAAAGAACTTATAGAGTTCTTATCCGAACATAATATTATTACCGGGTTTGAAAATGAACTACCTGTATACAACGAAAACGACCTTTGCTTTGCACCGCAGGAAAGGTTGTATTATCGTGGTAAATGGCGGGATGGAATTGCATCAACAATAGCAAAATTCTCACCCGCGGGATATAATAAATTTGTTCAACTGTTACACAACTACGAAAATCTAAAAAACGACAATGGAGAATACATTTTTGCATTACCAATATGTAACGGATATACAAATGATATATCCTTGGAACTTGATGGAATTTCGTTTGCTGATTTTCTGAAAAACAATCTAATTACAGAAGATGAAGTGATATGGTATGCTGATTATTGTTGCAGAGATGAATACGGAATGGGTATTGAGTCTATAAGTGCATTTGCAGGAATTCAATACTTTGTGGCACGCAGAGCTAAGTCGGCGAATGCACCCGAAGATACCAACCTTACTTGGCCTAACGGCAACGGACATCTTGTAGACATTCTACGTACAGATGTTACGCAAAACCTAATCTGTGATACCCTTGCATACAACATTGAGATACACAATGCCAAGGTAAAGGTTGCTGTAATAAATGATAGCAATAATTCAAAAATCCTACATGCTAAACAGTGCATCATTGCAACGCCGCAGTTTATTACTACACGTTTGTTATCAACCATCCAACCGGAAAGAACACAATGGACACAAAATTTTAAGTATGCTCCATGGTTAGTTGTAACTCTTATTCTTAATGATACTTCAGGAATACTGAGTGATGTGCATTGGGATAATGTACTATATGGGGCTAACAGCCTTGGCTATATAAATGATACCCAACAGTTGTTAACTACACACAACAATAAAACAGTAATAACTTGGTATACCACTCTCCATAAACAAGCACCTCAAGAAGGAAGAAAACAACTACTACATAGTACCACAGAAGAAATTGTTAATCAGGTGGCGCAGGAACTTGAATCTGTTCACCCCGGAATTATTTCAGAAACTGAATATGTAGATGCCGTTCTGTGGGGACATGGTATGATAGCACCTGTTGTAGGATTTTACGCAAATACACACCTCGAAAAACTCAAAGCTCCAATTGATAATAAGATATTCTTTGCCCATTCCGATTTAAGTGGCTTATCTTTGTTCGAAGAAGCATTTTATCAAGGGAATCGTGCTGCTAAAGAATTATTACAAACCAGAAAGCATGTATAATATTTCATGTAATTTGAAGTTTGTTAATTTATTCATTAATATCAAAAAAGCAACATGAACACAACTCTCACACTCCGATTTCTCGCCGAGCCAACCGATGTAAACTTTGGCGGAAAAGTTCATGGCGGCGCGGTAATGAAATGGATTGACCAAGCAGGTTACGCATGTGCGGCACAATGGTGTGGAGGTTATGCTGTAACCGTATATGTTGGCGGCATACGTTTTATGTCGCCCATTCACATCGGCTCAATCGTAGAAATTCGTGCAAAGATTATCTACACCGGAACAACATCTATGCATATTGCCGTAGATGTATACAGCAAACGTCCCGAAGCAACCAACTATATCCACAACACACACTGTATTATAGTATTTGTTGCAGTAGATAGCACTGGCGCGCCAACGTCGGTGGCTCCTTATTCACCCACTACCCCCGATGAAATTAAACTGCAACAATATGCCAAACGGCTTATGGAACTACGCAAAGGAATTGAACTTGAAATGAGCGAATTTATGCAGTAGTATTCTTTGCTATCGCCCGACCGCACCAAACGTTTGCTTTCTGTAGCACAGTTGTACTGCGGGAAAGAAGCGCTATTACATCTAACAGTGTAGCCCGAAGTAAATATCAATTCTCTAACAGTCTATGGAGTGTTTCATCTAAATGTTGATGGCGTAATTCATAGTCAACAGCGGCTACTTCGCCTTTATCATTTACAAGGATATAATATGGCATCCATCCGGCAGTTAAATCTTTTACAACTGATGTACGGAAAGCATCGTACTGTTTCCATTGTATACCATATTGATTAATTATCGTTGTTGCTCTCTTGGGCTCGTCGGTTACAATACCAATGATTGTAAATCCCTTTTTTCCTTTATACTTTTCAAAGATGGATGCAAGATGTGGGAATGCCTGTAAACATGGTTTACACCCAACTCCCCATACATCAATCATATACCATCTACCTAAAAGTGATGTATTACTTACGCTGTCCTTATCATCTAATGACCACAGGAAAAAATCGGGAATCTTTTTCCCTTTTCGAATCGGGAAATTGACATCTACAAAATAGGCAATGTCAGAAAAAGCAGATGATGTAGGAAACTCCTGTTCTAACTTTTGAGCAAAAAAACGAGCTCTTTGTATTTTATTTGAATCATTTACTCCGTATAGCTCATTCGTTACAGCGCTATTTAATGTCTCTTGCCTGATACTATCAGGAAGTGCATCAAGGCAAAGAAGTAATTGTCTCGCTACACTCTTGTTTGAAACAACATCATACCCGGTTGTTGCAATTGTAGGATGAAGTTTTATAATTGATTGAAACGTTGATAATGCTTTGTATTCGTTTTGCAATATGGTATCAATTGCATTTCGCCTCCACATACAATTACATACCACTGCACTACTTGTTACCATTAACATACCTTCTATTGCAATTGCTTTTTCGGCAGTGGAAGCAGATGTTTTATAATGATTAAACATTAGTGTAAAGATGGAATCCATCTTATCGCAAAAATGTTGATGATTACTTGGATATGCCGAACCTAATCGAATAACATCCATATGGCATTCATCAAGTTGGTGTTGCCATATTGCGGTGCTGTCTGTGTGGGTTTGGCTAAAGGTGAGTGAAGTACAAATTATAAATATGATATTCCAGATAACAAGGTCTCTCATGGTTTCATCTTTGGTATTGTGGATTTATACTATACGTCACAAAATACAACATATAGTTAAACAATATATTCTATTACTATGCAGAATCCAATAAGATTACGTAGAGTTCAACACATACACATTGATTTCATATATAGTGCGATAACGTATCTTGCTTTGTTGTGATTCTTTCCCGCAAAAAAAACGCCCTGCTTTGTAAGCAAGGCGTGGTGCGGTTTGCGATAGCATAGAATACTATTATCTGCCACCGGATATTGCAAGGCGAACTTCTAAGCCTACCTGCGTTGTGCTGTAACCGGGGTTTGATGCGCCTGTGCTAAAGTTGCCATCGTAGCGGAAGAATGCGGATGCAGTTACACGATTACTTACAGTGTAGCGCGCACGTGGCTCGATAGTTATACTTGTTTGTCCGTCAAGCTCGCTTCCGTTTGTACCTTGCTGTTGCGATTGCTGAACTTCGCTAAGTGTGTAGGTACTGCGCGATGTGCGGCGATATGTTGATAAGAAACTAAATTCAACATCATTCTTTAAGTCTATACCAAGTACAGCAAATTGAAACCCACGTATTGTATAGGTTGCATTGAGCGAGAACTCTTTTTGTATATCGCGCGAGAGTGTACGCGCTGCTGCTGCTAATGCATAATTTGTACGTGTGTTATAGCGCAGATTACCTGTTAGATTTCCTTTTACTTGTTTTTCGTCGAACGTAAAGGTTACACCTACCAATGGCTGAAATGCCATCTGTACTGTTTGCGCATCCACAGTGCGTCCGTTATCGTTTACACGTGCGTTTTCGGTGTATGATGATTGATAATTGTGTTCGAGTGATACACGTTGGGCAATACCACCAAAGAACCAATATTTTTCTATACCTTCCCAACGGAACGACCAGTTTAGTGCAGGCAAGAACCGTAACAACGCTCCGGGGAATGCCTCGAATGCTTGAAGCCCACCTATAAAGGCATCGGTCATTGCATTTTGTACTTTGATTTGGTCATCAATAGAAAGCGAATCTTCGTTTTTGTTACCAATGATATCTTTCTTTGCAGTACGGTAACGATTGATAACGTTCTCTGGCGTATTGTTGAATACCGATAATAAAAAGAAATCCGGCATTGTTAAAAATGTTCTGTTGTATTGCTCTGTTAAGATAACATTAGTAAACGTCATGTTACCTTGTGCATCGGTTGTTGTTAACTGATTGCGGTTGTTGCTAAACTCTGTACGCCAGTTTAAATCTAACGTTGCATTCTTCCACAATGGACGCGATGTGCGCATTTCGAGATTTGTGCGTTGTGTAAAGTTATCTTGTAACTGTGCATTCGGCGGACGTAATCCGTAATCTTCCTCGAAGCCGAAGAACGGGAACTTACTTGACGATGTAATACGATACGAGCCATGCGGATATCGAACTAACCCTAATTGATATGCTGCCGAAGGTCCTAAGAAGTTTTCGCTGGCACGGAATGTTGCACCGCGTCCCCAAAAGTTAGAGAACCCTGTACCACCAAATACACCAGGTGTGTTAGCAGTGTTCCCTTGGGTAAAATTTATATTAAAGGATTCGTAATCGAATATCAACGAACGGAATAAATCTGCGATATCGGCAAATAAAGAACTGGATTTTGTTGTATCCGGTTTAGCAGAGGTGCTTGGCGGTGTTATCCCAAACCATGCATTCGTCATTTGGCGTAAACGCAGATTAGAGGTTATACGAATGTTATTGGTAGTGCGTACCTGTTTAGCAACATCCGATAACGCGGGGTCGCGTTGCATGGGGTCGAACCACGAATAGTTTGTGGTAAACGAGCCATTTGCATCGAAGTACTTATTGATACCACCAAAATCGGGTAACTTAGGACGGAAGTTAATTACTACATTTTGTGATAGATTGTTAGGCGTTCCGAAGTCTATAAACTTGTTGTTTGTAAATAACACTTTGCGCATAACATCAGAACCTGTTAACTGATTACCAAGCGAATCAAGTTCTAATGGCACCAATGTGCTACCTTGTACCATGTTGTAATCTAACGTTGGCGAGAGCAGTCCGCCTTCGGCTAATTTCCATTGTAAACTCATGGAGTTTGTTGCATCGAAGTGACGCTCGGGCGGAGTAGGGAACTGAAGAAACCACGATTGTTCAGTTCTGCGTGAACGGGTAAACTTAGTACTTAATGAAAGTGTTTGTGGTAAAAAGTTAATCTTCCAGTCTTTGTACTCTTTAATCAACGGAATACTTCCAAAGATTCCGCCTAACCGTACACTTGCAATTGCCGGAATATTTACCGAATACTGCGCCGAGAAATCCCAACGCCACAGAAAACGTTCTTGTACAACGGGTGATTGCTCTGCTTCCTGGAAATACGTAAATGCTAACGCAAGACGGTTAATGGTTTCGCGGATATACCATTCGTTTGACGGCAAACCGAATTTGAAGCCCGTAATACCAAATGATGTTTGTGCCCACCGTGTACGCGAACGTCTGCGAACATAATCTGCTCTATCTGTTGCCTGTGTTTCAGATTCACCATTTGCCAATGCCTGATTATATGCAACAGCGGCGGCAGCTTCAATGTTTACATCGTTTTGTGCCTGAAATTGTGGGTCTCGTTCGCGAGTGATGCGCGAGAATGAAAATGGAATACGTGTATCTTTCCACGACTTTGGTAAGAACTTCTCAAACCCTGCATCAAATGTTGCTGAAAATTCGCGCGTAGTTTCCCGATTCCCAAAGCGTTCTTCTAACCGGTGGAAATTAGGGTTCAGTTGTGTGTACGCCATCCTGAAGTTACCAAGGTCGGCAAGTTTAATATCTAACGCACCAGTTCCTGCCCAATCATTATCCGATAGCGGGTCAAGTAAGCGGAGTTCGTCTATCCATACTGTTGTGCTTAATCCTTTGGGGCATCGCTCGCGTGGATTTGCAATACCAAACGACACATATTGAACTCGGGTTAAAACAGGATTACCAAGAATAGCATATCGTGCAAGTGGTTCGTTTTCTACACCAAACACCATTCGTGTAAACTGACCAAGCGAATCGCGCCTTTGTTTTATAGCAGTAAGTTTTTCAAGGTCAATAGCAACGTTCTTCCATTCGCGGACAATAGGAGCACGATACTCGTAATAGTTTGCACTATCGGTACCAAAGCGAACATAGAATTGAGGTAAGGTTGTATCTGCCGGTGTTAACGAGAGCGAATCGGGTGGAATGAAATCCTGACCACCAATACCTTTTACAAAGAACTTTAGTGACTTGTAATAGAACATATCGAATGTACGGAAGAAGCGTGTTGCTGCACGCTCTTCGCCGCAGTTTAGGTTATCTACACCAACTACCAACGATTGCTCATTTAACCGAATGTCGCTATTGTAATCGGAATTGGCAAGGTTACGCGGAGCTTGTACACCCGGAGGCATCGTATAGTAATCGGGCGGACCGTAGTGTTCCTCTCTATTTACAAATGAAACACGAAGTGTGTTATCTGTTACTTCTGCGCTATTTGCCACAGCTGCATAATTAATACGTTGCCATTGCGCACCTGCAAAACGCCAATCAACAATTGTTGCTTTTAGTCTTCCACCCTTAAACCAAACACGTACATATTGAATGTTTGAGAACAGAGGATTACCTATTGTTTTCTTGGCACCACGTAATGGAATACGATACAATCGCCAGTTATTATTACCACCACCAACAACTTGCGGGTTACCTGCACTTGGGTCAAGGTTAACTTCGTAGCTAAAGTAACTATCATCAAGCGCTATTGTCTGTCCGTTCTGTTTGTTCAAAATTTCTGTATCCGGGAATTGCCCTAGTTCAGACTGAGTTGAGTTCCCTTCATAATTATTGTACTTATCAAAATCAAGATCACTTTGGGCACTTGCATCTTTCTGGAAGTCGAATGAATAATCATCACGAGCAGGGTCGCTTTCTAAGTTTAACGGATATTGATATGCAATTTTTTCATTATCATTAGCCTGTGCATCAATACCTAAATCTTCGCCCGGGTCTATCCGTCCGTTAGGAACCGGATTAGCCGATGTTATACCATCTTCGGTATTTAACGTATGATTTGGAATAATGTCTTCACTAATCTGTCCTAAGTCAATATACATTTTTGCAGTTGGTTCAGTAGCTGGATCTACCTGCATCATGATTTCGATGTAGTCAATATTTTCTAAATCGAAGTTTGAGTTAAATGATGAAAGTAATCGTTGGAACCCACCCCAAATCTTTTCTCTGTTTTCCGGGCGTTTCGCCCAAGGGTCAACTTTTACTGAATCCCATTTGGGGCTTAAGCTATCCAAGAAGTTTATGTTATGATTATATAACCCACGCAAATCGGGATTGAAGTCAATATAAAATCCCGATATATTACTTCTACCTTGAATAGTCTGACGGTTTGGATATGGGTCGGTACTTGGAATGCGCCCAATAAAATATTGCCACCAGGAATTTTTGCCTCGATATGTTCCGCGGATACTATCATCGGGAGATATAGTTGAGTCAACAGGTACCGCAGCATGCGTCCACTGTGTTGCCGACAGCCCAAGCGAAATACTTCGTTGTGCCGATTCAAAGTCATCTATGTATGCAACTGCTTGCCCGTTATCGGTAGGAACATCGCTAATACGTTTGTTGGGTGTTGGCATTTGCAGTGCCCACTCGCCACGTAAGTTGATGGTTGATTTCTCCTTTGTTTCGTAAAAGGGGAGGGCATCGAGAACATCAGTAAGCCATTTTGCAGTCCACTGCATTTGTCCGTCAACACCTGCCATAGCATTACTAACCGGCTCTTCGCCAATACGTACACGGTCAAGCAACATTGCCTGATTATAATACATGTACGTTGCACCAATACTACTGTTGAAGTTTCTTGTTTTGTACACATTAACATCTGCGCGAATACCGGCAAGTGTTTTTGTGGTTACGTTCATAATATCGTTGGACTCGTATTCAATAGAAAGATTAGCGCCGGGAACCTGCGCTTGCGGGTTACGCAATGTTAACATACCGCTTATATATTCTACGGTAAAGTCATCGTTCTCCCGAAGTTCGCGTCCGTCTAATCTAACCTTTACACTACCGGTGGCAATGTTGTATCCTAACGGAATGCGCCCGGCACTTTGCCCTTGTACATCACCAACAATTATCCATCTATCTTGCGCTGTTTGTTGTTTGGCAAGTTCAACCTGATTATCATAGATTGAAGAATAATAAAACTGTTTTGCTGTAGCCGGAATGCCTCGCCGCCCAAAGGCCGTATCTAAACCTTCGCGGAATGGTTCAAGCGAAGGAAAAATTATTTCACCGCGTTGCGCATCAAAGAACGGACTTCCACTATACCCAACACTCTGTTGGGAAGTAGTGCTTGTTCCCTGCGAACCGGCAGTACTGCCGCTACCCGAAAAGTCAAATACACCATCGCCGGGTTGCTGTCCGGTTGCATTATTCACTTGGTCAACACGTAAACCGGTTACTATCTTATCAGGTGTGCCTTCCAGAACATCGGTCGAGTCGTTATTTGTACGTAAATAGTAGATGTTAATCTTTGCATCTTGTGTATTCACGTTCGTTGCATTGATAAAATAGATATTTCTCATTTGACGTGCCCACAAGTTGGTATATGCAGGCTGCATATTTGGGCGGTATATCAACTTCAGGATAAGAGTATCCTTATCTTTACTATTTACTAAACTACCTGTGTATAAATCGTCTTCCTTAGCATTGGTTGCACCTTCTGTGCGGTATGCAACAGCGTATGTTCTATCGCGTCGCATGTTAATAATATCAAGTTTACCAAGATTTTTATCGTACGTAAAACGTCCGGATGTCTCATCTAATTTTATAAAACGCCCACGCTCAATCCTTCCGGAAAGCGACTGACCAACTTTCATAGAATTTGGATAGCGTTCGTTATTTGCATACTGAATTGGTGAAAGTGTATCATATGCTATTACTTCTACACCACCAACTGCTTGGTCGCGTACATCACCCGAACTTTCATAAACAACAATTTCCTTTACACGTAGTTGCGGTGCAGTTGTAGGTATTTGTGGTGTTGAATACTTCCAATATTCTCTGTACAAACTTTTGTAGGCAGTATCCAGAAAGAAGTGATTTTGCGCGTAATCATATCCACGCAATACAAACCGTGTTCGCGATGAACCACCGTTTACTGTTATTATCTTTTGCTCGCCGCGTTTTTGCGATGCAATTGTTTTTAAGAACAACGGGCCAAACTGGAAATCAGCCCTTACACCAAACAACGCCTGAGAGCCACGAATAAACGACGACGGTGTTTGTAGTTGTACGTTCCCAAGTTCTATACGTTTTATAATATCATCGTCGTAACCGTCATACCCAATTTTAAAACGGTTATCAAACTCAAACTGTCGGCGTGTACTCCAATCGGTACCCAATTTTAATTTATCGCCAATACGTCCGCTAACATTTATCTGAATATCCTGTGTAAATACAGGTGCCGACTGCGACTGACCAAAAGCACTTGATGCACCAAGGTTTTGCGAATCCCAACGCCAACCGCCACGCACCGTTACTTCGCCATTAACGTTAATACTTATTTCGGGTTTACCAAAAATACTGGTAAGCGGGTTAGGAGGTAACGGAATTGCAATGTTAGTTGCCTGGCTTATAAGCTTAGATAATTGATCGCCACTCATAGCCGCTTTCAGGTCGTACTTTGTCATCAACGAATCCCACATCGAGCGGCTGATTTGCTGTTGGCGCAGCAACAAGTAGTCATCAAGTTTTATGCTGTTTGGTATGCCTACATCAACACCGTCTATTCTCTCTTGTGTTTTTATATACTCGCCTGTGCTATCAATGGTACGCAAAATATCAAGACCCGATGGTAAGCCATATCGGGGTGCATCAAACTTAGATGTATTTTTATCGCGCTCAATAACCGGAGTGGGGATAATAGATTTTGTGCGTTTGGGTACAACTGTATCGCCTTCGGGCAAGAAAAAATACGTTGTATTTAAGCTGAATGGGTGTAATTGCCAGACAAGTGTTTTAAGTGCGTACATCGAATTAACATACGCAAAAGCATCTCTGCTTGTGCGCCGAGATGTTTTGTGCGAAATAACCGATGTACCATTAGCGCTACTTCCTGCGTACACTACCGTAACTGTTGCTGCAACAGTTATGCTTACACACAAGATTTGCTGTAACGCTGTTAACTTCCTCTTAAGGGTCATGCGTTTTTTGCTACCGGAACTCATCCTGAATATGCACATATAGGTGTTTGGTGTGGTGGACAGCTACATTCTGGTAGGAATGTTGGTTTTGCTGTATGCAAAATGGGGTAACACCGGAGCAACTATATATGCCTGTTCCCGTTATAGTGAATTAAATACCTTACTTAATACTGCGAGCATCATGCTCTTGTTATACGTGTAGCAATTGTGCTATAAAACCTCGCTTGGTTAAATGAATTTGCGTAACGGGCTTTAACTGAAACGAACACAATATATTAACATTGTTTCACCCCGTTACCTTTAACATTTTATTATCTGTTATTGTTGCTATCGCCGGACGGCACCATTGCCATGGTATACATTCCAACCGTTACCCTTGCCGGAAAGAACCTTTACTCTCTGCACGAACAACGTATGTTCTTTGCTTAAGGTACTTTCCGCCCGCAATGGGAAAGTATGTTCCTTGTAACAACGCCCGGTGCGGTCAGGCGATAGCAACAACCAACTAATACTGCAATCCTTACAATACAGTAAATTTAGCACACGTTAGGCAAACAATGGCGATAAAATTGACATTATTGTAAATATTTCGTTGCTGTGGGTATGCCTTTATTGTGATAGGTTTTAGCACTATCGTATTTTTGCGCCTTGTATCTGCACGATACATACTATATTCAGCTATATTCTTACTCTTACATCAGATAATGAAACACTTTCTTTCTGTTCTTTTGGTATGCGTTTGCTTATGCAGTGTGGTTAGCGTTGCACAAAACTATGCGCCGTTTAATGCCGAGCAATTACAGGTTATAATGCCATCCTCAACAAGGTATGTTACTTCGCTTGCCGGAAGTTGGGAACGTAGTACCGATGGAAATGAATGGACAGCTGTTACATTACCCATGAGCGAGAGTTACCCCGGAAGCGTAACCTACCGCCGTAAACTTCAGATTGACGGACAACTTGTACAACGCTATATGTGGAACTTGTATTTCCTTGGCGTTAGTGATGCTGTTGAAGTTACTATTAACGGCCGCCTTGTAGGGAAATTCTTTTGCGGAATGGTTCCACACATGGTTCGCATTCCCGATAAGTTTATCCGTGCAGGCGCAAACGATATTCAGCTAATGGTGTATCCTGCTTCCGATGATGCTCAACGTTCTCGCATATTAGATTTATTTGGCCAGCGTGCATACGGTGGTGTTATCCGCGAAGTGTTGTTGGTAGGCACACCACAAGTTATGGTTCAGGATGTTCGTTCCGGTGTTCAGCTAATTAACGGTGTTGCTAAAGTATCAATTTCATCTAACATTACTGCCGGCACTTTAGATAAAGTTACCGTAGATTCAACCCAAACAATCTCTTTAACCAAAGCACAGTTAACCGTACTTACAGAAATCCGAAAACAAGAAACAGGCGAAATTGCTGCAACAGCATCGCAGGCTTTTACAACCGAGCACGACCGTTCCTTTGATGCCAAGTTTGTAATGGACATTGCAAACCCAACGTTATGGAGTCCTTCCGACCCATCGTTGTATTCGCTCACCATTAAAGTTATGGCTAACGGGCAAACAATTGATGAGTACACAACGCCATTAGGTTTAACATCGGTACAAGAAGGAAGCATGGCTTCGCAGTCGTTGCTTACATTAAACGGACAGTCCATTTTTATTAAAGGTGTTGATTATGTTGAGGAAGCACCCGGCGGAACTGCAACAGTATCCGCACAACAAATGGAACGCGATGTTCAATTGCTTAAAACGCTTGGCGTTAATCTTGTTCGCGTTAAGTTCTTTGCACCTAATCCGTACTTTATGCACTTATGTATGAAATATGGGATTTTGGTAGTAGTAGATATGCCTTGCTATAACATTCCGGCTAACATTTTAGGTGGCGAAGAAGTTATGGCGCGTATGAAGAATATTGCGAACCTTATGCTTTCTGCCTACGAGCGCTATTCAAGTTTGGTTGACTGGAATATTTGCGAAGGCTTGCAACAAGATAAAAGCGAAACATATCTGTACGTAAAAACCATTGCCGATTTATTCCATGCTTCATCATCGCGTCTTGTTTCTACAGCAGTTCGCTTCCGCTCTAAAACAGTAGTTACCGATAATGTTGATGTACACATATTTATAGAAGATAAGTTTGTTACAACTCCCGAGGAAATTACAAACGAACTAACCCGATTATCGCAAATAGCCGCTAAACCATTTGCATTAGTATTTGGGAAACCTATACAACCGGATAACCGTAGCGGATACTCCGACCCCATTTCGGTGGAATCGCAAGCCCGGTTTATACAAACATGTTGCCAAGGCATTAAAAACACACCCGCCGGCGGAACCATTGTGTGGTCGCTTACCGATTACTCCATCAATCGTTCCATCATGCTTACCAATACATCGGGCGGACATTCTTGCTATAGTGGTTTAGCGGATATAAACCGCCAACCACGCCTTGCGTTCGAAATGTATAAAGCATGGATAAACAACGAAAACGACCCACTCTTACAACCCGGTAATTACAGCATTGCATCTCCATACATCTACATTGTGTGTGGCTTACTTCTCATTATCGTTGTAATTGTTCTGATGAACCAATCACGACGTTTCCGCGAGTACTTGTTACGTGCGTTAATTCATCCATATAATTTCTACGCCGATATCCGAGACCAACGTATTTTATCGCAAGCACAAACAGTTGCCTTGGCTGCAATTATCAGTGCAATTATTGGAGTAATTCTTTCTACATTATTGTTCCACTCGCGTATGAGTCCTGTTTCGGAATACATGGTAATGCTCCTGTTCCCGCAAGAATCTATGAAGAGCTTTGTAAGCGCCATTGCATGGAGTCCGGAATTGGGCGTTACAGTAATTACTCTCTTTGTTGTTCTAAACATTATCATTGTATCTTTACTTCTTCGCCTCAGTGCAATATTTGTACGCGCACGTATTTACTTTAGCGATACCTTTATCATTACAGTTTGGTCTGCACTGCCTGTTGTACTATTCTTGCCTTTTGCAACGGTGTTATATCGTGCACTCGATTTTACAGCAGTATCGTTATGGCTGGGCTTTGGGCTTATAGTAACACTATGGGTAATATACCGCCTACTTCGTGCAACCTCGGTGGTCTTCGATGTCAATCCAATTCCTGTATATGGCATCGGGCTGTTAGTAATAGGAGGGTTCTTCTTTATCATAGGGCTTTCATACAATATCACGTATGCGTTCTACGCCTACATCAAATTCTTTTTCAACGTTATTGTGTAAAAGGGCACGTTAGGTGTTCTGCTATCGCCAGACCGCACCACACCTTGTGTACTTATACATATCTCGTACTGCGGGATGAAACGTTCGTACAACTACTTGCAATCATCGTTAATATACTATGAGTAAAATAGCCATAATAGGTCCGGCATATCCGTACCGCGGCGGACCGGCTTTGGTGGTTGCCAATGTGTACGAACATCTTGTACAAAAACAACACGATGTTCGCGTGTTTACCTTTTCGCGCTTATATCCTTCACTCTTGTTTCCGGGTGTACGCCAGGAAGACATCAGCAAACATCCACCCAAACAACATCCTGTTACACGCATTATAGATTCCATCAATCCATTTACGTGGTTGCGTGCTGCAAAAGAAATCATTGCCTACAAACCCGATATTGTACTTGTAGATTGGTATCAACCGTTCTTTGGTGCATGTTACCGTGTTATCTGTTCCCGTTTACGTAAAGCCGGAATACGCATCCTCTTTCTTGCAGAAAACGTAATCTCGCACGAAGCACGGTTTGTTGATTCCATGTTAACCAACATGGCACTCTCTCAAGCCGATTCATACATAACCTTCTCGCAGTCGGTAGAAGAATCTCTCAAACAGTGGTATCCTGCAAAACATGTTACACGCACAACACTGCCGCTATTCTACACACAAGAATCCTCGCCCGTAGAATGGACGCAACAATCGGCAAAGGCGCATCTTGGTCTGGAAGGAAAACGCGTTCTGCTGTTCTTTGGGTATATCCGTAAATACAAAGGTTTACGAAATCTCATAACATCGTTTGCTACCATAGCACAACAATTCAACGATGTTGAACTGTTAATAGTAGGCGAGTGTTACGAAGACGCAAACGAATACACTTCGCTCATCAACCAAACAGGTGTAGCCAATAGAATCCGTTGGATAAACGAATACGTGCCAGCCGAAGATGTAAGCATGTATTACAATGCAGCCGATATTGTAGTATTACCGTATATCTCTGCCACGCAATCGGGAATTGTTAAGATTGCCTTTGGCTTTGGCAAACCGGTAGTTGCAACCAACGTTGGTGGTTTAACCGAAGAAATCCTTCAATGGAATGCAGGTATTGTTGTTGAGCCGGAAAACAACGCAGAACTTATCCGTGGCATTAGCACCATGCTTAATGCACCAAATCTCGACATCTACATTAACGGTTCACATGCCGCAAAAGAAGCAAACTCATTCGGTGCAATCGTTCATCTTATAGAACAAGAAATCCGGTAAGTTTTTTTGTATTCCCACATCTGCCGCAGCGCGCCGCGTGCGCCGTCACAAAGGCGGAACCAACCGTTGCAGCGTCGCAGTAAATTATTACGAAGTACCAATTACAATTACCCATGTACGTAGGGGCGAATATCTTGTCACCAAGTGTAGAGGTATGCCTCTGTGTAAGCAATATAATAGCTATGCCCCAACAGGGCGCACCTACGGAGCTTCTTCTTGTTGACTCTTCTTTGTTACAAACAGGTCGTTCCTTCGGAACTACATCGTTTTGCCTTAACTCCGTAGGAGTGTACTGTTTGTAATATTGATGATAAAACACAGCTCTCATAGCTCCGTAGGAGTGTCCCGTAAAAGGTAGTTCATTGCGAACCTTTGTCCGAACCCTTGCGCACTTTGCGAGCAATACTCCAATGCACTACCAAACAGAAGTACAATTAAGTCAAGTGAAATATGAGGCATATCTTTGTTGTAGTGATATGGGGCATATCTCTACAGCCAGTGACAAGACATTCGCCCAATTACAAACAATCCTTCGTGTAATAATATTTATACAATCTGGTAATTATATGCGCCGCATAACGCTTGGTTCGCACCGGGTTTGCGCGTTGAAGGATTGCTTCGGCAGAAGAGCGAAACAAAAAGATTTAGACTATAATTCTTGGTTTAGGTTTTTGGAGTAACCACCACGCACATGCAACAATACTTGCTCCGCTAAGCAGCAACAAGAGTATTGCAACGGGTAATGGCAGATTGTTCCCGGCGGTATCGAGTGATTGTACTTGAGCAATATGAATAGAAGACACTGCTAATGCGTTGTTTAGGAAATGGATAATTGTACCGGGTATCAACGAACGGGACGACGCGGCAACAACGCTTAACAGCACTGCTAATGCTAACAACGGAATGCTTTGTGCCGGATTAAAATGTATAAACGTAAACAACATTGCCGTATGCACTATGGCAACCGGAACACCCGAGTGTTGTTCTACCGAACGTTGCATTACCCCGCGGAATAATACTTCTTCGGCAATTGCCGGAATTAATGCACCTACTGCTAATGCGGTAAGAAAATCTCCTGCGCCACTTCCACCTAATAAGGTGATGTATGTTTGCTGTGTTGATTGCTCTTGTTCGGCAAGCCACTGCGCAAGTTGCGGCGGTGCTACAACACTTTGGAATGATTCCCAGCCATACGCAAACATTTGTACTAATGGTATAGCAAGTAGAACTACGATCCAGTGTTTTAGTTGTATTGATGGAGAGTCTGCCCTTAATAATGCTCTTGTTCCAATGGGTGATAACCGCGAAACAGCAAATGCGGGCAATAACATAAACAGCACTTGCGCCAATGTTTGCGCCAAGCGCATTGCCGTTGGGTTTGTCTCGATATTACCGGCAGGAGCTAACGCAAACGTTAAGTAACTGCCGCCAATAAAATAGAGGATAATAACCGAGATAGTAGCAACAAAACCAAACACCGTATGCGGGAAAGGGAACTCGTTATAATTGTTTGGTTCTTCTTGCATTGTTGTGTGCGTGTAATATATAGTTACTACAATGGTTTCTGGTAGATACGATATGTTTTGTATCGCTCGCCGTGCATTGTTTGTTGCAGACCGCGGTTCATCATGTCGTTTGTTTCCAAAATCCACGATGCCTCGCCGTTCATGTTATTCAGCTTCTGTGCGTTTGTACCAATGTAGTTATACAGGATTGTCTCTATTCCACTTTTACGGTGTTCGGGTAATACGCCAAGTGCAATAATACGGCAGAGGTTTATCTTTTTCTTTTTGGTAAGTAAATGCCAAACACCGCCAAGTATCCCACCATTTTTGTTATGGATTAAACACTGATTAATATCGGGTAATGCTAATCCAAATCCAATTACTTCTCCGTCAATTTCAGCAATTAATGCTAACGCCGGCTCGGCAATTTGTTTTAGGTCGTTGGCTAAAAAGTCAAACTCTGCTTCGGTAAAACGGATAGAGCCCCAGTTGTGCTCCCATGCTTCGTCGTAAATCTTTTTTAGTGCGGCAACATCGCGGTTAAACTGCGCTTTGTTTTTAAAATCCATTTGGCGGATTTTAACCTTGGAACGTTGCTCTAACATTCCCACCAGGCGTTGCATTTTCTCGCTACGGAAATTCTCTTGGCGCAAGTAATACGCGTACATATCCATTTCTTTGTGGAATCCGTATCCTTCTGCAAGTGCAGCATAGTAAGGTGGATTATATGCCATAAGCATAACCGGCGGAGATGTAAAGCCATCTACCAAAAACGAACATTCGTCGTTTATAGATGGATTCATCGGGCCGCGAACATCCGTCATGCCACGCTCGCGCAACCATGCACATGCAACATCAAACAATTGGTTTGCAACCTGCTGATTATGTACACATTCAAAAAAACCAAAGAAGCCAATTTTGTCGTTATGAGTTTTGTTGTGGTTATGATTGATAATTGCGGCAATCCTACCCACAACTGTTCCGTTTTCTTCCGCAAGAAACAACTGCATTTCTGCGTGTTGATAAAACGGATTCTTTTGTTTGTTTAATAACTTCTCTCTGTCCATGATAAGTGGGGGAACGAAGTTCGGATCGCCTTTGTAAAAATTCCACTGGCTTTTGATAAACTTCATCACATCGGTTTTCGATTCGATAGGGCGAACGGTAACACTCATAATAAATTCCCCAAGTTACAAGTATGAACAAAAAGAATACACCGAATGCAAATTGCATAGCGGTGTACGTGGTTCTCTCTCTATATATAGAAGTATATTAGTTTTTAGAGTAGGAAGTATCCAACGGGTTAGCAGGAAACTCTTTAAGATACGCTTCTTTTTTCCGTTTCCAATCTTCCTTTTCGGGGAAGTCCGGCATAATAGCCGCACCCGGAATACCCATTAACGGGTAATCTTTACGAAGCGGATATAATGGCTCTTTGGTTTCGGGGTCAACATAATCTTCCGGCATATAAAAGCGGCGTAAATCCGGGTGACCGTCAAAACGGATACCGTACATATCGTATGTTTCGCGCTCGTACCAGTTGGCACTTTCGTAAATATCGGTAACGGTAGGCACATGTACATCTTTTTCGGGCACGGCAATCTTAATACGAACACGTGCTTTATTGCTAATGGAATACAGAAAATACACAACCTCAAAACGGTCTTGTTTATTCTTTAGCCAATCAATGGCGGTAATATCAACCAATTGTTCAAACTTTGTAAGCGGGTTATCACGCAACTCGCGTAATACATCAACAATTTCACTGCGCCCAACAATAACCGAAAGCTGATTATGATGCTCGTAGGTTTGTGCTTCGCCAACAACCGGGCGTAATACATCAAGAATAGTTTCTTTAGAAAGCGACATAACGTAACCGTATGGTGTTTGTACATATCTGTATGGCGCGAAAATACAACATCGCATAGTTATACACGGGTAGTTTTTTGCTATCGCCCGACCGCGCCTAACGTTTTGCAAAAAACACCCAACCACGTGCGGATAAAATCCATACACTCCAAAGTACGGCTATCGCGGATATACGTAGCGCAGGTTATTCAGCTCTTTTGAACACCGAAAGAAAATACATTGGCTTTCCTTTGGTTTCCCACACCTCGGGGTATCCACTACCCGATAAGTTATAACAGATGTATAATTTATTACCTTCTATTCTATACTTAGCAGGTATTTTTCTTCCGGCATTTACACCTTCCTTGCCGTAAATATCCATAGTGGAATCCTGCACTGCAAGAGTTCCTTTATCTACGCTCTCGGCAGTGAATGTGTACAGCGTGTCTGTAATTACAAGACGCTGTTTTTCGTATACCGATTGCGGTAATTGCTTGCCTCCCATTTCCTGCTGAACAGGAATCCATGTGCCTTGTAACATGCTGATATTGGCAACTCTTGGTGTACCGCAACTGATAAACAGTATAAGTAAGATTAGTATATAGCGCATAATGTATTGTATTTGTGTACGATGCTGCATTTCATACCAAACATACTACGCACAGTGTTCACGAACAACGTTGTTTTTACAACAATCATTCTTTACGGCAACATTAAGGGTAGGCAGTTGTGTACGTTGGGTGCCGTCCGGCGATAGCAAATAAAAAAGCCGCCTGATACATTGCATCAAGCGGCTTTACAAATTACAGTGTTCTATATTAGAAACCCATTTCGGCAAGTTTAGCCATGTTAGCTTTTACATCGTTTGCCGATTTTACAAGCAACTCTTGTTCGCTTTCCGATAGTTTGATTTCGAGTACTTGCTCAACTCCGTTTTTACCAAGTTTAACAGGTACGCCAATACATACATCGTTTAGTCCGTATTCGCCATCGCACATTACAGCACATGGTAAAATGCGGCGTTTGTCTTTAATGATGCATTCAACCATTTGTACTGCCGCAGCCGATGGTGCATAGTATGCCGAGCCCGTTTTTAAGTGGTTAACGATTTCGATACCACCGTTTTTAGCACGGTCTACAATTGCATCAATGCGGTCTTGTGGTAACAACTGTGTTAACGGAATACCCGCAACGGTTGTATAGCTTGGTAACGGAACCATGGAGTCCCCGTGGCCGCCAAGCAACAACGCCTGAATGTCTTCAACCGAGCAGTTGAGTTCCATTGCAATAAAGGTGCGGTAGCGTGCGGTATCAAGCACACCAGCCATACCAATTACTTTGTGGCGTGGTAATCCTGTTTTCTTGAATGCAAGGTACGTCATTACATCAAGCGGATTAGATACAATAATAAAGAACGCATTTGGTGAGTGCTTTACAGCTTCTTCTGCGCAACCGCCAACAATTTTAGCATTTGCTGCAAGTAAGTCGTCGCGGCTCATGCCGGGTTTACGTGCTAATCCGGCTGTAATAATAACAAAGTCGGAATTTGCTGTCATTTCGTAGGAGTTTGTACCATACACACGGGTATCGCTACCTAACACGGGCATGGTTTCAAACATGTCTAATCCTTTTCCTTGCGGAATGCCTTCTGCAATATCAACTAACACAACTTCGTGGGCAAGTTCGCTGTATGCAATTGTTTGTGCTGCTGTAGCACCAACATTACCTGCACCGATAACGGTAATTTTCATGATTCCTCCAGAGACTGATGATGAAGTAGAATAGTTATATCAAAATAAAAACGCCCCGTTCAATAGTAATTGACGAGGCGTTAAAAACTCAACGAAGAATTTCTTGCATAGAATTATGCCTGAGCCGCCGGATATACGGATACCTTTTGGCGCGAGCGGTCTTTACGTTCAAACGTTACAACGCCGTCAATCAAAGCAAACAAGGTGTAGTCTTTACCTACGCCAACATTTTTGCCTGCGTGCCAACGTGTTCCATTTTGGCGAATAATAATATTACCGGCAACAACCGATTGTCCGCCGAAACGTTTTACTCCTAATCGCTGCGCATTTGAATCGCGACCGTTCTTGGTAGAGCCGGCTCCTTTTTTATGTGCCATGCTATAAACTCCTTACGCTATAGAAATATTTGTAATTTCAATTTTGGTGAATTGTTGGCGGTGCCCGTTCATTTTCTGATATCCTTTACGGCGTTTTTTCTTGAATACAAGAACCTTTTTGCCTTTGCCGTGCTCAAGGATTTTTGCGGAAACACTGCCACTGATGTACGGCGTACCGATTGTTGTAGAATCGCCATCCATTGTTAAAAGGATGTTGTTGAACTCTACCGTATCGCCAACATTACCGCTAAGTAACGGTACTGTAACTACGTCGGACTGTTTTACTGGGAATTGCGATGCCGCAATTTCTACTAATGCTGTCATGACTATAACTCTAAATAATGAGGTGCATTACAAAATCGAACGGCAAAAATAAAAGTTTTCCCCAAACAGGCAATAGGGTTTTTCTATTTACATGTAAAATATTTGCTTTTGCTACCGCCGGACGGCTCCGGATGTATGTGTACTATTTCACCGCATATTTGCCGAAAAAAACCTCCGACGCAACCTAATGTATATCGTGATAAGGCAATGAGATACCATATATTGCGTCTATGGCGTGCTACCATTATTAACAACAGCAAAAAAACATATATGTTTATAGGAATTCAATCGGATATCATGAATAAACGCTTTGCCGTACAACGTAATACCATGTGGTGTTGGGCTGCGGCATTACAAATGATTTTCAGGAATTACGGATTGGCAGTTACCCAGGAAATGATTGTTAAACGTACATTTGGCGTTGATACATGGGGAATGTTGCCCAACAAACCCGGCGACTTTATGCACATTACCCAACACTTAAACAACTGGGGCATTGACCGCCGTGGCAAGCATTATGTAATAAAATCGGTACTTATGCCCGGCGCACCACCGCTTGATGTGATAGTGGAAGAGTTGATAAATAAACGCCCCGTATTACTATCGTACCAAAGCCGCCCACGTATGAACCATGCTGTAGTAATTACCGGTGCCGAACTTGTACCCGAAGGAAACTCGTTACGGATGAAATCGCTAATTGTGCGCGACCCATCGCCATATCCAAAGAACCTCAAACTCAACGGACGCAGAGAATACAAACCGCAAGACATCTTAAAAAAAGCGGCGGCATACTGGCTTGTTCGCGTGAAGGTTACGGAGTAAACTGCGGTACTTTCCCGCACCACAAGGGTTTGTTGTGCTGTATATTTGGTGCGGTCAGGCGATAGCAACATACTACATCTATCCTTGCATGGAAATTACAGGAACCATAAACAGCATTACGTACTCGGTGCAATGTGCAGAGAAACTCCGCACTATTGCGTTCGATACGTTTGATATTAATACATCGCCACCGGCGTGTGTGGTAACGTCTGGTGGAACCGGACTTGCATTATCCAAATGGGTTTCGCCCAAACGTACGCGGTCGTATCCGTACGAGCGCGTGTATAATACGTTACAATATCCGATGCGTGTTACGGTGATTCCGGTGTTGAAAGATGAAGGTGCGAGCGGCGAGCGGGACTTTTTGCAATGGGATACGGTGATGTTGATGTCGCTATTGGATGTGCATGTTATTCTTGGCTATTACAACCGGGCAACAGCACGGGGAAACAAGGTTTCTAATTTCATGTTTGATGCCGTACACGTTGGGAAGCAACTGAAGGAACTATTAAGCTCCAAACCACAGGCACGGGAATGGAACATTGCACAACTACAACAATTGCAATCGGGGTTGTTGGAACGTGTGGTAGAAGGATATACCACTATTGCGCAACAGACAGGAGTAGCATTTCACGATAACGCTGGGATTGAACAATTCCGCCGGAGCATGCACGATAACCTTGAAACGTTTATGGAGTTCTCGCGGAAGAAATCGGTACAAGCACAAAACCGTGAGTTCAATACCATTCAACCCAAAGAAGCACTTTCATCGGCAACAAAAGCTAAGGTAACAATTCACGATGCATGGGGCGGACTGTATTACTTTACCGTTGATGAAGTTTCTGTTGAAGACAACACAGTATATATGATTGAAGATAAACACACTGTACATGGTGTTATCCCAAACATTAGTGATATAAAAGACGGTTTGCTGAAAATGATTTTCTACAAAAACATGACGGGTGTAGCGGCCGATGGTATCCCCATGAAACATATACCAACGGTAGCGTTAACATCGCGCCGACTTGTTACTTCTATCACAACTGCCGATAACTCTGCCAACATCGTACAGTTTGTTGCCGAGAACAATCTAAAACCTGCGCAACAACAATTGATAGAACATCTGTTTAAGGAAGCACAAGCAAATGGAATTGAAATACGATTACATCATGCCGAATAAGAATCTACACAACCAAACAACATTTTTTGTGTAGTAATAGTATTCGGAATGTCATTCCCGAAAACGCGAGAGAGCGTTTATCGGGAATCCAGTAATCTCTCTTTGCGGAATTTGGATACCCGATGAACTCGGGTATGACAGAACGTTTCCACGCAGTATTAAAACTAAGCATGATAAAAAGTCCATTACGATATCCCGGAGGCAAGGCACGCGTTGCAGAACGCATTGCAGAACTGCTTCCCGCGTTTGATGAATACCGCGAACCCTTTGCCGGTGGTGCTTCGGTGTTCCTATTGCTACGCCAAAAGTTTCCCGAAAAAACATTCTGGATAAACGATGTCTATCCGGAACTTGCTACGTTTTGGAGCATGCTTGCCAAAGACAGCAGACAAGTAATTGAATACATCATCAGCTACCGCCAACGCTACCATAATGGCAAAGAACTCTACGGGCACATTATGGAACACATCCGCACATTACCCGATGCCGAGCGTGCCGCAGCGTTTTTTATAATCAACCGCATAACATTCTCCGGCACAAGCGAAAGTGGCGGCTACTCCGAGCAAGCATTTAACGGCAGGTTTACCCCAAGCAGTATAGAACGCCTTACACCTGTTGCCGCGCTGTTGCGTAACGTGCGCATCACCAATCTCGATTACACCGACGTTCTTACTGCACAAGGCAATAATGTTGTTATGTATTTGGACCCACCATATTACAGCGCACGCAGTTCGGCACTCTATGGTAAAAACGGGAAACTCCACACGGGCTTTAACCACGAACGTCTTGCCGAACACTTACGCGCCACACAACACCGTTGGTTAATAACCTACGATGAATCTCCGTTTATACGCTCGTTATATTCGTTTGCCAACATCCGCGAATGGAACATTGTGTACGGCATGCGCAACGTAACAACAAACTCAACTCAAAAAGCACGAGAACTATTTATCAGTAATTACGAGTTACCGTTAATAGTATAATCTGCTATCGCATGACCGCACCGAACCTCAACTACGTTTAAGTATTCATACTGCGGGAAAGAACCTTATAATAACAAGTACATAGTTATCTGAATACACTTTTTATCATAAAGTAATTCTACTATATATCTTTATTTCACCATCGGTTGTGCCATAGCCAATTGCTATATGTGTCCATCCTTGTTTCTCGTAAAAGTCTTCCATGTCCGATGACAAATAAAGTTCGCTAAATCCTTTTTGTTTTGCTTGGCTGAGTCCGTGTTGCAGTAATTGTGTTGCGTATCCTTTGTTTCTGTGTTCGGGGTTTACAAACAAACATGCAAACCACGGGTACAAATCCTGTCGGCTTATAATATCGTTTGTTAGTAATGCATACGATGCAACTATCTCGTTTTCATGTAACCCTACATAAAACTTGGGGAGTGCTTTGTTTGCATCAACAGAATGGGTGATACAATCGGCATAGAACTTATAGTTATCCTGATTTCCCCAGCAATTCCAAAAGTACAATATTGCTTTTTCTAACAAATCCATACGGGTTGAGAGTTCTACGACATTGATGTGTAGTACCGTGTTGTCCATAGTCTTCTAAATGTTTCTGCGTTACGTTTACTACCAAACATACTACGTTTTTACATACCATCAAATACGATAATCCTCCTTTTGTAAAGTTGGCTTTCTCTCCCGAAGGTGGCGGGTGGTTGGTGCATTGCCATACGGTGCGGCCCGCGTTAGCAACACATAATACCAACTCAGTTTATTATTCCGTTGCGTATCTTGCATGTTGCCAAAAGATACAACACATAAAGAGCACCAACAACGATAGTATTGAATTATGAAAACACCACGACATCTATCCTATAAAACTAAGATTCTTTGCACAATGGGTCCGGCTATCGGTTCCGAAGATAAAATTGCAGAGGCATTGTTTGCCGGAGCTTCGGCATTTAGGTTAAACATGAGCCACAGCACCCATAAAACTCACACGCAATATGTTCAGTATATCCGCAAGGCGGAAAAGAAAACGAATATGTTTGTGCCGATTATCGCCGACTTGCAGGGACCTAAACTTCGTGTTGGCGAACTTGGCGACGGTGTGATGTTAATGACCGGACAAACCATAATTATTGCCGACCCTAATGTACTGAAACGTAAACGCGTAAAAGCTCCCGAAGGCGGATACATTCCGTTGGAGTATCCTTCGCTGGCACGCGATGTAAAAAAGGGTGATACGTTATTGTTCGATGACGGCTTACTTTCGGCACAAGTTGTAGCAAGCGATGGTGTGTTTGTAAAAGCAGTTGTGATAAACGGCGGGTTGTTAAAATCGCGTAAGGGATTAAACCTGCCACACATTAAAGTTAGCGTTCCTTCTATTACCCGTAAGGATAAAGAAGATATTCTGTTTGCCATTAAGAACGATGTTGATTATATAGCTGTGTCGTTTGTACGGTCGGCTAATGATGTAAAATCCGTACGCAAATTGTTAGAGCAACACAACAGCGATATACGCATTATAGCAAAAGTTGAAAAGCCCGAAGCGTTAGTAAACATCGAAGAAATAATTCAGGCAAGCGATGTAATTATGGTTGCCCGTGGCGACCTTGGTGTAGAGATTCCGGCGGCTAATGTACCAATGGAACAAAAGAGAATTATATCGCTGTGTAATAACTACGCAAAGCCCGTAATTACAGCAACACAGATGCTGGAAAGCATGATAAAGAATCCGCGTCCTACCCGTGCAGAAGCAAGCGATATTGCCAATGCTGTGTTAGATGGAACCGATGCCGTGATGCTTAGTGCCGAGACCTCGGTTGGTGCATACCCAATAGAAGCCATTAGCTACATGCGTATGATTTGCACCGAAGCCGAGAAGAGTATGTTCAACGATAACAAACTGTTTACGCGCAAACTTGGTATCAAGGTAACCAAAGAGCAAAATACCGATTCCATTGCCGCAGCTGCATCCACCATTGCAGAAGAACAAAACATCAATTGTATTGCTACGCTTAGTTACTCGGGTGAAACTGCACACCTTATTTCTAACCGCAGGCCGCGCGCACCAATTCTTGCCGTTACATCTATGCTGCGTACAGTGCGCCGCGTTGGGTTGTATTGGGGCGTTACAGGATTTCATGTAGAAAAGATTACTACAACCGACGATACCATAGAACACATCAAAAAGCTTCTTGTTGCACGAAGCTATTTTGAAAAAGGTGCAACTGTTGTGTTTACCATTGGACGTCCGTTGGTAGCACGCTCGCGTACAAACATGCTTTCTATCGAAACATTATAACTTACAGTTGTACGGCACAACTAATATATACTAAAAAGTATGGCTTATCTAAAAGGTTAGACTGGATAAGCGGCGACATAATTGCCGTGCCAGCGTCAATGACTATGGGCTTATATCCTAACCGCAAGAACAAACTTGTTATCTGGTGGGTAACACGTTTATCAGGTTGTTTAGTGGGGTCGGCAGGATTGTAATATGTAGCACTCAGCAACGAGGTATAACTTAATCTGCACGACAGCCCAAGTTGTGCCTGAATCGACGAAGAACGTACAGTAGACAACGCTACATTACCCTGAACAAATCCGGAAAGTAAATTATAGGTATTTGGGTTATCAACTCCGCTGGTGTGCGATTGCGCAAAACCACCACCAAGATACACCTCGGCGCGGCCAACACCGCCACTCCACCAACTACCTATGGCAGCATCGCCGCCAAACCCGCGCATATCGCTAAAGTACACATTCCCCGATACAAATGCACAAAGCTCTTTATCCAAAGCCCATGCAACATTCCCCTGAACGTTTTGCGATGTTAATCGTACTTCAACAACTTTATCCGAATCACTTGAAATCAATGGCGTGGGTGGCATGTGCGGTTGCACCGGTGTAGCGCAGGAAGAGAGGAATATAATACTGATTCCAGTAATTAGTATCACTGCATAATACTTCAATTGAGAAATAATCTGTACATCATTCATAGTAGTAACAATTTAAAATCGTATAGTACAACCTAATGTCATGGAGTATTCAGCCGTCTCATTAAATAACGGTGAACTACTGTCCGAGAAAGTACCCCCCGGCTCAAGTTGCAATCCAAAGTGTGTTCCTTGTAATTTAAAAAACCAGACCACCGTACTATAGGTTGCTGTTTTTGAAGGTGTTTTGTTTTTATATATATCAGAGTAATCTAATAGTACATCATAATTTGCCCGCGCAACTATACCTGTCTGAAAAAGTAACCGTTTGCCCACAAGCGATGACAATGCCATACACCCTTGCGCAAATCTTCCTGCCACTTTATACTTCTCGGTTACAGGTCCCATTTCCAAATTTGATAACGAAGTACTGATTCCTGCATAAATTTCTGCTCTGCCACCTTTATTACTCCACCATCGTCCTAATGCCGCATCAAGTCCGTAGGAGCTTCCACGATAAGTGTTATAGTTAGCCGATACCAACGCACTATACTTGGTATCCAAAGCCCACGCAACATTTAACTGATGAGATACAATTACTGTTTTGTATTCAATAACTTTTGCAGTATCGCTATCTATGAGCGGAACCGGCGGCAGGTGACGCGGATGCGGCTCTTGTAAAAAAAATGCCGTGCACGAGTTCAATAACGTTACCACGAACAAGCACAATAACCGTGTTGTAAACAACCGTAATTGTTTCATTATGTATCCCAAAGGTTGATACTATTGGGAATCTACAAAACACATTTATAATTCTGAAATTAAATATGGTTTCCACCTCTGCCGAGGCAATGCTCAAGCGCGCCAACCCGGTGCGAACCGCACGTTCTGCGTCGCAGAATAATTACGAATGACGGATTACGAAATACGTGGTCGTGTGTTTTATACCGCGCTACTTTTGTCATTCTGAGCAACGCGAAAAATCTAAACAACGGTAGGTGCTTCACTCCGTTCAGCATGACAACCACAACATTCCGGTTTGTCATTCTGAGCAACGCGAAGAATCTCTCTGATTGTTAGGGATGATAATGGGAATTTGTAATAATCAAAATCACGGGCGAATATCTATTCGCCCCTACGAACAACTTTGGTTATGTTGACAAATACGTAATTAAACATCGCGCCGCTGAACGGTTGGAGCGGACTGGGTTACCGCGCACAAGGCGCGCTGCGGCAGTAGCGGGGAAGCACACTATTCCGGTAACAGACCACACCGCTGTTTTATAGCGCGAATTGTTGAGGCAATGGTGTTACCGTATTGCAATGCTTGTTGCTTTGTAAGCGTTACTGTTTGGGTTTCTCCGGTGCGGGTAAAGATGAGCCGTGCGTTGTATTCTTCTTGGTTAGGAAACTTATGCGCCAATAAAAAACAATACGAGTGCAGTTGTAATGTGTAGTATGCAAGCCACTCCGCAGCCGATTTTGTTGTAAGCTTATTTGTTTTCCAATCCCAGATTTCGTGCGTGCCGTTTGGCAGTTGCACAATTGCATCCATTGTGCCAGTAAAGTAATCTGTTGCAACAGGCATGGTAAGTGTGTGTTCGGTAAGCATTGTGCGTACTGCCTGTGTGTTGTTGCGCACCAGCGGAATAGTAACAACCGCACGAACATCGTTTGTAATGCGTTCGATTAACGGTGCGCGCTTTGCAACTTGCTGTGCATGAAACGTTTCTTCTATGCTTTGTTTTAGGTTTTGCTCGTTAATGGTTCCATCTGCATGAAGCCAGTTTGCCACGTTGCTTAGAACATTGTGAATCAGCGTTCCGGCAAGTGTACCACTTACATCGTCGTTATCGTGTTCTGCATGTACTGCGCGTGCCTGTAACATGTCGTCGTCACTGCTTTGCATTCCCAAACGATACATGCGGATGTATTCATCGGGGTTTTGTTGGAATAACATCAACTGAGATGCAGAAAAGATTTCGCCCGATGTTGTACTTGTAATTGTTTCCAGTTGTAGTGCTCGTGGCAATGGTTGTTGCTGTTCTTGTTTTGTTGCAACTACGTCGGTGTGTTCGTTGTTTGTTCGTACTTGTACTTCGTAGCGCAAATGCACCTGTGTTCCATCTAAGCGTTGAACTGTATCGTGTAATGGTATTGATGAATTGAGTAACGGGAACTCGGGCTGAAACACAATGCCATCGGCTATCATTTTGAAATACGACTTTGGCTCGGATGAACTGAACTCACCTTCGGTATTGATGTTTACTTGTTGTGTTGCACTAATTAGCAAATGCTCCTTTGCGCGGGTAAGTGCAACATACAGCAAGCGTTTGTCTTCGGCGTGTTCGGAATCCTTTAACGAGTTTGCTGTAAGAAACCGAATGGGTGATTTTACTTTTTTGTTGTATTCATCATCATCGTCATCACCGCTTACAGTAAACGTGATACCAAACTGTTCGTGTATTTGCAGTGCATCGTTGTTGTTGTTACTAAAGTTTGTATCAAACATTACCACAATAGGGAACTCTAATCCTTTAGAGGCATGTATAGTCATGATATTCAAAACATTTCCTTCGCCAAGAACAGCCGCTTCGGCCTCTTTGCTGCTTGTTTGTTGCATGCGTGTAAGTTCTTCCACAAAGTCGAATAGGTTTTTAAAGCCACGGTTCTCGAATGCACGTGCAACCTGCATCAGCTTTTCAATGTTTGCTTCTATTTGTTCTTTACGCGGACTGTACGTAATAACGCCATGCCAGCCACACTCGCGGAATATCATTCGTAACAACTGCGGTACGGGCATACGTGCGGCAAGTGGCAGAATGGTAGTAAGTATTCTGTAACAACGTTGAATGCGTTCATCGTTGGGGAATTGTTCGTGTGTTTCCTGCATCCATGTTTGGAAACGCTTCCATAAACTCTCGGTTGGGTTTGTGTGAGCAATTCGGTACAACTGCGAATCACTTAGTGCAAAAAATGGCGAGCGCATTGTTGCCGCCAGAGCAATATCATTATTTGTGTTGTGCAGGAATTTCAGAAATGATATTACATCGGTTACTTCCTGCGTTGTAAAAAAGCCACGTCCGCTATGAATAATAAACGGCACTCCTTTTTTACGTAGCGCCGATGCCATTTCTTCAAAACGGGAACTGCGGCGGGCAAGAATAGCAATGTCGCGGTATTCCGCCGGACGGAACTGTTCTTTGTGTTCATCCCACACCGTTAAGGATTTTCCTTCAATCAACTCTACAATTCTTCCGGCAAGTAAATCGCTTTCGGTTATGGTTTGTTGGTTAGCCTCTCGCGCACGCTGAGAATTATGTTGTGATTTGAACCGGTGCGCTACAAGAATCTCAACAGTACTTTCAATACCTTCGTACGTCTTGTCTTTCCGGGCAGATATAATTGGCTCGTAAGCAACCTCGTACCCGTGCGATTCTTGTGGCATTACGGCACTACACACTATGTTCACAAACGAACACAACTGCGGCACAAGGCGGAACGATGCCGAAAGATGAATATCACCATCGCGCTCATTCTCATTTGCCTGAACATCTCCGTATTCAACATTGCTAACAACATCGGTAATACCACCATTAGTACGTACCTTCATATTTGCACGCATAATATCTTGTTGTGCTTGCGCAAATACACGCACATCTGCTTTACGGAATCCGTAGATACTTTGTTTGGCATCGCCCACTATAAATATGTTAGGAGAGTTTTCTGTATCAGTTTCTTCTTGTAAGGCAGTTACTAATCGTTTTGCAATAAGGTATTGCATTGCGTTGGTGTCCTGAAACTCATCCATCATTAAATACCGGATACGCTTCCGTAGCGATGCACACACATCGGGGTTATGCAGTAAGTCCAGCACCTTTAATTGCAAGTCATCAAAATCCAACGATGCAGTTTCTTCCTTTTCTTTATTCACAAGTTGCATGGCATACTTTGCCATATTGAACAGAATACGCGCGTATCGAATCATCCTCTCATCCGAGTCTTCACTCTCTAACGATTCTCTAAACTCACGTATGCGCTTAGCTGCACCGCTTATTGCACTCCATACATCATTGGGTATAGTAACAAGCTTTCTAACAAGCGAACTTGGCTCACTTGCTTTTGTAAGTAACAAGCCAACTATTTCATCTATCAACTCAGCCATACGGGCTACATCATCAAACCGCACCGACTGATTTAATCTTCTTAACTCCGGTAACGACTGTGCAAACAGCGCCTCAGCGCTTTTAATCTTAGGAAGTGTTTTGTTATCCTTTTTAATTCCATCCATCACCGAAGCAAACAACTCGGGCAATGTTTGCAAAAGTGTATCAACATCATTCGCCAGAAAATCACGGAAGAACTTTCCGCGAAGTTCCAATAACTGTTCATCGGTATGGTGCGTGTACAATTCATCCAACTGCGTAAGTTGTTCGGTGTTGCGCAATAGTGTGTTCAGAAAATTTTCTACCGTGCGGTGACCTACTGTTAGGATAATATCTTTTGCATCGTGGCGACGTTCATCGTCTTCCAACCATTCTTCCATTGTGGTAGTTACCGCACGTGCGCGCATCTCGGCTAAATCGCTTTCGGAAATAATGGTAAAGTTAGGCGATACCCGCGCTTCAATTGGGTATGTGCGCAGAAGCTGATCGCAAAAACTATGGATAGTAGAAATCCGTGCATTGGTTAACTGTTCGCGAACATGCAGTAATCGTTTTAGCTGGGCAGGCGTGGTAGCTCTATCAAAACGGTCGTCCAAGATTTTGGCGGCACGCGCAAGCATTTCGGCTGCGGCTTTTTTGGTAAACGTAATAGCAACAACATTGCGCGGCTCTACACCATGAACCAACAGTTGCACATAGCGTTCAACAAGTACACGTGTTTTCCCCGAGCCGGCACCGGCACTTACTATCAGGTGTCGGTCGGTAGCCAATGCTAAGGTTTGTTCGCGCGTAAATGGTGATGCAAGTGGTTTCATGATATTTTCCGTGGGGTAATTTGATGCAATATAAAACGAGTGTGTCAATCACCTGCGCAAACGTTGTACAGGTTGCAAAATATTGGTTCCCCTCACATGCCGAAGCAATCCTTCTGCGCCGTCACCCGGGCGGAACCGATTCTTCAGCGTCGCGCGTGTTGAGCTGAAATTACAATTCACGCAAAGTCGCAGAGGTTGCAAAGAAGCAAAGGTTTCAGTGTTGTAATTGCCGTCTGCTTAAGATGATGGAAAAATATCTGTATATATAAGTAATGAATAATGTTAAATGACATACGTCAACTCCGCTAACAACAATCTAATTCTACAATCAATGAAAAACTTAGGTATCATCTTACTAACCCTTACACTTATTAGCTGTATGGGACAAATCAAACAAGCTAAGCCTGGAGAACCTCTTTTTTTAATATCAGATCATAATAAGTTCGGATTTATTGATTCTATTGGACAAGTTGTAGTTGAACCCAAATTCATTGTACTTGGCGAGATTACAGAAGGACTTGCACATGCAAGAATATCCGGTACTTATGGATATATAAATTATACTGGAGAATTTATTATTCAACCACAGTATGATTATGCCACTCCATTTGCTGATGGGCTTGCCATCGTATATAAGAGAGGGAAGCCCTTTTTTATTAACAAATTAGGACAAAAGGCTTTTGAATGCAATTTTCATTTACTTGGACAATTTAACAATGGTAGAGCAGTCGTAAAAACAACAACAGAAAAATTTGGAGTCATCAATAAGAGAGGCGAACTCATTATTGATACAGTCTACTCTCGTTTAAAATCCATTCCTGACGGAATGTTTATTGTTCAGGGCATTAATCACCATCCGTACACAGACAAAGAAAAGGGAATTACAAATTACTCCGAGATGGGTGTAATCGATTCGTTAGGTAACTTTATAATTCCTTACGGTAAATTTATTGATATTACTCGCTATGATAACGGCTACTTCTTGGCTACAACACCGGAAGAACCTTGGAATTCTATCGATGGTTATACAGGTAGAACAGTAATCCTTGATAAAACAGGAAGAGCTATTCTTTCTAAAGATCACCGGAATCAATGCTATCTTGAGGGCACATTACACTGCGGTTTAGCTAAGATGCATTTATATAAATACTGGATTCCAGAAAAAAGAGGAGTTTATTCCTCATCTGAGAATTCATATCAAGGTTACATGAACACAAAAGGTGAGATTATAATTAATGACACAACCTTAGAAGCAGTTAAGGATTTTTCAGATGGGAGGGCTTTTGTAAAAAACAAGAATGGGCATTATTCAATATTAAATACACATGGTAAGTTTGTCGCTAAGAATTCATTTAATAATGTACTAGGTAATGGATTTTATAATGGTGTTGCATTTGTAGCAGTAAATCAAAAATGGGGACTAATTGATACCAACGCACATTTTATCATCAACCCGCTATTTTACAGAATTAATGATATTGGTATGATTGATGACTATTTCTTTTTTGAAGAACCTAATCCCGATACAAACAATCCCTATAATAATCTTACAGGGATTGCTAGCAAGAATGGTAAAATTCTAGTTAAACCAATCATTGAACGATTCGACCAAGAAGGTTTCAGAAATGGATTACTGAAATGTATTATTGATAAAAAGTTAACATACATTACCATAAATGGTAAAATTGTTTGGCAAGAAATAACTAATGAATCAAAAGAACTTTCAAATCTGAATATTGACTATATGAATAGAGGACACTTCTATGCATATTCTTTACCCAAAGAAAATGTACAAAGTGGCGGTTGGGCAGAATCACAAAACATTCCAAAAAAGATGTATAGTTCTTCAGATTTTATTGAGAATTCTGTTAGTGTTGTTGTTAAGCCGGCCACCAGTAATACTTTTTCTACGCCTTATAATGTACTTGCTGTTTGTGTGGCAAACAACACTAAAAGTAACATTCAATTCAATGCACAAGACAGCAGACTTTATATGAAAGTCCAAGCATTAATTAACAATGACGATAACAAAGATACATGGGTGGATATTGAATACTTACCGAGTAGTTGGTGTGGTAACAGTTATCACACTCTGACACTTGAGCCACGATATTACTGGACATTTACAACTCCCATTTATGATGGAGATTACAAAACAAGATTGCGAATTGAGTTAAAGTATATTGATCCTTTGGATCACTCAGAAAAACGTCGAGACGAAAAGGAAATTACTATTTACAGCAATGAATATATTGGAAGTATTAACCCTGGCCAGCTTTGGAGAAAGCAAGATTATTATCCAAACGGGATTATGGATCCCTATAATGATTAAAGATGAATTCTTTATAATCAGTATCTGTCAAGAGCTATAGGACTCAGAATATTTACCTGTTAGGTGTATACATGTAGTACAGCATACCACGCACTTTTCCTCACCATCTCTCCTGCAAGGCAACTGTGTTTGGAAGTATGTTGTGCGGTGCAGTCTTGCGATAGCAAAGTACCATATTACAAAAACTTGTGCGCGTAATGAGTTGTGTTTTGTAGTTTTCGGGTATAGTACAACAACCAACACTTACAGCCATGAACATTGCCGACAAACTGTACAGCGCATGGAATTACAGCAAGCCCGCCGAAACCGAAGTTCGGTTCAGAGAGTTTTTAACGGAGGCAACATCACCCGCCGAGCAAGCAGAGATACGCACACAACTTGCCCGCTCGGTTGGCTTGCAACGCCGCTTTGATGAAGCTCACGAAATATTAAACCAAGCCGATGCACAGATTACCAACGATATGCCCGTTGTTAAGGTTCGCGCATTGTTAGAGCGCGGCAGAGTGTATAACTCATTGGGAAATGCTGAGCAAGCGCGCGAGTATTTTCTAGCTGCGTTTGAGGCAGGCAAACAATGCAACCACGACGATTACACCGTAGATGCCGCGCACATGATGGGTATTATCACCAAGGCAGAAGAATCGCTGCAATGGAATGAACTTGCAATTAGTATTGCGCAAAACACCGAACAGGAAATGGCAAAGCGTTGGCTTGCATCGCTGTTAAACAACACCGGGTGGACGTACTTTTCTATGGGCAACTACACCCGCGCATTAGAGCTTTTTAAGGATGCACTTGAGTTCCGCTGCAAACAAAACAACATTGTAGAAATTCACATAGCACAATGGTGCGTTGCCAAAACATTGCGTATGCTGGGCAACGTAGAAGAATCTCTTTCCATGCAACGTGCCATGCTTGCCGAACGCGCCGAGAAGAACATTCAGGATGACGGATACATCTACGAGGAAACAGGCGAGTGTCTGCTTGCCTTAGGCAAACCCGATGAAGCTAAACCACACTTTGCCAAAGCACACGAGTTACTTTCTAAAGACATTTGGCTTCAAGCCAACGAGCAACCACGTTTAGAGCGGTTGTTAGCGTTATCGCAATAATGTGGTGGTGGATGTGTATTGGTGTATTACATCCTACCTTACCCTGAGAGGTACTAAACGAGTACTTCATGCATTACAATCCGTAGGGGCGAATAGTTATTCGCCCACCCCAAGAATAAGTAGAGATAAGCAAAACAGAATGTTGTATTATTATGTTAGTATTAACACAACAAGTTCGATAACCATGTACCAATTCTTCATGCATTACAAGCCGTAGGGGCGAATAGTTATTCGCCCACAGTATGAATACAGTAAGAATTAGGTATAAATTTATAATACAGAATGTAGAGAATTTATAGTTGTATTGATACAACATCAAATCTTACTTTGGGCGAATAACTATTCGCCCCTACGTCGGTTGGTTTTTTATAGTGATTGTTTAGAACAATATGTATTGGGCAATAGGATAATTTGTTAGAATTGGGCGAATGTCTATTCGCCCCTACGTCAGTTTGGGTAATGTTTGTTCTCTTTTTACGGTTTCGATTATGGAATCTTCGCGACGCTCTATCCGGCTTAAACATTATGATTACTCTCAACCCGGTGGTTATTTTATAACCGTTTGCACACATGAAAGAAACTGCTTATTTGGCGAAGTAATAAACGGCTTAATGGTGAACAACACTTTTGGCAATTACGTACAACGAGCTATAGAGCAAACAAGCACAATACGTCCGAATGTATACGTAGATTGTTTTGTGGTAATGCCAAATCATTTTCACGCGTTAGTTATGATGCTTGATTCTGATACATACTCATCTTCAACCACCACTGATGATATTACTACTATAGAAGAGCATACACTTAACAGATTTACATCACCCAGTAGAACAATTGGTTCGATTGTACGAGGAATTAAATCAAGTGCAACAGCTCAGATTAATACCGATAGAAATACACCCAAGGAACCTGTATGGCAACGTAATTATTACGAACACGTTCTTCGTAGTGAACATGACCTACATAATGTGCGAACGTATATCCTTAATAACCCACGTCAGTGGCATCTTGATGAACTTAATCCTAACAGTATTAAATAGATATTCTATTCTCCAATCTTGTTTGCTATTGTCTTAAGTAACTTGAGTTTGTCAACAATTAGCAGCAATACAAATACAGTAATAGCTACACATAAAAACGTAAACAGAGTTATAGCGTAATATTTAATAGTCCACTCTAAAGCAATCTTCACTCTGTGTATAAAACTTATTCCCTTTTCAGCTGTTCCCTCGTATAGTGATAATTTTACCGTACAGAATTCATTTTCTGTATCAAAGTTTCCAAGTTCAACGCCAAGTTCTTGAAGCTTTTCTTCGACCTCTAATATCTTATCATTAAGTTGTACAAAGTCGGAAATTTGTCCGCCTTTTGTTTTAAGTTCATTTAACGATTGAAGTGTTTTTTCAATTGAAATTTTCTTAGCATTTAGTTGCCTGTACTCATTTGTTTTATCAACTTTGGTTATTTGAGTTGCCTTAATTACTGCAATCTTTTGTATTTCTACATAGAAGCTGTCAAACAACGTAGGCGGCACACCAATTAATAGATGAATTTGCCTGTTTTCCTTTTGACCTAAATTTTGTTCATATTGAATAACCGATTGAAACTGTTTGACTTGCTCCTTTATCTTTAGTTCATCTTGTTCAAACTCTGAAGTTTTTGATTTCACGGTAGCTGTTTTTTCAAACTTTTGGTTTGCTGCATTATTTGATATAGCTGCTATGTCATCTTTCATTACAAATTTTTCAGATGCATAATTTTTCCGCAGATTATTTATACTGCTAAAGAAATCGTCGCTATAGTCACCGCTTGGGTTTACATCAGATGTTGTATATCCATATAGAATTCTAAATAAAAACATCAATATAAATAGACCAATAAACCATTTGCTTGATTTCCAAAATCGTTTCATAAACGTACTATTCATCGTATAACCCTTCGTTATTTAACAATTGTTAATGCCCCAATTTTATTACCTCAACGGATTCACCGTGTAACAACGCAGGGCATTGTTTTGCGTATTCAATAGCCTGCTCTGTACTATCACATTCTATGATATAAAAACCCGATGGTTGGTTCTCGGTGTTTGCAAATGGCGATGAAGTTTGTTCGATGGTGTTATTGTTGTTTGTTAGCAGTGTTGTCTGGAACGCAAAGCCATTGCCTTCTACCAATGCTTGCTTGTTATGTAGTGAGCCTGCAAATTCACGGTGAGTGTTTATTACCCGCTGTTGTTCTTCCGGGGTTAAAGATTGAAAGCGGGATTGATCTCCACGCATAAATAACATATACTGCGGCATAGTATATTCCTTTGTTGTGTACTACATAATGTGCGGGTTGTTATGCTTGGTTCTAAACTACTACTTCTTTTTGGTTTTTCAACACAGTACATCACGATACACGGTTTGAGTTGCGTACGGTTCTTTCCGGCAAGATGTACATGTAGCATAATCTGGACGTACGGTGCCCATACCAAAAAGATAATCTTCTAACTTCTTTGTACCTTTGCAGTCTTTATTACTATTCATTACCAAATTATCACTATCATGAGTGTAGAATCCGCATTACAACAACGCAGTAACAACTGTTGTGAATTATGTTCTTCAACCGAGAATCTTCAGGTGCATGCTGTTGCAACCGAGGGCAAAAACAACCCCGATGAATGTATTCTTGTTTGCGCCAAATGCCTTAACCAAATAGAGAAAAAAGAATTTCTTGATACTAACCATTGGCAATGCCTTACCTCAAGTATGTGGAGCGAACATCCTGCCGTTAAGGTTGTTGCGTGGAGAATGCTTAACCGCTGTCGCACCGAAAGCTGGGCTTCCGATGCGCTTGATATGTTGTATATGGAAGACGATGTGCTTGCGTGGGCAAAACAATCGGGCGACCACGAACAAGCCGCTAACGAGGGATTTCACTTAGATAGTAACGGCAACATCTTGCACGATGGCGATAACATTGCTCTGGTTAAAAGTTTAGATGTAAAAGGAAGCACCGTGAATGCAAAGCTTGGCACCGTTGTTCACAACATTAAGTTGGTGCGCAACAACACCGAGCAAATTGAAGGAAGAATAGAAGGACAGTTGATTGTTATTCTTACTAAGTATGTGCGTAAGGTATAACAGTAGCTGCCATAGTTCTATAAAAGCTACCTTCAGTAGAACGTAGCTTTTTGTTTACTTATTCCGCACCGCCCTGAAACCAAAATAAGCAGGATACAACCTTTTGGGTGTTGGCGTTACCAAACCGTTATATACAACTCTGTAAGCCCTTATGGAATCCGCATCGGTTGAAGTCCACCAATAGATAACCTGCGAATGTGGATCCCACAATGGTGTTTCTTTATCGGGCATGGTGTTGTACGTAGCTGTATGTGTAGAGTCATTCCACACACCGCCGGCATTTTGGTTATGCCTTGTGAGCGATGCAACTGCTTCTTGTACAGTTGGCAAACGCCAGTAATGTACATCGGAATCCAGAACGGTAGTTCCAGTGCTGTCTAAACGCGCACATAGTTCTTTAGCCCTAAACCACGATACACCACTATCGGGGAAGCCGGGACCACGCGGTGCCCATGTTAACGTTACTCCATTTCCCTTAACAGTACGTTCGCCAAAGTTACCGTCGTTTGTTCTGCCAACAAGTACTACACGCCAAAACGGTTCCGCACCCGAAACAACCATTACTATTGGTGCAAGCCACAACATAACTCGCCATACCCACACTCGCGGTGTTGGGTTTCCCAATAACCACAATAACGATAACATCAACAACGGAAGTGCAGCAAGAAAACGCCCCGCACCTTCATCAAAAAAGAGAAATGCACAAATTGAAAGTATTAAAAATAGAATTGCGCCAACCTTTTGTTTCCACACGGCAATAACACCAAGCACATAAAACACAATGGCAAGCGATAAGTACTGTAAAAACATCACCCCGATATTTTTCCAGACATCGTTGTACCACCAACCTTCGTGGAAGTTTTCAATAATTCCCCAAAACGCCCATAGCGATGTAAACACCGCCGTAATAATAACGGCTGCCCATCCAAACCAATGTTGCAGCCTCTCCGATACACTAAACCATTTCATATCATCACCTTCATTTGGTGAGTAAACTGCGCTACAAAATTACGGAGTTTACCGTGTTGTTGTTCTTTGCTTGCGCATTGCCGCGCCGTATGGATATTCTTCCAAACACCGTTACCATGCGGATAAGAACCTTACAGCAAGAAACACCGTTTACCGTGATGGATTGGATATGAATGCCTTACGTGTTTAGTGTGTTTCGGTGTACTGCTTAAAATTGTTGAGTATTGCCTGCCAACCGGCTTGTTGTAACTCTAACGAGTTTTGAGTTTCGGGGTCGAATGTTACGGTTACTGTGGTTTGATTTTCTTGTTCTGTAAATACTATAGTTGCATAACGTCCGCCAAACTCGTAGGTAAACTCATTGCCGGGAACAATGTTTGTGTACGTAGCATCAAAGTCAAACCCAAAGCTGCCGTCTTTTGCTTCCATACGCGCTACATATCTGCCGCCAACGGTCATGTTGTTTTCGGCATGTGGGCAGTGCCAGCTTGGGTCGGCAAAGTTCCATTGGGTAATGTGTTCCGGTTGTGTGTAGCAGTTCCACACTTTGTTTTTATCTGCATCTATAGTTGCGCTAACAGTAAGTTTTGTATTACTCATGGTGTATGTTCCTTTTATAAGTATTGGGTTGATAAAATTAGTCCGCTTCGTTCTATATTTCCTTACTCACGATGTACGTTGTTGCTTGTGCAAGAATCTCTCCCGCATAAGATGGGTGTACTGTAGCACAACATTTGGTGCGGTCCGGCGATAGCAACTACATACAAATTGTTATTCCAAGATACACAGCAAACCCAATAAGAATCAACGCACCAATACGGCGTATCAGCAGCATTGTTTGCGGAGAAATCTTTGCATGATGCCTGTGTACAAAACTTGCCAAGCTATGGAACCATCCGTAAGTTCCTGCGCCAAAGCCAAGTACAAAAAAGAGTTTATCGAGCAGTGGGTTGGGGGATATTGGTATTTGTGATGTTATTGCAGTTACAAGCGCGGTGAGTGATGGCAAAAAGGTTGGGTTAAAGGCATTACTTAATGCTGTTGCCGAGCCAACGATAAACGGTTTGGATGAGTGTACCTTTTCTTCCAGATGAATACGAGGGTGGCTATCGGCACCAAGTTCGGGTTTGCGGAACTGCAACACCCCATAAATAATGATACCAAGAATAATAAGTGCTTTTGTACTAAACGAAACATACGGGTGTGCTGCAACCATTGTCTCTAACTGACTTAGTAATGCCGTTGATGCAAATACAACCAGCAAACAAAATATCATATCAACAACGGCAATTCCAACCGCAATACTTACTCCATTCCGCTTGCCTCCGGTTAATGTGCTTTGTATGGCAAACGCTGCAACCGGCCCGGGCGGAATAGACAAAACAAATCCTGCTACTATCCCTGCTATAAGTGCAATCATACCATCCCTGATTATACATATTTCCTTTTCGGGATACAATTTACGGCAAAATATGTAGCTATTTATCTATGCCGCACTGTTTTTGTTTTGTATTTTGTAGCTTGTGTTGAATGAAATTACCGAACGGCAGGAATTATGAATAGGACGGCAGCCAAACCACGTCAGGACGACCACAGGGTTAAACACACTGTTGCGGCTCAGCTCACACAAAACAATTACGCAAATACCGAGGTATCGCGCTTGCGTATATTATTGATTGACGATGAACCTGCAATGTTAGATGCTATCTCTCTTTTCTTTCAGGAAGAGCATGAGATAATAACGTGCGAAACTGTTGACCAGGCGCGTAAGCTTTTTACTGCTTATGATTTTGATCTTGTTATTGCCGACCTGAAACTTGGAAGTGATAACGGAGCTGAACTGCTAACCGAATTCCGCGAAGTACGCCCCGAATGCGAGCGTATTTTAATGACGGGATTTATGGATACGGCAATTCTGATTAAATCCATTAACGAAGCCGGTATTGCCTACTATCTTACCAAGCCGGTTGATTTACTTCAGTTGCGCATAATGCTTGAGCGTGTTGGCGAGATGATAAAACTCCGCAACCACAACGCCGAGTTAATGCACCGCGTTCAGGAACACAACCTGCATTTAGAAAAACTTGTTGCCCTGCGAAGCAGCGAGCTACAACGTGCTAACGATAACCTGCGCACATTACAACAATCGCGCGAGCAAGTTGTGCGCATGGCTGTACACGATTTACAAAACCCGCTGAACAACCTTGATGCAATCTTAAACGAGCTCGAAAAAATTGGCGGTGAACAATCGGAAATGCACGAGCTGATTGAGATTGCACAACATTCATCGGCCATGATGCGCTCGCTGGTGGAAGATATGCTATCTATTGCAGTGCTTAGTAAACCCGATATAAAACCACGGCACGATGTTATAGAAGTTGGAAACCTTCTGCGTTCATCGGCACGTGCCTTTGCAAGTAACGCCGAAAAGAAAAACATCTGGGTAAATGTAGAAATTGCAGAACCCGCACCTGTATTTGTTGCCGATGCTTTACAACTGCGTAAAGCACTCGATAATCTTGTAAGTAACGCCATAAAATATACACCCAACGGCGGCTCGGTTTTTCTCCGCGCTGCCACCGAAGGAACGTACCTTATACTGGAAGTAAAAGATACAGGGTTAGGGATGACCCAAGACGACATCAACTCAGCATTTCAGGAATTTACACGGCTATCTGCACAACCAACCGGCGGCGAAACAAGTACCGGCTTAGGATTGTACATTGTAAAGAAAATTATTGAAATGCATAGTGGTGATGTTTCGGTAACAAGCTCCGGTCTTGGCAAAGGAACTACATTTACCATTACCTTACCAATTGTTACCCCAACCGAAGCAGGTGTATAACCTTTACGGCCTCATGTTCACAACTAAGGCACACAGTACGTATGCAACAACTTGTTATTCCTGTTCATCCGCAAACACCGGAACAACGCAACATTGATATTATAGTACAACAGTTACGCAAAGGCGCGGTAATGTTGTATCCAACCGATACCGGCATGGCATTAGGGTGTATGCTTAACAATAAAAACGGTATCGAGCGTATCCGCCGCATTCGTAATCTTCCTGCACAACAAAGCATGACGTTCCTGTGCGATTCCATCTCCAATATCTCCGAATACGCCAAAGTAAGTAACTCGGCATACCGGCTAATTAAACGCTTAATACCCGGACCCTACACCTTTATTTTACCGTGTACCAAAGCCGTACCCAATTACGCGCACGACCCTAAACGTAACACCGTAGGTATCCGCGTACCACATGCAACCATTGCCAATGCAATATTAACATCGCTTGCCGAGCCGCTTATTTCCATTACGGCAAAAGATGCCGATGGCAACGAATTTGCAACTGTACAGCAAGCAGTGGAATCCATTGGAACAACCGTAGATGTTGTAGTAATTATGCAAAAATTCTCGTGGATGGAGGACGACTATTTTACCGGCGAATCCACTATTATAGACATGACATCAAACGACTTCACCGTTCTTCGTGCAGGTGCAAACGCCAGTGAAGTATTGGAACTAATTGGGCAGGAAGCAGAATAGGAAATGTAATATTGTTGCTATCGCATTGCCGCGCCGAACGGCACATCAATATAGTACCACTACCAGCGGGAAAGAATAGCCACATTACCCCACTTGTTATCGTGAAGTGATGGTATTACAACTCATACAACACTGTAACACCAATGCTTGGCAAAACGGGAAACTCAAAATTGAAATTCCACCCTGAGCTTGGTTTCTTTTGTACCGATGTTTTTTGCAGTTCTACCATTACACCCGCATCAAAACAGAGCGATACAGGATTGTTTAGCAAGAGTACATATCCCACACGTCCGTTTGCATAGATGTATGATTCAGTTTTATACTCGCCATCGTCGTACAGATATGCCACGCCCGGGCGCACATACCATCTGCCATACGGTGCTTCCCTTTGTGGTGCGCCAAACAATATCATGGCATCAAGCATAACCGATAAATTGGTAGTAGCTGTTGGAAATGTACTAACCGATGCACCAATATTTATTCCCACAGTTTGATAACGCATACCAATGCTTAATAACTCGGGGATTCCTGCGGCGGCACTAACGTATGTATGGTTTTGTGCTGTAAGGTATGTTGTGGTACAGGTAAGGAACATCCCAACAAGAAGCGGAACAAGCGATACGGTTTTCATACAACACCTCGTTCTTTGTGTGTGTGCTGTACAAACTTACGGAGATAGGATGTATAGTTGTTCTATACATCCTGTAATTATCAAACCTTTCCAAACACAGTTAAGGTTATATAGAAGCAATGCGACTTTCTCTCCCGCAGTGTGAGGGCTGTGTGATATACTGCCCTTTGGTGCGGCAATGCGATAGCAAAAACTTATTCCGACTCGGGTTTTACATCGTACTTGGATGAAGCTACCAAAAATCCAAACGATGTTCCGTTTTCTTTGCCAAGGTTTTTGTGGTGTATTTTGTGTGCGCGGATAAGACGTTTCATGTACGCCCACCGCGGTCGGTATCCATGTGCCATGCGGCGGTGCACAATTACATCGTGAAATATGAAGTAGGAAATTCCGTAGGCACTGATGCCTGTACCACACCAGAAGAGAAGTCCCCAACTGGACGAGCCAATGTACATCAGGATGATAGCCGGTAATGCAAACAACAGTACGTACACGTCGTTCAGTTCAAAGAATCCTTCGTGCGGCTCGTGATGAGACTTATGCAGAAACCAGCCCACGCCGTGCATAATGTATTTATGGGCAAACCATGCAAAGAATTCCATAAAGAAAAACGCTGCTATACAAACAACTATGTTAAGAAGTATCATCATAAAATTCTGTTTGGTTGAGTTTTGTTTTGAAAACGTTGCCGGAAGTATTCGTACAGCATAATGTTCATGAACATCATGGAAAGCGAGTACAATGTGTCTTCCACGGGAATTGTTAGTAGTCGCACGCCAAGATTATGTGCGTTGTTATACCACACTACGGGTTGTGCAGGTCCGGTACCGGTTAAAATTCCGTTTACTATAAAAAATGGAATAAGATGCACCAGGTAAAACCGGAAAAATGTGCCGGACTTCTGCTTGTAGAATTTTACAAACAACGCCAACAACACCAAACACACAATAGCATTAACCGATGTGTACAGCCGGTTGTAGAATACTATTGCCAACACCGGTAATACAACAGCTACCATTGAACCCGCATACTTTGCCGCAGTATTGTATTTTGTTGCCGAGGGAAATGCGTAATTCATGGCATCGTATATAAACACGCACGAATACGGCACCGTAAAAAAGAACAGCATTTCCTCTATGGGTAAGCCAAGAATTTTAATGCCTGTTATATAGGCATCGGTAAATCCCCACACGCCCCACTGGGTAAAAAAATAATCCCACACTAAAAACACCACAGCAGTACTTGCCATTGCAGGGAACAAATATTTCCACCGCGTAGCAAATGCTATTCTCCGCTCGAAACTAAACAGAAACGGGAAAAGAATTGTTAGGATGTTTATAGTAAGGTACGTGTATTTCATTGCGCGTAAAAACCAAAGAGCGTTTTGTTCCAATATGCTTTTGCCAACAGCCACACCTTTCGTGCGTTTGATATACGTATACGTGCGCTGGCAACCCGTTCGGCCGGAGTGTTGCGAATTTTATTAAACAATTTTAGGTAATACGTATACGCAAGATACACCCCAAAGCGCGATGTACTTGGCAATTGTACTATTCCTGCATACGCCGCCTTAAAATCGTTTTCTATATCCTGTTCTATCAGTTTTTTGGACTGTGCATCGAATGCATGGAAGTTAATGCCGGGGAAATACACTCTGCCGCGCTCTTCAAAATCGCTTTTTATATCGCGCAGAAAATTTACTTTCTGGAATGCAGCGCCTAATGCACGTGCCGGCTCAAGCAGTTTGGTAAACAACTGTTCATCGCCTTCGCAAAATACCTGCAAACACATTAATCCAACAACTTCTGCCGAGCCATAGATGTACTCGTTATAATTTTCGGGTTCATACGCCACATTATACAAATCCATTTCCATACTTCGGAAAAACGCTTCAATATACTCCGGACGAATGTTGTATTGGTGTACCACAAGTTGAAACGCATGTAACACGGGGTTCAGCGATATACGTTGCTCAATTGCTTTGTATGTATCGCGCTTAAACTCCTGAAGCAATTCGTGTTTGTTGTGGTTGTGGAAGGTATCCACAATTTCATCGGCAAAACGGACAAAACCATAGATGCCGTAAATAGCATCGTGCAAACGTTTATCCAACGCTTTAATGCCCATAGAAAACGAGTTGCTGTACAGCACCGTCACCTTCTTGCTGCAAGCAAACGCAGTTGTGTTAAACAAATCTATCATAGGTAATATATAGTACGTTGTAAAAAACTTAAGCAACTATCTTTATCATTTCATTTGCCGCAATGTGTCCGCTTATTAACGATGGCGGCACACCCGGACCCGGCACAGTTAGCTGTCCGGTGTATAACAAATTCCTGATGTATTTATTCCTCATCTTAGGTTTAAACACAGCCGTTTGGAATAACGTGTTTGCCAAACCATATGCGTTTGCTTTGTAACTGTTATACCTGTCAATAAAATCCGTAGGGGCAAAACACTCGTTCACTACAATTCGTTCCCGTATGTTTTCTCCGGTGTGGTTTTCTAAGCGTTGTAATACGGTAGTAAAGTATTGGTCTCGTATCTCTTGTGTATCTGTTAAGCCCGGTGCAACAGGAATCAACACAAATACATTTTCATCGCCTTCGGGTGCCACAGTGCTATCGGTTTTAGAAGGGCAGCACACATAGAACAACGGATTCTCCGACCATTTCGGCGTTGTGTAAATATCACTGGCAAACTGCTCAAACGAATTATCAAAAAACAAATTATGGTGCAGCAGGTTCTTTACCTTGCCTTTAACACCCAAATAAAAGATAATGCACGATGGAGCAAACGTTTTTGCCTGCCAGAAGTTCTCGTTGTAATTCCGTAAGCCGTCGGGAAGTAGGACTCTCTCCGAGTGATGATAATCGGCCGAGGAAACAACGCCATCGTGCATAAACACATCATCGTTTACTAACACACCCGTTGCAACAGAACCAACTGTAATAATAGAACGAACAGGCGAGTTATACTTAAACTCAACACCCAATTCTTCTGCAACACGAACCATTCCTTCTATCACTTTTACAAAACCGCCTACCGGATACCACGTACCCAAAACCATGTCGGCATAATTCAATATGGAATACAACGCAGGTGTGTTTTGCGGTAATGCCCCCAAAAAGTACGAAGGGAATTCTAACACAGCCCTAAGTTTTGGGTGGCGTACCTTTTTATAAATCTCTGTGCGTAACGAACTAAACAACTGAATAGAAAACAACGCCTTTAACAAGCGTCGGTCGGCAAATTCCATAACCGAGTGGCAGGGTTGGTAAATCAACTCCTTAACACCAACATCATACTTATATTTTGCATCATCTAAAAACTCCTGAAGCTTGGAAGCGGCTCCGGGTTCGATTTGTTCAAACAAATCTTTTAGCGGCTCAACACCGGCGGGAATATCCACAACATCATTCTTACCAAAGTAAATTCTGTACGAAGGGTCTAAACGCTCTAAGCGGTAATAATCTTCAACACGTTTACCAAACTTTTCAAAAAACCATTCAAACACATCGGGCATCCAGTACCAGCTTGGACCCATATCAAACATAAACCCATCTTTGGTAAACGCCGATGCTCTGCCGCCGGCACTTTCGTTTTTCTCGTACACAGTAACACGCATACCTTGGCGTGCAAGCTCGCACGCGGCAGAAATCCCGCTAAACCCCGACCCAATCACCGCAATGTGTTTTGTTGCCATACTTCTCTGTAAATATTAGTACGCATCTATAACAGCAACAACGGTACATCAAGTTCCACCTATGGGTAAATTCTTTTGCTATCGCCCAGCCGTACCACATCACATACTTCTACACAGCGTTCCCGTGCGGGACATAGCCACCCGCTAACACAACCTTTTGGAAATTCTACCACACCTGCTAACTTTGGAACAACTCTTACAAACACATCATCCATGAAACCCGAATACATCAAACGCATCAACAACGTATTAGAATACATCGAACGTAACCTGCACACCAATTCCGATTTATCTCTGCAAACTCTTGCAAAGGTTGCCTACTACTCGCCGTTTCATCTGCACAGGTTGTTTAAGGCAATAACAACCGAGCCACTTAACACCTACATTGCACGCAAACGTGCAGAGCGCGCCGCACTGTATCTGATACATCATCCCGAACTCACCATGGCCGATATCGCCTTCCAATGCGGGTATACAAGTAACTCATCGTTTACGCGGGCGTTTAACAAAGTGTACGGCGAGAGCCCAACGCAGTTCCGCAACGCAAACGCCAACAACTTTAGCAAGATTGGTAAAACAGATAGCAAGAACGGGAAAAAGAACTACATCACCCCGGAATATCTTTGCAACGTTAACAATCACTATACATGGATTACTATGAACGCAACAACAGAAGTACAAACAATGCCCGCACAACACGTGGCATACCTTACCCACATTGGCACCGAAGGAATTGAACAAACATTCCAAAAAATTGTACGGTGGGCGTTACCAAAAAATATATTACATCAGCCCGATGCCAATGTAGTCCGCATCTTTCACGATAGCTTTAAAGTAACCGATGCCAACAAAGTACGCATGAGTATTGGTGTTACCGTTAGCCCCGCCACCAAACCCGATGGCGAGGTAAGCATCACCACTATTCCCGGCGGACGCTGTATAGTTGGCAGTTTCCAAATACAACCCGCGCAGTTTGAACAAGCGTGGGACGGACTCTTTATCTGGATGAACGAAAAGGGCTACAAAAAATCTAACAACAACCCGTACGAAATCTACCACAACAATTATCTTGAACACCCCGAAGGCAAATGCATTGTGGACATCTGCATCCCCATAGAATAACACCGAAATGATGTAAGAATGAGCAATTCTGAATTTCTTAATTTTTCGTAGAGGCGCGATGCTTCGCGCCTTAGCTGATATTAGAAATTCCGAATATCATAATGTACATGTAAAGTTGCACAAGGAGTTAAACGAAGTGTCACCTACCACCTGTAGTAAGTTTTATGCTAACGCAAACCGCACCGCGCCTTGCAGCAATGCAGGGCGCTTGTTTTTGCGGGACATAACCACGCACAAGTAAAAAGGGGAACCGTGAGGGTTGTGAAATGCAGTATAAACATTACTTTTGAACCGAATCAATAAAATTTGTATATCGACTCTAACCATGAATACTTCCACTATAACTCGAAACGGATATATTACAATTCCCAAAAAGCTACGTGATAAATATGGTATAAAGCCTGGAGGTACCGTCGGTATTACTGAACTTAACGAACACCTAACTCTTACACCATTAACTAGAGAATATTTCCATCAATTTGTAGGAACACTCGACACAACAACTGATTTAACCAAAATCATACTTGACGAACGCAAGAAAGATGATAACAATTAAACTACACACCTATTTAGACTTTTTTAGTCTATTTTGTTTTGACTATTACCAAACAAAGTTAACTGCCACTTTTTATCTTCAATGTTTATGTAATCAACTTGATTTGGATGCAATTTCACCAAACCTCCTCTGTTATTAATTGCCATCGATATTTCTTCAATAACATCAGACATCTCATTACATATCTTTTTCGTATAGTATCTAAGAGTCTCATATCCGCCAAGTTCCGATAAATGCCTGTCACGGTCTTTATCTCTATGTACAACTTCAAGTTTTAAATGATATTGATCTCCATCACACTCAATTGCGAGGTTTGATTTACGGCAGAAAATTGCAAAATCAATGAAGTATCTTTTACCATTAGTTAATGTTACTTCATATTCTCGTTCAGCATGTATCTTGACCTCCTTCAACGCCTGCCACATTATTTCTTCCAAATAACTTCCAATAAACAAATCATTATATTCTTTTGCATTAATAAGTTTGTCATACGTAGTTGCAATGAAGGTTGTTCTCCGCCCTTTATAACTCACAATGTTATTTGGGCACTCATCAATTGTCTTTAAATAAATCTGATAATAACTCTCGTCCTTCCTTTTGTGTAATGTTTCATTTGGAAGTAATTCAATCCGTTTTTTAATCTCAACCCTTTCTATCTTCCCATAGTATTTGATTGACCAAGGCATTTCCCTAAAAACCTTTGGATGGTAGAATGCAATGTACTGTGCTTCAGAATCTTTTACAATATTAGGAGCACTTACAACAGGAATTCTGTACCAATTATCATTTTTTACAATTAACCAATCCTTCTGTGTTGGAACCATGGCTACAAGAGTATCTTTTTTTACCTCCTGATTACTCATCTTTAGCTTTCATAAAATTAATAACTCTGCTTACCGGGTATAACTCCCCGAACACCACCGCGAGGGTTCTCTACATCACCATTATATCTAGGCATTAGATGGATATGTGCATGCGGTACAGTCTGCCCACCTGTGCTACCTACATTAATCCCAATATTAAATCCGTCTGGTTTATACTCTGCTAATAAAATCTGTTGCACCTTATTAACCATATAAAAACATGCCGACTGCTCTTTAAAATTCAAATCAAAGTAATTAGGTATATGCTTCTTGGGTATAATTAAAGCATGACCTTTGCTAACTGGAAATTTATCGTAAAGTGAAAATACAGTTGCAGATTCTAATATCAACTGTTGTAAAGCATTTGGGGTACAAAAAGGACAATCAGAATTTTCTTTATGTGATAGTGTATTATAGTGTTGGTATTCATAAATTTCACAACTATCATTTTTCAATATAGGTTTATAAGGCAACCTCACTCGACATTGATATGTATGTTTTCTATGAACCTTGTGAAGTCGAAATCCCTCGTATGTTATGTCCCTACGTACTGCAAAGTACGCTTTACCATTTGGTTTTAGTAAACGAGAAACTTCAAGTAATACATTGCTTTGTTCTTCGGGCATTAACACATTCAAAACATAAAAACATAATATTGTATCAAACTTGTTCTCAATCTTAGAAGGAAAGTAATAAGGATCATAACCTTTGATATTGTAACCAACATTGGCTAGTAGCGATACATCTGTACCTAATCCACAACCATAGTCTAATATATCTCCAAGTAATAATCCATTTTCATGTATTACTCTGGCAGGAAATGAAAGCGATGTTCGTTCCTTAGCTGTTAGGTGACTATATATATTCTCATATCTCATCGCATGTATTCAAAGCCATTATTATGAGCAATTGTAATAAGCGGTTGAATGCTTTCTCGGAATCTGACTTTTGTGAAGTTACTTGCATTAACATCTAAATCGGGGAATATCGTAAGATAATCAACAAGCATTGTATTGTTAGGTTGCTTAGTTGATACAATCTCAAATGCGGTTCTTTGTAATTCAAAAAACGCATTAAAATATTTATCAAGCGGTGGTAGTTTGTCGCTCTTTACACTATTAAATGTTTTATCAGATGGAATCAAATTCCATATTAAATCATGTGCAACGAAGTTATATGGTACAAAATGTTCTACAGAATAGTTACCTATAATGAGCTTCTTTCCAGTATAAATACATTCAACAGAGCCTAACTCATTGATAACTACATCCCAAAAATTTCTTCTTTGTTTAGCTAAGTTATTTCTTTCAGCAGGGCGAATAAGCTTATTCGGAATATCAGGAACATTTGGATTTCTTGTCTGTAAAAACAATGTAAGATTCCAATAACAAAAATCTTTTAATACCTTAGAGTTTAGCAACAAATAGTTTATCCACTTTGGATTCATTTCTATTCTATCATCATACAAGGCATAGAGACAATCGTTGTCGAATATTTCAGATTTATTGTAAATGTCCTTTCTGTTCATTGCAGGGAACCAAGGACTTAAAAACCAATGCGGAACGTTCTTATTAAAATGCCAAAGTTGATTTTGAGTTATTTGATTGGTTGCGGTGGAGAGCCTTTGAAATACTATCTCTTTTTTCTCATCTACTGAAACGCTCTCTACTTTATTAATTTGTTTGATAACTTCTTGGATTAAGTCTTGTTTACCAAATGAAACATGAAAGTAGTTTGTTATATACCAAGCATTGGCTACCATCCGGGCAAACAAAAACATTTTAGGAATTACTTTATTCTCTTTTTCAATTTCTTCTATGATTGAAAGTAGCCAATAGAATTTATAAGTGGCAACTGTGTTATTAAAACATTGCGCAAGTTTTGTTATTGGTAGGTTGTTATTATAAGGGAGTTCCATAGCTGTTTGATATTATGTTTAGGACTCATGCCCCGAAAACGTAAAGTTCACAAATTCCCCAAGTATATTAAATGAAATGCCTGCAAATATAGGGATTACCACACTCTCACACCCCGCACCCTTCCTTCCCGCCCGCCAACGCTGTGTTGTTGTATGCCGTGCGTTGCGGTCGGGCGTTAGCAAAAAAAATTACGCATACCACAAAATACTTCTTGACTCTTACCTTAGGTGATAGCCGATATTTGTACCCAATTGTTATACGTACGTTATTCGGGAAGGAACACATCGGTGGAGAGCGATACAAAACTCTATACGGTTAAACAAGTGGCATTGATATCGGGTGTAAGTGTGCGCACCTTACATGTGTATCATATTTACAATAGCTGCTTTCTTTACTTTATCCTTTGTCATCGTCATTTTCACTTTCATCATTTTGATGTGTATCTAATTTTTCTATTTCCTTTTTTACCTCGTCAATCAACTGCTGCTCCGTAGGAAGGTACAACTGGTA
>JAIBAE010000145.1 GCA_019695345.1 Bacteroidota bacterium | reverse complement strand
ATGCAACGTTGCTTTAAGGTAGATTCGGCAAACGAACTCGGGATGCAGGCACGTATCGTGCTCGGCGAATTCGAGAAAATGAAAAACGAAAAACAACCATAATATCTAAATAATCTATTTTCACACGAATATCGGGAGGACAACATGCCTTGCGGAAAAAAACGTAAACGCCATAAAATGGCAACGCACAAGCGCAAAAAAAGATTACGTAAGAATCGTCACAAGAAGAAAAACCGTTAGTTGTAAGCGTCCTGTATTTTTCAGGGCGCTTTTTTTTTGCAATCTCCCGACGGCAACACGCATTCTACTATCTAATTCACATCTAACTGCCGGACAGTTCCTCTCTGCTACATAATCACGATAACCGTTTGTAGTAACAAGAGATTCTGCACCGCAAGACGAGGTTGTATTATAAAATACAGCCCGGTGCGGATTGCGTTAGCAAATTCTGTTGTAGTTTGCAGTTGTACAATACTGAGTAGATATGATTCCATTTTGGATTGCCCGACGTTATATTTTTGCACGGCGCACGTTACAGTTTATAAGTTTTATTACATTGCTCTCGTTAGCCGGGATTGCTGTGGGCGTTGCGGCAATTGTTTGTGTGTCTTCGATATTCAATGGCTTTTATGATATAACAAAGTCAATGATGCTGCGCTTTGACCCGCATATTAAAGTACAGGCGGCAAAGGGTGCGTATATCCCAAACGTGGAAGCAATTGTGGAACAAATCAGAAAATCACCCGAAGTAAAAACTGTTGTACCTGTTCTAAGCGGTCGGGTGGTAATCCGTCACGGAGAGTCTATTCAGATTTCCGAAATACAAGGCATCAAACCGCAGGAAGTTGAAAGTGCTATTGGTGCTGATAACATTATGCTTAATGGTACATTCTTGCGCGAAAATGTTGATGAGAGTTCGCCCACCATTTTGATTGGTGTTGGGTTAGCAAATAAGTTATCGTTAGTTCAGGGTGATACTGTTTATGCCCTCTCCCCTGCTTTTATTGAAAATGCACTACAGGCAGCAATGATACCACAAGGTAAAAAGTTTATAGTGAGCGGAATTTTTGGTACAGGTGATAAAGAATATGATAACACATGGACGTATGCGGAATCGGAAGATGTTGCCGACCTGTTGGGAACTGAAAAAGGACTGTATAGTTCGATAGATATCAGACTAAAAAACTTTGAGAACGCTGAACAACTTGCAGAAGATTTATCCAAACAATTACCTACTTCACTTTCGGTAAATACCTGGTACGATTTACACAAAGACCTTTATACTGTGATGAAGTTTGAACGCAAGGCATCGTTTATTATTCTAGCAATAATTGTTTTGGTTTCTGTGTTTAACATCTTTGCATTGTTAACCATGACGGTGGTTAAAAAACAAGCTGATATTGGACTGTTAAAAGCAATAGGTGCAGACGACCGCACCATACAATCCATCTTTTTGTACGAAGGTCTTACAATTGGTATTACAGGTACAGTTCTTGGTTTAGTAATTGGCTTGATATTATGTTACGGTCAATTACAATTTGAATGGTTTAAGCTAAATGGTGCTAACTTTATTATTTCTGCAATCCCCATTAAGATTGCCTGGATTGATATTGCAGCAATATGTGGATTAACCATTGCATTTTCGTTTTTGGCAACAATCTTTCCGGCTAAACGCGCAGCCAAAACAGTAATTACATCTGCACTACGTTCGGAGTAAACAATGAATTCTAATAGCAACAGAACTAAAGGCAGCCGCGCAGAACAAGAAGCAGTTGCATTTCTGATTAGCAAAGGATATAGCATAGTTAAAAAGAATTTTACCTTTGGTAAAAATGGGGAGATAGACATTATTGCTAAAGATTCCGACACGTTGGTTTTTGTTGAAGTTAAAGCACGAACATCAGACGAATATGGCACACCCGAAGATGCAATCACCCCACGCAAACGTCAGCAGATACGTAAGGTGGCACAAGGATACCTGTATGTAAACAATATTGAAGATGTGCAGTGTAGGTTTGATGTTATTGCCATACAATACGAAAATGGGCAATCTATTATACGGCATTGGGAAAATGCGTTTTGGTAAAAAAGTAAAGGAGTGTACCGCAAAGCAGTACACTCCTACTATATTCCCTCCAAAAAAGTTTATGTTACAACTATACCTTACTTACGGTTATAATTATCAAACATACCTCCGAGAAGTTAATTAAACATGTAATCGAGTAATTGGTACATACGTATTGAAATCCTCCTGAAGTTTGTTAAACTACTTGGAATTATTTACTCTTTTAAGAATCGTGATGTTACATTAACATCGCCGCCATGTATCCGCACAATGTATAAACCTGTAACAAGATGTGCGATATTAAACGATGATTTGTAATACGAATCTTGTAACGGAACTTCAACCCACTGAGCTACAATTCTTCCTTCAGCGTCAGCAATGTCAACATGTAACGGAATTGTTTTATCATGAATTGGTAGTTCAATCATGATATATTGTTGAGCCGGGTTTGGATATACGTTTAACTGAACTATATCTTCAGCATCATCCAAACCAAAACCTTGTGTTACTGTTACATTCATGGTGGCTGATTTTGAACAACCTGTTGAAGTAATAGTCTCGGTTACTGTAACAGAGCCAGCGCCGGGATTATTCCACGTAACATAAACGGAACGTGACCCCTGCCCGCTAACAATCGTACCACCACTCACCACCCATTGATATGCTCTTCCGTTTCCGGATGTACTATAGTTCGGTATGCTGTAGATACGAGTTTGCCCAATTTTTGGTGCTTTACTATTATTAACTGTAATTGTTGGTGTTGGTAATGGATTTACAACAAGTGACTTTGTAGTTGTTCCAATACATCCCGATGCATTGGTTTCTTTTAACGAAACAGTTTTAGTACCAGTTGATGCCCAGTTAATAGTTACTGTATTAGTAGATGCACCGCTAATTATTGTACCATTGTTGTTTGGTAACGTCCACAGGTATGTACTACCTGTTGTAACCGAAGTTGTATACGTTTTAGTTTCACCCACACATGTGTTAGCAACGGTAAACAGTGGTGTTGGTAACGATAACAACGCCATTGTATCCCTTCGTATCCGTTGGCAGTTTCCAATTGTTGCAGTACAAACAACTATCCCTTGCCCCTGCGAAGTACCCCACTGAATTGTTATAGAATTTGTAGTACTTCCGGATTTAATTGTTCCGCTAACGCAAGACCACACGTAGCTCACACCCTGTAAAACAGGTGCGGTGTAGGTGACAGTACTGCCTTTACATGGATTACCGTTTGCCGTGACAGATGGCTTCCACGATGCTTCAAAAACACTTACCTTAACTGTATCATATCCAACCGAACTGGCTTGGTCTGTTACACGCAATACGTAATCTCTAGTTGATGTTGGTGATTGAGTAAAATATGCAACCGTAGATACAACTGTATTTGATGCCATATCTTTCCACTGGTACTGCAAAGTACCTGCACCCGTTCCGCTACCTTGTACAGTCACTGAAACACCTTGGCAGATGTATTTATCTGCACCGGCATTTGCTGTAACATTAACAGGATTAACAGTAACTAAAACTGTATCGCTTGATGTACAACCGGTAGTTGTATTACGTGCAGTTACTGTATAGTTTCTTGTACTGAATGGTTGTACAGTAATACTTGCAGTTGTACCCACAGCTGAATTAGTCGACAAATCTCTCCACTCATATTGTAATGCTGTGTTTGGATTTACCACCGAAAGCGTTGCGGTTTGTCCTGCTGTTATAGTTTTATCTGTACCACCATTTACCGATGGATTTTCAGCTAATGTTACTATCACGTCATCGGTTGCAGTATCCTGACCGTTTGTTACAACTAAACGATACGTTGTTGTTTGAGAAGGTGTAACCGATATTGATGCTGTATTTCCAACTAGTGTTGAAGTGCCAGCTATAAACCACGCGTAGGAAAGAGTTCCACTTCCTACCGCAGTACCATTTAAGGTAACTGCACTTCCGGCACACGAATACTTATCTGTTCCTGCATTCACTACTAATGTTGGAGGTACCAACCCACTGATAATAACCGATACAACTTGTGCTCCACCGGTTAATGTTCCTTTGTGGCTTAGGCGAATTGTATAACTACCTTCGGTTGGTTGGGCTATATATACTTGCTCAACGTTGTCGCGAGTATTATCGCCGTTGGTTGCAGCGTTATCCGGTGCCGATGGATTTAATACCCAAGGTTGATATGTTGTAGTTGACTTCAACAAACGCAAATCAACATCATTCTTTAGCATAGAGGTTGTTGGGTTTAACGATGCCGAAACTGGTGTACCTGCAGGGTCTGTCCAACTAATTGTAACTTTGATTGGTTCTGTACCAACTTTTAACGCAGGTATTTCAATTACCTGACCGTTTTGTAATGTTAACTCTTGTATTTCCCAATTAGCAGAACGGTTTGCATTTGCAGACATTACCTGCGCCGCACGGCCTGTATTCATCAATCCCCATCCAAACTTATAGTCTGGTCCCGGATTAGCACCTGCTTCATCTGCGGTATGGATGATTAATCCTTTTACAGTAGATGATTTCATTGGGGATGCAGTAGGTTTTAAATTAGTATGATGCTGGCAAAGTAAAGCAATAGAGCCAGTAACAGCCGGAGTGGCCATTGATGTACCACTATAATAAGCATACGCATTATCGGCAGAACCTACCGATGAAAGTTCGCTTACACCCATTGCTACAATATCCGGTTTAATTCTGCCATCATCGGTTGGACCAAAGCCACTAAACGACGACATCACTACACTCGATGGACCTGTGTAATTCGATACAGCATTAACAGCACCAACTGTCAACACATTTTTAGCCAACCCTGCACCTTCAATACAATCATAACCGGAAGTACCGCCGTCGTAATTTCTTGTTGTAGTTGATAAAGCCCACGCACCGTTTTGCCAAACCCAGTGTTCAGTTCCGGCGGCAACGCCTTCACCACGGTCATTGCCGGCAGCTTTACAGATTAAATAGTTTGGATAATCACGAGCAACATTGTCCCACGATTGTGCTAACGAAGTATAAAATCCAAAACGGTAATCAGATGTGGAACTGATGTTTACATCACCCATCCAGCCCCATTTTCCATCGCCTCGTAAATTATAAACCCAACCTGTTAAATATCCATACGAGTGATTTGATGCCTTCATGCCTAAGCCGGCAGCGGTGCGCATTTC
>JAIBAE010000144.1 GCA_019695345.1 Bacteroidota bacterium | reverse complement strand
TATAGTGGAACCTTCTGATTTGGTGTTATCAGTATCCGCTTTGTTGTTGTCAGTTTTAGGTTTTGTTTCGTCAGATTTTGGAGTAACCTTCCCAAGTGTTTTTATCTTCAAAGGGATACTCGGTTTAGACTCACTCCATTTATATAACGGAAGATAAAACTTTTCCGTTCCATTACCAACCAAATTTTCCGGAAAAAACTCACTATTAATTCCGCCAAGCCAGATAATCTTCTCCAAATCTCCTTGCTCAAATACGATGTTTAGTGAGTCGCATGTAGTTCTCGATGCTCCATCAGGTTGATTTTCATTGCTCATAAAGTACAAGCTTTTTGCATTTCCTAACGAGCGAACTCCCCTTATGGTATCCTTGTCAATTAGTATATGAATCTCATCTCCGGTTATCTGATGTTTCCGAGTGAGATTAATCGTATCATTCCCTAATATCATTATGGATGAATAGTAAGCATCAATGTTCCTAAGCTTACGTTCGGGGGCTTTTATGACTATCGAGTCTGCATAGAGCTGTAACGAGTCTGCCCATATATTCGGTTTTTCACGCAATGTTATCAATTCTTGTTCATCATCATATATACATTTTCCTGCTTTTGCCTGAATAGTTTTCCGAACGATTTCAACATCCCCAGTTGTTACAAAGCGCTTCGAACCATTAGCACGAAACGATTCAATTACATTACCTGTTATACTCAATGTATCAAGCCGGAATGAACGTTTCTTTTCTGTTACTATCGTATCTTTAGCAACAGTGTCTTTAGCATCCTTGCTAACTACCGATGAATTCTTGGATGGTTTCTTATCAATAACTTTAGTTTTTGTTGGCTTGCTGGGTTGTTGTTTCTTTTTAGTGTCAGTTCTAGTAGGCGCTACTTTGCTTGTTGTATCTGTTGTAACTATCATAGGTGCAACTGAGTTCGAATCGTTAGTATACACTGTATCAACTTCTATAAGTACAGGTCGTCCACGGATTACAGAATAGGACACTTTTGGAATATTCCTTGCAGAATCGCCTACAATAAACGCGTTCTGGAACTTAGACTTCATCAGTACATTACCATATGCAAAACTTTCTTCCGAGGTTCTGAAGTATATGATTGAATCTGCGGTTATCTTAACCGAATCATCTTCAACCATTACCTGCTTAACAAAGGTTGCAATGTTTGATTTGGTTGAATAAATACCTGTTTCTGCTGTTAGCGTACTGCGGCGGTCTACAATGCGCACACCGCCTTCGCCACGGGCAATATCCAAATCACCATAATATACACCACGAGGCATATACATGGTTACAGTGCCTTGAACAATACGTACGTTACCAATACATTCTGCCTTATTTTCCGTGGGATAATGTGTAGCGTGGTCGCAATAGACGGTTACGTTCCCTTGTTCTAAGTGAACATGTCCGTCTAACTCGTAAATGGTTGTCTGTCCAATTGTTGTACCTATTAAACTATCGGCATGAATCAAATTAATGGGTTGTTTTGGTCCCCTGTTTCCCGTTTGGTCGCTTTGGGCAAACAGCGATACAGAAAACATTAAAATTGCTATGTATAAAATTGACCTCATGTTGCAAGATAACGGTTATGTAGATTTGTACCACGTTTCAATACGTTGAAATCTTAAATCATTTGTATTAGATTATAGTTTTATGCTTCGCAGACCGCTCCGCACCGTTAAGTTCCAAAGAACATTTACTTTGCGGATAGTGCTCTTCAGTTCATCAAACCCTTCATCGTAAAAGATTCAAACTACCTTTTCACGATAAAGACTCGGAAACCGGAATAAAGTTTCTTTCCCGCACGCAGAGTGCAGATAGTTTGCAAAGGATTGGAGCGGATTGCGATAGCAAACACATATTATGATAAACGAAACCAGACCTGTAGATAATGAAGTTGGAATTGCCGTTGCAGTAACACGCAAAGGAAGCAATAGAGAAGTTGTGTTTGAGCATTTGGACGAATTGGAGTTCCTTGCCGAAACAGCTCATGTAGAAATTGCCGCCCGCTTACTGCAAGAACGCGACAGACCCGACATTGCCACCGTAATAGGTAAAGGTAAAGTTGAGGAATTAAAAGAACTTGTGGCTGATACAAAAGCAACCGTTGTAATTTTTGATGATGATTTATCTCCGGCTCAATCGCGTAACTTAGAGCGCGAACTTGAAGTTAAAGTTATTGATAGAAGCTCGCTGATTCTGGACATCTTTGCAACTCGTGCAAGAAGTGTTGAAGCGCGTACACAGGTTGAACTTGCGCAGTACCAATATTTGTACCCGCGCTTAACCCGTATGTGGTCGCACTTATCCAAGCAATATGGTGGCGTAGGTACAAAAGGACCGGGCGAAACTCAAATTGAGACCGACCGCCGTATTGTACGCTACAGAATCCAACGCTTAAAGGAAAAGTTAGAAGAAATTGATATGCAACGTCAGTTGCAACGCAAACAACGAACTTCGTTGGTTCGATACGCATTGGTTGGTTATACGAATGCAGGCAAATCAACAATGATGAATGCTTTAACCAACGCCGAAGTGTACATAGAAGATAAGTTATTTGCAACATTGGATACTACCGTCCGGCAGTTTGAATTGCCAAGTGGGCAAACTGCCTTACTATCTGATACTGTAGGGTTTATCCGAAAACTGCCTACACATTTGGTTGCATCGTTCCGCTCTACGTTTGCAGAGTCGGTTGAATCCGACATGTTGATTCATGTTGTTGATGTTACTAACCCTACATTCAGAGACCACATAGCTGTAGTTCAGGATACGTTGGAGAGTCTTGATGTTCACAACAAACCAAGCGTATTAGTATTTAACAAAATAGATGCAGTTGAGGATGGTAACTTGATTGCAGACTTAGAATATGAATATCCCGGCTGTATTTTTGTGAGTGCTGTTACGGGGCTAAACATTCGCAAGTTAACAGCCAAAATGCAGGAGTATTACGATTCTCGTGGTACAACTCTTAGCCTTCAGTTCCCATACAGTGCCATGAAGGAGCTATCTGCATTGTATAATATTGGCGAGGTGTTAGAACGGAAAGAAGATGATTTAGGGATAAAAATAAAAATCCGCATCCCGACGGATAAATCTCCCGGTTTGCGGAATAAATTAGAACAGTATATTTGCGAGTAATTCAGAAAAGAGAACAAATACCATGACATCCATTTACCTGCTTGCTATTGCCGTAGTTATATACATGGCAACAATATCAATGATTGTTGTTGGACAAGAAATTTCAATTATTCTTGCTATCCTTTTGTTTTTTGCCTTGGCATATACATCGTTAAAATTGGCTACAAAGTATCTTACTAAAATGTAACTGCTTATTCTTCCGTACTGCGAACAACAAACACAGGACATTCCGCTTTACGGAGAATTTTCTCGGTAGTACTGCCAAGCAACAAATGATTTAAGCCACTTCTGCCATGCGTAGCCAAACAGATCATCGACATAGAGTTTTCTTTGGCATACTCAACAATGGTCTCTGATGGTCTGCCTTCACGAACCACACATTGGGCATCATATCCAAAGCCTTTTAAGTCGGCTTGTAACTTATTCATACGTTCAGTAGCAGATGTATGCACTTCTCTAATCATATCAATATATACCGATTGCTCTACACCATTAATTGTAGCAAATGTCTCAATGGGTTCTACAACGTAAAGCACGTGGAGTTGTGCATTAAATCTTTTTGCTAAGTCTTTACCATATTCCAATGCTTTATCGGCACAATGCGAAAAGTCCGTTGGAACCAAAATTGAAGTGTATTCTTTCATAATGAACTCCGCGTAGTTATAAATTGGTACAAACAACAACCGGCACTATCAATACTGATACATGCCGGTTATAATTTAGAACTCTGTTCTCTAAAACTTATTTCTTTTTAGCAGGTGCTGCAGGTGCTTTAGCTCCTCTGGCTTTTTTTACATCTGCTGGAGTTATAGTTCCGCCTGGATTACCCCAACTGTTATACACGAACGTTAAAACATCCGCAACTGCTTTATCATCGTATTTTGCTGGTAAGGGTGCCATAACACCATTAAACTTTTTACCATTAACTGTTATTTCACCCTTAAGTCCATTCACTACAGACTTAATAACCTCTGGTTTAGGTTTTGTTTTAATATAATCCGAACCGGCTAATGGCGGATATACTGTTGACAATCCTTTACCACCATCTTGATGACATGTTTTGCAATATTCGTTATATACTTTTTGTCCGTTTGCTTTATCTTGAGCAGATAACGATATCGCAAACACTAAACCTGCAACTAACAATACACTAAAGAATTTCATTCTTTACTCCTAATATTTAAATATGTAAAACACTTATTAACTCTGGGTGCGCCAAACGCAAATTTAAGCGATTAGCATTGTCTGCTAATGCACCTAATGTTGTTTTTGTAAAAACAAGTCCAATTTGGTTGCGCAATTTATTCCATTGGTCATGTACAGGGCAAGGTTCTGCTGTACCACAGCCGGGTAGCCCAAGCATACACTGTGTAAATAAATCAGAACCATCTATGGTAGAAACCACATCGAATAAAGTAATTTCCTCGGCCGGTTTAGCTAACATTACCCCTCCATTTACACCTCGTTGAGATGTCATGATTCCTGCAGCCGTAAGCTGCTGTAGAACCTTTGTCAAAAAATGGTACGATATGTTCAAATTTTCAGCTATGGTTTGGATAGAAACCAATTGCCCTTTGGGTTGTGCAGCAATGTAAATTGCAGCTTGCAAACCGTATGTACATGTTTTAGAGAGCATAGGTCTTCACTGATTTCTCAGTAATAAAAGAAAACAGATTCTTTTGTCTGCAATATACTCTACCAATTAAAGAAACGCAAGTACTTTTTTCTATTATTACATTATTATCTTATTTATTTGCTTCGCATGACGGCACCAAACCGCTTTAATTTTATAACCTTTTCTTTGCCGGAAAAAACAACATACAAACTTCCATACATTCAACGTGGTTACTATTTGTTGGAACTTTCTTACCACAGGTATTTGGTAATATAAAAGTTAAGGTTGGGTGTGGTCAAGCGAGAGCAAAAGAGTATGCTGTAATCCTTAACTTCGGTAACCTATCGTAAACAAAATGAAAAAGAATACTTGTAAGAATGTAAATGAACGGTAATTTTACATGTGGTTTAATTTACATGCGCAAAACTATGTTCTACGTAGCTCAATACATTGCCGGAATAGCATTACTATGCCTCACGTTTTTAATAACACCTTGCTCTCATTTTGAAGCCAATGAAGGATTTGAAGAAGATATTGTCGCACGCTCGGAGTGGGAACGAATACGCTTA
>JAIBAE010000143.1 GCA_019695345.1 Bacteroidota bacterium | reverse complement strand
TATTTCTAAGTCTCGAACACTTACATTTGGCAAACCGTCATCGTAAAGAACCCAATCACTTAAAGTATTGTTTTTATAATACACACCAATATCATTACCAAGATACACACCACTTGCGGCACTGTTTTCTACTATGATTGTGTTGGTTGGTACATTTGGCAATGTTCCCGATTCATTTGTCCACGATGTACCGCCATTGGTTGTTTTATACACTTTGCTGCCACTTGTCCAGCCACTTATGGTAGCCCAAATAATATCAGGGTTTGTTGGGTGAAAGGCAACATTTGAAATACTGCTAGGTAAGGTGCCTTTAATATTTGTCCAGTTTGTGCCACCATTCGTTGTGCGATACAGCGTAGAAGAGTTTCCCACAGCTATGTAATTTGAATTTGAGGATGCTATTTTTAGAAATGTTGCATTTCCGGATAGGAATCCTGAGCCAATTGTTGTCCAGTTTGTACCCCTGTTATTAGAACGATACACAGATGTGTAGGCAGCAAATATGTTAGCTGGATTATTAGGGTCTAACATCATTGGGGTAACCCAAGCACCATTAGAAGCTGGCGAGATGCCTGAAAATGAAGTACCGCCATTTGTGCTACGTACTAAGTTCCCATTTTGAGATGAAGCATAGACATAGCTTGGGTTAGCTTGATCTATTGCATTATCCATACCGTCGCCACCATACACTTGTGTCCATCCACCATTAACGAGATTCGAGCCATTATCTTGTGCTCCACCAATCAACATCCCCGTGTTGGTAATAGATTGGCTTATTTTATAGAATTGCATGATTTGTAAACCATTGCTCAAGTCTGTCCAGCTTGTACCTGCATTTGATGTACGGAAAATACCGCCATCATTACAGGCGTACAGTTCAGTTGTACCCGGTTTATATATAAGTTCATGTTGGTCGGCATGGGCATATGGAACACTTGTTCCAGTTTGCCAATATGCCTTAATTGTCCAGTTTGTTCCTGCATTTGTAGAACGCCAGATATTTACACCCCCAACAAAAACATCATTTGAGTCATTTGGGTTAACAGCCAAGGCTAAGTCGTACCATCCCTGCCCGGTAGTACCTGTTCCTGCACTGGCATTGCTTAAAACATTTGGAGTTGTTGACCTTGAAACCCATGTAGTACCTGCATCAGTGCTACGATACAATGCATAATATCCACTCCCACTTGCCGATGAGCACAATGCAAAGCATGTATTTGGGCTGTGGGGAGTAACCGCAATTGCTATCCTGTTAACCGATGCATTGCTAAATACAGATGACCACGTTGTGCCGCCATCGGTAGAACGGTAAATAGCGGTGTTACCAGAATAGTTGTACGAGGTAGCATACATTGTATTTGGGTTGTTGGGTGCAAGTTCGATATCTTTAACATTAACACCTGATAGAGGTTGCGTCCAGGTAGCCCCTCCGTCTGTAGATTTGTGAATCCCAATATTAGAACTGGCAATAATTACCTGTGTGTTACTTGGGTTGATTCTAATGACGTTCAGAGTACGGAGGTTGGTTAATGACCAGTTTAAGCTGGTACTGTTCCACGTTGTGCCGCCATCGGTGGACATTAATAAACCCACTCCATAGGTATCGGTCGCATCTCGGTCGCCCGTGCCAATGTACATAATACTACTATTGGTAGGGTCTATCGCAATTGCCGAGATACCAAGCGTAGAAAGCTGGTCACTTCCCGACACAGCCCAACTCGCTCCACCGTTTGTGCTTTTCCATAAGCCGCCCCCAGGCGAGCCAACCCACAAAATGTTCGTATTCTGGGGGTCAAATGTCATGCTGTTTAGCCGCCCGGCACCGCCATTAGTTGGGATCACCGTAGAAGGTCCTATCAAGGTGAAATTTGCCAATGGGGTCTGGAGTTTTGAACCCTTTTGTTTGATCTTCTTTTTCTGAATTTCTGCTAAGCGCTTTTGCTCACGTTTAGTTACAACAGCATTCCATAGCTCTTTACCTGTAGGAAAAGAACCGTCGGGTAGTAAGCGGGATTCCCAAAAATTCTCCCAACGCCGGAATGCTTTGCACCCGTCTCCTTTTTCGTGCGTATGGGTTGGCTCGTATTCGTTAAATGCTTTTTGAATTTCGTAAAAAGTGGAGGAAGGTTTCTGCATTAATTGTTGCCATTGGGGTATAGTTTGGGTTGTTTGGGAACGCAGAGTTATACCTATGAACGGAAGCAGTAGCAATGAAAAAAGTATTGATATACGCATAAATTATCTGTAAAAATATCACTTTCTTGTTCTATTGTTTTTGGGCAACGGTTGTACGCCGCAGCAACTGTTCAGCGCCGGCACACAGGCGGAACCAATCGTTACCTATCGCAGTATGGGTGCTGTAATAAACCACACTTAACTTACTAATTTCCATACCACTGAATATTTTCCATAAAACAGTGATACTGGACGGATTTGCCCCGACCGGGTTGCGGCGCAGAAGGGGTGCTGCATTGCAGTAGGGGAACACAGTTTAATAAAACTGGAATTTCCTACAATAATTAATCATATTACCTTATTTTATGGTGCAATATAACCTTCACAAAATTAAATTAGTTGCGATAATCTTTTGCCTGTAATTTTTACCCGAGAAGAGACCAATTTAAGACTTGGCTATGTGAAATAATTATACTAATTTGGAGTACCTTTTCGTGTATTATGAAACAAAATACACAAGGTGGTATTATTGTATTGCGTGTAATACGGGAACTTTCACTTCTGTTTAATATTCTTTGAGATTATTTACGATATCAAACACGTTGATTTTTTATTAAACAATTTTCCAATTTTTGGAGGAATTTTATGAATCGTTTTTACGCACGTATAGTTGCGTTGTTAAGTATCATGCTTTTGAGTACGGTACTTATGGTTGCCCAAACCGATTATCAAATTGGTACTGGGACAACAGCTGTAGGTGATGGTACAACGCCTTGGATGCGCTTCTGGAGTGTTTGGCGTATCCAATATGTTTGGACTGCTGCAGAGCTAAATGCTGCTGGTATGGCACCCGGACAAATTACCGCAATACAATTTAATTGTGTGTCACCGGCAGGCGATGCTGCTCAGCAGTTTACTATTAAAATTGGTGCAACTGCACAAACAGCGGCCACAACTACATTTATTGCTTCGGGATTAAATACTGTATATGGGCCAGTGACAGAACCAGTACCGGCTGCAGGATGGAATAAATACAACTTCAGTACCCCATTCCTTTGGGATGGTTCCTCTAATATTGTAGTTGATGTATGTTCAGTATATCCGGCGAACAGCTGTGTGAGTTGGACATCGTCATCTTCAGTTCAATCTACTGCATTATCTAATCGTACAACATATTACTATACTGACGGTAATTGTAGTGCTTGTACACAAGCTACTGGTAATATGAGTTCATATCGCCCTAATGTAAAGTTTACTGTACTATCAGGTATTGAAGCTTCATTTCCGGAAGACAAAGATCCCCGAAGAATTTTAAGCACATACTTATATGATGGTTCATCATCATCATTGCCAAAGCCATCTCTAACGTTCCGTAAAACAGCAACACAAGTAGTAACATTAAACTATAAAATTGTAGGACCGTTACCATCAACCAATGTTGTATATCAAGCATTAAACTCTGCATCAACCACGGATACCAACATCGTTGGAAACGGTAATGGTTTAGTAACTCAAACGTTTGATTATGCTACCGGAGCTTTAGCGGGTGCAAATGGCGCGTTAGATGCACGTAATGCAGTCGGCGGTGCCTACCGTGTAGATGCGGTTTATAAACTCTCTACTGGCTATACACAAAATTGGAGTAAACAATTTATTATAGCTTTTGCCAATGATATTTCTCTGGCAGATATTGTTGTGCCAACAAAATCGCCGTATAAATATCTCCGCGGGGTTGATATTCCTATGATTGTTCGTGTTCAGAATGTTGGTTTGAACCCAGCAACAAACTGGCAGGTTGTAGGAACTATTACTACCTTAGGTGGTTCGTTAGTACGTCGCGATACGTTCACCTATAATAATACAACAGGATTAGCAACTGGCGATTACTACAACGTTCAGTTCCCTAACTACAACACATTAAATGTAGGTTCCTATTGCTTCTCGGCAACAGTAACATTACAAAACGGACAAGATCAGAACGTTGCAAACAATACATTACCAACCGGAGGCGGATGCTGGCAGTTTGATGTTCAGTATGATACAGAGTTATCTGCTGACGCAATTGTCTATCCTACACCTGGTTCTAACTTGTATGTAAATCGTCCGATAGAATTTCAAGCACGTTTTAAAAACAACGGTGCAACCGACCAATCGGATGTACTTACAACATTAACTATTTACAAATGGGATGGAGCTAACTATGTTCAGGTATTTACCGTAGACAAAGTATTACCTGATATCGCATTCACTCCACCAGCAGTTTCAATTTTGAAGTATTCATTATGGACACCAACAACAACAGGTTTATACCGTGTATGTATAAGTATTAATGCTGTGGGCGATCCTGTTTCGGCAAATAATTTACTTTGCCAAGACTTTAATGTTACAGATGGTTTCTCCGGAACATATACTATAGGAACAATCAACGCAGGTCAATCTCGTAACTTTAATACAATTCAAGAAGCTGTAGATGCGTTATATTCACGTGGTATCACAGGTCCGGTTGTTTTTGAATTAACAGACGGAAGCTATACGGTTGGTAACGGCTGTACCTTACCAAACTCTCCTGCATTAGATTTTAGCGCAAAGATTTTAGGTGTAAGTTCAGTAAATACCATCACCTTCAAACCGGCTTTATTAAAGTCATTGTCACGCGCTTCAATCGGCATCCGTTTACAATCAAGTAACGGGGTAGGTATTTACTTTGGTCAGAATGTATCACCCGGCAACCCAAATGCTGTACAGAACCAATTCAAGAACCCACAATTGTATGCAAATCCGGCAGGTTATGTAACATTTGACGGTGGTGACCAACGTTCATTCCGTTTTATGTTGGATGTATGTTCAGCAACACCAACAACATTACCACACCGTTCTGTGTTTTACTTAGGTTTAGGAACTTCAAACATTACAATCAAAAACTGTTTGATAGAAAACTATCCACAGTCAACAGCTAGTTATGCAGCAAACTTACCGATAGCAAAATATATATCTCCAAACTTCAGTTTCGAAGATGATACACGTTCGTTAACAAGCGGTTTGGATAGCTACTCAGCAGGTATTGTTTCACGTTCAAAAGTTCCAAGCATTGGTGGTAATAACGCATTAGCATTGGATACCTTAAGTAACGACAACAACAAATTCATTAGCAATGAGATTAGCGGATTTG
>JAIBAE010000142.1 GCA_019695345.1 Bacteroidota bacterium | reverse complement strand
AACACCAAATCAGAAGGTTCCACTATAGCGCCATTTATAGATGTTCAGAACAACCCAAAATAGTTTGAAGGATAGTTATTCAAGAATACGAACAGTATTAACCATTCTGGTTATTGCTGTTGTTTTTGTTTCCTTAAAACAGAATGCTATAGCTCAATTTGATGATTCACTAACCACCAGAAAAATATCGTCATTTGAAGGTTATCATTTCTTAGTTGGGTGGATGGAGAATGAAACATATATCCAATCTTCTGGCATTCGTTTACGTTTGAATATTGCTACAGCATATAATGCTAATGTAACCATCAAAATACCCGGCAATTCTCCAATTCCATACTATATAGCGGCCAATAGTGCTCAGACGGTGGTTATTCCATCGAATATGGAGGTTAGAACAAGTGAGAAGGTTAGCAATAATATTGTAGAAGTAACTTCGGACGTACCGATTTCGGTTTATGCAATGAATAGTCAGTATACCACTAGTGACAGTTATGCAGTGGTGCCAACGGCTAATTGGGGGAATGACTATACCATTATGTCGATGCCGAACGATGCATATGCTCCACTTGTTGTTGACTCTTTGCCGCCGGAAGAAATAAGGCAAAGTGAATTCTTAATAATCGCACAACTAGACGGAACAGTCATAAAATTTACACCCACAGCAAAAACTGAACTTGGTAAAGCAAAGGGAGTCCAACAATCTGTTACTCTAAACAAAGGACAGTGCTATTTAGTAAAGGCTTCACCTTTATTACAACGTGGTGATGGAGATTTATCAGGAACATCTGTTTCTGCAAATCAACCAATTGCTGTGATTGGAGGACATGTTCGCTCAGCTATACCAGTCCCATTAGACGCGACAGTAGATAGTAAAGACCATCTAGCAGAGTGGCTGATTCCAAATAACGTTTTATCTACTGAATATGTATCTGTACCCTTTAAAACAGATGCCATTAAGCCAATAGGAGATTACTTTAAAGTAATTGCGTTGTTTGATAGTACACATCTTTTTTTACGAACGGAACGTTCGGATTTGAATTATATAATTAAAAAAGCAGGAGATGTTTTAGTATTAGACGGTATAAATTCTGTAGCATGGTGGACATCTGATAAACCTATATCAATTGGACAATTTATGTACACCGGTGCATTAGGGCTATCAACACAGTACGACCCTGCAATGGTTGTTATGCCTCCTACTAATAAATTCGTTATGAGAAGTGTTTTTCAAACACCTCAGAATTTAACTGATCCGGCATTTGCCCAACAGTATCAATATCATTTTGTGAATATAGTATGTGACTCCAATGCAAGATATTCTATTAGGTTAGATGGTGTCAATATAAGTAAGAGTATAGCTCCGGAAATATTAAAGAATAAACACAGGAGTTCACCATACTTTTGGGCACAAATAAAGATAACACCCGGCAAACATGAAATTGAATGTGACAGTGGTGAATTTTCTGGTACCTTGTACGGAATGGGCTATACTGACTCATATGCGCATACACTTGGTTTTGCAGTTGTGCCAGCAACTAGGGATTCAATCTCTCCATATTTCACTTTACAAGAACAATGTGGTGAAGTACGTGGAACAGTAAAAGAAGTTGAAAATACAACTTCATCAGGACTCAGTATTGTGGTTCCGGATAATGATAGTACAATAAACTATAATGTTACTATAACCCCCCAATCGAATAACTCTAACATAATGAATATTGTTGCAAAACCTATTGATATGTTTAAGGATGCAACATTGTTCATTATAGCTAGAGATAAAGCAGGGAATGGTAGAAGGTATAGATTGTATTATAAAGCACCTAAGTTCGGTAATACAAATAATGTTCAATTTGTTGCTAAAACTGAAAAGGATAGTCTGTGCGATAGAGTGTTTATCTCGTGTATGGGGGCACGCGACTCAATGACCATTTATTCAGTTCGATTAGCAAAAAACTCAACCAGTTTGCGGTTGACGTCTCCGGTTAAATTGCCTGCCTTATGTGGACCCAAGTTCGGATATAATTTTGAGATCTGCTTTATTCCTAATGGTGTTGGTGGACTTCAAGTTTATGACACACTCCTTGCAGATATTGGATGTGGGAGGATAATTCGAGTACCTATTTCCGGAACAACACCAACATCATCCATTGCAGTCACGAATATTGATTTTGGTGATGTCTTAGTTGGGGATACTGTTTGTAAACAGATAAAAATTAAGAATGAAGGTACAAGAGAAGCAACAGTAACAACGGCAACTCTTAATTTACCTGAACAAACGTTTATAGAGACTATTCAGACTCAACTTCCGATATTACTCAAATCAGGTGATTCCGTTGAATTTCAAATTTGCTATTCACCAACCGATTCCGGTAACACTCAAAGGAAAATAATTTTTGGTAATACATTAAATCTTGATGCAACCGGAAACATAAAAGGTCGGGGTATTAAACCTATCATATCATTTAACGGAATAGACTTTGGCAGTAAAAGAATCATTACCGATACTGATTTGAGTTTTGTAATTAAAAATACTGGGAATGCTAATATTGATTTTACCTATAAAGGACAACAAGGCAACAGTTCGACATTTTTACATTCAGTCAGAGTTAATCGTACCTATACTATAAATCCAAAAGATTCCATGAAAGTGGTTGTACGTTTCCATCCACAAGATACAATTGCATATAATTCTGCCTTGGAGTTTCAATCAAGTTGGAAACTTAATAAACAAATATCCATACCCTTATCCGGGTTAGGTACAGTACCTGTTTTACGAACAATACCAGTTAGGTTTGATACTATTTTTGTTGGCACAACAAAAAGTTTGTCGTTTACAACTGTTAGATCAATAGGTAATGAACCGGTAACTATTGATACAATGATACACTCCGGAAAAGACAAATCCTCTTTCCAGATTTCTCCATCACAATTGCAATCTCGGAAGGTTTCGTCTGGAGATTCTGTAATAACTACAGTTGCATTTAATCCAAAAAGTAAAGGCGTGTTTACTTCGTATATCTTAGTAACAAATGACGCGCGTAAAGCCTACGAACGCACAATAGATACCGTTTGGATAACAGGATTTGCTAAAGACTCAGTAAAGAAGGATACCGTTAAAAAAGATACAACAATAAAAGAGGTGTTCTCAGCAGGGGCAACCGCTATCCTACAGGTTTCGCCCGGAACCAACGTCTATGCTTGCGAGCCAATAACAATCTCAACACAAATTAGTGATACAAGTGATGTGGATCTAAACGTACAAGAAGCTAATATACATGTTAATGTATCCCAAAAAGATACTGTAATACAACTTCAAATACCTAACAGTAAATTAAACAAACGCACTCAAACACAACGTTTTGTATTTGAGATTCCTCCGCTACTTAAAAATGGAACAATTATTTTAAATTTCAGAGCAAATGATTCAATAGTAATTAAAAAAGTGCTAAGCCTCACAGTGTATCAAAAAACTTCAGAGATAGCTGTATCAGATATTGTTGTGAAACCGGATTCTGTATTCGATATTCATTGCTCAGGTACCATACATGGCACTTCACCAGTTAATCATAAACTGCATTTTGTTACTGAGCTAAACAGTCAACTTGTTGAGGTACAATCTTCGCTTATTAATCTACATGTTATAGATTCTAAAGGTGATACTCAGTTAGCTTGTAGCGTAGTACAAAATACAGATGCCATAGAAGTTTCAACTATTTCAGCAGTGCCTTTGTTGGATACACTAACAAGGTGGTATGTGGATATTCCTGTGCGCAGCCTATTTAAATCAAGTTTGGTACAACAGGAGCAATTTGTACAAACACGATACATTTCACCTAACATTTGTCAGATTATAGATACAATCAAAACTTTGGTTTCAATTCAGGATGTTTGTGCTAACGACCTGCGTAATATAGCTTTGTCGGGAATTACCATACAGGCAGTGGCTCCACAGCCTGTGGGAGAATATGTTCAATTAAAGTTAATAGTGCAAGGTAATCAAGAGGTAAATATTTACTCAACCGATGTTTTTGGCAGAAAAATTTTAATTTCTGAAAATTTGTTGTTGCAAAGTGGCAATCATTCTCTTATTTTAGCCACGCAACAGATACCGAGTGGTTTCCACCAGCTCGTAATCCAATCTCAGGGCGTTAATAAACAAATACCTATAGTTATAATAAGGTAGGGGAGTATATGAAGTATCGCGTTTTGCTTTTGCTGATAAGTTTAGGATTTAGTGTTTCCATTGGATGTTTGGAGTTGTTTGCTCAGGGGGCGAACCCACTAGAACCTGAAGCAGCACCACCAAGATTGTACATTGGTCCGGTTGTCGGATATAATAAAGTTTTTCAAACCGGGAATTTTGCATCATTTGCCGATGAGGCACGTTGTCCAACATTTGTTGATGGTTCGGGGAATGGTTTTTTTGCGGGGATGACAGCTGAGTTCTTAATGGGTGACCCGAAGAATTCAAAGTCCTCAATTATTGTTCGAGCATTGTATAATAGTATGCCATCTTCTTTTACACAAGAAGGTGATAACCTTCCTTCGTTAGTAATTCTAAACGGACAACAAACTGTTATCAGAACTTCAACACAGCACACAGCTGATATTGCCTATACAACTGCCGATGTAGAGGTTATGTATAAGTTTAATTTGGGTAACACCCCGCTTGTAATTATGGCTGGTGTAGCACCGGGTTTGGTTATCCAAAAACATATTACCCAAAAGTTCAAATTAGTCAATGCAACAGATGCCAGTGGAAAAGCAGTTGATGCTATATTTGTTCCAGATGCAAAATATTCTTACGAAGATGGTGGCAAAACAGCTATCATTAAAGATTATGATATTGAAAACGCAAGTGGAATACGCTTTGCTATTAAAGCTGGGGTAGGATATGAATTTATTTTGAAGAAGATCTTTGTTGTTCCTTCCATCAATTATAACTTTGGTTTGACCAACGTGAACACAACAGATTCATGGAAAGTAAGTGCATTACAAGCACAAGTTGATGTTCGCTTTGCATTGTAATATTCTACGCTAATAAGTTAAATGCCTGTACATTTTGTACGGGCATTTTTTTTATCTGTGTGTTTTGCTATCGCGTGACGGCACCACACCTCTTTATTACTCATCACGTTGCTATGCCGATAGAACTTTGTCTGTATAAGGATGTAATAAACAGGATGTGTTCTCCGGCAGATGAGGTTTACTTGATAGTAATATTTTTTTACCGCTGCGGTAGCTTATAACTTTATATTAGTTTTTATGCAGAATCTTTGGTCGCCATGGCGCTCTCAATACATTAAAGGGGTTGAAGATACATCCAACGGTTGTTTCTTTTGTAATGGTATTCAAAAGAACGGTGAGTTTGAT
>JAIBAE010000008.1 GCA_019695345.1 Bacteroidota bacterium | reverse complement strand
ATGCGATAGCAACAACTTAATTTACCGACGGCTCGTGTTGTTTCTTATGTATTTATGTGCGGTGGCTTGCGTAATCATCCCACCATTGTTCTAATTTGGTGATGATGCGTTCGCGGTTTATGGTTAAGCGGGATTCGATGCACACGGTTAGTTTTTCGCGGAGGATATCGAGTGCTAATGTTGTTGCAAGCTCGGTTGAAAGTGCTTTGCGTGCAATGGAGAATGCCTGCGGTACCTGATTGGTAATGCGCTCGATGTATGTGCGTTCGTGTTCTATGCGCGCTTGTAAATCGGAGTATGGTTTCATGGCTTGCTCTAACATGCGTAACTCGCTTTGTGCCGGAACAAGTGCCGCAATGATGTTGCCCAATTCATCTTGTAATGTTACCGTGCTATCAAACAGTTCTTTGCTGTCGTGCAGTGTTTGGCGGTCTTTTGCATCTTTGTGAAGTTCTGCAATGCGTTGTTTTTGCTCTGCAACAAAACGTTGTAGTTCGGTAATACGTTTGCTAATTACTTCTGCTTGTACATCGGCATCGTGTACTTCGCTTGCAAGTTGTTCTTCGCGGCGGCGGCGCATGGATTCTACTACGCGTTCTGCCCCGTTAAACTGTACCGTACTTTTTAGTGCTTCTATCTCTCCAAGTGTTGTTGTGCTTGTGCGCACCCTGCGTAATACCGCCGGAGCCAGATGTTGCAGTAAGTATTCTTCTTCATCGGTTAGATGTTGCCAGAAGCGGTTACCTTCTGCCGAAGCTTTAATTTCTATTTTACCAAGCCATGACTCTACCAATTCTGTTGCGCCGCAGGAGTGCATTACGTACACATCGTTACTAACAGCATTCCACCAGCGTGCAAACACAGCTTTAACAGCAGGAGCGTCTAACAACCCAACTCCGGCAAGTGCCTCGGTAAACGATGCTTCTACTTCGTGGCGCGTTACAGGTAGCCCCGTTATAAATGGTTCGTTGCGGTACCACCAGTGCGCAAACGTATAGTGCATGCGCGTTTCCTGATTTTTTAGTGTTGGTGCAGATGCAATGGCTACACGTATCAGCGATTTACTAACAAACGCCGGAGCAAAATCAATAAACCCGTTTAAGGAATCCACAAAGTAACTGCGTACATCAACGCCATGTTGGTCCAGGGTATTACACAACAACGTAAACTCTTCGTGAGGTATACCACCAAACAACGATGGCGACTGTACATCGGTTTTACGTTTTGGCTCGGTGTAGGTACGTGGTTCGGGAAAGAAATCCTGCGATGTAAGTTTATTCCGTGGCACAACAGCGCAGTATGTTCCTTGTGTTATAAACAACTCACGCGCGCCAAGAATTTGCTCAATACTTTCCTCATCAATCAACCGTGCGTTGCCATGCGTTACTTCCGATTCATCATTAATAAACAACACGCGCTGGCGGGTATGTAATGGTTTGTTAATACGTAGCACCAACAAGTATAGCGGCTCGATTTGTTGTTGCACTCCGGCAATGCGTACCACACATTCCAGAATATCATTTTCTAACGCCCATTGTAATTCTTGTTTATTGTTTGCAGTAATAGCTTCTTCGCCTGCGGTTAATACAGCGGCACCACGTTCGCTAAGCATACTTGCAACGGCACGAATAGAAAGCGTATCGGTGCAATCGTGCAAAATGCGGTCGTACATTGTGGCATTTTCGGCAATGGTATTTACCTCATCCGGTTGAACCCATGTAATAGCACTGTTGTTCAGAACACTCATCATAGTTGCAAGAGTGCGGTTGTATGCATTACCATTAACAGCAAACAACTGTATGTTAGCATCGCCGGTAGAAAATGCCTGATGGCTTGTACTTTCTAATACTTCGGCTAACCGTAGCGATACATGCGGATTCATATCAAGCACTGAGTACCCGTTGTACACATCAAGTAACCGTGCTATAACTTTTTCGGCGTTGAGTGGAAGTTGCGCATTGCGTGTGTTGCGTTGCAAGAATTGTTCGGCAGCTTTGGCAACACAATAACCGTCGGCAACATAAACATCGCTAAAGTATGCAACGGCAGAACGTAACTGCTTAGGTTGAATTTCCTCGCCGTTGGTATTTGTACGGAAATCAATAAACGCCGAAAGTCCTGCAAGGCGCGTATCTGTGCGCTCTAACGCAAGTAATGCGTTGTTTAAGTTACGGGCAATAGTGGTAAGCGATTGCTGATGCGGCGGTAATCTGTCAAACCGTTTCAGTAACAACAAAGCAAGTGCATGATGCAACACAGAATCGGTTGCACCGTCGCCGCATAATGCAATAGCTGCTGCGGTAATATGTTGCTCTATCGAAGCCGGAGTTCGTGCGATCATTGCAAGTACTCGTTAATAATCCTGCAAACCACTCGCCTATCTGGAATTAATGTTGCACGCCTGCTGCAAAACGTGCAAGTGCAAGTTACTAAAAAACCTTATAGTACAAAACGCATGTGGAAAAAACCGTGATTTTGCTGTGTTCCCCACCTCTGCCGAAGCCCGCCTTGTGCTCCGTCACCCGGGCGGAGCCAACCGATGCAGCGGCGCGACGTATTTGTATGGTCAATTGATGTTATACAATTCATCTATCACAGATTATTTCATACATCTTTGCCAACACAATCCGAAACAATAGTAATACTACTATAGATATGAATAAGTGGAGCGACCAATCATTAAAATATAGGAGAAGTAATTCAATAATAACTATGTAAACAATCATGGCATTACATAGGTATTTAAGGATAGATGCTACTGAACAAAGGTAATTCATTCTGCTTTCTTTGGAGTATATACTAAAACATAGGAGTCTCTTTTACCTACTTCATCCCGGCCTATTAATTCGTAAGTATTGTTACTGTCTTCGTATGTAGCCCATATACTACCAGGCTTGTGAATACTAGTTGCGTGAAAGCTTTTTACGGTAACTATCTCTGTTAGAGTGCTGGCAACAGAATTGGCATTCCCAGATTCTGATTCTACCGATGTGCGATATGTATAGTACAGTCTATCATTATTCGGGAGCCTAAGTGATAACTGTCCATCTAATGATTCATCGAAGTATTGGTTAACACGGCGTTGTAGAATTGAATCTGCGAGCAATATAATTTGGGAGCCAGTTGCAAATTCAATAATAACTATACCAAACAATAGCAAAAGTGTAAATAGAATTTCCTTTTTCATTCTTGTGGTTAGAGTTAATACAGCCTTATTTAAGGCAACACAATTTAGTAATATCCACTTGTTCAGTTTAGCTGAAAAAAAACAAAAAATTTCAAACGAAACAAAAACTATTCTTAGTTACTGTTAAAATAAGAAGTGGATACTGACACAACGTAGAATTCTGCGGCGCACAACGTTTGGTTCGCACCGGGTTGGCGCGCTAGCGGCTTGCTTCGGCAGAAGCGGGGGAACACCATATTCTTTGTATAATACTCTTTCCCCAAAAAAAAGTATTGCCGTGTGAAATGAAACTCTTAATTTTGAGATAAGAGACTATTTTATATCTAATTTTTTCATAATTAGTGGTGACTTATGAAAGCTCTCAGTTCAGTTCTTGTTGCGTTCTTTTTTGTAGTGTTTATTACAGGATGCGGTAAATCGGATGCCTCGGCAGAAAAAACAGCCGAAGTTAATGGCGGTGGCGGGCAATCCACCGTTGTAGATGATGTATCGCAAAAAGATGTTGTTAAAGTTGCTGTTGGCTCGCCCGACCATACAACGTTGGTTACGGCAGTGAAAGCAGCCGATTTGGTAAACTCGTTATCGAATGCCGGTCCGTTTACAGTGTTTGCACCAACTAATGCAGCGTTTGCAAAACTTCCAGCAGGTACAGTAGATGATTTACTAAAGCCGGAAAACAAAGGCAAACTTGCGGACATCTTGCAACACCATGTTACTGTTTCGGTGTTTACGGAAGATATGTTAACCGATGGCAGAGTTCTGGGAATGGTTGATGGTAAGAATGCAAAGATTACTCACAAAGACGGCGCAATTTATATTGATGATGCAAAAATTCTTGCATCGGTACGTGCCTCTAATGGTATTGTACACGTGATTGACGGTGTTGTTGTACCAAAATAATAGTAGTACAACTAATGATAAACGGCGGACGCCCCACACGTCCGCCGTTTTTTGTTACCTCTTTTTACACACCCGCCTAACGTACGGAATTCCTTTTTCGATACTGAATAACTCTTGGTCGGTTTTTATAGTAAACCAATCACTATCGTTGGTAACAGGTGTATGGGTAAACAAACCTGTACTATCAAGCAACTCGCATTGGTATTGATCAACTTCGGGTACATCGGTCATTACATACAATGTGCCGGTAGATTGTAATACTCTGTGGCACTCTTGTAAGAACAACGGGTTAAATGCACGACGTTTGTTATGGCGTTTCTTAAACCACGGGTCTGGGAAGAAATAGAATATGTGCGAAACACTTTGGTCTGCTATAAAAGGCAGTTTGTTGGCAACAGAATAAAACAGCGCATGTGCATTTGTGATGTTCTCGCCTTGTATTACTCCGTTTATCCATGTTACTGCGCTGGACCGAGCTTCAATTCCTAATACATTCAGTTGCGGATTCAACTCGGCAAAGTCAATCAGGAACTTTCCCCAACCACAGCCAATATCCAGAACCTGAGGCGCAGAGCCATTTGTAAAGCATTCTGTCCAATCTATACTTGGCCTAAGCGGCGGGTAGCCGTTGGGTATAACATGCAACTCGTGGTGAGGAATATAAATCTGCGAGTTCGTGTGATGACGCACTCGTGGAAATGGATATTTATGATAATCAATGTCCATGGGTAATACTGTAATTGTGTTTGTTATTTTTTGTATAAGCGGCGCACAGGCGATTCCGGCAGAACAAACTCATCAAGTTCGCTCCACAAAAACTCTATATCTATATCGCCTGCCGCGTACGGAGCAATTTCGTAGGGGTCGTAGTGAAATGTAAGCCCGTCTTTATGAACAATAAAGCAGGTGCTATCGTTTAGCGTTAATGTTTCTTCAAACAGAATATCATTCAGCTTAGTTGGATTAAAATCTGCGTACTGTTGCAGAATTTTTTTCTCGGCAAGTTTGGCAATACTTTTTAACGCACCCGGTTTCAGAATCAACGGCAAATGCAACTCTTGTCCGTTGCGTAAATCGTACGTAGAAACATTAGCTCCGTGGTTAGGGTGCGCTCCGCAAGAGTATTCGTACCAATTGAATTCTATGCTTATAATGCTATCGCTGTTACAGCGAACTGTAAACCACCGTTCAGACTCAAACTCTTTGCAATACGAAAAGTCAATATCTTGTATCTCGGAGTGCGTAGGCGGAAGAAACAGTTTATTTAACTTTTGTTGAATGGTAATATCTTTTAATCCGCGTAATTGCGGGTACAGAACGGTCTGTGCAATTTTTCCTTTTGCATCGGGGTAGGTGATAACACGTGCAAACACTTCGGCACTACCTTTATCAATATATTCTTTATCGCGCTGAACTTGTTTTCTACTCACCTTTACGTTAAAAGGCATTGGCGTTCCGCCGGGTTTACTCCATGTACCTGATAACGAAAAATCGGCGGCAAGTTTCCCAACAAATGTTCCTTGCAATTCGCCATCAACCGTAAACTCATCTAAGGTAAACGATTCATCAGGGTTCATGGTGCCGCGTAACGGAATATCAATGCCTTGTTTTTCGTAATAGTACATTCCACTTAGCTCACTGCCCTTGCGGGTAAGTTTCATCTGAACGCGGTATTTGTTGTTGATTGCTCCAACATAATTTAATGTATAACTACCGCCAATATCCTTGGTAAGTTTAAATGCAGTAGGTGGTGCTTTAGGGTACGGTTTCCAGGAACCCGTAAAGTCGTTGCCGGTAATCTTGCCCGAAAAAGTTCCAGTAGAATACCCTGTTTCATCGCGTTCGGAAAGAACAACATTTCCTTTTGCAGTGGTGCCGCTTATCAACAGCACAAGCCCATGTTTATCGTATACATATCCACCCTGAATCTTGTTCCCCTTTTGCTCGATGCGCATATGAACAGGGTACTTGCCAATTTTGCCGGAGTATTGCGTTGGTTGCGCAATGGCAGCAATTGCCAATAATAAACTACCAATAAAACTAAGCGCTTTCATACTACCTTATAGAATGCTAATAACACTACAGGAACGCAATGTACATATTTTTTATGGTTCGGTCATCTGCCGAAGCTACCGCGCCAGCGCCGTCACACGGGCGGTGCCGACCGTTACAGCTTCGCAAAAAGAGTGTAAACGATAACCGCTTGTTTATAGCACAATGTATCTTTCCCGCAGATATATGAATGTTAGCAGCATGCACGTTAGGTGCGGATATGCGTTAGCAGATTATTCAATTACTATCTGTTGTGTGTAAAGTATTGATTGTGTATTTGAAATTTGAACTGTGTAAACGCCGCGCACCAACGCAGTAACATCTACTCGGACTTCCGTAGCATTGATGCCTGCCATTGTTGTAAGTACCTTTTTGCCTTGCATGGTAAACACGGTAACGGATAGCTCGGTACTGCTTGGGTTTGCTAAGGTAATAGTAACTGCATCGCGCGCAGGAATTGGTTGTACAGAAGGTTGTGTTGTAGTAACATCGTAAACACTTGTTTCATCGGGAATTTGTTCAAAGTTCCAAGTATCGCTGCTATCACCTACACCGGTTTCATTTAATGCTTTTACCGACCAATGATACTTTCCAAACTTTAAGGTATATGGTCCCGCAGTCGTTTTTCCGGTAATTGTATCCTGAATAAGTATGCGCCCGGCAGAATCGGTTATAGTTATTACATACTTTGTGGCGTTAGCAGCAGGCTTCCATGTGAACACAACGGATGTAACCGGATTCTTTGTTCCATTTTCAGGAGATTCAAGTACTACCTTATCGGGCACCGGAGTTGTTGTTTGCGTAGCACTATGTTTCATGCCGTTGCCAAAGCTTGTTACCCAAACATCATTCGTGTTATACGGGTTTGTATATACGCGCTCCGGCTGACGGAACGGATAACTTTGAACAAGCGTAAAGGTTGGGTTGGTTGCGGTAATATCGTTGGTAAACCATAAACCATCGGTTTCGGTTGTAAGGTATGCTTGCTTTGTGTTACTTGATGCAAATGATAGCGAGGTAACTCTATCTAGCGTGTTAACTTTTGTCCATGCCGTGCCACGATTTGTTGTTCGGTATAAACCGCCTTTGCCATTTGGCGCTCCGCCCCAGCCACTAAATACACCAACGTACCATGTACTCTGTGTTGCATCGTTGGGGTCAATAATAATATCTTTTGTCCAGTAGTTCATGCCGGCATCACTGCGGTCTTGCCATGTGGTACCATTCCATACAAATACTCCACTGCTTGCTGTAAACTGTCCGGAAGAGTTTCTTCTGCCGGAGAATGTTGCTACTAATGTTCCATCATTCAACACACGCAGATTGAACGGATGCCCTTCCGTCCGAGGAGGCGCGGCGAGTTTTGTCCATGTAGAACCTGCACCTGCATCAAGATTATTGGTTACATAAACACCACCTTGCGTAGAATGAATTACACTTGCATACATGCGGTTTGGTTGTGTGGGGTCTAAGGCAAGCCATACAACAGGGTGTTGAAAATCGTGTAATGTTTGCCATGCGGCACCATTGTTAGCAGAGAACAACACTTTACCTTTTCCGTTATCAATACGTGCATCCTGCAAGTACGTACTTTGGTACATATCGTGTACGGTAGATGTTGCGCCATATACAACTTTTGTGGTTGGATGCTTAACAACATAATACAACGAGTTATCCGAATGCCCCGTATAATTAAAGCTCCACGTTTTACCGCCATCGGTTGAGCGACATCCTTGTATATCCGAAAAGCACGCATACATGTTTAATGAGTCTAACCATACAACATGCCAGCATGTGGTGTTTTCCAAGTCAACACTTTCGTAACTTTTTCCTTTAGGAGTAACACCCGTGTTTTGTGTAGTAGGTGTTACGTATGCTTGTTTCCACGAAGCACCGCCATCGGTTGTTACGTGTACAAAACCGTAATCGGTAAATGCTGCCGCGTGCGATTTGTAATCCACTGCAAAACCCAAAGCAAGTTCGCCATAACTCCACGCGCGGTCACCGCCTTGTCCGCTCCACCCTGTGGCAATATTCTGGTTCCCTGTAGTTATAAAAACACTTTTCCATGTTGAGCCATTGTCTGTTGTTTTGTATACAATAGGTGCCGATTGTGAGCTTCCACCCGCAACAAATACTTCACCAAACTGGTTTGCGCCAATAAAGTATGGCTGTGCCGATGCATCTATTCCGGTTGTAACATTACTCCACGCATTACCCGTTGATGTAACGGTAAACACACCAATAAAACCCGGACGATCTAACGCAGTTACACCGCCATACACATCGCCATTATTACTAACTACTGCAAAATATCTGTATGTATTGTTATCCTTATACCACGTAAAAGCATAGATTGCTTGCTTGGTAGAATCCAAGCCGCTAATGTTTTTACGAGAAAAAGAATCGCCATTATTCAGCGAAGTCAGTATCCCGCTATTCAATGCAATCAGCATGTTTTGGTCTTCAAAACAAACACCGGCAATGTATGCACCACCGGGGTTATTGGTAGAGTAAATTGTTTTCCATGTTGCACCACCATCTTTAGTGCTGTAAATGTTTTTGTAGTCGGCAACAATAGCGTGTTGAGCATTATTAGGGTTAGCATATAAATAATATGCACTTGCCGATGTTGGGTCGTTAGCCAGTACATGGAATGTAACACCGCCATCGGTTGATTTTGTTGGGCGGTATGTATCCGAGCCATTCAGCGATGTTGCGTCAATCGTCCAGATAGTGTTCTGTGTGCTGTACTGTAGCAATCCGCGGTTATTACTTGTTTGCAGTTGTTTAAAATGTACTTGGCTCCACGAAGTACCATAGTTGGTAGTAACAAACTCCTGGCTCATATCGCAGGCAACAGTTAACGTATTACCGTAAAAATTCGGCAGAAACAACGCACCGCCGCCACCAACGCCAACACTTTTCCATGCAGTTGGTTGTGCCACAGCACCAACACAAACAATTAACAAAACAAAAAACTTTTTCATTACACCCCCGTAATTAGTATCTGGCTAACTTATGCAATTAGTTTGAATTTGCTATCGCAATCCGCATCAAACGTTGTATAAATCAACATCATCTACGTGCGGGAAGGAACCGCAAGCATATAATAGCACTAATCGTATATCGTGTAACAACAATGATTGTTATGTTTGGGTTACACAACAACCTCTATAACAACATAATACCTACATATACCAATGGAATTTTCCCCAAATAACAATATAGTTCAACTCTGTCTGCAAGGCATGAACATGCAAGAAAGCGGCAACACTGCCGAAGCAACCACCATATGTACAAAAGCATGGAACGATGCCACAAACAACTTCGAGAAATTTCTTGCCGCATGGTTTATAGCACGCCTACAACACAACGTTGCCGATAAACGTACGTGGCTACAAACCGCGTTAGAACTAGTGTTGTCAATCAACAGTATTGCAGCCAACAGTGCATTGCCTACACTGTACAGTGCTATTGCCACCTGTTACCAGGAAGAAGGCGATGAACACAACGCACAAAAAATGTACGAGCTATCAACAGCGCATCATAACACAATAACCGATAACGGACCCTTTTACCACGGCACAAAAGCAGACTTACACATTGGCGATTTTCTAACACCCGGCAGCAGGTCTAACTACCAACCGGATCTGGTAATGAACCACATATACTTTACAGCAATGGCAAACGGCGCAGGGCTTGCCGCGGCATTAGCAAAAGGCGATGGAGCAGAACGCGTGTACATTGTACAACCAACCGACAGCTTTGAAAACGACCCCAACGTAACCGACAAAAAATTTCCCGGAAACCTAACACGCTCGTACCGCACACACGCACCATTAAAAATAATTGGCGAGCTAACAGACTGGCAACAACAAACCCAACAAGACATCCAAAAGTGGCGCGAGAAATTAGCAACCAACAACGGCGATATAATTAACTGATATAGTATATGAATAGTATGCTATCGCAATCCGCACCAAGTAGTCACGTACGGGCAGAAAATTTTCTGCCCCAACTAACGTTGCCTTGCGGGATAGAACCTCAACCACAACACACCATTAATCGTGTAGGTTGGAATACTAATGATTGGTATGTTTGAGAGTAATTGATAACAGTCTTGTGTAAATGCACCAGTCTCTAAACGGATTGTAGCTTTGCAGAAATCCAATGGAAGTAATATTTATATAACAAACACCCACAAATTAAATCCCAAATGAAATTTCAAGTTTTAAGACTAACAAATACAGATACTTCATTAATTCAACGTTTAATTGACGACTTTTTAACGTGCGAAGAAAGTCCTACCATTAATCACTTGGCAAATGCTTTACAGGATGATAGAACGTATTTATATGTAGCAAAAACAGATGAGCAAATTGTGGCGTATTGCCTTGGTTACAAATTTCCATCAATTTATTCGGCTCATTACTTGGCGTACTTGTACGATATAGAAGTATTACAAGAGTTTAGGAAAAATGGTATTGGCAAAGCATTAATTAGCGAGCTAAAAGAACAACTTACCAAAGACAACGTAAATGAACTTTGGTTAGGAACTTCAACAGACAACATAAGCGGACAAGCTCTTTTTTCTAAAACAGGTGCTGAAAAATCCAACGAAACATTCAACGACTACACGTATGAACTTTCCGGCTCATGCGCTACTGACTAAGCAACACTTCGTTTAACATCCGGCACAGGGTAAAAAGATGAAGTGACCTTTTTAAATTATAAATTAAGAGTTGTAAAATAAACACAGCACATTGAGAAAAGATCTTTACATATTTAGCGGGCTTGGTGCCGATGAACGTGTTTTTTACAAACTCGATGTTTCAGAATACAATACTACATATATAACATGGGTACCAGCAAATAAGGATGAAGAAATTGAACAGTATGCCAGCCGCATAATCAATCAGATTACATCACCTAAACCTATACTGTTGGGATTATCGTTTGGTGGTATTATTGCCACAGAGGTTGCAAAGCAGATTGAAACTGAAAAGGTAATTCTTGTTTCGTCGGCTAAAACCAAGAATGAGATACCGTGGTATTATCGTTTGTTAGGCAAGCTAAGGGTACATAAACTGCTACCGGAGTATGTACTCAAGCGTGCATCATTTTTTACGTATTGGTTGTTTGGAGTGAACTCGCTACAAGACAAACAATTGCTTCGCCAAATCCTGAAAGATACCGACACAAACTTTTTACAATGGGCTATAGACAACATCGTACGTTGGAAAAACCAAACACTACTAACTAATGTACTTCATATTCACGGTAAGCAAGATAGAATACTTCCCCTAACGTTTGTGCATACAGATATAGTTATAGAAAACGGAGGTCATTTAATGATAATAACTCATGCAGATACGATTAACCAACTTTTATCACGATAACCATTCTTTCTTACTTGACGTTCTTTCCCGCAGGGGGAGGATGTATTTGCGTTGCAACATTTGGTGCGGTTTGCGATAGCATAAAATAAGGTACTACATTATGCACATATTAATTCTGCGGCTTGTGCGCCAATGTCCGACCCAATAGCAACACCCATTCCGTTACAGCCAAACCCCGCTACTACATTTGTGCTAATGCGTTGCACTATGGGTAACTTGTTTGCATTAAAGCCCATAATTCCCGCCCATCGCATATCTACAGTGTAGTCTGTTCCGGGTAGAATTACCGTGCGTAAGTATTCATCTAAGTTGTGTTGCAGGTGCTCGGTTGTTTGGAACTCGGATGTTGTTTCGCCTTCAATATCAAGATTACGTCCGCCGCCAAATAACACGCGGCTCCCAACATTGCGGAAGTAGTAAAACCCTTCATCAAAATGAAACACACCTTTAAACGGCAACTGCGGTATAGGATGTGTAATAAGAACTTGTCCGCGGGCGGGCTTGATTGCCAAAGCAGGCATCAGTTGCGTTGCAAGTGCATTGGTACACAACACAACACGCTCTGCGCGGAAACACACGGTATCGCCAAGTACATGGCGATGTACGGCAACATCAACACCACCATTGTGCTCTTCAACCGAGCGAACATCAGCTCCGGTGATGAGACGCACACCTTTTGCTGTTGCCAGCAACGCAAGATTCTTTATTGCCTTACCGGAGTTGATGCCACCTTCGTGTTGTGTTGCAACTATGTGCTCTACTCGTGTTAGGTTAAAACCAAAGCGGGAAATCAGCTCATTGTTTACAGTAAAATAGCCATTGCCAAATATGGGTTGCATCAACTCATTAACCATATCAATGTGTTGTATGGCATTGCTTGCAGTTCCCCATAATAGTTCGTATCCGCCGTTGGGCTCTAAGCCAATGCTGTCATCGCCTAAGCGGGCACGCAACATATCCAAGCCACGTTTGCGGTGCGCTATAATGTTGGTTGCAGTTTCCACACCCATTACGTTAACATCGTGAAGAATCTCGGTAAGACTTCCGTAACAGGCAAAGCCGGCATTCTTTGTACTTGCACCTGCGGGAAGTATCTCGCGCTCTAACACAACAACATCGTAGTGCGGGTGTTGTTCTTTAATAGTTATTGCTGCGGAAAGACCTATAATCCCCGACCCAACCACAACAACAGTACATTGTAATAACTCTTCTCGTTCCCAAAATGAAAGTGTCGACATATCTTTTTCCTTACTCTCGTTATAACATCATAACAACAACTAACGCAACTACTGCACCAACAAGCAGCGGAACAGCTAAACTTTTTACTATATCTTTTGGTGGTACATTGCACAACGTGGAAGTAAAAATTACAATAGCCGCAACAGGCGACATGGTTCGGCCAAATGTTGCACCTATTGCACCAAGCGTGCCCGCATCAAGTGCTGTAGCAACGCCCATAGTTTGTGTTAACTGTGGCAACACCGCTTTAGAAAAACTAACACTTGGTGCAGTACCCGAGCCACTTAATACTGCCAGCCCCAACGGCGAAAACAAGCTCATGATATTTCCTACCAATTGATTGCCGGATATAGCTCCAACAAGTGCGGTAATTAAACCAACAGTTTCAAGTCCTTTTATAAAACACGAAGCGGCAATAATAAGCGATATCACATGAACATACCCGTACCCCAACCCTTCAAAAAACTGTTTGGTAAGTGGCGATATATCTTTCCGCACAACAAGCATTGTTACAAACGTAGAGAATATCATTGCGTGCGATACCGGCAAACCATCGGGATACAATTTTGCTAACTCCGGAAATAGCCCAAACTGCGGTAAACACGCAAACACAATAGCAACAGGCAATGGTGGTAACAACGCTTTTAGGTAATTGATAGGTTTTGAATGCTCGGTACTTTGCACATCGGAATCAATCAAACCGAATTTGCGGGTTATTAGGATAAATAACATCACCGCCACAACAAACCCGGCAAGTTCCGGCGCAACAATGTTGTTGATTACCTCATGCACCGGAACATTAACTGCTTGCTGAACATTAACTACATCGGGCTCGCCCGGGTTAAACAAGTTACCGCCCGCAGAACAACCCAACACTAACGTACCCGCAGCAACTAACGGATGAAACCGCGCGGCTAACATTAACGGAATTAGAATTGGACCAACCGCCGCCGCCGCCGCAGTCTGACTTGTAATAGCCATGTTTGTTACAAAACCAACCGCACACCCACCGGGAATTAACAACCAACGGTATCGTTGCAACGGAGCCAACAGCAACCGCACCATTTCTTGGTCGGCACCGGTTGCGCGTAATACAAAAGCAAAACCCATTGCCGAACAAATGGGTCCTATAATTTTACCGTCGCCCATTGTTTTAAAAAACGCATCGAATATTGCAAGCGGAAGTCCTTTTAACAAGGCAAGCAACAGCCCTGCGCTAAACAGTACAAGGCGCACATCCACGCCACGATAAATGGCATACAATGCCGCACCGCAAATACATAAGGCAAGCACCAAAACTATTGCTTCCATAAAACCTCCGTTAAATAACTACCGCAGGCAAGTTAGGAAATAGTATTGGGAACCACCATAGAATTATCTTCTGCTATCGCCCGACCGCTCCACATGTTGTGCAAGAAAAAGCAGTAGATGTGCGGGAGAAAACGGCAACTACCAAACAATGGCTATCGTTGATTTCTGTACAAATCAATATATTTAGTTGCTCGCAAGGTGCGCAAGGGTTCGGATAAAGGTTCGCAATGAAGAACATTGCGTTCGTTGAGTTTTACCTTTGCGTTCGTTGCATGAACTTAACTCTGTAACCGCGAATATCACTGATAAACACGAATATCACTGATAAACACGAAGCAATACAGATAGTTGCTCGCAAGGTGCGCAAGGGTTCGGATAAAGGTTCGCAAGGTAGAACGTTGCGTTCGTTGAGTTTTACCTTTGCGTTCGTTGCGTGAACCAACTCTGTAACCGCGAATATCACTGATAAACACGAATCAATACAGATAGTTGCTCGCAAGGTGCGCAAGGGTTCGGATAAAGGTTCGCAATGAAGAACGTTGCGTTCGTTGAGTTTTACCTTTGCGTTCGTTGCGTGAACCTACCCGGAATATATCACTCTACCGGAAAGACGCAACACACTGCATCTCTACGTTTAAACGGTACATATGATTCTCACACATTGCGGCGCTGTAACGGTCGTTTCGCACCGGGTTTGCGCGCTAAAGGTTTGCTTCGGCTGAAGTGGGAAACCATTTCAAATCGTATCTTCGCGGTTTCATTACGTACAATAACTTATTATACTATCATGCCTGTTATTCGTTCTATTTCCGGTTTGCGTGCAACACTTGGCGATTCGCTTACACCTGCACTTGTTACAGAATATGTTTCGGCGTTTTCGGCAATGTTGCCCGAAGGCGCAATAGTTGTTGGGCGCGACGGGCGTCCATCGGGCGTGTGGATTGAACAAATTGTTTGCGGCGCATTAGCCGCCTGTGGAAGAACAGTACGTCTGCTTGGAATGGTACCAACACCAACTGTACAACTACTTACCGAACACAGCGATGCTGTTGGCGGTATTGTCATAACTGCCTCGCACAACCCGGCACCATGGAACGGACTAAAATTTATTGGCGCCGATGGAGTGTTTTTAGATGCAGAACAAAATGCAACACTATGGAAGCACGTAGACGGAAAAGAGTTTGTATATAAACACGAGCAACAACACGGAACTATTGAACACATAACCGATGCGGCACAAAAACACATAGCGGCAATTACTTCGTTGCCCATGTTTACACCCGATGTTGTTGAGCGCATACGTGCTACAAAGATTAAAGCCGTTGTTGATGCCGTACATTGTTCGGGCTCGGTTATAGTGCCGGAGCTACTACGATGTTTTGGTGTTGAAGTGATTGAGTTATTCTGTAATGCTTCCGGCTTGTTTCCGCACACACCCGAGCCACTACCGGAAAACCTTACCGAACTTTGCAATGCAGTACGAGAGCATAACGCAGATATAGGTATCTCGGTTGACCCCGATGCAGACCGTCTGGTTTTAATAGGAAACAATGGCAATGCCATAGGCGAAGAGAAAACCATAATGCTTGCCGTTGAAGCTGTGATGCGCAACATAGAACTCTTCCCGAACTATGAACGGAAATCGGTAGTAAACCTTTCAACATCGCGTATGGCAATCGACGCTACCGAACGATACGGCGGCACATGTGCGTTAGCTCCCGTTGGCGAAATAAATGTAGTGCGTGCAATGCAACTACACAATGCGGTAATTGGCGGCGAAGGCAGTGGCGGCGTTATTCTTCCGGCTTGTCATTACGGTCGCGATTCGCTTGTTGGTGTTGCGCTTGTACTATGGTTACTTGGCAATACAACAACCACCGAGTGGAACACACTTGTCAACACAACACCATACACCATGATAAAATACAAACAGGAAATCAGTGGCGATGTAAAACAATTGTTCCCATCGGTAGGCGGGTTATTCCCGCAAGGCAACATCAACACACAAGATGGCATCCGTGTGGACTTACCCAACAGCTGGGTGCAGGTGCGTGCATCCAACACCGAACCCATTATTCGTATCATCTCGGAGGCACCAACCCGCACCGAAGCCGAAGAACTTTTACAAACGGTTGCGCAGGTTTTTGCATAACATAGGTAAATAGTTATTTGCTATCGCAGTCCGCACCAAGCGTTGCGTGTTTGGGCAGAAAATTTTCTGTCCCAAAAGTCTTACCTTGTGAAACTGAACGATATGCAAGTAATGTATTGTGAAAGAAGAAGAATACGTTATTGTTCTTCAATCACGCCTATCACGAACAATGGTGTTTGGTTGTGGCAGTTCTGTTCCGCAACGCAACACCAACACTGGATTTGCGTGGTATAGTGCGGATTGCGATAGCAAAAAGAAATTATGTTTTTAAAAGTTTAAAAGGCATTTTACCTACCCAAATGGAACATTTACTCATTGGTATTACTTGTTTGCTCATTTGAATGTTTTAGTATGGGGCGTATCTGTAGTTTTGCGCCCGTTCAACTACACGCTGTTGAACACTTGATAACAAAACTAAATTGGCTCCGGTATTACAGCCGGACATTGTATGTACTTTAACGGAGAGATTCCATGAAACGTTTTTTTGCATTTGCACTTACATTGTTTGTAGTAACAGCAGTACAAATATTTGCTGCTTCGGATTACCTTTTAGAAATAGATGGTATTAAAGGAGAAGTGATAAAAGCTTCTTCCAAATCTGCTAACGGACGTATTTCTTTAAATGGGTTACCACCGGGTCAGCCGGTGTTAGTTTCCAAGATTCAATGGAATGGAGGAACATACACCGTTTATGTTCCAACTGGTATCGTTTCCCCGCGCGATGCGGCATCGGGCTTGCCAACAGGTAAACGCATGCACAAGCCATTTGTGGTGTTACACAACGGAGAGGTATTTGACTTCGACACAAAAGACCAAGCTGTTGCCAAAGCAAAAGAAATAGATGGTAAAACTAAATTACGCGATACTTCATCATCGTTAGTATTACAAATCAGCAAAACAGGCACTTCTTTTACCTACCAAAAAATAGAGTGGACGTGGTAAGGTAACTTCCCAACAACGTTATAAGCCGTTACAGGTACAATACTGTAACGGCTTTTTTTATGTGTACCATATGAACTGTTGTGGTTATATACTGTCGCGGTGTACTGTATCCGGGGCAAAAGCCGGAACACATACGGCAATGTATTCTGCACCGCCTTCAAACGGGGTGCTGTATTGCACCCACTCACCTGCTTTATTGTGTATTGCTTGCCCGGCGTGAACATCATGCACGTTGGCTGATGTTGTTACACGAAGTGTTCCACGCAACACTACAGAGAACTCATCGAATTCAGGGGTTTGCCCGGGTTCTTGCCAACCTTCGGGGCTGTTCATGCGGGCTATACTGCATTGTTCTGTATGGGAGTTTACTCTGCCAATAAACTCCTCTATAACTTTAGGTTTATTGCCGGCTGCCTGAATAATAATTGGTTGTTGTATATGTGTTGCCATATGATACATAGTAATAGTTAAACGATGCTATTAGTACAAATGTACAAAGCATGATACTTACTTTTATATTGCACTTAGTTTGTGTTAGTCGGCAAACAAATACGGACGCCACGGGTCTTCCACTTTTCCCATAAAGTGTTTCATAAAAACAATATGGTTTGGTTTACGTGGTTTGGAAAGCAACCGCATATTTGCTTCCTCGGGTGTTCGGCTTCCTTTTTTGTTATTACACGGGATACATGCCGTTGTTAGGTTTTCCCATGTATCGGCACCACCACGCGAACGCGGATGAATATGGTCTATAGTAAGCGGAGCTGTGTGTGTTCCGCAATATTGGCAACGGAAGGAGTCGCGCCGCAGAACATTCTTACGCGATAGCTCTACACGTTTATACGGAACTCTGATATATGCTCCCAGCCGGATAACACTTGGGTATGGATAGATATGTCCTACCGAATGAATACTCACGCCAATGCGTTCTTCCACCATTTCGGCTTTAGAGAGGAATAAAAGAAGCAATGCTTTTTTAACACTGCAAACACTAATTGGTTCGTAGCTTTGGTTCAGTACCAAAACCTTACCGTTAAAAACGGGAACCTGCGAAACCCGCGGAGTAAATACAGTTTTTGGGCGAGTGCCCCGCGGGGAAAAAGAATAACTGCTGAATGTGATACCCTTCCTTTCTTGTGGCTTGGGTTCTTGGTCAATCCGTTACTTCGCTTCCAAAATACGCCAAATACCTTTTCCTGCAAAAGGTATTATTACTATTTATTCCATACCTCTTGGAATTATTCAAAATTATGGTTTCACGCCTCTGCCGAAGCAACCGCGCCAGCGCGCAAACCCGGTGCGAACCGCACAACCTGCTTCGCAGAATAATTACGAATGACGGATTACGTACTCGTCTCATACACTCAAACTCTGCTGTCATTCTCTGGGCAACACGAAAAATCTGTATAACCGAAGATGCGTCACTCCATTCAGCATGACAGCTACAACGTTCCGGTTTGTCAGTAAGGGCAACACGAAGAATCTCTCTGATTGTTAGGTATGTTAGCAGAAACTTTACATCACTCAATTCATGGGCGAATATCTTGTCACTGGCTGTAGAGATATGCCCCATATCACTACAACAAAGATATGCCTCATGTTTCACTTGACTTAATTGTACTTCTGTTTGGTAGTGCATTGGAGTATTGCTCGCAAAGTGCGCAAGGGTTCGGACAAAGGTTCGCAATGAACTACCTTTTACGGGACACTCCTACGGAGCTACGAGAGCTGTGTTTTATCATCAATATTACAAGCAGTACACTCCTACGGAGTTAAGGCGAAACGTTGTAATTCCGAAGGAACGACCTGTTTGTAACAAAGAAGAGTCAACAAGGAGAAGTTCCGTAGGTGCGCCCTGTTGGGGCATAGCTATTATATTTCACACACAGGGGCATACCTCTACACTTGGTGACAGTCTATTCGCCCCTACGAACAACATTGGTTATACAGACTTGCTTTTGTGATTGATTTCTGCGCCGCTGCATCGGTTGGCTCCGCCCGAGTGACGGCGCACAAGGCGCGCTTCGGCAGAGGTGGGGAACCAACTTAGTACTGTTTAATTTCTTGCGCTTCTATAATGCGCTCATGTTCAGGTGGGTTTTCTATTGCGTGTATCAGTGTTAATAGTATTTGATTGATAGTTACTAAATCTAAACGTAATGCTGTTTCCCTTGTGGATGGGATAAGTTTCCAGAAAGCATATATGGGTTTAAGGATTACCGGCCACCAATGCCCCGGACCCAACACATACCACGGACGTATAAATGTACGTCTGGTAATGTGCGTGCGGATAATTTCTTCTGCCCGGGCACGTGCTTGCCAGTATGGTTTCATGATAGGAGCAGGTTGTGCAACACTAAGATATACCGCGTATGGTACATTGCAGTTTTTAGCAACCGGAATTGCTTGTTCTACCGAGGCAAGGTCTATAGTGCGGAATTCTTTTTCTTTTGCAGGCGATGGGTGTGCAACGCCTACCAAATGCACCAATACATCATGTCCGGACATTGCTGTAGTGTAGGTTGATGCATCCAGTACGTCTGCAATACACGGCGTACATTGTTGTGGAAGTTTTGCTTGCGAGCCATTGCGCACTAATGCAGTAACAGCATGACCGCGCTCTAATAATTTAGCGATGATACGAGTACCAATATACCCCGAACCACCCGTTACAAATATTTTTGCCATACAGTAATTTGTTTGTTTGTATAGTGCAATCTACCGAACTTACAGAATACAATGACATAGAATACAAACCGTTGTAGTGTACATGGCAAAGATTATTGTATTTATAGGAATGGCGATGTTGTTAGTGTTTCGGGCTGAAGCACAAACGGACTCTACAACTGCGCCCTATATTCCTTTACCGCCACTTGTCCGGTTTGTACGGGTATATGGCGGGAACGATGAAACATTGCCGCCCGTATTATTAGTTAAACAACGCAGCCAAGAGATTTTCCCAACCTATGGAGCGCGCACTGTTACTATTGAACTTGATGTGCAATCTCCGATACCGCCTAGTTTATACGCTGTTGTTGCACATTGTTCGGCCGATTGGACCGAGGACGGAAATGTGTTTCTGAATGATGTTACTTATTCCCGCACAAGCGATATTGATTGGCGTATGTCTGCCGTGCAGAATTCGTATTATTCGTATCGCGGAAAGTTATCGCTACCTAACCAAACGCTTAAAATTCCGTATGGAGGAAACTGGAAAGTAAAGTTCTACGAATTTGGTAACGACACCACGCTGTATGCCGAAGCACGCATCTTTGCTGTGGATTGCAGTGCAGAATGTACCATAGATATTTACAACGATTTTTATGAACCAACCCACAAAGCAAGTCCTTCGGCTTTAACATTAGAGGCGTTGGTTGGTAGCAGTATTTCGATAGCCGATATCCAAATGAATACAGCAGTATTTTACCGCATGAACCGTTGGAACGAACCTTTTGTTACATCGCAAAGTTCATCGCTGCCTACAACAACAGGGCGTTCATCACGCGGAGGTTTTCAAACACTGATTGGCGGCTCGGCGGCGGTTGGGAAACGGTTCCGTATTATGGAAATTCCTGCCGAGAACGATTACCGTATTTTGGATATGACCAATACTGCGCAATATCCATCCGGAACAGTTCCGGTACGTATGCCACTCTCGGATTTACGCCGCAACGGAACTATTTACTACCGTGCCGACGATGGCGCAATGATTACACGTGGTATCCCGATGATATACGATGATTACGTGCCCATAGAATTTGTGCTTGACCCCGAAAACCGCCTTCCGCAAGAAGATGTATTTGTGGTGGGGTCGTTTAACAACTGGACTCCGTCGGCCGAGTGGCAAATGCACTATAACGAACAAGACCGTTTGTATAAACTGCGCCATTGGGTGCGCCGTGCCCGCCACAATTATATGTACGCAACAGGTCGCATAAATGCCGATACACGCCAACCAGAGAACATCTCCTACGAAGAATTTGAAGGTAATAATGCAGCTGCGGGCAACACATTTATTGCATTCATTTACTACCGCGATATAAACTTTGGCGGCTACGATTCCATTACTGCTGTTGGCGCGGCTTCTATATTTGGTAAACGGTAATAAGTGGCTTTGCTATCGCATGACCGCACCTATCCACAGTTTTATCAACATATCCACAGCGTGCGGGAGAGGTGCGCAGTTAACGCTAAACCATTTTGCAAGAACTGAAAGGATAAGTAGTTTTACAGGAATTACTATATGTATGCGTCTCGGTAAAGGAATGTTGGACAGAGGGCAAGCATATATCTGCAATAGTGTAGTGTAAGTGTGCTGAACGCTTGGTGCAGTCCGGCGATAGCAAGAACAAATAACCCAAGAAGTAGTATGCGTAGAATTGTATTGGCGGTATGGATATTGATTATATGTACGGTAAGAATACTTGCCGCAGACGGAATTATTAAGGACGCAAATTTGCAAACCGGTGAGCGATATGCTGTGCGGTTAATAAATGGCGAGTTACTGATTGGTACGTTTGTTATAACTGTAAGCGATGAGAAAGAAGGCGAAGGCATAAAGTTAAAAACTGAAATCGGGACCGCAACAATTTATGAGTCTCAGATTGCAGAGATAATTCCGTACGACGAACAATATCGCCATGCACACAGAGTGTTTTTACTTCCCACGGGCGAGCCAATTAAACGAAATGCGTTTATTGGGAACCTGGAATTGTTTGCCTTGTTTGGCGGCGTAGGAATTACCGATTATGTTTCGATAACCGCCGGAAGAACAATGCTACCGTCTGTGCCATCGGGCGACCAGATATCATTTGTAAACGTGAAGGCAACGGTATATAACGAACCTGAAATGTTTAATCCCGGCGGAATGAGTATTGCGGCAGGGGTTAATATGGGTTGGTTAAATGCGCCCAATCAGTTACTCCATGCGTATGTTTCTACAACCTTTACTCGTGTGCGTTCCAGAATTACCGGTTTGGTAATGATGAACCTTTCGGGGAATAGCATGGAATTGTTTACCGCAAAAGCCGGAACACTTGGAAGTATTTTGGTACGGAATCCGAACGGGGTAGTGGGCGTTGGTATTGGCGTGGATTCTCGTTTTCCGTACAGGCAAGACTTACATTTTATTGGCGAGTTGTGGAATAACGATATTTCCAAGGCATCAAGTTCGGTATTGATGTTGGGTTTACGTATTGCTAACACTTCGGTTTCGGCAGATTTTGGTTTTGCTGTGTTTTCGCGTCCGTATATTATTCCGGTAATGAGTTTTGCGTGGACGCCGATGTAGATTACACTAATTTACGGTAACCGTACTTTATGTTTGGGAGATTCTTTCCCGTAGATGTGTGGGTATGGTTAGCAGTATTGTGTGGTGCGGCAATGCGTTAGCATATTCCTACTTTGTAAACCAATTTGGCTTCGTATGTTTGTGCAGGCGTGAAAATGAAGGCTTGGGGAACATAATTTGGTTACAAATTTGTTAAACCGTGCAACACAACTATGCGTTCTTCGTTTTGATGTTTAGTCATTGGTTTTTAATGCCGATGATTCTGTTTTAACCGATGTATTTTATATCACCTTATCAGGGTTTTTTAAATGGGATTTTTTACTAGGCACATTCGCACCATAGTAGTGGGCGCAGTTGTGTTGGTTGCAGGCGTTGGTATTGGCGCTGTGCTGAATAATAAACTTATTGGCGGCGATAGCATTTACGACCAAGTTACAAAGTTCAATACCGTACTGAACATGGCCTCTAAAAACTATGTTGATGTTGTGGATACACAAAAACTAACCGAAGCGGCTATTAAAGGAATGTTGAACGAACTTGATCCGCACTCGGTATATATTCCGGCTAAGGAAATGCAGAAAGTAGAAGAGGATTTCCGTGGCTCGTTTGAAGGTATTGGTGTTGAGTTTGATATTGTTCATGACACCATTACTATTGTTACTCCAATTAATGGCGGACCATCGGAAGCATTGGGAATTCTTTCCGGCGATAAGATTGTACGTATTGACAACCAAAGTGCTGTTGGGCTAACCCGCGAGGATGTTCCTAAAAAACTTCGCGGACAAAAAGGAACCATTGTAAAAGTTGATATTAAACGCGCAGGCGAAGCTAAATTATTAGAGTTCAACATCACGCGCGATAAAATTCCACTGTACAGTGTTAGTGCATCGTTTATGATTGAAGGCACCGATGTTGGGTATATCTCTACCAACCGCTTTGCTGCAACCACACACGATGAAGTTGTGGAAGCTGCACGCAAACTCCGTAACGACGGAATGAAAAAACTCATTCTTGATTTACGTGGTAACCCGGGCGGATATATGGACCAAGCATATAAAATTGCCGATGAGTTTTTACCCGGCGGTTACAAAGTAGTGTACACAAAAGCACGCCGTCCGGAATTTGACGAAGAGTATATTTCGCAAAGCGGCGGCGAGTTCGAAAAAATGCCACTTATTGTTATGGTAAATGCGGGTTCTGCTTCGGCAAGCGAGATTGTATCAGGGGCTATTCAGGATTTAGACCGCGGGCTTGTAGTTGGTGAAACCAGTTTTGGAAAAGGTCTTGTTCAACGTCAGTACGAACTTGGCGACGGCTCGGCATACCGTTTAACCATTGCCCGTTACTATACGCCATCGGGCAGATTGATTCAACGTCCGTATAAGGATAAAAGCAAATACTACGGCGGCGTAGGTAGAGAAGAAGGTGAAGAAGGCGATAATATCAGCCACAATGAAGACACGAAAGATTCATCCAAACCATTGTTTAAAACATTAAGCGGACGCAAAGTTCTTGGTGGCGGTGGAATCACACCCGATTACATTGTAAAAAGCGACACCATCAACCAACTCAGCCGTCAGCTACGTATTAAAGATGTGTTCCGCGAGTACATCATGAATACCTACATGATAGAGCACAGTACCGAACTCCGCAGCAAGTACCAAAACAACATGATGCAATTCATGAGAGATTATAAAATCTCCGCAGATATGATTGCAGACTTTAAGGGACTTGCCATTAAAAAGGGTGTAGCGTGGGACGAAAAACAATTCAAACAAGATGAAGATTTCATCTACACTGAATTAAAAGCAAAAGTTGCATACGGTATGTGGGGAACCAACGGTTCCACTGCATGTTACGTAAACATTGATAAACAATTACAAAAAGCATTAACGCTCTTCCCCGAGGCAATGAAAATTGCCAAACTGGCAAGTAAGTAATTGAACAGCAATAAAACAACAGCGGCTCTGTACAACATTTGTGCAGAGCCGTTTGCATTTTAAATATAGTTATGCTAACGCAAAGCGCACCAGCCCGCAGGCTCAGGTAAATAAGTGTTATCTTGCGCTGAGAAGAATCGTAAGCAATCAACAAACATCTATCGTGAATAAACATATAAATAACATCACCGTATTCTGCGGAGCAAACGCAGGTAGTAGTGCAATCTATCAACAACAAGCACAAGCATTAGGAGCGCACATTGCCAAACGCGGTGCGCGTTTAATATACGGAGGCGGACGTGTTGGACTTATGGGAATACTTGCCGATGCAGTATTAGCACATGGTGCAGAGGCAATTGGTGTAATACCGGACTTCCTGCAAACTAAAGAAATAGCACACCCAAACTTAACACAAACTATTATTGTTAGCTCGATGCACGAGCGCAAGATGGCAATGTACAACATGACCGATGCCGTAATTGCATTACCCGGTGGTTTTGGTACAATGGATGAATTGTTTGAGATGTTAACATGGGCACAACTTGGCATGCACCAAAAACCAATTGTGTTACTGAACATCAATAATTATTACCATCATAGTAAACTGCAGATTGGTGTGATGATTCAGGAAGGATTCCTAAAAGCAGACTACGCCCGCATGATAATGTTTGCCGATACAATTGAAGATGCCTTTACAGCAATCGAAACATACAACCCACCCGATGTAGAAAAATGGATAACACCCGGAAAAGAGTAATTGTAGTTTGTATAAATATCGTGGAACTCTCCGGCAGATAGAGGTTGTAGTGTTATAAAGGTACGGTGCCGTCTGGCGTTAGCAAAAAATTATTCTGTGCCGTGAACTCTATCGCCTGCATCGCCTAAACCAGGAACTATATATCCGTGTTCGTTAAGCATTCTATCTACAACGGCAACGGTAATGGACACATCAGGATACACGTTTTGAATACATGCAATTCCTTCCGGTGCGGCAATAACTGCAGCAACCTGAATATTAGTAGCTCCCGCTTTTTGCACGTGAGATATTGCTGCTGTTATACTTCCGCCAGTGGCAAGCATGGGGTCGATAATAATAACTGTCGAGTTTTGTGTTAGTGCGGGGATGTTTGCATAGTATTCGTAGGGTTCGAGAGTTTGTTCGTTGCGTTTAAGTCCCAGATATCCAACTTTGGCTGTAGGTATGAGCGCAGTAAATGGATGGAGTATTGAAAGCGCCGCACGCAAAATTGGAACAATAACTACATCTCCTTGTAATTCACATCCGGCTGTTTCTTCTAATGGGGTTTGAATAGTATGTTGGCAGATAGGAATATTTTGAGTAACAGAAACTGCCAAATGATATCCAATCCGTTCCATTGCCGCACGGAACTCCGGCATAGCTGTATTCTTATTGCGTATTGTGGTAATATCGCACGCAAGAACAGAATTTGAGAGAATCGTAACCATTACATTATTGTTAGAGTTTTGGATACCATGTTAAAGTGATGCGAGGCAAAGAAAAAAACGTTGATACATTGGCATTATATGCTTTCCCTTTATAGGATGTTTGCTTGTCTTCGGTAGTAAGATAGAAATCTACACGCCACTCTGCACCGGGTGCAATTAGACCGTATGGAGTATTAATATTAGCAAAGAAACCAAAGCCAATAACCACTCCGGGAATCGTATTAGATTTTTGTGGTAGCCCGTTAGTTTCTGGCTTATCTCCAATGTTATAGTCGTTAAAAAACACCGAGCCGCCTACTGTTGGATAAAATACTACTCGGCTGTAAGGATTTAATAAATACTTGGCAACTAACTCTACAGTTTGGTGCGTGTTGGGATTAGCTTGTGGTTTTGGATTATCTTGTGTTGCAACAGTGACTTTATTATTTACTGAGTTAACATAAGCACCTTCTATGATAAACTTATCAGAAAGTGCATAATTAAGCCCAACACCCCACGAAGATATTCCATTATAGGATATAGGCTGCGTACCTATCCCTGCAATTTCCTGTGCTTCTACAATTGTATTTGTAGCACCAATAAACATCAGCCCTAATTTTTTGGGATACGGATGATCGTCGTAATCATCTTGCGCAAATAGATTTACTGCGCAAAGTATGGTAACTACTGTTAAGGCAAATAGTTTTTTAGCTGTGTTTGTTGTCATTGTAATAACCTCGTCCGTTGACATGTTTTTAATCAGGGCAATTTTCTCTGCAATAAAGCGTACATAGCTTGGTTCGTTTCGTTTACCACGAAAAGGAACAGGTGTAATATACGGCGAATCCGTTTCAATCATAAATTTATCGTTTGGTACTTGGCGCACAACATCATCCATAGTTGATTTTTTGAAAGTAATATTTCCGGTAAAGGAAACGTGAAAGCCAACATCTAAACAACGTTGCAGAATTTCTGTATCACCCGAAAAACAATGGAATACACCACGTAGTGTACCGTCTTGTTCTTCGGTTATGATGCGCAGGACATCTTCGTCCGATTCCCTGTTGTGTATAATTACAGGTAAATCTACTTTTTTTGCAATCTGTAATTGGCGACGAAACCAGAGTTGCTGAACATCTTTGGGTGCAAAGTCGTAATAATAATCTAAGCCGATTTCGCCAATGGCAACAACGTGTGTGTTAGAACTTTCTTGTTCAACACGCAACATATCAACTTCGGTAATATTTGCTACGTTATGCGGGTGAACTCCAATACCTCGGTACAGTCCGGGATACGTTTCAACGATTTCCTGTAAATTATCAAACCCTTCCACGCCAATCGAGGGGATGATAATCATTTCAACGCCTGCTTGTTTAGCACGTTCCAACATCTGGGCACGGTCTTCATCAAATGCTTCGGTATCAATATGTGCGTGTGTATCAATCATTCTCTTTTTTTATCTCATAAATAGTAACAACACAACAGCAAGCACAACTCTGTACGCTATAAAAATAAACGTGGAGTTTGTACGGAGGTATTTCATCAGAAATGCAATACTGTAATATCCCGAAATACCCGCAACAAATGTTGCAATTGTTAGCGACATCAAATCGCCTGTGTTAATATGCTTCATGGTTTTTACAAGCTCAAGTAACCCACTGCCGGTAATAGCGGGAATACTTAACAAAAACGAAAAACGTGCTGCTGTTTCGCGGGTTAATCCCAAAAATAATCCGGCGGTAATTGTGGTGCCCGAACGCGATGACCCCGGCATAAGGGCAAGAGCCTGCGATGCGCCAATAAGTACAGCATCGCGCCATGTAACGTTCTCCATAGTGCGAACCTGTTTGGCTACTTTTTCGGCAATAAACAACAACACCGAAACAACAATCAACATTGTGGCAATTAAGGTAATATCCTTGGTTGCATCGCCTTCAATAATCTTTTTAAGTGCAAGCCCAATCACTATAATAGGAACACTGCCAATAGCAATCAGCCAACCTAAACGTGAATTATCCGATTGCTGTGCAAACGGTTTGCGGGCGGTAATGTTATCTGCCCACATGCTGGTTAGGATGTGTTTAATATCATTGCCAAAGTAAAAAAACACCGATACCAACGTACCCAATTGAACAACCGCCATAAACGATGTCCATTGTTCGTTGTTCTGAATTGCGCCAAACAATTTAGCCGCAATAGTCATGTGTGCTGTGCTGCTGATTGGTATAAACTCGGTAAGCCCTTGTATTAGCCCCAAAAGTATTGCCTGAAGTAATCCCATTTGCTGTATTCCAAAATAAACGTCCGCAAACTTACGTTTTTCGGAAAGTATTATTGCCACGCGGTGTAATTTTTATTTGCTATCGCGGGACGGCACCAAGTAGCATCTAACAACAATCACGTCACGATGCCGGAGAGATTCTTAGTTGTCTATCTCATCCGCAAACGGATGGATGTGATATTGAATGTGGCGCGGCGCGGTCGGGCGATAGCAAAAAAAATCCGTACACGTTACCATGTACGGATTTTCATCCCTCGTATTTTCTGTTGTTTTAGTTCATTGGTTTTGAATAGGAAACCAACACACGTTCTTCTTCGGATTTTTTGAGTAACCCGCCAAACATGCTGAACACCTGATATAGTCCTTTCATGCTGCGAACCGAACCAACGTTATCGGCAAACCACTCATCGGTTGGGATGGTGTATTGCACAGGTATGTTGATGTTGTTTACGGTTATTATCATGTTAACGGAATATGTATAAGTAAAACGTTGCGCATTTACTTTGCCTTTGGCAATATCTACGCTGTCGGTTTTGCCTTTTGCACACTGTATGGTTAAACGTCCGCTGATAACACCCGATTGCCCATTAATTGTAACCGGCGCGTTAGAAAGTGTTGTATCGAAAGCAACCCAATTGTTATTGTTGTTATCAATGAGTTTTATCCACTGGCGTTTGATGTTTGTGGTTGCTACTAAATCTTGCACACGGGTATATACATATACATCGGTGTTGTTGATGTAGAAGTAATTGGTATCGAGTGCAATGCCGTTGCGGTAGTTAATCATCATAGATGTTAGTTTACCATCTTGATACACATTCCCAACAATTGCACTGGAGTCGGTTGATTTACGTGCTGTAATTCGCTGCCCGGTTAATGTATCAATTGGATAGGCATCATACACCCAGTTGCTACCAAGAATCAATGGATACAAGTTTGGTTTTGTTATAGTGATGGTTGTTCTGTCAACAACGGTTAAATCGGCATTGAGAACTGCCTTTACCACAACATGTGCTTCGGTACCGATAATTGATGCCGGCGCATAGTACATACCATTATAGGTGATTGAACCAACGCCCGACTCAATACTCCACGTTACCGTGCTATCGGTAAGTTTGTAGTTTTTAACGGTGCTATCTGTTTTAACAAGGTTTGTATCCTTAGTAACAGTAGCTTTTGATGAAAGCATGATTGATTCTCCAACCATAATGGTTGAGCCTCGTGGGGAAATTTCGACGGATAGTTTAACACCGTTCTTTTTGTTCAGTGTATCGTTACCACTTGGAATAATTGGCGAGATTGGGTCTACAGGTGCATTAGCACAACCAACTATTTTGATAAGAAGTAGAGTAAGTATTGCAAACAGATGTACACGCTTCATGCGTAGCTCCTAAAAATAGGTTCCTAATAGTTTCCTTACGGAGTGGCAATCATAGTGCCAAAAATTGTTTTTAGCGTTTGGCAATGCAAATTTTATATGTTTGTTGAGTTGTTATACTAGATTTCACGTGATATTATCTGAAGGCATGAATCAAAAGTACAGCAGGTACTGTCAGTCGGTGTATGTACCAATACCAAGGAACACTTATGAAACAGATTCTGTTCTATTGCCTTATAGTTAGTTATTTACTACCCGTAACTACATACACCCAACCATGTAACGAATTAAACATACAACTCCGCTCGGAGTATCCGGCAACGTGCAATAAAATGGCTATGACTATGATTGAAGATAATCTTGGCAGACAATATTTGTATGTAGCACAGAAAGAAGCCGGACTTACAATTTTTGATGTCTCAGATATTTCAACACTAAAAAATGTAGCCTCGGTAGGTATTTCTTCTTTCTCGGGTTTACACGTTATGAGTGTAACCCAACAGGGAACAATGCTGTATGTAGCACTCGGGAATTATTTTGCCAACAACCATCAACACACAGGGATTGCAGCGGTAGATATTTCTAATCCAAAACAGCCGGTTGTTACATCAGTCTATGAGTATCCACAAGATGGCGGTGCAGGAATAGTAGTTACAGAAGGTTCACGTGTGTACCTTGGTGGAATGGGCAATGGATTGTTTGTTTTTACTATTACAAATAAGACACTAACACTTGCTGCACAGTATGTTCCAGATATCAACTTCCCCGTAAAAACTACCGATTCTGCAAAGTATAATGCACGTGGTGTGGCTGTTAAAAATGGCATTGTATATCTATGTTACGATGCCGGAGGTATTCGTGTTGTTGATTGCACTAACCTAAGTTCTGTAAAAGAAATAGGACAGTATGCAAATAGAGTATTAGATACAAAGCCGCGAGCGTATAACAATATTGTTCTTGATGATACCCTTGCTTATGTTGCTGTTGATTATTGCGGTATGGAGGTATTGAATATCAAAAATCCTATAGCTATTACACAACATAGTTGGTGGAATCCGTGGACGTGTCATACAAACCCATTAAATTGGTTTTCGAGTGCGGGTCATGCTAACGAAATTCAATACAATAAAAACTGTAAGAAGATATTTCTATCAACCGGTAAAAGTGATATGTATGTTGTTGACGTCACAAATCCTTCACATCCGGATTCATGCGGTATATATGGTGGAATAGACAATGGTATTGGCACTTGGGGAATTCATGTGTACCAAAACAGAATATACCTCTCATACATTTGTGCTCTTATACCGTTTGCTTCAAATTGGACAGGAATTAAAGCCCTAACCTATAATCCATGTGCAACAAGTTCCGTTGGCTATAGCAATGAATCAACAACATTCAGTATTACACCTAATCCTGCAACAGGTGTTCTTGTAATAGCAAGTCCTACACTCCCTGAACTACAGTCTGTTGAACTGGTTGATGTACTTGGTAAGAGTTATAGCCTACCATATCGCCAACAAAGCCCTACAACATGTATTGCTGATGTATCACATGTACAAGCCGGAATGTATGGTATTAAAGTAATAGCAGATGGATATTATAAAACGCAGGTGGTTGTTATTGAGTAGTTACTCTCTGTCCTTTAAAATCAGTTCGGCTAATTGCATATCACGCTGTGTGGTAATTTTAATATTATCCTCTTCCCCTTGAACAACAAATACCGGGCTGCCAAGGTATTCCACAACACTGGCATCATCGGTCCCGATAAATTTATCAAGCATTGCTTCTCGGTAGGCATCTAACAAAAGTTCTTTATCAAATCCCTGTGGTGTTTGAACCGAGCCAAGCATAGCGCGGTTATAGGTTTGCTCTACAAAGCCATCGCGTGTTAGTTTTTTGATTGTGTCTTTTGGTGTTAACGCCGGGATTGCAGCCCCGTGTTCGCGTACGGCATCAATTACACGGCGAACCAATGCCGGTGTAAATAACGGACGTACTGCATCGTGCACTAATACGGTGTTAGCGTGTTCCAATGCACCATGTTGCAAAGCATTATAAATCGAAATTTGCCGCTCGCTTCCGCCCGATGTAAAGTGAACACGTTTTGGATAGTATTCGTTCATCATGGTTTCGGCAAACTCTTTCATTTCGTCGCTAACGGCAATGATTATTGCACCAATTTCCGGCAAGCTGGCAAACATCCCAACAGTACGGATAATAAGCGGAATCTCGTGCAATGGCATGTACTGTTTGGGCAGATTGCCACCAAAACGGGTACCGCTACCGGCGGCAGGTATTATAACTGCAACACTCATCTTACTTTATCTTAACTATTGGATACGACTTAACATCTTTGCTGCGAATACCACTAAAACTTGTTTGTATGGTATCAACAGCATACGCTGTATTTACTTCTGTTAGCGAAAGTGTTTTGCTGTAATACACTACGCCGTCTTTTGTTGAATCACCTACATATACACCAATTAATACTTTATCGGAACATACAGAACGTAACACCACAGTCGGCATCTTGTTGATTGTTACTTGTGTACTGTTTCCGGAAATAACTATTGTATCCGTACCATTTGTACGTATACCGGAGTTTACCCACGTTCCGGGGAATGTACTGCAATCAAGTTGCGTGGTATCAACCGAACTTGGGCAACCAATCCAAACAAAAGCACATAATGCGCACAGCAAAGGTATAAGTTTCATGGCATTGTTATAATGTTAATAGTACTATATATGCAAAATACATAAGCTATCGCAAACCGCACCGAACGCCACACACCTTACACCCGCTTTTTGCGGGAGAGAGCATATCAACGCTCTAAAATACCGTTATCGTGATTGAGTTGTGTATTATGCGCGCGTTCTTTCCCGCACTGTGTGGATATGTTGATAAAACTGTGGAAAGGCGCGGTCAGGCGATAGCAAACATATTGCTGCAAAATAAAACTGCCCGCCATCTTTACAGATGTACGGGCAGTTTCCCTTTGGGATGATGAGGGATTTTTTAGCGGCTTACGGTAAATGGTATTACCGTAAATGCGCTACCGATATTGATGCGTACAAAGTATTTACCCGCCGCAAAGTTTGCGGTTGAGATATCTACGTTGTTTACGCCATCGGCTGTTTGGATTGTTGACGTATATACTTCAATACCAAGAATGTTTACAACACTGATATTGGCTGTAGCTGTATTTGCTGTAAAGCTGATATGTACATTGTTGTTAACTGGATTTGGTGTAAGAACTGTATTAGATACAGCTTCTTCCGGAACTGCGGTTGTACTATTACGTTGCAATACTACATCGTTGGAAACAACGATTTGATTTGGTGTAAAGGTGAGAACTGATTTTGTACCAACAAACTCCGGATGGTCTGCAATTACGGTATTGCTGCCGAAACCAATTTCGTTTATGGTATATGTTCCGTTTGTTTGCGAGAAAGTATAATCAACAACTTTATTGTTATTATCCAATACTACAACAAGAACACCCGGAATTGGTGATGTTGCCTGAACATGATTACCACCTTTATTTGGAGTACCTCCAAGTTCTTTAGTTCCGCCGCCAAGTTTAATGATACCTTTTTTGCCTTCGCCTACACGAAGTTTAATAACAACCTGGCTACCGTACATGCCGTTTTCCGGAATAGTAATTTGTGTAGCATTTTTCCATTCCAACGCAGCATAATCGTTTTCTTTAAAGTATCCCGGAACAAACGGTTTGTTGTTTGGAATACCAAGAACAATGTAACTGCCCGGCTCTAAACTTGAAAAAGTATAATTGCCGTTAGCATCTGTTTCTACTGTGCGGTAACGTTCTTTTACTGTCTCGTTTCCTTTGGTTACAACAAGATATGCTACAACTTTTCCGGCAACACCGGTACCGGCCGAGTCAACCATTTGTCCGCTGAAACCGTTGTTATATTGTTTGCGCATACTTAACGAGAAGTTGATATCGTTACGGTTTGCTGTTAATGTTAACAACGTAGCTTGTGTTGGTGTACTAACGCCATCAAAGTACTGAGGTAGATAATCTGTGTTATCTCCTTTTGATGCCATTGCAATGTAGTTGTAACGGTTGCTTAATTCAATACAATACTCGCCACTGGCATTTGTTTTTACAACAACAGGTTCACCTGTTTTTACGTTGGTGTTTGTTGTGTAGCGGTAGAAATACACCACTGCAAATGTACCTGTGTTGGTAGTTGCATCTTTTACCTGACCGCATATTCTGTAATATGTTGCGGCGGGTAATGTTGTAACAACAAAGTTTACATTTCTAACAGTATCGTTACAAGCTACGGTAAATGTGCGTGCTTGTGCAGCTTCGTTAGCATTTTCGTACCATTCGCCGGTAAAGTCTTCGCCGTCTACGCGGAATACATATGTACCCGCACTAATACGCATAGAAAACTCACCATTCTTAAATGCTACCTTAAACATTCCTTTGTACGTGTTCGAGCCGTTGTCGGTTTTAATGGCATAAGCAGTAACATATCCTGTTGTAACAGCATTACCATTTTCATCTTTTATTGTGCCGCTAACAACAACACAACCTTCTTTATCATTTCCACCACCGGAGTTGTCGCTGCTTACTTTTACCGTCCATGTTTGGTAGATAACCTGCGAAGCATCGTTATCTAAATATGCTTTGATTTTAAATGTGTATGCCCCGGTTGTTGTTGGTGCAGTCCATGTAATCAAACCGGTTAGTTCGTTAATGGTAGCACCTGCGGGACCATCTACAATTGCATAGCGGATGTGGTCGTTATTGGATGACACTGAGTGCTTTGCTTTTGCTTCGTACTTGTACTGTTCGCCGGGTTTTACTGTTAAGTTTGGGTTGGTAGCAAACACAAATGTTTTATCGCCACCGGAGTTACTTTGAGGTATTGTAATAGATTTGATAGATGAACGAACACCATCGCCATTGGAATTATATCCAATTATGATATAGTAGTATATACCTTTAGGTAGGCGTTCATCGGTATACTTATACAATGGGAACTGTAAAGGAGTTGTAACATCAGCTATCATGGTGTAATTAGCTATGTTATCCGATTGAGTTGTGGAACGATACACCTTAAAGCCGGTTGCTTTCCGCACTCCATCAAGATCTTTTGCGCTCCATTTCAGAATAACATTCCAGGCATCGGGAAGATTAACATCCTGATAAATTACGGCTATCTCTGCCGGAGCTTGTGGTACCAAATCCCCACCGGCAAAAACACCGGTAGTTATTGTACATATTCCCGCCAGTACAATAAGGCAGTATTTAATTAAACTCATGCAAACCTCTCTGAATGTGGTTAAAACAAACCTGTTACAACGCAACAATTATGCCGCTAACAAAGTTATGTAATTGATTTCAATGACAGCAATAAAACACCCTGCAACAAATGGTTACAGAGAGAGAAAATTATTCTTCCTCCACCTCTGCCGAAGCAATCGTTCTGCGCCGTCACACGGGCGGAACCAACCGTACTGCGTCGCGTACAATACTACTTTCTGCACGGTATATGGTAGAAGCAGACAAAGGTTCTCTCTTTCGCAAAAACAAAAGCCCTGCATTGCTGCAAGGCATGGTGCGGTTTGCGATAGCACAAAGTGTAGTATCTGTACCGATACTTATTGTGCCTGAGGATTTTCGAATTTGATTTTTGTGTTTATTGATGTTGCAATTGCATGACCCATTGTTTGGGCAGCATCAATGCTAAATTTGTAGTGAATACCACTATACTCCTGCGCACTGATAATCTCGGCTGTTACTTTGCTAAAGGTGCTGTATTCACGCTCGGGGACGCCTTTAGGAACGTATGTTCTATCTACAAAGAAGTATGCCTCGCCAAATGCGTTGCGGATAATATCAAAACATGCTATTGCCTGTAATGTCTGACCCGATATATACTCCGGTGTTGGCGGTGTTATCATGGGATCGGTAATGGTAGTATTGTTCCACGACTTATCAATATTCTGTTGGATGTATGTTATAGGGCGCATCAGCGGATATTTGTATTTAGCACTCCAACATGCTATACAACCATCGTTCATGGCAATACCTAATTGGGCATACAACTTTGCGGTAAAGTCCAGACGGAATTTGTTAGTACGTAACAACTGATTTACAATAGAGATGATGTGTCCGGCTTGTGTTGCAGTCTCGCCTTCGGTATCTTTCCAGTAATTGATAACAAAGCGTTTATCTTGCTTTACACTTTTTACTTTTGTGTAAACAGCATTTGCAGCTTGGTAAAACGCAGAGTTTTTATCGGTAGAAAAATCAGGAAATGCGCCGGGGTCAATGCCATCTAACGGATTATTAGTTGTCAGCACAAACGGACGGTTGTTGCCCCACGTAGGAAGCATTGGTGTTGTTTTGTTATCGGGCGGGGTTGGAACCCACGTACCTTTTGTATCGGGCAGTTTGTAATCGGTTGGGAAGAGATTTTTATCGGCATTATCACCGCCGTCGTCTTTGGCAAACTCCAACATTGCCGCACCAAATTTTTTGCCGTACTCAACCGAGCGGTCAACCATTGCGTCTTCAAACACAAGGGCGCGGCGTTCATCTAAGTTTTTCTTTTCTAACGAATCAATTTTCTTTTTTACAGCGGAAGGTGCATTGGCAAACAAGCCACGTAGCAATTCTGCCATTGCCGCATTAGCAACAACCGACCATTGGAACCGTTTGTTAGTAGTGTCCGGACGTGGTACCGATGTTAACCCGTTAATTTGCCCAACCAACGATTTATTATCGGGGAAACCATACACAACGGATTCGTAAAAGGTAATGCCGGCATATCCATACGCGCGTGCTGCAACGGGGTCGGTGAACCCGGGCGTCAGGCGTACGCAATCGTTCATTACATCAAACCAATCGGTAGCTAAACGGTCGCCATCGTAATCGGCGGCATCGTAGTAGGTTAAACTTGCATCAGGTTCTACAACGGGGTCGCTGCATCCTGTTTGGTAATATGCAACTGCCAACAACAACACATAGGTTGTGTATTGTAGTAATCTATAGAATATACTGTGTTGTACTATGGGTGATGCCATAGAAAGCTCCTTGTATGGAGTGTGGTGACTGTGTGCTATCCATGCACACCTAAGCGCATCCGGTGCGGTAGTTTGCCAATAGTATCGGCAGCGGATGCCAAAAAATAAAATGGGAAGTATTTTGATTCCCCGCATAAGCCGAAGCAATCCTTCTGCACCGTCACCCGGGCGGAACCAACCGTTGCAGCAGCGCGGATTCAATTACGGATTTGCTTTACTTACCATACTTCAAGTTCCCCTGCTTTGCGAACTTTGCGTGAACTTCTCTTTATGTGTATTGCTCGCAAAGAACGCAAGGATTCAGACATAAGAACGCAAAGTCAATGCGAAGCACCACGGTCGGTTCGCACCGGGTTGGCGCGCTGTACGTTAGCTTCGGCAGAGGCGGGGAACCATGATGGAATAAAAAAAGACCATGATTGGTGTATCATGGTCTTGTGAAATTTTTGTGAGTTTGTGCTTACGCTTCTACTTCTTCTTTTTTACCAAAGTCCAACAGTGTTGGCGATGTGCGGAATGTTTTTTCCTGTATGGTTACAAGTGCCTTTAAAAGCGACTCGGGGCGCGGAGGGCAACCCGATACATACACATCTACGGGGATGAACTGGTCAACACCTTGTACTACCGAGTAACTGCGGAACATACCACCACTACTTGAACATGCACCCATTGCAATTACCCATTTTGGGTCGGGCATTTGGTCGTATATTTTACGTACAATCCAACTCATTTTGTAGGTAACCGTTCCGGCTACAATAAGTAAATCGGACTGGCGCGGGGTGAACCCCATTTTTTCGGAACCAAAGCGTGCGGCATCGAAGCGTGAACTTGCAAACGCCATCATTTCGATTCCGCAGCAGCTGATACCAAGTGGCATTGGCCACATGGAATTTTTCTGACCCCATGCAATTGTTTTATCTATGATATTCATGGAGTTGGATTTTGCCCAATCCATAGCGGCATCTACGGTGGTTGTTATATATCCGTCGCGTGCTAATTGCTCGTTTAATCCCATTTCAATGCTCCTTTTTTGATGATATAGATGTACCCGGCAAATAAAAGAATCATGAATAAGAACATTGCAACGTACCCTACGGTTCCCAATGCCTTAAACTGTACTGCCCACGGATACATAAATACTACTTCGATATCAAACAGAATGAATAACATGGCAACCATGTAAAACTTCACCGAAAAACGCTCGCGGGCCGATTTTACAGGCTCCATCCCCGATTCATACGTCGAGATTTTTTCTTTGGTTGGGCGGCGCGGACCTATGTATTCGGCAAGTAGAATATTTGCTACGCCAAATCCTAGCCCAACAAGTATCATTATGATAACCGGAATATACGTTTCAATCATGGCTTACTTCTGTTACTGTGTTGTACCTTTTTTGAACGTCGCAAACTTAGGTAAAATTTTCCAACGGGAAGCACGCCAAAAGCACCCTTTATTGATATTCCTGCAAAATTTTATGCCCGTTGCCGTGGCAAAACACCAAACCCGTAGTTTTGCAGCCAAAACCGAACAAAGAACCAGAAACAACCCCAATGCAAACAATCAAACTTATAGTTGCTGCCGGAGGCACAGGCGGAGATTTATTCCCTGCCGTTGCCGTAGTTGAACAACTTCAGCACATTGCCAATGTAGAGGCAATTTTTGTGGGCAACCCCAACCGTATAGAAGCCGATGTGGTTCCTAAACTTGGGTTTAGGTTTGTGCCGCTTAGTGTTAAAGGGTATAAAGGTTTACGCTCGTTACAAACGTATATGTTGCCGTTTACCATTGTGCAATCGTACCTAACTATACGCAAACTGATTTCTACATTTAAGCCCGATGTTGCTTTATGTGCCGGAACATATATCAGTTATCCGTTGGGGTTGGCGGCATCGCACACAAAAGTTCCGGTGGTGTTAATAGAATCCAATGCAATTCCGGGAAAAGCTAACCGCAGTATTGCCAAACGCGCTAATCTTATTGTTGCTGCATTCGATGAATGTAAACAATTCTTATCCGAACAAGCGGCACGTGCCGTACAGGTGCTGGGTAATCCTATCCGCCAAACATTTGGTGCGTTGCCCAACCAACAACAAGCCCGCACTACCTTTGGGTTACAGCCCAATAAACAAACCATACTTGCATTTGGCGGTTCGCTTGGGGCGCGCTCTATTAATAATGCAGTGGTTGCCATGTTGCCACAACTGGAACAAATGGGAGCGCAGGTATTATGGCAAACCGGAAAAAACTACACCGTTCCCCAACATCTTCCCGCTAATGTTACGGTACTGCCGTTTATAGACGACATGGCAAGCGCGTACTCTGCGGCCGATATCGTTGTCTCGCGTTCGGGAGGGGGAACTGTTGCCGAACTTGGCGTTGTTGGTAAGCCCGCATTACTGGTTCCCTATCCGTATGCGGCAAACAAGGAACAAGAACACAACGCCCGTGCATTAGAAAACATTGGTGCGGCAAAACTGATTCACGATGAACACCTTGCCGCGCAACTGGAGCCAACGGTTATGGAACTCTTGGCAAACCCCAACGCACTACAACACATGGCAACGGCAATGGCATCGCACGGAAAGCCACACGCCGCCCGTGATGCCGCACACGCCGTAATGAAATTACTTGGCAAGTAATAGTTGTTGCTATCGCGTGACCGCACCAAGCGTTGCGCAACAAACAACAACCTTACCTTGCGGGGCAGAATGTTCAGCGCATAACATTGTTTATCGTGAAGGAGTATGTAACGGTGTCGGGCTTTGCGTTCTGGCGGGTTTCGGAGCACAAAGTTTCAATTTATCACTTAAGTTCATTAGAAGCACAATGCTTCAAGTTTGCACGTCACCCCGCCTGACGAAAAGCCCGCATTATCGGATGTTCTTCTTTCCTCAGTCATTATAAGGATCCATTAGTCCACTTGGATAATACTCTCTCTTGTTCCAAAACTGTCCTGGGTTTATACTTCCCTCGTATTCATTGCTGTAAACAGTAATCTCATTCTTATCCCTGCGCTTTTCAGATTTATCAGTTGGGTCAATGTATTTTAATTCGATGCGAAGTTTGGTTTTAAATTCTCCTTCATAAACAGGTGTGAGAAATGTCCAATAATGTTTGGAATTTAATGTCAATGTGTGATAGCTATTACCGCACCAACTACTTGGTAAATACTCAATATCTTTCCATTCTCCTTTTGAATTCAAGGCTTGAACTTTCATATATAGTCTACTATCTTGTGCATTGAAATTAATTTTACCGTCTGTTGTATTTCTAATGTAAACGGTTATTGCATTATTCTCTCCATAAATTGTGTCTTTTAATTCAGGATGAACGACAACACTTAATTCTTTCTTTGTGAAGGTAACCGATTTTGAATTTTTTTTAGGTAAGTTATCTGAACCACCAAAACCACCAAGGTCTTTATTATTTGGCTTTGAGTATGCATAGAAATACCCTCTGTTCATAAAGTCAATATTAAGGTTAGCAAGTGTCGTTGTTTTATTTTTTGTGCCTTGCCAAATAACCTCACCTTTGGAATTAATGTAATAAGTAATTCCATCCTTCATTGCATAGATTAGGTCACTATTAAAACTGTTCTTATCAATATCGTGATAGGTTGGGATTATGCTAGTATTAGTTTTTGGATTCCAAAATCCGTAACGAAAAGAGTATTTATCGCTTTCAACGCTAATATCCTCCTCAATAAAAATCATATCGCCAATCCTACTCAATTGACTGTCGTGAATTCCTGTAAATACTTTAGGTTGAGTTAAAATTCTCCCTGTTGTGTCGATAGCAACCCATCCGCTTGAAAGCTTTACCCAAGCTTTTCCATTTGTAAATATGTCATCTGGATTACCCCTGTATGTTTTGTAAAGAATGTTATTGAAAGTTGAATCACAAACTTGCTTACCCTTTGTATTTATCAATTTCCATTTTTCACTTTTGTCTTGCACGAAAGCCCTATTATATCTATAAGGTGTTATTTCTTTCCAATTAGTATCACTAAATAATATAACCCCATCAGTATTGATAATACCCTTGTATTTTCTTTTGTCATAAGAGTTATAAGATTCAGTTGAATCTTTTTTCTCAGGATAAATATATACTACGGCTAAATCATCATAAAAACCTTTGTTGTTAAAGTCAAGAAAGTATTTTCCAGCAGGTAAAATGAATTTTAATTTTCCATTTCTATCAATAATGGCATCATCACGAGACCAGCCACGTTCCTTTTCAGTTTGATTGAACCTTATGGCAGAAGCAAAGCCATTATTGAAACTTCCAATGTCCTTGTACTTGCCATATTGAATCAGCCATTTTCCAGTTGAATCTATTACACCTGTTTCAAACTTTTCTAATTGTGTCGAGTCTTGCGGATAAGGTAAATGATTAAGACCGTAAACCACAGTTACACCATCTTTAAAAGAATTGATTTTTTTGAAAGCCGTGTCGGCGATTAGTTTTCCATCTCTATTGATTAAGCAATACTTGTCAGTTTGAGTTATGGCAATAGCAAAAGAGTGTTTTTCAAAAGATGAAATACTTTTGAAGTTGTGCTGAAAAGTTATGTTTCCTTTTTTGTCAATGAAGTAAGGTTTACCATCAAGAAAAACTTTTGCTAGTCCGCTTTGAAAAGGCAGTGCAATATCATATATAGGTTTGATAATAAAGCTACCTGATTTATCAATATAACCATAAGTCCCATTCAAGCGAACCGCAGCAAGTCCTTCTGAAAATTGTCCAGCAGATTTGAATTGAGGATTAATTACCTCCTTGCCAGTATTGTCAATGTAGCCCCAAAGACTTGCTTTTATAATTGGGTAAAGATTGTCCTGTCCAAATGCTGATAGATTCAGAACTGTCAGGAGAAAAATTATTTTTACTCGTGCCATTGCCGTCTGTTTATTTTGTCAGTCAAAAGTTAGCATTGTCGCCATAGAATAGCTGGTAACGTTTTCGGGCTTTGTGAAGTGTGTCCCGATGCCAACAAACAACACACATACTGCCCTACATGCACCGTTTCTTGTTCTTTTACCTATGCAATGTGCCATAACACACCACATAAAAACTATCATACTACTGCGCACTATACAACCATCGTAAAACCTTAGGTAGTTGTGCAACAGCTACACGGGTTAGCGCCAGTGCATCTCATTGTCTCGTAGCAGTAATAATAAATTTTTCAATTAAAACCTTTTGCTTGGCTTCTCTTTCTTTGTCGTCATAGCCCAACTTGTCAACTTCTTCCAGTATCAATTGTAATTCTGCATTGGGCGAAATTTCAATTATTTTTTGCATAATGTCGTTAGCAATATAATAGTCGGAAAATTTTAAACTTTTCAGTAAATGGCCTTTAAGTTTGGGGTAATTGCTTTTTGAAATAAGATTGGCTAAGCATAATTCGCTGTAAGCAATAGTGTCTGTTGCGAAAAAAGCAGAATCAAGACGATGCAACTGTAACTTCGTAAGTTCCTTGTAAAATTGCGGGTCTTTAGAACGGTCATAGTAAGACATAAAGAAACCTTGTCTTGATAATTCATAGGCACCTTCCCAACGTGTACTCTTGTCTTCTGCACATTTGGTTAACCACTCAACCGTTGCCCTTTTTCTTTTATGTTTGTTTCTGATTTTAAGAATTTCTAAATATTCAACAATTCTTGTCTTAAATGAATTTAACTCAGCCTCAGTATCCATAATTTTTGAACCGTAAGAAAGTCCAACCGTGTAGTACGTTTTACTTGTGTCGTCTTTTGCTAAGAATGCAATTACCACTTTCTTGTCAGGGTAGCATGCGGGTGCTGGACAAATCATTCCTACTTCGTAAGTCACTTGAATGTGATTTGAATTACTTGGTCTACCTTTTAAAATTTCTTTTATGTAAAGGTCTGCAAGTCCGTCACCTCCAAAACTAAAAAGTTCAAGTGTGTCTTTTGCTTTTTCGTCATAATACCTTTCGGATTTTTCAGGATTGTCTACTGTCGCAATAACTATATATTGACTTCTTTCAATCAACTTTCTTAATGTCTGAGGAGTAATTGGATATGCCAAAACTGTCTGCACAGTTAATGTCATTATTAATATTGTGAATAGTCGTTTCATTTTCAGTCGTCTTTGCATTGGCACTAACTTGTTTATAGAGGAAGTTTTTTGATTACACATTTCCTTTTATTTTTAGTTCTTTTTACAAACATAACAACACTTCTCTCACGAACAACAGTGTTTAATACTTGTGTTTCTCATCGCAAGCAAAGGTTTTGATGTGTACTACTTACGGTGCGGTTTGCGATAGCAGATACTTACGTTAAACTATGCGTTCCAGTATTGCCTATCTAAACTGCGGTATTGAATTGCCTCGCTGATGTGTGCGGCTTGTATGGTTTCTGCGCCGGCTAAATCGGCAATGGTGCGTGCTACTTTTAAGATGCGGTCGTAGGCGCGGGCAGAGAGACCTATCTTGGTCATGGCTATTTTAAGTAGTTGCTGCGATGCGTCGTCCAGTTTGCAAAACTCTTCGAGTTCTTTGGTGCCGATGTCGGCATTTTTATAAACTCCTTTGCGTCCGTTGTATCGCTCGGTTTGTATTGTACGTGCATGCACAACGCGCTCGCGTACGGTGTGTGCACTTTCGCCTGTTCGTGCGGCACTTAGTTCCTGATATTTTACGGCGGCTACTTCTACGTGAATATCAATGCGGTCTAACAACGGTCCCGATATCTTTGCCATGTACCGTTGTATTTGTTGTGGCGAACATGTGCATGCTTGGTTTGGGTTACCGTAGTTTCCGCACGGACACGGATTCATGCTGCACACCAACATAAAATTACACGGATACTCTACACTCATTTTAGAGCGCGATATAGAAATACGTTTATCTTCTAAGGGTTGGCGCAGAACTTCTAACGCGTTGCGGGCAAACTCGGGAAGTTCATCTAAAAACAATACACCGTGATGCGCCATAGAAATCTCGCCGGCACGGACAACACCAACGCCGCCGCCAACAAGTGCGGCATCGCTTATGGTGTGGTGCGGTGCGCGGAACGGACGTTGCGTTACAAGTGCTTCGCCTGCGGGAAGAATACCCGTAACAGAATGTATCTTGGTTGTTTCCAGTGCTTCTTGTAAGCTAAGCGGTGGCAAGATTCCCGGAATGCGTTTTGCCAACATTGTTTTACCCGAACCCGGCGGTCCAACCATAATAATATTATGTCCGCCTGCGGCGGCAACTTCCAACGCACGCTTAACGCCTTCCTGACCTTTTACATCGGAAATATCAAAGCGCAAATGTTCCTGATGATGTGCAAACAAATCGGCAACATCAACATTACATGGGGCAATGTCGGCATCGTTACATAGGTAATCGGCACATTGTTTTAACGATTCCACCGGAATTACTTTTACGGTATTTACTAATGCGGCTTCACTTGCGTTTTCTTTAGGAAGTATCAATCGTTCAAAACCTTGTTTGCCTGCTTCTATGGCAATGGAAAGTGAGCCATGAATAGGTCGCAACGAACCATCAAGTGCAAGCTCGCCAAGAATCATTGTTTTCTCTAGGGCGGCAACAGGAATAGTACCAAAAGCACTCAGTACGCCAATAGCAATAGGTAAATCGAACGATGAGCCTTCTTTGCGTATGTCTGCCGGGGCAAGGTTAACCGTTATCTTTTTTTGCGGCATTGGCAGCGAAGAGTTTTTAATAGCCGCCATCACTCGTTCCTTGGATTCCCGTACGGCGCTATCGGGCAGGCCAACCATCACAAAACTTGGTAATTGATTTTCTAAGTGGGTTTCAACTTCTACGGGATACGCGTTAATTCCAAACACTGCAGCCGATGCTAACCGAGAGTACATGGGACCTCTTCTAATTTTTAGTTTGTTTTAATCCGGTAGTGCAATATAACATTATGCTAACGCAAACCGCACCGTACGGCGTAGTACACCACAACAATTCAGCGCGGATTCAGAACGGTTTGCAATAAATAAACGGTTATCATGATTGCGTAATAAAAGAACTCTGTGTAACGCTCTGTGTCTCCGCTTCTCCGTGTTAAATTCTCATTGCGATTAATGCTGTGTTACGCACGAGACTCTTTCCCGCAGATGAAGGCGGGCGTATGCAATACGCCCCTACAAACTACTAACGGTACGGTGCGGATTGCGATAGCATAGTACCTGCTACCTTGTTTTGGTATCATGTTTGTATGGTTACTTTATGTTTTTACGGTTTCATCCGATACATACAAGGTAGTATATCGTGGTGGATGGAACCATTGTTTGGGATTCACTATGGCAAAACGTTTTCAGTTCCGGCTTGAGGGGTTGCATAAATACAGGCAACACAAAACCACCGAGGCAAAAAATGCTTTGGGGGCAATTGCCCAAGCACGGATGGCTAAAGAACGTGAAATTTCTGAAACGAAGGAGTATTTGGATTCGTTACAGTGGAAGAATTCTACTGTAAAGGCAAGCCAGATGCAAGCGCATTTTGCTCATATTCAGTCGGTTACGGCAGATATAGAGCGTTTGCAGCAAGAGTTACGAAATATCATGGAAATTGAAAGCATGCGCCGTAATGAACTCACCCAAACCATGCGCGATGAGAAGGTTATTGATAACCTGAAAGAGAAAAAACTCGCCGAGTATAATGAATCCGTTCTGCACGAAGAAATGAATACTATGGATGAAATGGCACAACGAGCCGTAAAGGTATTGTAAAAGCCATTTTGTTCGGGTTTAGGTGTTTCATTCTTACGGGCACGCCGTATGTCGGGCAAACAACTGCTTTTTATAGTACTTATCACGTCGGTTTCCTTTTTGGGGATACTGGGCGCGGGCGGTTATTTGTATTATACTAACCCCGAAGCACTTGGCTTGCCAAAACGTGTTATGCCCGGTGATACCGCCGTTAAACAACCCAACCCATTTGAACTTGAAGCACAGCAGTTACGTAAACAAAATGATTCGCTTGCCAAGAAGATGCAAACGTTTAACGATAGTTTATTGCAGGCAAACAACCGAACAGATTCGTTAAAAAACGTAGCGCAATCGTTGAAATCGCAGGTAAATCAGCAAGAAAAAGAGCAAAAAGCCGCACAACAGAAAGCAGAGCGAGATACTCTGCGATTAAAGAATATGCAGGCATTTGCCGAAATGTACGATAAGGCCGACCCGGAAGAAGTGGCAAAAATCCTTGCCAAAGCAGATACTAAATACGCTGCGGACATCCTGAAAATGATGAAACGCAAGAGTGCTGCTAAGGTAATGGAAAAACTTCCTACGGATAAAGCTGTTGCAGTAGCTAATTCTATTGCGAAAGAATAACACAACTCATTTGGAATATGTAGTGCTTTATACCTGATGTCAGGACGACCAAGGTGCACTGCATCCCCTAAATGCAAGGACGCACGATATGAATCTATCCGACATACTTTCTTCATTATTCCCCGCAGATGGAATACCCGTTAAGCAGAGTGCTTTAGGCGGTGGTATATTGGGTGTATCCGGTGAGCAGGATTCAGCATCGGCATTGGGATTCGATTCCATTTTCAGCGATGAAGTTCAGAGTATTGGGGTAGATGTACAACCTGTACTACAAAATAGTATTGATAATCAGAGTACCATTACAACATCTGTTACACCTCAAGCAGTATCTGTTGCATTGCCTGAAAGTGATATCCCAACAACATTAAAACCTCTATCAGCCGAAGAACAAAGCATATTTGCCGATGTACCCAATTACTCTACCATACCTCAGGAAAGCACTGAACTACAAAATGTAGAGACTGTATATTCGGTGGGAGAAGTTACCTCGGATTTAGCAGAGTTCTTAAATATTGGGAAGCAATCTCAACCAGTGGACTTGTTGTTACCAAACACAACTACAACAGCATTTCCAGCTGATACTACAGATACCCTTGCATTATTAACGCAAGTATCTTCTGAGAATGCTTTATACATACAAGCAGAAGCGCTTACTACGCAGGTGACTTCGGATGAAAATATTACCGAAGCTCCGGTTGCTCAAAGTCCGGTTGTGCTAACTGACAGACAAAATGTGAATAGTTCTAAGAGTAACATAGTTGTTCTGCCAATTGAGTTACTGACAGCGTTGACCAAAGGAACATTAGGGTATGGCGCAAGTGTAAAAGCAAATATCAATGCGCTTACAAACAACTCTATTGTTGGTGAACCTGAAACTGCACTAACACAGGCGATAACAATACTACAAGAAAACGCTCAGAGCCCCGCGGAGTTACGTATTGTATTGCAAACAACCAACCCAAATGAACAATCAGTTAGAAATACTATAGCTGATGTACTGAATACCATTGGTGTTGACGCAACATATACAGAGGTTGCTATTACACCAGTAGTACATAAAGAAACAAATACAGATATACCTAATACTGAAGCAGATAGCTTAGACAATAATACAACTGCTACAACTTTTACTCCTGCTTTGTTTACTGTAGCAATTACGATTCCTTCTATCGCTTTGCCGGAAAACTCAACATCTATCGGCAATGAACCCATTGTAGAAGCAAGTAACGGTAGCACAGTTAATGACGATAAATCTATACGTAAAAATCAGGTTAGTTTAAAACCGATATCGGTAAAGAGTTCTGAACAACAAGGCGATGATGTTAGTACAAGTGTTCCATCTGTACAGAACGAAACAGAACAAGTATCAAATGATACTGTTGAGCATACAGCTCAGATTGATGATGTAAAAGAAAACTCAAAGCAATATACACCGCTTGGAACAGATGAACTGTTACCTGAATTGGTGGATCCTGTACAGAATACTGTGAAATCAGATAGCAATGATGTAAGCCAACATAGTGTTGCTGAACAGAATGATATTATAACTAACAGTAACCGTGTAGCGAGTACCGAAAATGCGACTCAATCTGTTGAGTTGGAAAAAAGCGGTGCTACTCTCAAGAATGTTCAATCTACAGAGTCAAAAAACAAGCAGACAGAAGTTGTTGAACACAACCAACAGTATATAATAACACCCCTTACCCGTGAAAAGTCTGTAGATGCACAGCTCGTATCTAATCCACAACAGGGCATAACTACACTTTACGCTCTGGTTAACGTAATTGAGAAAGCAAATGCTCTAGGACTTTCGGTTCAACATGTTGAAGTAAAAGTTGCAGCTAAGCCAACGGATGTAAACACAGGGATACTACCTGAACTACAGGCATTATCAGAGAACTACTCAAATGGAATACAAAACGATGTAGTACGTAAAGAAGATAACAGATCTGCTATCGTTGAGCAATCAACAAGGAATTCTACAGTAAGTACTTTCAGTGCCATAGAGTCTACTGCCGTTGAAGCCGGAGATGTTGTTACTGCCTCAATGCAGTATAGTGATAAGAGTACACAGGAGCAGCCTAATAGTAAATCTACTAACATTCCGGAACATAGTACAACTCCTCGTGGTATCGAAAAGCCGGAAGGTGTTGTTTCTTTAAACTCAGCGCAAACTAAAAATGAATTTGATGCTGTACTTGAGCCAGTTAACTTCACCTCCACACAACAAGTTTATAAAACCACTGCCAATACTCGCAGTCTCACAAACCAAGCTCTGCCTCAAGAACAGAAGGATGACAAGCAACCTATAAGCACTATTCAGCAGGTTATAATAGAGCCCGTTATAAAGAGTGATTCGTTATTACACACTCAGCAGACTGATGTTGCGCCAATCAGCAAGAATGAGAAGATTGAGAATACTGTTAATGTTTCGGTATATAGAACAGATGATCAGGTTATTACCGAGGTTAATCCTGCTAGTATAACTGCTGCTAATACGAATGTAGACAGACCTGTTGTAAGCGTTGCCTCTCAATTACAATCGGAAAACACAGATAGTCAGAACAAGGGAGTGTATAAAAACAATACTGTTACAATCACGAATGCTATTGAAAGTTCTAACGTAGTAGTAGATACATCTCATCAACCTGTTACTGTTATTCAGGCAACAGCACAACCAGAGATAACTGAAAACATTTATGATGTACATCAAAATTCAGCACATAGTGTTCCGCCACAACAAGAGAATCCGGCAGAACACAAGGTTCGTAGTTCAGTAGAGTACATAACAAACAACACAAACACCCCATCATTAGTATTACCACAAACAAGTGATGGCGTTTCTTCCGATTCTGTGATTCAGAATAGTACTGATGTAGTACAAACGGCTACAAAAAGTACTACGGATGATACCATTCCTCACGGAGGGAAGGGTGAACAAACTATGGTTCATAATACCCAAGAAGGGTATGCAGCAGAGGAAAGAGATAGTACTGGTGCACATTCTGTAAAGGATACAACAGAGTTGCCCTACACAACAATCAAGTCAAAAACACATGATATTGATAAGGCAGATTCTAACAGTACTACAAATACAACATCTTTTGCTGGCGCAATACCTATAGAAGAATTTGTAAATGATGCAACAGTAACTGGTACACAAGACGTATCGGATACTCTACTACCTAAGGTGTCAAATACAAAAGCAAAAGGCACTACAATATCTGCCGAGAGTATTAAACCAAGCAATGCTAGTATTTATACTACCGAACAAGAACCGAACGAAAAAAACTCAGTAAATGATATATCACATAGCAATCATGTAAGTGTTACTCCAGATTTGAATAGTGAGATTGCAGTAGAAAAAGCAGTATTGGATATCCCTACAGTTAACACTATCAATACTAAGCAAACTACTGTTCTCGAGGAAGCGACAACAGTACCTGTACAGGAAGCTGTACACAATGATGACGAAGTTACAGCTGAGTTGAACACCACTGTATCTCAATCCACCAAAACTCCAATGGTAGAGAATGAGTTTTTTGTTACGAACAATGATAAGCCAAGTACAGAACAGATTACAAGTACACCCTTACATGATGTACATCAGTTAAAAGAATATTTTGCGACTGAAACAGCTGCTACAGAGCCAACTTCTGAACTCGTGTTAAATGCTACTCAAAATCACGACGCTACACCTATTGAGAAGAAGAATTCTCCTCAAGTACATACACAACAACAAGCGCACGTTGTATCAAAAACAGATATAAAAAACAATCCTTCGGTACTCAATGATGAACTACTAGCAGATAATGATAGTCCGCTACATAGTGTTCTGTCTACAGTTGATAAATCAAGCACCATGAATATTATTGAAGGCTTTCAACCTAGTATTGAAAACAATATTAACGTTGATAGTGGAACGAACAACATTGAAGTGAATGCTGGATATCCAGTTGTTGAAAGTACTTCACCTAGGCTGAGTGTATCAGCACCAACATCTGAAACTGTAGTTACTGATCAACACCCTGTAAAAAATAATAATGAGGATAGCAGTCTAAACGGAAACGATAAAAAGAAAGATATCCGTTTACAAGTACGCGACTTGCGGTCTCGTTCGGAATTATTTAAAACGATGGTTAAGATTTCAGGTTTTGAGCAACAATCTGAACAAATGAGGGCGTTTCGTCAACAAACGTCTGTTAATAACAACGCAGGAATTGTTGCCGGAAGGACGGTAGACACATCTGTTGCTGTGCCAACTCGTTTGGATAATATGCTACAACCTACCAGCATGGATTCTGCATTTGATACTACTGTTAATCAACAACAACCGGATTATACAATTCATCAGGAACAAGTAACACAGCAAATGTCTGCTCATGTTTCTACTCCTAACAAAGCATTACATGCACATCACACTCACAACTTGGGTAATGCTCATGATATAGTGGATAACATTCTTTCCACTGATAGCTCTAATTCTGACGGTGAATCTGATTCGTCGGCATTTACTGATAACGAGAATCAAGAATTATTCACCGGGCAGCAACTAAACAATGTTGTACAACCATCTACTCAACACTCTTATTCCTTTACAATGGCTCAAGCAACAGAAGAGCATATAAAGGCAAGTGGTAATACAATACAAAATACTATTTCTGCTGAACAGCAAAATCAGAGTAGCAAAGCAATTGATGGAACTCAATATGTACCGTTACACAGAATAATGGGGTTTGCTGGTGATACGATAAAGAGCACACCAACGCAGTCTGCTAAAGAATCAGCGCCATTACCGATGTTTAAGATTCCTGTTGAGTCGTTTGCCCATACAACTTCGATTATAGTGCGTAATAGCCCAATAGGTGAGAGTAGTGCCGTACGCTTGGTTCTTACCCCGGAAGCGCTTGGCACGGTAGTTGTACAAATGCAGATGAATGAAAGAGAGAATCTACTTCGTATAGAGGTGGAATCTCATGAAACACGTAATGTTATTGAAGCACAACTTCCTGCTTTGAGAGAACAGTTCGTGCAAAATGGTGTGCGTATGGACTCTGTATCTGTTCAGGTTAAACAACCTGAGCAAACATCTCAGGGTGCACAGCAGCAATTTGCCGGACAGCAACAACGTCAGGAAGATAGAGAGCAACGTGCTGCATTCTTACGTTCGTTTGGCAGTAACCGCGAAGAAACTACGCAACGCGAACGCGGTGATGCTAATACAAAACAACATCAAAGACGCAAACAACAACGTGTGCGAAACAACCAATTTGAATATTACGCTTAATTGATTTAAGGAGTTATCATTATGGCTGATGCAGTTACAACTACATCATCGGTAACACAAAAGTTATTCGACGAACTTGGTACAAAAAATACAACAACAGCTGCTGCAAAAGACTTAGATAAGAATGCATTTCTGAAGTTGATGATGGAGCAGATGAAATCGCAAGACCCTACCAGCCCCAGTGGTGGATTTGAACAAATGGCGGCACAACTTGCTCAGTATAGTTCTTTAGAGCAAATGCAGAATATGAATACCAATCTGGAAAAATTGATTACAATGAATACAACATTATCGGCAACTATGTCGCAGTCAACGTTGCCTTCTATGATTGGGAAACAAGTTAAGGCAAACTCTAATGCCATTAGTTTTGATGGCGCATCGGGTGTGCCGTTTGGATATAACCTTCAATTTCCAGCTAAAACATTGAAAATTGATATTAAAAACGAATCTGGTGTAATTGTTAGAAGTTATACGGCACCATATATACCTGTAAAAAGTGGTGATAATACTTTTTTATGGGATGGTAAAGATAACAATGGCAAAACGGCGGAGGCAGGTAATTACACATTTGTTATGAGCGGTACTGATATGCAAGATACCGATTTAACTATTTCACCTTCGGTTACGGGTAAGATTACCGGTGTGCGGTATAAAGAGTCGGGTCCGGTTGTGATTATTAATGGAGCAGAAGTACCGGCGGGAAGTATTGTTGAGCTTTCTAATTAGTTCTGAGATATCTTTTTCCGAATTAAACAGAGGGTGGGCTCGCACAGGGTTTGCGCGCTGAAGAACCGGATGTATTGTGAGAGATACCCAACACATTTTTCGATTTGATTGAAATATATTTTTAAGGGCACTAAAGTATTACAACAGAAGTGCCGATAGTATTAAAAAATTCGTTGACAAATTATTAAACGCATTCACGAGTCAAGGACGACCGGAAGCAAGACTGATACTTTATGGAACTGAACGGCGTACAACTACCATTTGTTCCGCTTGGCGGAGTAGGCGAACTGAACAGCAGGCCGCAACGCATGCCTGCACAGGAACCCCAGAAGCCGTTTGCCGATATTTTACAAGAAGAAGTTGGCAAGTTAAAGTTCTCAGCCCATGCCCAAAGCCGTATTACCAGCAGAGAGATGAATCTATCGACCGATGATATGAAACGTTTGGAAACTGCAGTGAATAAGGCAGACGACAAAGGGGCAAAAGATTCGTTAGTGCTTTTACGTGATATGGCGTTTATTGTGAGTGTTCAGAACCGCACAGTGATTACAGCATTGAAGGGCGAACAAGCACAAGATAATGTGTTTACAAATATTGATTCGGCAATTGTAGCATAATTATGTGGTAATAATTATTCTGCATGCAGGGTTGGACCTTAGCTTGGACGTTACACCGATGTAACTGCCAACAGGAGACCCACCAAGAGCGAACTATCCGAACGACTGAGGGTAATCGCGCACAACTTACCACACAAGTTTTCGGTTTTGTATTGATGTATGAGCACCATGCCTTTTTGCATGTGGTTTGTAGTACAGTAACGGCAACCGTAACACAACACGCAAATAAGTTTTGTATAACTACAGATAGTTTTGGAGGGTTTTCCTATGGCACTACTTCGTTCTTTAACGGCAGGTACAAGCTCATTAAAAGCGCATCAGCAACGCCTTGATGTGATTTCCAACAATATTGCCAACGTAAATACTACGGGCTATAAATCCAGCGAGGCATCGTTTGCCGAGCAGTTCTCTCAGAGCTTAGCTTTGGGGGTTGCTCCGTCTAACATCTCTGCCGGAGGTAACGGTGGTATGAACCCAATCCAAATAGGATTAGGTGTTAAACTTGGTGCAGTTCGCACAGACTTTACGCAAGGTTCAATACGTACAACCAACCGTGCGTTAGATTTAGGTCTTTCCGGTGATGGCTTTTTTGCCTTGGAACAAAACGGGCAGGACTTGTACACACGTTCAGGTGCCTTTTCTTTAGATAGAAGCGGTAACCTGGTAGATTCCAATACGGGTGCATTTGTACAAGGATATAATTTTAAGAAAGACGTGAACGGACGCCCAGTAAAAGATAGCAGTGGCAATAACGTTTTAGAAAGAGAATTAACGCACGTAAACCTGAACCTTTCCCAATCAAACCCACGCCAAACAGAACAAGTAAAACTTGCCGGTAATTTAAATGCCTCTATGCTTACTGGCGAGACTGCTCAAACTTCCATTACTATTTACGACAACATCGGTAACTCGCACGTATTGCAGATGACATTTACTAAATCAGCTACTGCAAATCAATATGCATTAACAGGGACATTAGATGGCAACGCTTTAACATTACCAAGTGCCGCAGGTACTGTTTCGTTTAATGCCGATGGTTCTATGAACACACCATTGAACTTTAATGTTACAGGTACAAACCTTAATGCAGCCCTTGGCGCATCATCAACTGCATTCGATTCAACCAAAAATATTGCTGTAACATTAGCCCAAGCAGGTAACTTGTTTTCCGGGCTAACACAATATGCCGGGCAGAACTCAGTTACTGCATATGAGCAAGATGGTTACACTGCAGGTAACTTATCGCGAGTAAGCGTGGATAAAACAGGCCGTGTAATTGGCGCGTTTACCAATGGCCAATCTGAAGTTCTTGCGCAAGTTGCGGTTGCAAAATTTGTAAACCCGGGCGGCTTGGTAAAAGAAGGTAATAACACATACAGTGTATCGCCAAACAGTGGTTTGCCAAACATTGGTACAGCAACAGAGATTTTCCCATCAACGGCTATGTTAGGTGGCTCGTTGGAGGAATCGAATGTTGACTTAACAGAACAATTTACCGATTTGATTTCTACACAGCGTGCATTTGAAGCCGCATCAAGAACAATCACCATAAGCGATCAGTTCTTGCAGGAAATCAATCAGTTGAAACGATAATAGGTAATAGGTAACAGGTAAACACGTGCACTAATGCAGCTACCACGGATGGTACAAGCATAAGGCACAATTAGAAACGGTTAAGTTGGTAACACAGCATTTCACGGAAGAACCGGAAGATGCTAACGGATTAGCAAGGAAAATAGAATCGTTCAAAAAACGGTTCTACTCGGTTGGAGAGAATCTGCTGCGCATACTACTGCATCACGGACGATGTATAGATATGGCAGCAGATTTTATTTTAAATAGTTTTTTGCTACCGCCGGACGGCACCGAACATTGCGCATTGTACAACCACAATGTGCCGGAGAGTTCCCCAACAACGATAACCGTTTTTTGTGAATGATTGTACTCTCTCGCACAGTAAGGTTATTTAGAATGTGTGGTGCGGCGCGGTCACGCGGTAGCAAAAGAGTAGAATGCGTTATATTGCCGCACACCATAATGCAAAGAATTATGATAGAGAACCAACAATTTGAGAAGATAGATTATACCCAACAACCCAGACTGCTTGAGCAATTTGAGTGTTGCACATTTGTTGGTTGTACGTTTACCAACGTTGATATTTCTAACAGCGAGTTTACCGAATGTGAGTTCAGAAACTGTAACCTTAGTATGGTAACAGTAAAGAATACCGCTTTTAAGGAAGTACGATTTGTAAACTGTAAAATACTTGGTGTTAACTTTGGGCAATGTAGCGAGTTTTTACTGCAATGGTATTTTGAAGATTGTATTCTTAATAACACCTCGTTCCATAAACTCAATATTAAGAATACCCTATTTAAAAATTGCAGCATTCAGGAAGCTGACTTTACCGAAACCAATGCACAAAGTGTTGCGTTTGATAATTGCGACTTACTTAACACCTCGTTCGATTTTACCAATCTGGAAAAAGCAGACTTCCGCACCGCTTACAACTACGCGTTAGACCCCGAAACAAATAAAATAGCAAAAGCAAAGTTTAGTCTGCAAGGCGTTGTTGGGTTACTGTACAAATACAACATCAGTATTACCTGATGTTACGCACCAAACTGCGAAAGATGATGATCGAAATGTTTATAGAATAACGTGTTCCATTCGTCTTTTGTAAGCGCTCCAAACGAGAGTGATTCTTTCCCATCAAAGTACGCAATGCCGTCTTGTTGCACGCGGTTCATGTATGCAATAAGGCGTTGTTTTTCTGCCTCAAAATTTTTGGAATCCGTAATCCTAAATGCAGGTGCTGTAGGGAGGTTTTGCTTATACGGTTTACTGCCAACTACACCGTTTTTTACAAACATCTTCAAAATTAATCGCATTACAGGATTAGGTTTGGGATGTTTGTTTTCGTACACCATTTCGTACGACACGCAAAGGTGGGCAAGCATTTGGTCAACGCTCATCTTTCCCCACAATGCTTTTGTATCGGGCGTAAGTGTATTAATACGCGAAATCATTTCATCAACATCGGCACGGTTAAAAACGCTTTTCATAGGTATAAGATTTTTTGGTACAACACTTCATGCAAATTACGAACTCTTTGCTATCGCCCAACCGCACCAAACCATTTGCAAGTAACATACCTCTGCGTGCGGGAGAGAGAATGCCGTATACGTAAATAGGTTATCGCACACACCCAACAAGTACACTTGTAGTACATCATTGTTTAGGATTTATAAAACATGACAATTGTCATAGTATCCTTTTGCTCAGCATAATATTTTGCTTGCGGTGATGCATGTGTATTCTTTTTTACGAGGGGAGATTATTATGAAACCGCGTATTCTCTATACTTCGATACGGCTGTTCTTCTATATAACTGTTGTTTTCATGTTTAGTGGGTGTCCGGATACCGATAACCCCGTACCACCAAACGGAAACAGCGATGGAATAGAGTTCACCGGTTTAGTACGTTATCCTGTTTCATCGGGAGCAGATATTATTATTCGCGATACCGTCCACGGACTTCAACTGAAAGTTGTTGGTGGCGGTCAGGGTGAAATTAGTATCGAAAAAGCATCCAAGCTTGATTATCCTGCACCGGATAATATGCCTGTTTTCAGAATAAACAACCCTCAGAACATGAAACTTCAGTTGTTAGTACAGCATAATGCCGGAGAAAAACCATCTGTTGTTGTCTATGCAGAACCATACGTCAGTACTTATGAACCAAGTACACATACTAAAGAATGGCTTGGAATTTCGCGCACCGATACAACATCTAATCCCGCTGTGTACGATTTGAGTATTCCTACATCGGGTATATCCAAAAAATCCAATCAGCTACAGTTTGTTCCTATTATCATAATTGGTGTTGTTACTTATGCAACATTGACCGAAAGAGATTTATACTTAAATAAATGTATTGATTTAATTCGTAGTGATGTACAGACAATCATTACTCCAATTGCTTCTCCCTATAAAGAAGATGCCATTAGGGCAATTAACGGAAGACTAATGCCGAAAGCAGATCTGGCAATTATCTCAAGCCTTTCTTCCTATAGCCCATTTCATTGGGCACTTGGCTATGTAAACCCCTATTTCAGTTTTGCGCGTAAGGATAAAGAGGGCGAAACAAAATCAACAGTTGCTCACGAGACAGGGCATTATCTTAGCCATGTTTTGTTAGGTGATGATAACATGAGAACGCTGAGGTCAAATTTAATTCGCTATCACGATATAGGTGATGTTCGCCCCAATAGAAGTTTGTTGGAAGAGTATGCACAATTTGCAGACCTCACAGTGAATGGCTCGATTAAACAGGCAAAATTTGTACCTCCGGATGGATTGTTTTCACTGATAAAAGGTAAAGGGAAGCCCTCTACAGTAGATTATGTTGCTAAGGAAGGTTATATAACTATGTTGCTGGGTTGGTTGCATAGTAGTGCCACTACAATCAATAATAGCGACATAAGCAGTAATACCGCAGGAGAAGATGAGGATAACATCCCTTCTTTACAAAGCAGCTACGGCGAACTTTGGACTATTCTTGCTAAGCACAAACCGCTTACAGCAGATGATTTATATAACGCATTCAAAGCAACATATACACCCGAGCAGATGAAAATAGTTCACACTATTATGCAACGCACCGGATGGACATACACTATCAATGGAAAACTTACGTGGACTACAGGCGAAGGAATAAAGAATGTTATAGTACAACCTATCATGAAAATAGGTACAAGTGTGTACACTACAACCGAAGACACGACCGATGAAAATGGGAACTTTACATTACCGCGTGGCTTTCCCGTTAGCGATATACAACTTCGTATCAAGCTCTCACAAAAAACCATTCTGCCCGATATTGATACTATCATTACACTAAGTTCTTTTACACCGGCACGTAAAACATCCGAGGCATTAACAATAGGCAATATTGCTATAAAACCACCGGTTGTAACTCCTGTGTTCGGCAAATGGGAAATTGGCTCAACTATAATAACAACGCCATCGTGTGCACCTTGCGGAGCTAGTAATGAGTCTTTCCCACTGTCGTTAGGTGGAAAGTACTTTTTGAATGTTGACGGTCAGGGCTATGTAGTTTTTATCGGCGGTAACAGCAACATTGTTAATTACGAGACGGCAGAGATTAGCGGAACAATTGTAGTAAACCCGGACTACCGCTACCTAAGTGATGTACGTTATCTTGTGAATCTTACTTACACATACCGTAGGGAGTATGCTAATGCAACACTAAAAATAAATGGTGCCATTACAAGTTCCAAAACTCAGCAAACTCGCTATCGTGGTTCTCTACAGTTTACCGTATGGGAAAATGAGAAAAAGTTGAAAGAAGTTTGTAACTGCACGGAAAATATTGACGCCTTTAGTAGTGTTAGTAAATCGCCTTAAGTATGCAATGTTGCATACAATCAACCGATTATGTTTTCCGGCATAGAAGTATAACGTGATAGTTAGTTGCTATCGCCTAACCGCACCAAGCCATGTGCAAGCAATATACCTCTGTGTGCGGGAGAGAAAAGTGCAGTGTACGGTACAACTCTTTACCGCGATAGATTATTCTTCTTGCACTTCATTCAAATGCCGTACAAATGCCTGTGGGTTGTTCAGAAATGTTTTGGTGAATTGAATGTGATCAAGCTCATCGGTTGATGATTGCGCAATGGTGTCGCCTGAAACGGATAGTATCTGCGCACCCGGAAACGACATAAGAATAGGGGAGTGCGTTGCTATAATACATTGCGACTGTTGCCGAACCAATTCCGCAAGCGTAAACATAAACGCATATTGCCTGCGTGGGGATAGTGGTGCTTCGGGCTCATCCATGATATACAATCCGTTCGGCACAATACGCGAGCGGAACAGCGATATAAAACTTTCGCCATGCGAGCGTTCTTCCATGTTACCATTATATTGGTGTTGTTGCTGTTGTTGTTGCGCACGTGCCGCACCGCGTGCTAACTGTAACCCATAACCGCTCATACTTTGTTCGTATTCGTTCACCATATCATCCAACTCTTGTTGTGTTGAATTTAACCTGCGCACAAAGTTGAAGAAGTCTTCCGCACGGAGGAAAAAGCCGCGGTGTGTTCGTTTATTCCAGGTTAGTCGTAACGCACTTCCTAATGTTCGTGCGTGGTGTAATGTTGTATCGCGGTGAATGTCATCGCCACCTATTGCAGGTAGCCCCGTAGCGGCTGCAATCCCTTCTATCAGCGTGGATTTACCCGAACCGTTTTCGCCAACCAGAAATGTAATGGGCGATGTAAATGTAAGTTCCTGTAACTCTTTTATAACCCCAAGCGAAAAAGGAAAGTCTGTACGCTCGGCGTATTTTTCTTTTAACGATATAGAACGCAGATGAATCATGATGTGGTTTTGTTGTGTGATGTTACTTCTTTCCCGCATAGTAACGTTGGGTATTGTATAACGTGCGGTGCGGTCGGGCGATAGCAAAAAGGTACATCAGGTATTAGCTTTCCATGTGTGCGAGCCATCGGTAAAAAGTTCTTTGCCCCACACAGGTGCTTCGGCTTTAATGCGGTTAACAATGTACGTACACGCCTCCAAAGCATCTGCACGGTGGCGCGATGACGTGAACACAAACAGACTTATCTCGCCCGCGGCAACAACCCCAATGCTGTGGTACATGTGCATACATGTTAGTGGATATTTGGCAAACGTTTCCTCGCGTATTGCATGGAATACCTCGTCTGCCATTTCGGTATAAGCAGTGTATTCAATAGCGGCGACTTCTTTGCCATCAAGTATATCGTTCCGCACCTGACCTAAAAAAATACTATGTGCGCCAATCTCGGTTTTGGTGCTGTGCTTTGCAATGGAATCGCCTATAAACGCAGGCGATATTGCTCCTTGTATAAATACGTTTTTCTTTTTATGTTCTTTGCTCATACTTACTTGTTGTTATGTAACCATTGTTGTATTCCACCTTGTAACGATAACACATTTACCATTGGAAACTGTTGTTGTAACAGTTTCACTGCGGCTGCACTCCGTTTACCTGTTTGGCAAAATACTACAACCGTTTGTTGCGTAGTTAGCGTTGGTACCCTTGTTTGCAAACTACGTAATGGGATGTTGATAGAACTGAACTCCGTAATACGCGGTTGTTCGTTCGGTTCGCGAACATCTATTACAAGAATGTTTCCCTGCAACAACATTTGTGTAAATTCATCTGCGCGTACTGTTGGTACGGTATCGGCAATGTTACAAAACCAATTGTAGTTAAATGCCATGAACTCTTGTGGTGTTGCCGGATATTGTGTATTAGGATTTGCCCGTACCCCAAACTGATAAAACGTGTTATGCAAAGCATTGTACGTAAGCACAGTGTTATGCAGTGGCGTTCCTATTCGGGTAATAATTTTAAGTACTTCTGTGGCTTGCATGGTGCCTATAATTCCCGGAACAACCCCAAGCACACCTGCTTCCGAACATGAAACAACCTCGGTTGGTTGTGGTGGAAGTGGGAACCAGTCGCGGTAATTAGTTTTTATCCCTTGTGCATCTGCAAGATTAAACACGGCAACCTGTCCCTCAAAGCGTAGTACTGCGCCAAACACTAACGGCTTGTTTAATAACACACACGCATCGTTAATCATATATCGTGTGCTGAAGTTATCTGTGCCATCTAACACAACATCATAATCCTTAATAATATCTAAAGCATTAGTGTTATCAATTCGTACGGTATGCTCAATACAAATACAATCGGGATTTTGCGCAACTATGCGCGTTCGTGCTACTGTGGTTTTATATGTGCCAATATCATTAGCAGTAAACAACACCTGACGCTGTAAGTTGGAAATATCAACAACATCATTATCAACAATTCCAATTGTTCCAACACCTGCGGCGGCAAGGTATTGCAATGCAGGCGAACCAAGTCCGCCCGCGCCAACAACCAACACACGTGCCTTCAGAAGTTTGTGTTGTGCTTCCTCGCCAAACTCCTGTAACAGAATTTGTCTGCTATAGCGTTGATGTTGCTCGTGGTTCATAATTCGTTTATTTATCCACCCGAAAACGGCGGCATTAGTGCAATAGTATCACCATCGGTTAATGCAGTGTTCTCACGTATCATCACAGTATTTACTGCAATTGAATACGTAAGGTTTGCCATATCCGGATACATTTGTGTTACGTGTTGTTGCAAACGGTTAGTATCGGGTATATCGTGTAACGTTTGGCGTTGTGCGCCGGTTAGTTCCGCAATACGCCCAAACATCAGTACAGTAATGGTCATGGTGTTGTATAGTATAATTCTTTACAAACATAGAAAATAGTATGCTTCCCGCCTCTGCCGAAGCGTACGTTCAGCACGCCAACCCGGTGCGAACCCACCGTTACAGCATCGCATAATTTGAGATAAACACATACAATGCGTAAATTCTATACTCAGGTACTTTATACAACAGATAGAGCATACATATGAATTCACTGCGGTTATTCCACATAAGCCAAGACGATACTATAGATGTATTTATGCCACGTCCTTCGCCCTCGCATTTTCAGGGACTCAGCCAAGATTGTGTTTTTGCAATTACCGATGAGTTACAAGCAAACTACTTCTTCCCCAGAGATTGCCTACGAATTTGCATTCGTATTGGTTCTGCCACCACTACCAACGATGCTGCTGAATTCTTTGCGCATAGTATCGCCACCTCTATCATTGCCATAGAACACTCGTGGTTTGAAACTCTGTGTACTACAAGTTTGGTACAATATGAATTTGATACAACAAACTTTACAGAGTTAGATGAAAATGCCGGCTACTATATCAGCACAAAGCCGGAAGTACCCAAAGCCAAACGCCTTTTGCATAACATACCGGAGTTGTTGTTACTGCATAATGTTGAGTTACGAATTGTTCCACGTTTATGGAAGTTACAAGAGGCGGTTGTGCAATCTACACTACAGTTTTCGTGTATCAGAATGAGGAATGCACAGAGATGAAATTATATCAATAAGAATAAAGTAGTAAACCTTGAGGGATTACCATCATTACAGTAACGTATTCCATAATGCCATAACATCAGCTTCTTCATGAGCATACGTATGATTGGCAAGCATATATTCTGATGCTTGTTTTCCCATCAGTTGCATTTGGAGCGGGTTAGACTCAAATTGTTGTAATACCTGTTCCATTACTTCTGCAAAGCTAACAATATCATGTACCGGAACTGGATAGGCAAAATCTTGCTCCATAAATTCCTTGCCACCATAGCCATGATACCCTACAGCAATACAACCACATGCCATAGCTTCGGCCGGAGGTAATTGAAATCCTTCTTGCGAACCAAAACTCATAAATATGGACGACTCACGTAATAATTCTCCTACCTGACGTTCTGTTTTACCTTCAATTGGTACAAGTTGCCAACCATCCAATGCACCTTTAAATTTTAATGTATTTATAACACGAGTAATATCCATAGGATGTTTTCGAGGCATAAAGGCAATTTGTTTTTTCTTGTCTTTGCTGTAATAGAAAATAGATTCATCACACCCTAAACGAATCCGATGTACACGGTGTTCAGGAAACACACTTTGAATATAGTGCCTGCTGTGCTCCGAAACAACAATTGTAGCAAGAACATCCGGCTGAAGATATGGCGATGTTCTATGTGATATTTCGTGTGGGTAGTGGTCGAATGTATAATGTCCGTTTTGATTAAATATCACTTTTTTCACAGACCTTAAATCAAGAGTCACATTCTTCCGAATACCCAGTGCGTTCTTTTTCTGCATCACTACCTCGTTGTGCATATTAGAACCATAGATTTCCGGAATTACAACTATTTCACTTTCGCTAATAGTACTGCTGTCTTTATATGTTACAATAGAGGTATTGTTTTGAAACCAAGTACAACGAAAATCTTTTTTAAGATGTAGAATAGCGGCGGAAATACCATATTTATTCAGAGTATCTACGTGACGATATAAGACTCTGATGCCTCCTATGGGTGCTTTTTCATCGGGGCACAACACGAGTACTTTAGGCATGATAGTTTAGTATTTAATTATAAGAAGCAAATTTTATTTTACGGCGTAGTTTCTTAATGGTCGTACTATCCTGCACAGCTAAGGATGTATGTAATAGCCACTTGCGGTGCAGTCCGGCGATAGCAAGCGATATTACATAATATACCCAAACAAAGCATCAATAATTAGAATGATTGCTGCGGAAATAGTAAAGGCACGTACCGTGCTGTGCCCAACGCCTTCGGCACCACCGGTGGTACTCATACCTACATAACAACCAATTACCGATGTTACACCGCCAAAGGTAAACGACTTTAACAGACTTACAAATATCTCGTGCAAACTGAAAAACCGCTGAACGGAATCGAAGAAGACAACGGGAGAAAAATCGAACTTGAGCATGGTAAGTAAAAATGCACCGGTTAATGCTACAATGTTAGAGAACACTGCAAGGATTGGCATCATGGTTACGGCGGCAATTACACGTGGCATCCCCAGATAGCGGTTTTTGTCTATTGCCATCATTTCTAACGCATCAATTTGTTCCGATACCGCCATAGTGCCAAGTTGTGCTGCAATTGCTCCGCCAACACGTCCGGCAATTACTAACGCTGTTAATACCGGTGTAAGTTCTGTAAATACTACCGTTGCAATTGAACCACCAATAAACGGACGTGCAATTGCAATGAGATTAAACTTTGCAAACAAGTTTGTTGCCTGCAATGCTGCAATGGCTCCGGTAAACGAACCAATAAGAATAACCAATGGTAATGAATCGGCTCCTACAACTTCCATTTGTTCAATAACCAAACGGCGGTCTCGAAATGATGCGGGTATATACCTAATGATTCTTCCAAGAAGCATCAGGATTGCACCGAACTCTGCAAAGAATCCCATTACCATCCGTCCGATAGAAGCAAAAAATGTAAGCATGAAGCGCGGTTTTTATGATGTATGATTGCTGTACTGACTGCAAAAGTATCACACCTGTTTCAATCTGCGTTGTACGGATACAAAAAAGTAGGGCAATTACCCCAACGTTCAGATGATTTTAGATGCGTATGTTATTGTATAGATACGAGTTCTTCTGTTTCTACATTAAGGGCAGGATTACCACCTTGCGGAGTTAGTATTTGCGTTGTAACGTGTTTAACCCATAACGTCCCCGATACGTAATACCAGGTTTCATTGAAGTCTTGTTTGGTGGTACCAATATAGTTAGTGTATTCCTGCACTACCTGTACGGCAGTGTACTTACCCTTAGGCACAGTAACCGATGTGCCTGTTCTTGCAATCTTTACAAAGCTACCGGGCAAATTACCCCCGCGCGAAAAAGTAGCACCGGTAGTAAGCGGAGTTTGTAACAATAAAGATTCTAATAACGATGATGTTCCTGTAAAATAGGTGTATCTATATAACGTTGAATCCGTTGCCGAAAAAAACAGGCGTTCGCTTAGTCCGTTATCTTGCAGTAACTCTACTTCCATTGCAGTCTTTCCGTTTGCCAATACTGCATTCTTGTTTTTTATTGTGTAACGGTTGTGCGAATACGTTGTGTCTTTTTCATTATCACCATAGTGGATGTTCGTAGTTTTAAATACATAGGTAGTACCAACATTACCACTAAAAAGCAATGCTGTTAGTTTAGATGGCACTTGCGGAATGTTATTCTCTTCGGTTGATGAGGAACACCCAACCATAACTAAAAGCAACGGTAGAAAAACAACATACATCAAACGCATATACATCCTATAATAGATACTAATAACTACACTTACTGTAGTATAAGATAAGAAGTTCCAACACCTAAAAACAATACGTAGCAGTACGTACTACTACAATGTACTATATGTAAAGTGTTGCTATCGCCTGACCGCACCATGCCTTGCAGCAAAAACAGGGCATTTGTATTTGCGGAAGAGATACGTTGTTTTTATCACGTCGGTTTATTTTGAACAGAGATGAAAGCACTTGTTCTGCGCGAAGCTGTACCGTGCGGTTCGCACCGGGTTGGCGCGCTGAAGGAGTGCTTCGGTAAAGGCGGGGAACACCCCAAAACAAAACGTCCCGACGGGATAGCTCTCCGCCGGGACGTTGTATTGTAAAACTGCGGCTGCTTATAAACCAAGCGTAAAGCGCGTGGAAAGTAAGTGTAACGATTGTGATTTGTTGTAGCCCGGGTTACCAATAAATTGATAACCGAGAGTCATGGTTACTTTTTCGATAACGTTAATGCGGTAGTACGCCTCGCCAACAAACTCCGAACTGTAGTTTAACGAGCCATACCCAAGCATAAAGCCGCTTCCGCCCGCCGCAAGATACTCGCGTTGTTCGCTGCTAATCATGTTGTACGAAAAAGCTACACCGCCGTGGCTTGACTCTGTACCAAAGAACGAATTGCTAAAATCCAAGCCGCCACTTACCGATGAATTGATTTGCGTAAACGAAAACGATTCTGTTGCACCATCGTTCCAGCTTGCGCGAACAAACGCACCAACATCTGCCGATAACTTATCTTCTGTTGTTATGCCATGCTGCATAAAAATATGTCACCTATAGAACTCGAATTTTTTATAGTTTTGCTTCATGAAAGTTTTTACCCACATATTTATTTATTATTTTTTGATATTGGCAGTTATGCCATGTTGCGATAATATCGAATGTAACCAAGAGAGTTCAGCTCATGGTAATATTTCCGATATGAGTCATTCTAACCACGACAAGGATTCTGAACATTGCTCACCATTTTGTACCTGCTCCCATTGCGGACAATCCATCACTCACACTTACAACTCAAACACTTTTTTTAATTTGACAGTTAGAACGGACTTAAACATTCCTGCTTACATTTCCACCTTTTCTTCGGAGCTTTACTCCCGTATTTGGCAACCACCCAAAATTAGTTAAGGATACAATAATGTTCTGCAAACTCAGAACAAGTTAAACTTGATTGTAGTGTGTTACACCACAATCAAGTTTGTATTTATTCATTAACTACTTAGAAAAATGTTAGACAGGATAATTGCGTTCAGTATTAAAAATAAATTCATCATTGCAGTTATGACGCTTGCACTCATTGTTTTGGGGGTGTGGAGTGCAACAAAACTGCCTATTGATGCAGTCCCCGACATCACTAACAATCAGGTGCAAATCATTACGGTTTGTCCAACCCTTGCAGGACAAGAGGTTGAACAGTTGGTAACATACCCCATTGAACAAAGCATTGCCAACCTTCCCGACTTGGAGGAATTGCGGAGCATTTCCCGTTTCGGGCTTTCGGTAATTACAGTTGTGTTTGACGATGAAGTGGACATCTACTTTGCCCGACAACTGATTAACGAACGGCTTAAAGAAGCCGAAAGCAAGATTCCCAAAGGTGTCGGCTCACCCGAATTGGCACCCGTCAGCACAGGTTTGGGCGAAGTGTACCAATACATCATTCATCCGAAGAAAGGCAGTGAAAGTAAATACACTGCAATGGACTTGCGAACAATGCAGGACTGGATTGTAGCCCGACAACTCTACGGCACACCCGGAATAGCAGAGGTAAACAGTTTCGGCGGTCAACTCAAACAATATGAAGTTGCCGTAAACCCCGACCGTTTAATTGCAATGGGAATTACCATTCCTGAAATTTTTACCGCCTTAGAAAAGAACAACGAAAACACAGGCGGGGCATACATTGACAAAAAGCCAAACGCCTATTTCATTCGCGGAGTTGGTTTGATTGGTTCGTTTGACGACATCAAAAACATTGACGTGAAAGCAAACCCAAACGGTATTCCAATTCTTATTAAAGATGTTGCCGAAGTTCGTTTGGGCAGTGCCGTGCGTTATGGAGCATTGACTTACGACGGTGAAGTAGATGCCGTTGGCGGAGTGGTGATGATGCTGAAAGGAGCAAACAGTGCCGATGTGGTAAGCCGCATCAAAGATAAAATGCCTACTATACAAAAATCGCTGCCCGTTGATGTTGTTATTGAACCGTATTTAGACAGAACCGATTTAGTAAACCGAACTATCAGCACCGTAGAAAAAAATCTGATTGAAGGAGCTTTAATAGTAATCTTCGTTTTGGTTTTATTCCTTGGAAACCTTCGTGCCGGGCTGATTGTAGCATCTGCCATTCCCTTATCAATGTTGTTCGCATTAGGTTTAATGAATGTATTTGACGTAAGTGCAAACCTGATGAGTTTAGGAGCAATTGACTTTGGATTGATTGTGGACGGAGCAGTAATCATAGTAGAAGCCACGCTGCACCATTTGGGTTTACGAAAATCCATTGGAAGGCTATCTCAAAGAGAAATGGACGAGGAAGTTTTTCAGTCTGCCTCTAAAATCCGAAGCAGTGCCGCCTTTGGCGAAATTATTATCCTCATTGTTTACATTCCCATTCTTACCCTTATCGGCATTGAGGGCAAAATGTTTCGCCCAATGGCTCAAACCGTGGGTTTCGCCATTTTCGGAGCATTGATTTTATCGCTTACCTATATTCCTATGATGTGTGCAATGTTTTTACCCAAAACCACTTCGCACAAACAAACCCTTAGCGATAGAATGATGAATTTCTTTCAACGGATTTACTCACCGTTATTAGAAAAAGCCATCCGTTTCAAAAAAATAATTGTAGGTGTAACCGTTGCGGTATTTGCGGTTTCGGTTTTTCTGTTTTCAAATATGGGAGGTGAATTTATCCCAACATTGCAGGAAGGGGATTTTGCTTTTCACTGCATCTTGCCGCAAGGCACATCACTTTCCCAAAGTTTAGAAACTTCTATGCAAGCATCCCGGCTAATCAAAGAATTTGACGAGGTGAAAATGGTAGTTGGGAAAACCGGAGCAGCAGAAGTTCCCACCGACCCCATGCCACCAGAAGCCACCGACATGATGATAATTCTGAAACAACCCGATGAATGGAAACGCGATAATTCATATAATGAATTAGCAGAAGAAATCGAAGAGAAGTTGAACACAATCCCAGGTGTATTCTTTGAAAAAAACCAACCCATTCAAATGAGGTTTAACGAACTAATGACAGGCATCCGACAGGATGTTGCCGTAAAAATTTTCGGTGAAAACATGGACACACTTTTAAACTATGCCAATAAAGTAAATGGGGTTGTGCAAAGCGTGGACGGTGCAACAGAACCAAGCGTTGAACGGGTGGCAGGGCTTCCGCAAATCGTAATCAAATACAACCGGTCGCAAATTGCAAACTATGGGTTAAACATTGAGGACATTAACCACATTGTAAGCACCGCTTTTGCCGGTGGTAGTGCAGGTGTTGTTTTTGAAAACGAACGCAAATTTGAATTAGTTGTCCGCCTTGATAGCACCCACCGCAACAACATTGACGATGTAAGCCATTTGTACATCCCAACTGCCAACGGAACACAAATTCCATTGACACAGGTGGCTGAAATAAAAATGGAATTGGGTCCTGCACAAATAAGCCGTGAAGATGGCAAGCGCAGAATAGTTATAGGTTTTAACATATCGGGCAGAGATGTAGCCAGTGTAGTTACCGATATTCAAAAACAACTAAATGAAAAAGTTAAGTTGCCCGAAGGATATTATTACACCTACGGAGGCACTTTTGAAAATCTGCAAGCCGCAAGCAAACGCCTGATGATTGCCTTGCCCGTAGCATTAGCACTCATTTTCATGTTGCTCTACTTCACATTTAGTTCAGCAAAACAAGCAACACTCATTTATACCGCAATTCCAATGAGTGCCATAGGCGGAGTATTTGCTTTGCTCATTCGTGATATGCCTTTCAGCATTTCGGCAGGCATTGGCTTTATCGCCTTGTTTGGAGTAGCAGTTCTAAATGGCATTGTGCTGATAGGCACTTTCAACCAATTAGAAAAGGACGGAATGACCGACATTTTGGAGCGAATAAAAGAAGGAACTAAAATCCGCTTACGACCTGTGCTAATGACCGCCACCGTTGCATCCTTGGGCTTTTTGCCAATGGCACTTTCACACGGTGCAGGGGCAGAAGTGCAAAAACCATTGGCAACCGTAGTAATAGGTGGGTTACTCACAGCAACTTTCTTAACGCTCTTTGTTTTGCCGTTGTTGTATCTGATGTTTTCCGCCAAAAGAAAAACCACCATTTCAGTAGTGTCCGTTTTAGTATCTGGATTGCTCTCATTTAATGCTGCCAATGCTCAAACATCAAATGTAAAAACCATTTCCGTTGAGGACGCGATCAACGCAGCATTGAAAAACAATTTAGAAATTCAGTCGCAGCAATTCAATGTGCAATCTTCAACAACCTTGAAAAAATCGGTGTTTGAGTTGCCTAAAACGAATATCAATTTCCAATTCGGACAATACAACAGCATCAATCAGGACAAAGCGTTTCAGGTTTCGCAAAGTATTCCGTTCCCTACCTATTTTACAGCAAAATCAGATTTGTATGAAGCCGAATTGCAAAGTAGCGAATTAAAGCAGCAAGCCACCGCCAGCCAAATAAAAGCACAGGTGAGATATTGGTTTTATCAGTTGCAGTATTTACAAACTACTAAAAAGCAATTGCAATCTTTAGACAGTTTGTATAACGATTTTGTGAGTGCCGCCACTTCGCGTTACAAAACAGGTGAAACAAATTTATTGGAAAAAACGACAGCCGAAACCAAGCGGGGACAGCATACGCTTTTGCTCAAACAAAACGAAATCGACTTTACAACGGCTTACAATTCGCTGAAAACGCTAATGAATACAAGCGAAGATTTTACAATTACTGTCAGTGAAAAACTACAACCACTTGAATTAAGTAATTCATTCGACACTACACTCATTGCAAATAACGCATCGCTGAAAGTGTTGTATCAGCAAGCAGTAATTGCCGAGCAAAACAAAAATGTAGAAACTGCTTCTACATTGCCCGATTTCAATGTAGGGTATTTCAACCAGTCTTTAATTGGCGTGCAAACCGTTAACGGGGCAGATGTAAATTTTGATGGCAGCAAACGCTTTCAGGGCTTCAATGTCGGTATCAGTATACCGCTTACCTTTTTTAGTAATGCTTCAAGAATCAAGTCGCTTGACTACAAACAACAGGCATTGCAAAAAGAAGCCGACAACGGAAAACTCATTTTGCAGAATCAGCTGCAAGGCGCTTTTCAGCAATACAACCAGAATTTGTCGCACTACAATTACTACAAATCAATCGCTTTGCCCAATGCCGAAATTATTATCGGCACAGCAAAAGTTGGTTTCAAAAGTGGCGACATTGGCTACATTGAGTATTTACAAGCATTGCAAACCGCTACTGATGTGCAGTTAAATTATCTGCAATCAGTAAATCAAATCAACCAAGCCATTATCAACATCAATTTCTTAATCAACAAATAAAATCTCACAACAATGAAAAATACAATCTTCATAGCAGCCCTTGCAATATCAATAGTATTTGCATCCTGCAACAGCAATAAAACCGAAACGCATGGAGAAGAAACCGAGCATCACGATGAACACGAAAATACCAACACGGCTATGCTTACAGCCGAGCAAATGAAATCCATTAAAATTGAATTGGGCAGCATTGAGAAAAAGCAACTCACCGCTTCACTCAAAGCCAATGGAATTTTGAAAGTGCCAAATCAAAACAAAGCAAACGCCACGGCATCATTAGGCGGAGTAATCAAATCTATATTGGTGCAAACAGGAAGTTCAGTGAGCAAAGGACAAGCAATTGTCACCATTTCCAACAATGCCTTTATCACATTGCAGGAAGAATTTTTAAGCATTTCTTCAAAAGCAGAGTTGGCACAGTTAGAATTTTCCCGACAAAAAGAATTGCAACAAGGCAATGCAGGAGCATTAAAAAATTTACAATCAGCCGATGCAGAACTAAAAACCCTTAAAGCCCGAAAAGCAAGTTTACAAAAGCAATTGGAGCTAATCGGCATTAACACCGCTTCTCTCACAAGCGAAAATATCCAATCCGTTGTCGGTATTACAAGCCCGATAAACGGAACTATCAGTAATGTAATGGTAAATATCGGCAGCTATGTAGAAGCCAACAACCCCATTGCCGAAATAGTGGACAACAGCCAACTGCATTTGGATTTGTATGTATATGAAAAAGATTTGCAAAAACTAAAAGTTGGGCAAACCATTCATTTTACCCTTACCAACAACCCGGGAAAAGAATACGATGCAGATGTTTACGCTATCAGCAACACCTTTGAGCCAAACATCAAAGCCATATCAGTTCACGCAATGGTAAAAGGAAACAAGCAGGGATTGATTTACGGAATGAGCATTACTGCGTTGGTAAGCTTAGAAAATGCCACCGTTGATGCAGTGCCTACCAATGCCATTGTAAACCACGAGGGGCAAGACTACATTTTTATTGTTACTGATGCCCACAGCGAAGAAGAACATCATGAAGAAAATGAAATGTCCGCTCACAAACACGATGAACATGGGCACAAACACGGCGAAAAAGAAGAACATGAGCATACAGAAGAAGGAACAACATTTGAAAAAATACCAATCCGAAAAGGTACTACCGATGTAGGTTACAGCGAAATTACTTTACTAAAAGAAATCCCAGCCAACTGCAAAATTGTGGTAAACGGAGCATTCTTTATTTTGGCTAAAGTGAACAACAAAGGAGAGGCACACGAACATTAAAATTGATTTATGAAACTTACAACTAACATAGACAAGTTCGGCACAGCAGGACTTTTTTTGACAGCATTGCTTTCACCTTGTTGCTTTCCGTTGTTCACAGTTGTGGCTTCGGCACTTGGACTTGGCAGCTCTGAACTTTTTGGTGGCTGGACAATGTGGATTTTTCAAGCAATGGTTTTAATTTCTGTAATCGGACTTTACATTTCGTATCGCAAACATCGTTGCACTTATCCGATGCTTGTTGCAATTCCAAGCGGACTTTTAGTTTTCTACGGTTATCATTTTAGCGACAACGAACATTGGATTTACTTTTTGTATGCAGGTATGCTTGGACTTTTCGTTGCGACAATTTGGAATTACAGCCGAAACAATCTTCACGGCACTTGCGACACTTGCAAAGTTATTGACGGCAAGACAGTAGAACTTGAAAGCGAAATCACTTGTCCGAATTGCGGGCATAAGAAAAAAGAAATAATGCCGACAGAAGAGTGTCAGTTCTTTTACGAGTGTGAAAACTGTAAAACAGTTTTGAAACCAAAGCAAGGCGACTGTTGCGTTTATTGCAGTTACGGAACAGTAAAATGTCCGTCAATTCAAACTGATAATAATTGTTGCTATCACTAAATTAATAATAAAATGAAATTACCAATCAACGATAAAAAATTTCTCTTTCTTCTTTTCGCAATCGCAATAGTTGTTTCATTAGAAGTTTTATCTCTCATCGGCATTCATATTCCAATGCCTTATGCACCCTTTGTTTTCGCCATTTTCATTTTAGGCATTGGCTACAATGTTTTGTGGAACGGAGTAAAAGCAATCCTTAAACTCAAATTCAGCAGCATCAATTTACTAATGACCATTGCCGTTATCGGGGCATTTTATTTAGGAGAATTTTCCGAAGCTGCCGTAGTAATAGTGCTATACGTTTTGGGTGAACGGTTGGAAGATATTGGAATAGAAAATTCCAAATCTGCTCTTGATGAGTTGGTAAGCAAAGCACCAAAAACAGCTTTAGTAAAATCAAAAAATCAAAATATTTCCATTGATAAAATTGATATAGGCTCAATAATTCAGGTAAAACCTGGTGAGATGATACCACTTGACGGAAAAATTGTTACAGGTGAAACTGCGGTGGATGAAGCCGCTATTACAGGCGAACCTATCCCAATAGACAAACACATTGGTGATATTATTTTTGCAGGAACACTCAACAAAAATGGTTTCATTGAAATGGAAACAACCAAACTTTCTATTGATACAACTTATTCAAAAATCATTCGGCTCACTTTTGAAGCATCTGCTAACAAAAGCGAAACACAAAAATTTATTCAGCAATTTTCAAAGTATTACACACCGTCAATTATTGTAATGTCTATTTTGGTTTTTGTAATTCCTGTTTTTGTTTTACACTTAGACCTCAATCATTGGCTGCAACAGGCAATTACACTTTTAGTCATTGCCTGTCCTTGTGCATTGGTTATATCTACACCTGTTGCCATCTATGCAGCAATCGGAAACGCATCAGCAAAAGGAGCATTAGTAAAAGGTGGAAAATATCTGGAAGCATTAGCAAACATCAAAGCCATTGCATTAGACAAAACACGAACCATCACATTCGGTAATCCGGTTGTAAGTGATATTGTTCCGTTGAACGGAACAAGCCGTGAAGAACTTTTAGCTTGCACGGCAGGAGCAGAAATATTTTCTGAACATCCTTTGGCACAAGCCATTGTGAATGCAAGCCGCAAAGAAGGGTTTGAACCCCACAAAGCCGAAGCATTTAAAAGTATCATGGGCAAAGGAGCAACGGCAAAATGCTTGGTATGTGAGGACGAAACAATTTATGTAGGCAAGTTGGATTTTATCAAAGAACATCACCACACCGACAGTGAAGCTGAAAAAATTGTAGCACAACTTTCATCGCAAGGAAAAACAAGCGTAGTGGTAAGTTTTGGAAACGGAATAGCAGGAATTATCGGCTTAATGGACGATATAAAACCCGACAGTGCAACTGCATTAAACGAGATAGAAACTCTCAACATTGTACCCGTCATGCTTACAGGCGACCACGAAAACGCAGCAATATTTGTAGCTAACCAAGTAGGTATCAAAAAAATATTCGGCAATATGCTCCCCGAAAACAAAGCCGAGAAAATCAAGAACCTTTTGCAGCAATACGGCAAAGTAGCAATGGTAGGCGATGGAATAAACGATGCCCCAGCATTAGCCCAATCCACTGTAGGCATAGCAATGGGAGCAGCAGGAAGCGACACCGCAATTGAAACCGCCAACATTGCCTTGATGAACGATAAACTTTCACTAATTCCGTTTCTCACTCGCCTATCACGAAAAACATTACTCAGAATAAAATTCAACACCATCGGAGCAATAGGAGTAAAAGTATTATTCATAATACTTGCTTTCACCGGTTACAGTAATTTAGTTTTCGCAATAGCCGCAGACGTTGGGGTAACCCTTATTGTAATTTTGACAAGTTTGAATTTGATGAATTTTGAAAACGCTCACAAGCCAGATTCCGTTCTACTTTCGCGACAACACAAAAAATGAATGTTGAGAAAATCACTAACAAAAAATCCTGTTGAGAATTACTCCCAACAGGACTTTGAATTTGTTTATGAGCTACGAATTACAAACTGAGTGTAAAGCGCGTGGTAAAAAAATGTAACGATTGCGATTTGTTATATCCGGCGTTCCCGATAAACTGATAATCAAGAGTCATGGAAACTTTATCAATAACATTAATGCGATAATACGCTTCGCCAATAAACTCTGATTTGTAATTTAATGAGCCGTATCCAAGCATAAATCCACTACCACCTGCGGCAAGAAAACTACGATGTTCGTTGGAAATCATGTTGTAGGTAAATGCAACACCACCGTGACTTGTTTCAGTACCAAAAAACGAATTGTTGAAATCCAATCCTCCACCAACTGATGAGTTTATTTGAGTAAAGGTAAATGACTCGGAAGTACCATCGTTCCAGCTTGCGCGGATAAATGCACCAACATCTTCGCCTAATTTATCTTCGGCTTCAATACCAAAGCCATATTTAACCGAATAAGAACGAGCCGGCCCTAAGTCAACTTCATCGGAACCGTTTGATGATTTTAGCACCGCTGTTGCTTGTTTAAAGTTTAATTGATTTGCATGATTTACAAAACCAAGAAATCTCATACGTAAAGTTCCGTGGATATTAGAACAGAATTGTGTTGCAATACTGTTAGCATGATTAACATCGGTATCGAATGTTAAACCACCTGCCGAACTTGGCATCATACCGGCGGCAATAGTTAAGTTCCACGATGCTTTTGCAAATTTTACCGAAGCTCCATACGTTGTACCGCGTGTTTCCTGAGCTGTTTCCCACGCGCCAAAGCTCAGATTTGACATATTCAAAAATTGTTGTGTTGGGTCGCTTGCATACGAGTTTGCTTCAAATACGGCGGGCAATACTATTTTACCGGCGGTAATAACAGCATTTGCTTGTTCTTCACCTGCCGAGGCATCGAATGTAACTTGTTGTTTGATGTACGCTGTTCCTAAAAACGGAGTGACACTACTTGAAGAAAATAATGCGTTTGAATTTCCCGCCATACCAAAACCATTAAGAGTCATTCCGCCATACATCCACATAGGTGATACATTAATTTCCGTTGAAGTAAACGGACGTGCTGTAAGCGAAAGTGCACCATTGCCAAGTGCATGTCGCGTTCCCTCGTGCTCAAAAAAAGCATTATGCCCTTGCATAACACCGCTCATAAGTAAGCCATAGGAAAAAACAGGATTTGATTCTTCTTCTGTAAGTGCTGTGGGATCGATAGCGTTAGCAGATTCATCGCTAAGTTTAACTGCTGTAAAAGCATGAACTGCAGAATTGCACATAGTTGCAAAAGCAAACACGAACGCAAAGATGTATTTCATAGAAACACCAAAAGTAAAAATGGATAATAGCTTGTATTTGCAGAAAATTCCAAGGCGTGTTATGCAGAATACCAATGCACAAACACCGGGTTTGTTCGTCCGTGCTAAATCCTTTTAAGAATGGCTTCCTTTGTGAAGTATATACTGTGGGTTTCCGTTACGGGTATGAGGTATGCTTCGTTCTTGAAGAGTACGCGTTGGTTTTCCGTTAAATATAGTGCGCCTCGGGGGGAATTATCGAACAAGATAATAAGAACTTAAATATGTACTGTTTGGGCTTCCGCCCTATGCAGCGCCGGGCGTTGTACTCTAAACAAACCGTTGCATTACGTGAGAGAGGTGCTGTGTGTATTCTATACCGTACCATCAACATTGCGTATAAGGAATGATGTGGCTAATATTGCCACCACCACAGAACAGAAAAAGTCTTTGAGTTGGAGTACGGTTGTATTATTCAGTACAGAAGTACAAAACAATGAGTACTATTCCTTACTTGGTACTTCTACACCATATTTACATGAGTCGCCAAAGCCAAATATGAGTAGTAAAATTTTATGTTATCTTGTATTGTAACATCATGCCTGCATCTTCGTGTTCAAGATTGTGACAGTGAAAAACGTAGGTGCCTTTGTATTCGCCAAACTGTACAAGAATCTTCACTTTTTCTCCGGATAGGCAAAGAATAGTGTCTTTCCAACCATATTCGTGAGGGAAAACCATTCCACGCCCGCCACTACGTTCTACAACTTGAAACATGGCCCCGTGCAAGTGAATAGGATGCGGTTCACTACCATTGGTATTATCAAATATCCAGACTTCAACACTGTTGCTTTTAACCACTGCATCAATCCGGTTCATATCGTAAGTCTTGTTATTAATAGTATGCTGCATCATCATACCAGATGTAATGGTAAAATATCTGTTTGTTAAAGATGTAGCTGTATCAAGTTTCTGTATATCAGAAAGATGATTTGGAACGTTGGTGTTGTCATTGGCTTCTGCATTAACTACAAATTTGATGATATTATACTGTTGTTTTCCTTGGCTTCCGCCAGAACTAAACATTTTGCTGAGTAAGAACACATTGTTGTTTAGTCCTATCTGCGCAAAATCAGCGATTATATCAATGCGTTCGCCGGGTGCCAGAAGAACTTCATTAACGCTTACTGCATCTGGCAACAACCCCCCATCGCTACCAATTACGCTAAAAGGCATATTGTTGGAGAAAGCGATGTTATAGATTCTTGCATTAGAGCCGTTTAATATTCTTAAACGGTACTTCCCGTTTTTCACAAAATACCGGGGAGAGTACGCACCGTTTACAAACACGTATTTACCTAATAATCCCGACATTTGTTGCATCATTGATGGAGAGTATTGTACTGTGCCATTGGCAATATCTTTATCCTGAATTACCATAAATACTTCCCTCTCGCCGGCGGGCAGAGCTAAGGAACTTTCTTCGCTATCCCGTATTACCAACAGTCCTGCTAATCCGCGATATACCTGTTTCGCTGTAAAAGCATCCGGATGAGGATGATACCAGTATAATCCTGCTCTCTGGTTCGCAATAAAGGTATAAGTAAAACTATTTCCTGATGTAATCACATCGGAAGGATGTCCATCCATATCAGATGGTATCATTAAGCCATGCCAATGAATATTACTTGGCTCGGTTAAAGAATTTACAAATCGAATGTTAATACTATCGCCCTTGTTAGCCAACAACGTAGGTCCCAAGATCCTATCTGAATGATACCCTAAGCCATTTAGCTCCCCCATTGACGATTGCACGAATTGAGCCGTAAGCGTTAATGGTGATGAATGTGTTTCAGGAAATGAAAGAATGTTTTCGAATGTACCTTCTATAATATTGGTATTACCATTCATATTCATATCCATATTCCCCATTCCCATATTATTAGAGTTACAGGACTGAAGGAGAGAATCCACACCGAATAAAACACCGCCCGAAGTTGATAAGGTAATAATTTGAAGGAATTTTTTTCGATTCATAGCTGTAAAGAAAAGTTTGGTTCCAAAAAATATATATTATAAATAAAATGTTGTATGATGACTTGTATAACATTAGATAAGATTGCGTTTAAATTCTATGGGAGAAAATCCTGTTCGTTTTTTGAATTGATTTGAGAGATGCTGTACACTGCTAAATCCCATGTATTCACTTATTTCTGAAACGGAATAACTGTTTTCTATTAACAAGCTTTTAATTTTTTCAATCTTACATTCTATGATAAAACTTTCTAACGTAGCTCCTTCACTTTCCGAAAATACACGACTCAGTGTGTTATAAGTATAAGGTAATTTACTACTAATATATTCCGAGAAGGTTTTGGTATTTAATTCTAAACACCAACCCTTATCAATCGCATTTTCAATTATTAACTTAATATGTTCAACTAAAATAGTTTCTTTGCTTTTAACAAGTTCAAATCCATTTTTATTTAAAATCAACTCAATATTGTTCAAATCAGTTTTGCCTAATTCATGTTTAAACTCAACAAAGCCAAGGCTTACATCAGTTGGGGTAAATCCGTTTTGTAAGAATTCATCGGTTATAACTTTTATACAACGACTACAAACCATATGTTTGATAATTAAACGAGTTCCCATAGTTGTTACGTGAGGGTAATTCGAAGTAAAATTGGCTGAGACTAATAACAAATATGTGTTATATAAGTTTCAGATATGTATTGTTTCAAACTTTACGAAACTAACTCTTTGTTGACAATAAATTGTAAATAAGCAACAGATATTGAACTCGTTGGTTTGGGTCGAGATACTTCTTCTTTATAACATATCCCGCCGTAATGCAAAGTAACAGAGCAATGGTTATCAGAATACTATGTTTCAGCGTTAGCTTCATACTGGTGAATTGTTAAGTTCAAGGTTCTCTTTCCCGCATGGTGCGGTAGTTGGTAATATGCCGTTCGGTGCGGTCGGGCGATAGCATACAACTATCGTTCTATAACTATTGGTTGCGTTACGGTTGTTGTTCCGTTGGTTATGGTGTAGAAGTATGTTCCGCTTGGCAGCGATTGCACAGTACAACGTAGCTGGTAGATTCCCGGCTGTTGTGCGCCCGTAAACAGATGTTGCACTGTGCGCCCGGTGTTATCGCACAGCGATGCGCGCACCACAGACGTTGTACGCAGTGCATACTGAATGTTTTGTGTTGTTGTTGCAGGATTTGGATAACACGAAAGAACAACAATATTGGTGTTGGGTTGTTGATTGGCATCTGCTACACTTACCACAAATTGTGGCGGCAACAATGGTGCAGGAATTTCCTGTTTTTCTTTTAACGGTGCAGGTTGTGCTGCACGCTGTAGTTTGTTTTGGTTGTTGTTGGTAAAGTAACCGCGTATAAACTGCTCTTTGGTTGTGTGTAACAACACGGTATCTACAAAGAACCAATCTGCTTGTGTGCGTTGGTTGTTTACATCAAGTATGTAATATCCGTTGTGCTCTAAATCTACCCATTCCAAATTAGGGTTGTTTTTTTGGAGTGTGCTGTACATACTGCGCAGTAGTTCCGGTGCGGCTTGTTTAATAATTTCCTTAAACTGCTTTAGGTTATCGGGTACATCGGGATTATAGAGATACTCATCGAAGTTATCGGCCGTTACGCTGGGAACCAGAAACTCTACGGCAACTGCACCGGTGCCGTTGTACGTTTTTGGGGAATCGGTTACATTAAATGCAAACGAACAGTGGAAATCGCCCGTTGTGATAATAGCATTTTGAATGTTGTTTGTTTTTAGTGTGTTCATAATTCCCATTTGCTCGGCAGGATAGTTGCCCCAGCTATCGGCACTGAAGCGTTCTTGTAACAGGGGTTCGGCAAGGGGAAGAAGGAATTTTGTGTTGGCAGACATACCGTTTGTATCTACTGGTGTTGTAATGGTTGGTGTAAACATCACCTGGTTACCAATTATTTTCCATTGTGCTGTTGATTTTTTTAGCCCTTCGGTAAGCCACGTATATTGTGGTTTACCAAGCATGGTACGGTTGGGGTTACTAAGCGAATCCTTTGATGCCTGCGAAGCATTTGCACCGGTGTTGTACACTTGCTTATCCCTACCGGACATCCGCGAGTCAATCATAAACACATCGGCAAGTGTGCCAACTGAAAAGCTTCTGTACACCGCTGAATCGGTATTATCTCTAATTGGAATCCACTCAAAGTACGCACGTTTTGCTAAACTTACCCGTGTTGCCCAGTCACCTTCACCCGTCTGATGATTTTGTGCACCATCGCGCCAGGCATCGTTGGCAAACTCGTGGTCGTCCCACACACATACAAACGGATGTTGCTGATGTACACGCCGTGCATCTTCATCTAAACGGTACGATGCGTACCGTGTGCGGTAATCTCCTAAGGTTAGCAATTCTTTGTTTGGTTGCGGAATGCGGTTATTCTTTACTACCCAGTTGTTATCGCCTGTGGTATCGGCTCCGTATTCGTAAATGTAATCACCCAAATGTAAAATCATATCAAGGTCGTTGCGTTCGGCTAATCTTGCATACACATTAAAGTATCCGCTTTGGTAATTACTGCACGATACAACTCCCAAACGTGCGTGCGGATAATCTCCTGTTGGTAAGGTACGCGTGCGACCTGTTAACGAGTGTGCTTGCAAAGCAGTAAAGCCGTAGTAGTATGTTGTGTTTGGTTGCAAACCGGTAACATCAACTTTAACGCAATAATCGTGGTTGGCATTTGCCGTGGCATCGCCTTGGGCAACAACGTTTGTTAAGGCAGTATCGGTTGCAACACGCCAATGCACGGGAACACTTTCCTGGTTTGTTGTAACGCGCGTCCAGATTATTACGCGGTCGGTAAGTGGGTCGCCACTGGCAACGCCATGATAAAACGGAGCCAGGCGTTCATCGGGGATTGCCTGCACACGTTGGGATATTGTGGTAACAGTTCCCGTTTGTGCCAACAGAATATTGGCGCACACAATACTAAGCAGAAGAAGTACGGATTTCATGGTGGTAGTTGCACGTAGTAAAAATAACAGTACAACATTACACAGAATAGATTGTACAAACAAGTATTTGCTTGCGCATTGCGGCACCAAACAACCTGCATTACATCAACTCATTCTGCCGGAAAGAACAATACTGCTATTGCCGTAGCTTTATCGTTTGTGATATCACAAGAGTCTGAAGGTACAGATAAGGTTCCTGAAAAGTTCCTTACTTACATTGCGCCGCTTAACGGTGGGCTCGCACCGGGTTGGCGCGCTGTATGGCTTGCTTCGGCAGATGTGGGAAACATAAAGCGTATTATTTTTTTGCGGGCTCTTGTAGCTGTGCGTATTGGCGTTCTAAATAACGGGCATGGCTATGTGCGGCAACGTATTTTTCTTCATCGGGCGCAAGGCGCATAGCTTCGTTCAGGTTCTCTATTGCTTTTGGAAAAAAGCAGGTGTACATAAACGCACAGCCCATGTTAAAATATGCTTTGTGAATTTCTTCGTGACCTTTGTGGTTGGCAACGGCATTGCGATATTCTGCTATGGCATAATCCCAATCTCCGCGTGCGGCAAATCTGTTACCGCGTTCAAGTTCCGGCAGGTCGCCGTCTATTAATAACTCCACGCCCTCGTACACACGGTATGGGAATATCTTTGCCAGAAAGTTCTGCACAACACTGCGGCGAATTTGCGTATCGTATAACCCCGGATTTATAGGTGCAGGAGTTGCATTACGTGCTGTAAACGTTATTGGAATAATGTCATCGATGGTGCGCACGCCAACTATTGCACCGGTTACTGCATTTGTTACTTTAAACTGTACGGCCAGATGTAACGTTCCGCTACGGGTGTAATCTATTACTATGCTATCGCGTACGGTGCTATCGCGCCACTTTTTAAGCGAGTCTCTGTACCAAACTTTACGGGGTAATATACATTGCTGCTCGCTAAATTTTTCGGCGTAGGAATAATCTGTTACACTGCCCGATAGTACCAACGTAGCGGAATCTACTAACGGCATTTTACCCAAAGGCGAGCTGATAACTTCAATCTTTTTCCCGTATAGTAATTCTTCTTCTACCATTGCACGTATATGCTCGCCATCTCTTCGAAGTCGGTCGGAGTCGGCAAATTCACTCACATATACACGGGTGTATCCGTTGGTGTTAATCTCCGATGGATGCAACACCGGAACGGAAATCATGGTTGACGTGCGGCAACTTTGCAAAACACAACATCCAACTACAACAACAAAAAGAAGCAATGATTTCATGTCTGTACCCCTGGCTAATTCAATATCAATTCTGCCAGCCAAGACCAACCACTTTGTACTTAGGTTTACGCCGTAGAGATTTTAGAAACAGTTTACGTTTTAAATTGAATGGTGTAAAGCAATGATTGTCATTCCCGAAAACGCTGAATAGGCGTTTATCGGGAATCCATAAGTCTCTTTCTACGTAAAATGGATACCCGATTTCTCGGGTATGACAGCCATTGAATACTTCTTTAAACAGTTTCTTAATAATTATAAATTACATCAGTAGTACGTCCGTGGCAACTGTTGCAACTTCCGTTTGTTATGGCATCGTTCATGTACCGTATTGTATCCTTGCTACTTTTATGTTGCGGGTACAACCCTTTGCCAAACGCAACGGTTTCGGTAGTATAAAAATTTCCTAAGCCATCTACGTTTAATTGTACCTCTTGCTCACGTCCGTTAGCCAATGCCGATAGGAATACTAACCCGTTTGGGTTGGGTCTGGATTTATCCAATTGATATACCGAACCTGCTACCGTAAATATCCCTTTTGCACCACCACCTTTTTTATGGCATTGCATACAATCGGAACCGGTGTTATGGCTTTTAGAACCGTACGTACTGGACTGAAGAAACGCCTCTTCGTTTTCCGTGGTCTCGGAATCGGAGCACGATGTTATCCATAACAACGGCAGGCACACCACAAACATTACAAGTACTTTCATAACATTCCATTGCGTTTATATAGTCTGCACGAACTTACACTATTTTACCCAACACTACCCTGACAAATAAAACATGATAGGCATTTGGTTCCCCGCCTCTGCCGAAGCAAATCTCAAGCGCGCCAACCCGGTGCGAGCCACACGATCTGCGTCGCGCAGAATACATCGTGTTTATACACATCCTTGCGTACTTCACCTGACCGAATCTTTGCGTACTTTGCGAGCAATCCGACGTACACAGAATATATCACGCAAAGAACGCAAGGGCTAAACAACCTTTCGTTTCGCTAAGTGGTTCGTCAATGTTAAGTCGGAATCCGCAAGTAAACCCGCGCCGCTGTAACGGTTGGCTCCGCCTGTGTGACGGCGCAGTATGGCTTGCTTCGGCAACAGAGTGAAACCAATACTCTGTAGTTGTGTCCTTACCGTGTTGCAATACTCTGTGTAATTATTGATTACTTTGTTGTATTATTGAATATGCGTAAACAGGTTGCTCTATATTGTTTGATGGCGTTATGCGTGTGTGCATCTGAGTTTTGCAACACCGTAGAACCCGTAATAAATACCGTTGATGAACTGCATGTAACAAGCAATCTAATGCTTGGCACCGAGGGCAACACAGCAAAAGAATACACGTTTACTGCTAACCACTCGCTTACTACTTTACCTATCCGTTACGATTGGAATTTTGACGAAGATACCACAACAACATCGCTTAAAACTTCAACATCGGTTACGCATACGTTTGCTAAACCCGGGTTGTATAACGTAACTGTGCGTATGGTGAATTACGAAAAAGGAACCGTTGTTAAAGAAGCGGGATTGCTTATCAATATCCGCGATGTTATTCCCGTGATTGACATGGCGGTTGTTACAGGTGGAACGTTTTCTATGGGTTCAACCGTTACCGAAAACGAAAGTCCGGTACATCAGGTTTCTATTTCCAGAAAGCTGTTAGTAAGTAGATACGAGGTAACACAAGCTCAATGGAATGCAATTATGGGGGCATCGCCTTCGTGGCATCAGGATAGTTCGTTCCCCGTTGAAAACATCACGTGGTTTCAGGCAGTTGACTATTGTAATCGTTTGTCAATTCGGTCCGGTTACACGCCATGTTATAGTATAAAGGGCGATACTGTGCAGTGTCTGTTTTCGGCATCGGGTTACCGCCTGCCAACCGAAGCTGAATGGGAATACTTTGCCCGTGCTGGTGTTACAACCGATTACTACGGTGGACCAGTTGAGCAAATACGTGCTTCGTGTATGGATACTGATACGTTGGATTCTGACCTTGATGTTATTGGTTGGTATTGTTTAAACTCCGATATGTCGGTACACAAAGGTGGGCTAAAACGCCCTAACGCGTTTGGTCTTTACGACGTTACCGGTAACGTAGCAGAATGGTGCTGGGATTATTACGATAATACTTCTTACAAACAATCATCGGGCACTAACCCAACAGGTGTTGCTGTTGGTACTGAACGGGTAATTCGCGGTGGTAGCTTTTTAGATGGTGCATTTAATCAACGCCTTCCGCGCAGGTTACAAAATCAACCTCATCACTCGGTGTATAATGTTGGTTTCCGCATAGTCCGCACATTGCCATAGAGTTTTACTGTAGTTAATAATTACCGATACTTATTCAGTTGTTCCATTTATCTGTTCCCTTTTTATGAAGTCACTTCTTTGTACCGTTTTTGCAGTTGTAAGTATAGTGTTTGTAGATTCCCGCGCACAGGATGTGAACAATCTTGCTTTTGATATGGGCACACCACAGTTTATGATTCAGTATGTAAATCCTGCTACGGGTAGTGACGATAACATCGGTTCGCGTGAAAAGCCGCTTGCTACCGTAACCGCAGCATGGAACAAGATTACACCAAATGTTAACTTAATACTTGGCGTTAAGATTGTTCTGCAACGTGGTACCTATACAAATGCGCACTTTCCGCAGTATTGGGAGAACCGTTGGGGAACAATGCAAGCACCTGTGATAATTGAATCGGAAGAAGGAGCTTCATCGGTTAGCATATCAACCGGATTTAACATTGCCAATTGCAACTACATATATCTGATTGGGCTAACACTAAATGCACCCGATGCTACTGCCGATGTAGTTCACATAGACCATTGCAAAACTGTATTACTACGCAACTGCACACTACAAGGGAACAGAACAACAACCCAAGAATGCTTAAAGGTAAACCAAAGCCAATACTTGTATATAGAACATTGCGATATTTCCGGTGCGTGGGATAACGCTGTTGATATGGTTGCCGTACAATTTGGGCATATTAAGAATAACAAGATTCACAACAGCGGCGATTGGACCTTTTATACAAAAGGTGGCAGTGGATATTTAGCCATTAACGGTAACGAATTTTACGATGGCGGTACGGGCGGATACACCGCCGGACAAGGAACAGGATTTCAGTTTATGTCCGTACCGTGGCTTCACTACGAAGCGTACGATTGTAAAATTGTAAACAACATTGTACACGATTGCGAAGGCGCTGCGTTTGGTGTAAATGGCGGATATAACATTCTTATTGCTCATAACACTGCGTACCGTTGCGGTAAACGTAGCCACGTGTTCGAAGCAGTGTTTGGCTCTCGCTCGTGCGATGGGCAACCCGGAAGTGACTTTGATACATGTGGTGTGTATCTTACCTATGGTGGTTGGGGCAACAGCCGTATTGCCGATGGTGATAATTACACACGCATCCCCAATAAAAATGTGTTTGTGTACAATAACATCTTCTACAACCCCGAAGGATACCAAAGCGAGTTCCAGCATTTTACAATTGCTGGAAAATACAGCGGCGATTTTCAGGCAGGCAGTAATGTAACTACACCAACCCTTGCCGACGATAATCTTGTGTTTAAAGGTAATATTATTTGGAATGGTAATGAATCGAAACCACTTGGCGTTGGCGATGAAAACGGTTGCGGCGTTGATAACCCAACATGTAACGAAGAACAAATCCGAAAAGAAAATTCCATAAATACATTGCAACCCGACTTTACCGATGCCGAGCGCGGAGATTTTTCTCCGGTTGCAAAAGGGAAAATCCAAACTGCCAAAACGTTTACTATCCCCGACTTTACCGGTAAAGACCGCCCTGCAAAACCGGAAACAGTTCATGGGGGGTATTCTAACTTTTTCTTCCGTGATTTTAAGAATGATTTCCGCGATGGTAATCCGGTGGCGGGTGCAATTCAAAACTCACCAACTACCGATGTAACCGATAACAACACACAACACAACTCAAATGTTGTTTGGTATAACAATGGCACGTTGCACATCCATACAACTATATTTACTGCAACCCGTGTTACAATGTACTCTATTAACGGCAACAGTGTTTACAGTGCTATGTTGCAACCTAACACAACACAACTACAACTGCATCATCTTGGTTTGCCAAAAGGTGTGTACGCGTTTGTACTGCAAAGTTCAACTACTGTAACATCGTATTTATTTGCGATAACAGAATAGCACACAAGTTTTGCTAACGCAATCCGCGCCGTGTGGTGTGCGCACAACAACCGTAGTGTGCGGAGCAGAACATGCACAACGCTACCAAACGTTTATCGTTGATAGATGTAATGCAACTTTGTAAAAGAGCAAAAACATGAATACAGACATTACATACCGTCTGCTTACCAATAACGATAAGGCACAGTACAGAATACTACGCCTTGAGTGTTTGCAACAATACCCCGATAACTTTGGTGTATTGTATCAAGAAGAAATAGCAGCACCAACACTAAAGTTTGATACGTACTTAGAACGTAACACTACCGATAGCTTTCTGTATGGAGCGTTTGATAACGATACACTAATTGGCATGTGCGGTTTTATACACGAAACAAGAATAAAGAAACAGCACCGTGGCACAATCAGCAATATGTACGTACGTAAAGAATATAAAGGTAACGGTATAGGAACTACGCTACTTCGGCAAACAATACAACACGCCTTTAGCAATGAATCTATCGAGATTATTGAACTTGGTGTTGTTCATGATAATAACAATGCAATAGAATTGTATAAACGGTTGGGCTTTACGCAATACAGTTACCTGCACCATGCCTTTAAACATAACAGTACATATTGGGATCAACTTATTATGTGTTTGCACAAATCTGATTATCAATAAGGGCAATACTAATATGAATTAAGAAACTGTTTAAGTTTTAAATCGGATGATGTAAAGCAAAGATCGTCATTCCCGAAAACGCTGAGTAAACGTTTATCGGGAATCCACATATCTCTAATCTCGTGAAATGGACACCCGATTTCTCGGGTGTGACAGTTTCTAAATAATTCTTAAACAGTTTCTAAGACTGCTAATTCCTTGTCGAATCTCTAAGAATTATTCCTTTTGCCTGTTACGACGCGAGGTATCGCGTCGCTACGACAAAAATGGTAAGACAGAATTAATCATTTCTAAATCATACCTGTGTAATAACAAATCACGTCTTTACATATTTCACGATAACCGTTGTTTTGTACAGAGACGTTTTCTTCCGCATGGTGAGGGTGTTGTAGGATTGAGTGTTGGTGCGGTCAGGCGATAGCAGAATTATACTTCCATTCGTAATTGAATCTCTTCTATCTTTTGGCGGAAGTGTTCTGCTTTTTCGGGTTTCTCGGCAATGAGTTGTGTGTAGGCGTAAACTGCTTGGTCTAACGCGCCTTGTTTTTCGTAGATGAGTGCCATGGTTTCGCTTACAACAATGCCTTCGGTTTTGTTTTTGGTTGTAGTTGGTGGCGGTATTGGTTGTGGCGTTTCGTCTATCTCGGCAACAGCGGGTATGCGTGCGCGCTCTAAGCGTGCGGCTAATTCTTCTAACGGACTTAGCTTGCGCGATGCTTCTTGTTGCTCGGCGTTTGGTATTGCGCCAAGTCGGTTCCGCAGGGATGATTCTAAATCGGGTAACGGTGGCGGACTAAATGTGAACGAAGGCATCATGTGTTGCTGCATTCGCGAGCCACGTATTGCCGGAAATGGCGGCGGCTCGGGTACATTAGTTTTATGCCGTTGTTGTTTGCGCGAACTTTCTATACGTAAGGGCGTGTATTCTAAACCGGGGATTAACCGCAAATTATGGCTACGTAATGTACGCCCGGTGTGTCCTTCTACTTTGGCAGTTTCTATTAACCGTAAGTATGGGACATGATGTTGCGCAGTGATGATTTCTTTTACCGAATCATCTACGCGTATTTCCGAGCCGACTACCGTAATTTTTTCCAGTAGGGAATCGGTTAATGGTTTTTGTGTGTCGTGTTGTTCAGAGTGTTCTTGTTCGGTTATTTGAGCTGGAAGTATTACACCTGTATCGGCAGGTACTTCCGATAGCAGTCGTGTTATTGCTTCATCTTCTGCTAACTCTGCAACGGTTTGCCAATCTTCGGTGTCGTCTTCTGTAATAGAAAGAATATCGCTTTGCAAAACCTCGGGATTGCTGGTAAGTGATGTTTCTGTGCGTTCTTCTTGGGCAAGTTGTTCTACAATTTTATCTTCAACAACATCCTCGGCAAATTCTGTTACTGTTTGCCAATCGCCTGAGTCGTCTTCTATGTTCGAGAGAATATCGCTTTGTATAATTTCGGGATTGTTGTTTAATGCAATCTCAGTTCGTTCTTCTTGGGCAAGTTGCTCTATAATTTGTTCTTCAACAACGTCTTCGGTTAACTCGGTTGTGGTTAACCAATCGTCGGTATCATCTTCCACGTTCGATAGTACATCGCTTTGCAGAACTTCCGGATTATGATTGAGTTCATGTTCGGTTCGTTGTTCTTCTTCAAGTTGCTCTGCAATTGAATCTTCAACAACATCTTCGGTTAGTTCGGCGGCGGTGAGCCAGTTTTCCGAATCATCTTCTACATTGCTAAAACCATCGCTTTGTATTGTATCGGTTATGGTATGTGTTTCGGTTGTGTTTGTAATAACAAACGCCGATGGTGCTGTAGATTGCTCCGTTGCTACAAATACTTTTTCGTGCGTAGGAGTTGTGGTTACCGACGGCGTATCTGTACGTGTTTCGGTTAACGTAGTTGATGCTTGTACAGCTATCAGCGATTCTATGTGACCTTGCAACGTAACCAATGCCTTATTGGCCGGAACATACTTTAACCCGCGTTCAACCGATTGCATTGCTGCTGTGTTATCGTTAATGTTCATGTACGCACGGGCAAGTAAGGTATATGCCGTTGCATACTCGGGGTATGTTTGCAAACCTTCTTCCAACATACGTACTGCCTCGGCAGCGTTTCCGCTACCAAGGTGTTTTTGTGCTTCCAATGCAAATTTGTACGATGCTGACATAAAGGTTGCGTTTATCCAATAACAAGTTGATTATCTGCGGTTACCTAACAGACGGAGAATAAATATGAACATATTAATAAAGTCCAGATATAAGTTTAATGCACCCAGTATTGAAATTTTTGCAGCTGCTTCGGGGTTTTGTAATTCAACTTCGTACATTGATTTGAATTTTTGTGTATCCCATGCTGTTAAACCAACAAATACTAAAACACCAATTACCGATACAGCAAAATACAGTGCTGAACTTTGTAACCAGATGTTTACAATTGATGCAATGATAATACCAATCAATCCCATAAACATAAAACTGCCAACACTGCTTAAATCGCGTTTGGTAACATAACCAAACAATGATGTCGCGCCAAATGTTGCGGCAGTAATTAAGAACACCGTGCTGATTGATTCGAGAGTGTATGCAAAGAATATTATGCTAAGGGTTAATCCATTTAGTGCCGAGTACACCATAAACATAATCTGGGCAGTAGAAACAGCCATCTTTTCAATCCGTGCCGATAAATAGAATACTAATCCAAATTCGGCAAGCATTAATATCCAACGGATGTTAAATACTATTTCGGTGATTGCTCCTACACTTATTGTTAGCCACGCAAACGCTGCCGTTAATAGTAACCCGCCAACCATCCAGGCATAAATACGTTGCATAAAAGCACGTTGTGCATCTGCCGATGAATCTACGGCAAAAGAGTTTTTCATGATTTCATCAATGTTGGTACTCATTGTTTTCCTTTGTTATTATTGTGAACATCAACATATAGTACGAATATCCTGCTAAGTTATGGTTTATCCAAAAATGATTTCTTCTTAGCACACTACTATACGATGTGTGTTTGGCTGTACGCCAATGTTCTTTCCGGCAGAATGAAGTTGTTGTACTGCAATACGTTTTGGTGCCGCTTGGGCGGTAGCCCATAAACAACTACCAAATAAAAAACGCCGAACCCGGTTAAAGATTGCGGCGTTGCGTGTTGCGTTTGTAATGCGTTTGTGTTATGCGCCGTTGCCGCCCTCGGTTTGCATATCGGCAAAGGCTTGCTCTACGGTTTCGTAGAACTCAAATAGCCATTCCATTTGCGAGATGCGTAATAAGTTGCGGACGGTTTCGCGTACACCAACAAGTACAACTGGTGCATCGTGTTCTTTTAATTGGCGGTGTGCCAATAGTAAACAACTTAGCCCGGTGCTGTCAGCATAATCCACTTTGGATAAATCTATTATCAGTGCTTCGATGTTTGGCTGGCAAACAATAAGTAATTCTGCTTTTACATCGGGTGCAACAAGTGAATCTAAACGATTTTCTTTCAGCGTAAAGACAACAACGTTGTCGTCTTGTTCTATCAGGAATTTCATAGTAACTCCGTGTGAGTATACTGGTTATAACAAATGCGTGGGCAAATATAGAAAACTCCCCGCACTTAATACCAACCACTGTATTATTAGTTGATAAATTCCAACGTGTATAGCATAAACATATTGTTATTGGCAAAAATGGTGGTTCCCGTCATTGCCGAAGCAACCCATACAGCGCGCCAACCCGGTGCGAGCCAACCGTTTATCCGGCGCATACTCAATTATTGTACTTCATATCTAAAGTTTATTCACTACACGTTTAAATCCATCTTTCAATAGAAATTCATTAAAATTCACGAGAATTCCCAACTTGCAGTTTGAAAATTTTAAATATGTAAGAACTTGTGCAAAGTGAACAGGAGCAAGTTTATCTACAGATTTAACTTCTATAATCACAGAGTTCTCAACTAATAAATCAACTCTGTATCCCGCTTCAAGCATAACATCTTCATATACTAATGGCAATGGCTTTTGTTGGGAAACAGTAAATCCTGCTTTATGTAATTCATAATACAAACAGGATTCATAGGCACTCTCAAGAAGTCCCGGACCAAGAGTTCGGTGTATTTTTAGTGAGAAGTCAAAGATTACTTTCGAAATTTCATTCTCATTCATAGCAAGTTAGTATGAGTAAGTTCTCGCAAAGGTCGCAACGAGTAAGTCAATACGTTCGCAAAGTGCATGTATATATCCTTGCGCCCGATGTCTTAGCCCTTAGCGAACCTTGCGTGAAATAATCTTGTTGAAAGAAATAATGTGTTGCAACGGTAAATAATCTTACCCAACAATAAAGTTCACTAACTTCCCTTGAACAATTATTTTCTTCTTGATGGATTTTCCATCAATATGTTTTTGTATTTCGGGATTTGCCAAAGCAATAGCTTCCATCTCGCCCTCGGATGCTGTTACGCCTACCATTGCTTTTGCTCTAATCTTGCTATTCACTTGCAGAATAATCTCTACCTCGTTTTGTACAAGCGCGTTTTCATCGTACTCAGGGAAACTTGCTAATGCAACGGATGTTGTATGCCCCAACACTTGCCATAACTCTTCTGCAATGTGTGGCGCAAACGGAGCCAGACACAACACGAATTTTTCCATTGCTTCGCGTGGTTTTTTCTCTGCTGCGGTGAACTCGTTTACAAACATCATCATCTGCGCAACCGACGTATTGAAACTCATCGTCTCAATATCCTCGCCTACTTTTTTAATGGTTTGATGTAATGTTCTGTTTTGCTCGGGCGTTAACGGAATATCCACTACATCGGGCGATAAAGTTTTGTGTTCCGTCATAACCAAACGCCATGCACGGTTAAGGAAACGGCTAACGCCTTCAATACCTTTGCCAGACCAAGGTTTTGTTGCCTCCAGCGGTCCTAAAAACATTTCATACAACCGCAATGCATCTGCACCATAATCTTGTACTACGTCATCGGGGTTAATAACGTTCCCTAATGACTTCGACATCTTTCTTCCGTCTTCACCAAGTATCATTCCTTGGTGGAACAACTTTGTAAATGGCTCTTTTGTTGATACATAGCCATAATCAAATAGTACTTTATGCCAGAAGCGTGCATATAACAAGTGCAGAACCGCATGTTCCGTACCGCCCACATACAAATCTACACCACCGCTATCTGCGTTTGTTCCCATCCAGTATTTTTCTTTAGCGGGGTCGCAAAAGGCAGCATCGTTATGTGGGTCTAAAAACCGCAGATAATACCAACAACTGCCAGCCCATTGCGGCATAGTATTGGTTTCCATGCGTGCACGTTTACCTGTTTTTTTATCTATAAAGTTTACCCATGCTTCAACAGTTGCCAAAGCACTTTCGCCGGTGCCTGCCGGTTTAAAGTCTTCTACTTCGGGTAACTCTAATGGTAATTCATCAATATCCAACGCACGTTTTGTTCCGTCTTCAAAAAACATAATAGGAATTGGCTCGCCCCAATAACGTTGGCGTGCAAACAGCCAGTCGCGCAGTTTATAGTTTATGGTTCTATGCCCTATTCCTTTTTCTTTTAACCAACCTACGATTGTTTTAAATGCTTCGTTATATGCTAATCCATCAATCGAAACCTCGGCATTGCTTGAGTTCACGCAAGGAGAATCCTTGCCGGTAAATGCTTGTTCATAGACATCATGTGGCGATTCAATTACTTCGGTAATCGGTAAGTTAAACTGTCGTGCAAATTCATGGTCGCGCTCATCGTGTGCAGGTACAGCCATAATTGCACCTGTGCCGTAATGTGCCAACACATAATCTGCAATCCACACGGGGATAGGTTCACCCGTTGCCGGGTTTAACGCAAACCCTCCGGTAAACACGCCTGTTTTTTCTTTTGCTAATTCAGTACGTTCCAAATCACTTTTTACTGCGGCTTTGTCCTGGTATTCTTTAACAGCATCGGCAAACTCTGCCGTAACAATATCCTTTACAAATGGATGCTCCGGAGCCAATACTAAATAGGTAGCTCCAAAAATGGTGTCCGGACGTGTGGTAAACACACGAACAGTATCTTCTGTACCCAAAATCGGAAACTGAACTTCCGCACCTTCGCTTTTACCAATCCAGTTCTTTTGCATTTCTTTTGTACTTGCAACCCAATCCACTAACTCTAAATCATCTAATAAACGTTGGGCGTATTTGGTAATGCGTAACATCCATTGGCGCATAGGGCGGCGTTCTACGCTATATCCTTTTTCTTTCCATTCATCTACTTCTTCGTTAGCCAACACAGTTCCTAATTCCTCGCACCAGTTAACAGGAATCATTGCTATAAACGCTAAACGGTGCTCATCTTTATACGCCTCTACGTCGGATACATCTGCCGGAATAGACAGTTCGTCAATATAGCGGGCGCGTTGCTCTTTTTCGTCGTACCATGAATTATACAACAATAAAAACATCCACTGAGTCCACTTGTAGTACTGCGGATAGGTTGTGTTTACCTGACGCGACCAATCATACCCAAACCCTAACATTTTTAGCTGGCGTGTAAAATTCATCACGTTAGCGGCTGTGGCTGTTGCCGGGTGAATTCCTGTTGTCATAGAATACCGCTCTGTTGGCAAGCCAAACGCATCCCACCCCATTGGGTGTAACACGTTAAACCCTTTCATACGTTTGTAGCGTGCAATAATATCGGTTGCAGTGTAACCCTCGGGGTGACCAATATGTAATCCTGCACCACTTGGATACGGAAACATATCCAACACATAGTATTTAGGTTTGGAAAAATCATCGGGTGTGGCAAAGGTGTGGTGTTCATCCCAATACTGTTGCCATTTTTTTTCTATCTCGTGAAAAGGATAAGACGACATGCCGCGTTCTACTTCAAGTTGGTGAAACAATTAATCCGTATGCAAATGTACGAATTTGCCGCGTGGGGCTTGCGTTGGCAGTTGGGAAAGTTTTAGCCAGGTTGCTTTGCTATCGCCCGACCGCGCCAAACGTTCGGCAACAAACATCCAACATGTTGCGGAGCAGAACCTTGTATATCGCATTGCCTTTACCGTGAATATACTTGTGCGGCGTAGTACGGTTGGCTCCGCCCGTGTGACGGCGCAGAAGGGTTGCTATATGTTATGATATTTGTTGTTGGAATTGGTTGTATATTGCACACGGACTAAAATCGTTTACCCCGAAGCGATTTTTGTAAACTACGGTAGCACTTGCATAATAGTACTTGATATTATTACTGTTCCCATAAAAGGACTTAGTATTTTGAATAGGCCCAATCTCATAGTATGTAGTAATGTAAGCATAAATATGCTTGCGCATCACGCATCACGCATCACGCATCACGCATCACGCTCTAAATTTGCCAATAACCGAATGTAGAAATGTACTTCATCTAACTTTATTACTATAAAGGTATATCCCCATGCACCTGAACTTGCAACAAAATATACAGATTCATTCCAAAGAAATTCTTCAATTCGAACACGTCTATACAATCAAAATACCCACGTTAACCAAATGCGAATGTAGATTTTGTGCAGTACTGCGTATGTACTCTACCTTAAAAGAAACGGCTGAATTCTTAAATATAGCACAAAGTACGGCAGAAACACATTGCAGAAATATTAAACGCAAACTTGGTATCACTGGAAAAGAGCATTTGTATAAATATCTTGTAGCTATTAACACCGAATAGAATCAGTGTACCTGTAAAATACCTGTAATATACTTGTAAAATACCTGTAGCAATTGAAACTATGCAAAGTATTTTGCACATGTGGCTAACACACAGCAGGCGTACCGCATTACGCACCACTAAGCACCAACGCGGTACACCTTATGAACTGTATGTTGAACAATGACGGAGGGTTATGGTAAAAATACAAGTTTTTTTTCTCGCTCCCGCATGAGTGGGTCATGTGATGATGGTAGAGATAAGCCGCTTATAAATAGTATTCCTACCAAATTTAACAAACTATCAGAAGGTAATTCGATGAGACAGAATTTTTTTAATCTATCTATAGCATTCGTATTAATTTTTACGTGTTTTCAATTTTATCAGAATGTATATGCACAATGCCCTCCAGGCTGGAATTATGCAGTTCGACCTCTGGTAATTAATGGTTGTACATATAATGTCTCAATATGCTATACCTGCAGCCCAACCGGAGCTAATCCGGCAACTGTTACGGTATTAAATATTGATCAAAATGGTTGTCCACCCGTAGACCTAGAGGATGTTAGACTCGCTTTAATAGCAGATTATAAGAACTTATGTACAGTGCAACCATGCGGTGGAGATTGTTCTTTACAAATGTCGCTACTTATTGAGATGCCAAGTTGTTGGCAATGGTATTACAATATGAATTTTATTAATGGAGAGTGGCATTTTTACTCTTGGAGAGTTCCTTGCGGTGAGCGATTTTGTGGCACCTGGTACAAAGTATGTTATGATCAAGCAACAGGACAAGTAATTAAGTGCCAACCATGGCAAATAATAAAGACAGCAAGAGGAACAGCATGTCCAAATACTGCTAAAATACCTTGGCCACAATTTTTTGACCCCGCAACGATGCACTACAATGTGAATAACGAGCCTTGGCAAGATTGCTATCAAGAAGAAGAGTGTACTTTTTAATCTTACTTTGGTTAGTTTTTTATAATTTTTTTGAATTTAAAGGGTATTTGTAAATATGAATATTATGAATACCCTTTATATTAAATTTTAGTTTTTCTAAAGTGTAAGAGATATACCTATGGTGAAGTTACTAATTTATAGTTTTATTATAGTTGTTTTAGGAATCATTAACGTTAATGCACAAAAGGTTCCGTTTACAATTGAGAGATTAAATACTGATTATGCAGGTATAGTAACAAATGGAGTGTCGGTTCTATGTTATGGGAACTATGGTATAATAACATACACAACAGATGACGGTTCTACTTGGTCACAGAAAACAATAGGTGATAAACATAATATTAAGAAAATAATATCATTGAATGGTACGTACTATGGAATCAGTAACCATGCGTTATTCATATCACACAACAATGCAAATGATTGGAAATTTATTCCACTCTCTAATTCAATTGATGCAGATATTTACAATGATTCAATATACATACTAACCGATAAAGAAATTCTTAAAGCAGATTTATCGGGTAAAATACTGAACAAATCCGTAATCAATTTAGATGGCTCAGTCACATATACTGAAATGGTGGTGCACAAAGGAATGATTTATTGTTTGGCTGATAAACGTTATGTTCTTAGATATTCCCTGTCAACAGGAATGCTAACAAAAACTGATGTGATAAATATGGTAAATCCTTCTTGCTTTAATTGTACACACCTAACAAGAATGCGGAAGAGCAACAATGAAGTTTTTCTAATAATTTATCAAAATCAAGCAGGTGAAAGTGTACCATATCAATACGGATACACGGCTGATAACGGGAACACTTGGAAAGCATTCACATCAATGTCTGGAACCGGAGATCATAGCGCATATACTTTTGATGACAGTACGATGTATATAGTTGGAGCACGAGAGTTAAGAGTAAAATATCTCAATGGATTTTCAACAGATTGCCAAAGAATATCTTTCACCAAACAGGAACACCTCACTATTGACGATACTATTCCTGATAGAACAATATCATACAAAACTCAAAATTTCAAAAGGGCACAGGAATTTACCGGTTTAATTAAATTACACGATACAATACTGGTTGCCGTAGGTACTAATAAACTAATTACTCGTTCAACAAATGGTGGCAAAAAGTGGAATACCATCTCTTACTTTTTGTATAATTCTACAACATTGGAATATGTACATTGCCCGAATGGAAATATTATCTATGTTTTGGGCGACAATGCAAGATCCATATATCACACAACAAATGGTGGCGTGACTTGGTTACCTCAAAAATATAATGGTTACCCACAGACAGTTAATCATCAATATAGTGCTACTCATTTTGATACAAAAGGTAATGGTTTTATAATATATACTACGCTTAATTCCCAAGATAGCAATGTGCTTGTAACACATGATTTTGGTGAAACATTTACACCCAACTACAACATGGAATTATATCACACGTTGGATACAACTATCCTTTCTTTGCCAATTTTTTCCTGGCAATACAAACAAGCAATGGATATAGGTGGTGAGTATGTAATTGCAGGCGTTAAAAGAAACAGAACTACTTCAGGTGACAAGCTACTACCTTATAACTACATATTAAGGTTTGATAGTTCTTTTCGATTTATAGACTCAAGTATCGTTAAAGCTAATACCGTGTTACATTTAACAAAAATAAAAAATGGTGATTTATACGCATTATGTATGAATACATCCGGTCCAACAGTATCAGATAGTTTATCTGGACTGGATGCATATCAATTCTCGTGTTTTATGTTGCGCTCTAAAGACAAAGGATTAACTTGGGATAGTATCCCTACAACTGTTCCTGTTCCTCGTCTCACCTTAAAGTTAGGTAACAAATACTATATCGTAAATTCTGTAAATTCAAACAGCTGCATTAGTAATGAGAATATTGTGTATTTACTTGGTTCTCAATCATTGTTGCGGTTTAATATCACAACCAATACTTTTGATACCATTCAAAATTCAACCCGTTACAATACAAACAAAGGAGGAATGTTTTCAATAGATTCCACACTTTATGTTACTTCGTTATATCAAACACTTTATACAACCAGTAAAATTTATAATAAAGAAGTTGAGTGGGATTCCATACTATCATCACAACTGTTTGAACAATGGATACCATCTCAAAATGTTCCTAATGAAGAAAACACGGATGTTATTGTTGGCACAATATCAGTTAATGATACAATCGGTATTATGCTTACAACAATTACAAGCAAGAACTATCTAAATAGTTCTGTAAACTTAGCAAGATTGAAAAAAATACAATTTCCAACTTCAGTAGAAAATCAAATAGAAGAAACTGAGTATTTGTGGAACTCCCCGCCATATCCTATTCCAACCACAAATCAAATCTCAACACAAATTTATTGGGAAAACGGATTTTCCATTAAAGATATTAAGTTTCAGATATATGATGTATTAGGCAACACAGTAACTGAACCGAAAATTAGTTTCGAGCAAACTCAGCCATTCTCAGGAATATTACGTTGGAATTGTGAAGAAATACCCAAAGGAATATATATAATCAGGGTTTATATATCTAAAAAATCAAGATTAATTCCAATTATTAAACTATAAACATACCGCGCCGCACACCTGCTTTGCCCCGCCCGTGTGACGGCGCAGAAGGCGCGCTGCGGCAGAGGCGGGAACCACCTTAAATCTATGTAACAAACAGTCACATCATTAAATCGTAACATTCGGTGAGATTGATTCAGTACGTTGGATTCTTTCCGTATCTTTGTGGCGTTATGGACACTCCACAAGCGATTTCTGGGACATCGCAGAACGAACGAACAACTGTAATACGCTCGCTTATCGGCTCGGCTAAGAGCAGAATTGGCGACCGTATTTTTTATATCGTGTGTGCTTTTTCCGGCATACTGATTATGGCTGTGATTGCCGGTTTGATTCTGCAATTGATTGTCAATTCTAACCTAACCATTTCTAAATTTGGGTTAGGGTTTATTACTTCCTCGGTTTGGGACCCCGTAAACGAGCAGTTTGGTGCTGCCCCGTTTATTTACGGAACTATTATGTCCTCGGTGCTGGGATTACTGTTAGCTCTGCCGCTTAGTTTGGGTATAGCTGTATTTTTAGTAGAAATTGCCGGTACGCGCTTACGTACAGTTCTTTCGTTTTTAGTAGAAACATTAGCTGCTATCCCAAGTATTGTGTACGGATTGTGGGGCATTATTGTTATGGTGCCTATGCTTTCCAATATTATTGGCGGGTATTTGCAAAACCATTACGGCGATGCATACGGTGATACCGTTCCATTTTTCTACGGACCAAGTATTTTATCTTCGGCTGTTATTCTGGCCATTATGATTTTACCTATCATTACCTCTATCTCTCGCGATGTTATGTTGGCTATCCCGATGTCTCAACGCGAAGCAGCGTTGGCACTTGGCTCTACCAAGTGGGAAGCAATTAAGATTGTAGTTTCCAACGCTCGCTGGGGAATTCTTGGTGCGGTAATTTTAGGATTAGGTCGCGCACTTGGCGAAACAATGGCTGTTACAATGGTAATTGGTAACGATCCCCACATTAACGCAAGTGTTTTGCAATCATCATATAGCATGGCTTCGGTAATTGCCAACGAGCTAAACGAAGCAACCAGCGCAATGCACAACAGCGCACTTATAGAAATTGGATTGGTGTTGTTAATAACTACCTTTATTGTAAATATGCTTGCACGCTTGTTAGTATGGAGTGTTACCCGTAAACGTTTTGCCGGAGGAAGATTATGAGCAACAGCATACAGCACTCAACACACAGAAAAATCACCATTTCCAAAACATCAATTTCGCGTAGGAAGATTACAAACTATGTTATGCTTGGTTTGTGTGGTGTTTGCGTGTTACTTGCACTTATACCGCTTGGTGCAATTATGTTTTACACCATACGCGAAGGTTTAAGCGCAATCAACTGGAACTTCTTTACAGAACTTCCCAAACCCGTTGGCGAACTTGGTGGCGGAATGAAGAACGCATTAATTGGTACATGTGCTTTAGTGGGAATGTCATCGCTTATTGGTGTGCCGTTTGGTGTATTAGCCGGCGTATATCTTGCAGAGTACGGCTCTAACCGCATAGCAAATATTATCCGCTTCTTAACCGAAGTTATGAGTGGTTTGCCATCTATTATTGTTGGGATTTTTGCTTATACCGTTGTAGTAAAACCTGCCGGACACTTTTCTGCATACGCAGGCGCAATTGCACTGGCCATTTTAATGATTCCCGTTATCACAAAAACAACCGAAGAACTTTTAAAGCTTGTTCCGGTAACCTACCGCGAAGCCGGCTTGGCACTTGGTGCGCCAAAATGGGTAGTGATATTACGTGTTGTTTTAAGTACAGCAGGCAAAGGAATTGTAACAGGTGTTATGCTTTCTATTGCCCGTGCCGCTGGCGAAACAGCACCGCTAATCTTTACTGCGTTTGGCAATCAGTTTATGCACAAAGGATTTAACGAACCTATTGCGGCACTGCCGTTACAAATATATACGTATGCAAAAGCACCATACGACGATTGGCATGCACAAGCATGGGCAGGCGCGGCAGTACTTATTGTATTGGTGTTTATTCTAAGTGTGGTAGTGCGTGCTGTAACAGGTGGCGGAAAATTTAATATTCAGCATTAGGAATTCAGAAAGTTTGTGGGTACCCTCACGGTAGTTCACATGTTCAGCGCGGCAACCCTGTCCGCTCCGGCCAAATAGCAATTTCCGGGCGGCAAAAGAAGAATACGATAATGTACAGACAGTTTCAAAATTCTTCACGATATTGCAAACAAGAGACAGATAATTTTATGGACACTGTAGAAACTGTAACAGCACCTATGGCGGAACAACCTGAAACGTCGGCACAACAACCGGAACACAACCATCCGGATACGGCAAACAACATCGAGCGTTTGTCGGTACGAGACCTTGGTGTATCGTTTAGCGGTAACAAGGCAATTCGTAACATATCCATGACGTTTAACGATGGGCGTGCCACTGCTATTATTGGTCCTTCGGGTTGTGGTAAATCCACACTATTACGTGCGTTAAACAGAATGCACGATATAGTACCCGGTGCCGAAGTAACAGGCGATATCTTGCTGGATGGCGAAAACGTGATGACGATGGATGCCGTAGCAGTTCGCCGCAGAATAGGTATGGTATTCCAAAAGCCAA
>JAIBAE010000064.1 GCA_019695345.1 Bacteroidota bacterium | reverse complement strand
TTTCTATTCATAATAACTTTAATTGATGTAGATCATCAAGAATTCTTATGAACTTCTTTACGTGAAATTGCATTTAAAAAGGCAGGTATTATTAAACCTAATATACCGGTTATCATTGGTGAACCTCGAATCGAATTGAGAACTGTTTTTCAACATGCAGCAGATATTCAACAAAGTCCTGTTGTGTTTCTGGAAGATATTCTGAGTAATGTACGGTTCAATTTTACGTCCAATTTATCAATGAACTGTCAACTCACGTTTAAAGATGATACTTACTTTTCGGTAGATTCACCCCTTGTTGGTGAACATCAAGTAAGGAATATTGCCATGGTTGTTGAAGCCACAAAACAACTCCAGTCCATATTACCTGTTTCTAAAACCGATATAACTGATGGTATAATTAAAGTACGCCAGAATAGCGGACTACAAGGCAGGATTCAACTTGTAAAAAGTAATCCACCAATTGTTATGGATGTTGGCCACAATGTAGCGTGCCTTACAATGTTAACAAACACACTTCAGGCTGCATACCCCGAACAAAAATGGAACATTGTTTTTGGAGTAATGGAAGACAAAAATTACCGTGAGATGTTATCAATATTGGCACCAATTTGTAACACAATGTTTGTAGGTACTGCAAACAATCCTCGGGCTTTACCATCGCAAGCAATCTACGATATAGCACGCTCGCTTAATATTAATTCAATTGATGCAATCAGGATTCATGATGCAGTTGTAATTGCAGTGCAGTCCAACCAACCGGTATTGATTGTCGGTTCATTTTACATAGCCGAAGAAGCTGCAGATACTTTATTGAATATGGGGATAGTAGTGTAATTTGCTATCGCAGACGGCAACCAAACTTATTCATAAAACACCCACAACTTGCCGGAAGAAACCTCGCGCTGGAATAAAAAAAGGGGGACTTGAAGTCCCCTGGAAAAATTATATCTCAAGTAAAGTCTTTTCAATAATGGAAACACCCTCATCAATATGTTCCGTTGTTATATCCAAAGGCGGACGGAATCTAATACCATGAGAACCTGTTCTTAAAATCAGTAAACCATTGTCGTACGCTTTATGTAAGAACGCGCCTGCTTTTTCGGGTGTTGGTAAATCAAATGCTGCATAGAGTCCCATGCCTCGAACATTAGATACCGATTCGTTACGGTTTGCAACCTCCAGCATCTTAGTTTTAAGATACTCGCCCTGAACTCTGGCATTGTGTACAAGATTATCTTCTTGTAACACTTGTAAATACTTGGTTGCGCGAGCCATATCAACCAGATTTCCACCCCATGTAGAGTTAATTCTACTTGATTTATGGAAAACATTTTCAGGCTCATTATCAATTCTATCGCTTACTACAATCCCACACACTTGCATTTTTTTACCAAAGCTCATAATGTCAGGTGTTACTCCTAATTGTTCATGAGCCCACCAAGAACCGGTTATACCCACTCCTGTTTGTACCTCATCAAATATCAACAAGATTTCGTTTTCATCGCAGATGGTTCTTAGCTGTTGCAAAAATTCAGGACGGAAGTGATTGTCGCCACCCTCACCCTGAATTGGTTCGATTATCATTGCTGCAATATCATCTTTGTTTTCTGCAATTGCAGTATGGATTTGTGCAATTGCTAATTTTTCCTGGGCAATGGTGTTTTGTAGTGATTCATCGGTTAATGGGAATGTTAGCTTTGGGTTTGTAACTCTTGGCCATTCAAACTTTGGATATAAGGCAACCTTGTTAGGGTCGGTGTTTGTTAATGACATTGTGTAGCCCGAACGCCCATGAAACGCTTCTTTGAAGTGAAGTACCTTTAGCCCTTTTTCATGAACGTATCCTTTTCTGAAGTTTCTTTTAACCTTCCAGTCGAAAGCTACTTTAAGAGCGTTTTCATTTGCTAAAGCTCCACCTTCAACATAAAAGCTATACTTGAAGTGTTTAGGTACTGCAATATCAAAAAATGTTTTTACAAAGTCTGCCATTACACTGGTGTACAAATCGGAGTTGGATGGTTTGTGAAGGGCTACCTTTCCAATATATTGGATGTAATCTTCGTTATTAAGTTTGGGATGATTTAAGCTAAAGGGAATAGAAGCAAAGCAAGTAAAAAAGTCTAAAAACTTTTTACCCGTTACTGCATCGTGGAAATATCCATTCCCGCTTTGGTCTAAATCCAGAATAAAGTCAAAACCATCTATAAGCATGTGCTTCCGTAATTCAGTTAAGACGTTATCTGCTGTCACCAAAGAATGAGTTTTAATGATTGAAGTATTCATATATTATTCCTGTTAGAGTTTTTACGTTGCCGTACTGAAGTATATCGGCTATTAAAGTTAATTTGAAAATTAGGAGAAAATTGTCCCGCAAGTAAAAGGGTATATAGTTCAATGACTTACGGTGCGGTCTGCGTTAGCAAAAACACTACTTATGCCGGTAGGCAATTGGTTAATATTAGTTGTAACAACAGAGCATTCCGCTGAGAATGGAATGTAATAAACGAGCCGCCGCGGATTGTTCCAACGGAGCCGAGAGATTGAGTAGCTATGAGTGTTTTGTTTCTCATGGCACAAAAATACGAAACCCAATACTTATATGTAGCTTACAAGTATAGTTCCTAAAGAAATATTGTTCTATGAAGGTAAGTCAAAAAAGTATTTAAAACATTTATTACGGAGGTATTTGGAATCTCATTCTTTGTTGTATATTTGCCCGCCGCTAATAAGGCGCAATATTCGTACTCATAGTAACTTATTTATCCACTATCCGGGGGTTTGACGTAATGTCAACAGCATATCAGTCCGAACAATCGGAATCAACGTTATACAGCACCAAATTTATCCACTATATTGTGTTTATCGCAATTTTGGCTGTAGCCACGTTTTTGTTCCAACAGTTCGTAGCAGTAAAGATCGTACAGGGATTCGTTGAATCACAATTTAAACCTGAAGGTGGCGTTGTTTTAACTAGCTTTCAGGGGGTTAAGGCAGTAGCTTCGCCGGAAGGTGAAAAACACGCTAGTGATGATGTTAAACGAGAGTATATCAAGCCTGACTTGATTTTTGACTTTACGAGCAAGGTTCGTGAAGAAAAAGCACATGGTTATACCAAAGGTGCCAATGAATGGTTGGTTAAACACCCAAAACTTGGTGAAGAAGCTATTATTCTTGAACCTTATGGTTTTTATGTATTGTCGTTCGATATCGGTTTTGTATTGGCAATCTTGATTACTATGATGTTACCAACAAGTATAGGTTTCATCTCGTTAAAGATTGAACGCGAAATTCATAACAACAAGTCTAAAGTTCGTTTACAAACCGGCTTTACAGAGGAAGTTGTTGAGATGCTTACAATGCCTGATTCCAAATTGGCTGAAAATGCCGAGCAAGACAGAAAACGCGTTGCTGAGTTATTCCGAGTTGTGTGGACACGTACAACACCGGAAGACCAACATGAAAGTTTTGGAACTCATCAGATAATTCGTTTTGATGATGTGTTTGATAAAAACACCGATGTTGTTGCATTCCGTAACAATGGTTTGTATATCCGTATCCGTGAGCACTTCAGCGATTTCGTAGAAGGTGAAATTGAGGATATTAAAAGCGCACACGCATGGCAAACAAATCACTTCAAGATTTTTGCAGCTTTGCGTTTGTACATGGCTCACCACTTTACAGAGCGATATTCTAACAACGTTACAGGTTTTGCTTACGGTGGTGCCGCGCTTCTTATTATTGCAGTTGGTATCCGCGGTTTGAAGTTTATTCCTGCTGCACGTCCATCATTGATTCTTTTTGCAATTCTACTTGAGTTCTCCATGTTGGCGCTTCTTGCTTTTGTGTTGTTCTACACAGAAGAAGAAGAACGTATGGATAAGATGCTTAAGAAAATGGAAGATGCAAGTCGCAGTCAGTTAGATGTAATGCACGAACAACAGCGCGATATCAGAACATTTGTTGACAAACTTGTTGGAGAATCTTCTGAGGTTATTAAACGCCGTGTGGAAGAAGCTATCAGTGAGCACTTAACCGATAATGATGCTATGAAGCAGAAAATCAGTGAAGCTATTGTTAGAAACATCCAGATTGGTTTTAAAGAAACGCTCGGCGGAAAATAAGAATCCCCAGTTAATACGTAGCCGCATAATTGAGTACGATTATGCGGCTTTTTTTATATCTAATTTTTGCTAACGCAAGACCGCACCATACGCTATTAACTAATTATTCGTCATATTGCGGGAGAGGAACTTGTGTTTTAAAATCACGAATTCTAATTCCAAGTCAGAGGGTTCTTTCCGGCATGAAGTGGCTGTTTTGTAGATACTGTTTGGTGCCGATTGCCATAGCACAAACATAGATTCAAAATGTTGATATTTTGAAACTATACAAATAACTTTGTGTCAATACATATCATCATCACGTTATTTAGTAGTATGGCTACAATTCGAAAAAATATGTTGTATTGGGTTGTTTGGTTGTTAATTGTGATTGCTTCAACAGGTACAGTGAATGCTAGTGTTCCATCAACATTTCAGATAAGTTTTAGCAGGGTATCTGATGTTGCACTCCAATTCATGAAAGATAGCACAATAGCACCAAAGCAAGTACAGAACCCAACGGGTATGATTTGTTGGTCACATAGTTTAAGTGTACCAGTATTGCGATATAGAATGGCCGTGCCCGAGACCGGAGATTTACGTATAACCGTTAAAGAATTACGCCTAAGAAATGAAGAAAAGTTTGGTTCAGGTTTTACAAACCTGTTTAAACCCACCATAAAGAGAATTGGGATAGAAAGAGGGTATTGTATTGCCAGCATAGAAATTCCATTAGTTTTCAATTCATTTGTATCACAGGAATATTTAATTGCAGACGGTGGCTTGATAACTGTAATCTTTCCTGTACAAGAGATTTCTAACGCATTAAATGTTATAACAGAAAGACCTGAAGATGTTATTAACCCCGGGTTTAAAACCGAGTTTTCAAATTTAAGAACACAGAAGTCTAAAAACTTAGCTAGTGCATTAGATCAGAGCAAAGACTACGTTAAACTTTCCACAACAAAAGATGGAATTGCTGTTGTAAGAGGGAAAGACTTGCTATCCATTTATAGCGGATGGAAAAACCTACCTGTAAAAGGGTTGCATCTTACACATTTTGGTAAAGAATATCCCTTATATATTGAGGATACAGGTTCAAATATATCTGAGTCTACTGAGATTTACTTTCTTGGGAGCAGGGCAAAAGGTGATACAACGTGGTTTAATAACTTTACTAACCAGTCATCATTTTTTTTACATTACGATACGCTTACTGCTTCATTACGATATTCATCTTTCGCATTTCAACCTTCAGCACCTCTATTAACTAAGTTATACCAAAAACAACATTATGAAAAAGAGACAGATTATTCCGGCGGGTATTCCACCGGTTTTGATGAATTCACTGTACTCGTTTCTGAAAATGTTCCAGGTGAAAAATGGTATTGGAAGGCAACCGATCAGTATAACAAGTTTACGTATCCAATATTGTTAAGCCCAACCCTCGATGACTCTATTTCTATAACCTTACGGTACAATACAAAAAACAACGACGCTACTTACAGTCCCGATCAACATCCTCAATTTCTAGTCAATAGCATCTTACAAAAGGAAGAAGTGTTTGATGGTCCATCGGAACGGGATTTCAAGAAGGTATTTTCTCCAACGGAAATTGTTGATGGTGCTTCAGAGATAACATTTCAAAGTATTACCGATCAAACAAAAACGTATGTATCTTCACAATATGTAGATTATTTTGAAGTAGAAGGATTCCAAGTTCCAATTGCCATTGGGGGAATGTATTCTGGGGAATTAGATATTAACAGTCAGAAAAATATTCAAATTCCTGGATTTACATCCAACGTGGTTTATGTAGTAGATACTCTACATCAACGTTTTGACAAAGTGAAGGCTACTACTGGTTTTACAATAAGATTAGGTGCACAAAAAGGACAGTCTGGTAATTCTTGGCAATCCGTGGTTATAAATGATTCGGTGATTAACAATACAAAAGAATCACAGTTAACTATAGCAACTCTTCAGGCACCTGATTTCGACATTTACAAAGCAAGTAAATGGGAAGGTAATGCATCTGACACAAAAGCTGTTGATTATATATCACAATTGCCAGCAGGTTCCCTTATTATAATTACGTATAATGATATTAGTACTATTAGTACTTCTATAAAGAGTTTGCTTCTACAACATAAAAGCTCGTTAATTGAAGGTGTTACCAATCAGCAGGTATATGTAGCGTCATTTCTGAAAGGCGATATTAATAGTCTAATAGAACGTAGTGGTGAACGGAATGCTAACTTTTCAAACTTTGTACAACATCCTTTGGGAAATAGCTTTCAAGTAACATTTACAATTCAAGATGGAAAATCTAACCTCATCCTGACTGATAATAAGCACATTGAAACTGCCGAAATAGAAGTTGTTCCAAAGAATGTATTGCGTGATACTAATAAAACATACGAATACATAATAATTACACATACTGATTTCATAACTCAAGCAAAACAACTTGAAGGATATAGAAGTAAACAAGGTTGGAAGTCAATTACAGTTGACGTTCAAGATATTTATAATGAGTTTGGCTTTGGTTTTTCTGAACCTATAGCAATTAAAAAGTTTCTTGAATATGCCTACTTTAATTGGAGAAAACCATCACCTAGATATGTGTTGTTAGTTGGAGATGCTAGTTGGGATACACGACAACTTGCACCACAGGCTATTATGAAAAATTATATTCCTTCATTTGATAATCCTGTCAGTGATTGGAAATTTGTGCTATTGGATGGAGATGATTATTTGGCAGAAATGACTATTGGTAGATTACCTTGTAAAACACCGATTCAAGCTCAAAATATAGTTGATAAAATTATTGAATACGACACAACAAAACCAGATAATTGGTGGAAGAAGTTTTTGTTTATATCCGGAGGTTATGGGCTTTCTGAAGAAGAACAAATGTATAACACAGCAAGATATCGGATATCACCTTACATTTCCGATATTACGAATCCATTCAGATTATGTGGTGATACAATAACTGCTGCTTTGTACTTGACACATGCTGTCTCGGGCTTTTCTATGTCAAACCATATCATCAGTAAAATAAATGAAGGGTGTTCTTGGGTAAATTATTTAGGCCATGGTGCTCCCAGTGTTATGCAAGTTGGTGGGTGGGATCCACCTATTTTAAATAATAAAGGTAAATATCCTGTACTTGCCACGTTTTCATGTAAAAATGGTGGTTTTGCCGAGAATAATGTAGAAGCCACAAATGAATTGTACATGCGGGAGAAAGACAAAGGTGTTGTGGCAGCCTTTGGTACTACTGGTTATGGATTTACCACAATTGATGAAGAATTTAATAGTCTCTTGTTCTTTTCTATGGCTGATGTAAGTTTTCGAAGAAGGAAATTGGGTGACCTATTGTTCAATACAAAACGATTGTTTATTACAGATAGAGAGTCTGACATCAAGTATGTTAACATTTTCAATCAAACATCACTTTTGGGAGATCCATTATCACGGTTACCGTTTGATACATTAGCATATCCATATGTTAAAAGTACTGAAACAACTTTTGTAGGTGTTAACAATGAAACGACAGTTACACGTGAAATGGATTCTGCCGACGTACTTGTAACTATCCATAATGCAGGTGTAAATGATACCGCTGGTTTTAATGTTCGTATGATAAGAGAATTTGAAAATCAAATTGATACGGTTGTAGTTAGAATTCAGGGAATATGTAATGATGAAATAGTTAGGTTCAGGTTTAGAGTTTTAGACTTAACAGGGTTACATAAATTTTACCTTGAAGTTGATCCTGAACAAGTCCTAAATAAATACACAATCATTAAAGATACAATAGATGGTTATGTGTATTCACCATCACTCTTAGCAGTCGAGCCGATGCCTTGGTGGAATGTTAAGTACAATCAACCCATTTTTAGAGTAATAAATCCTGTTTCTAATTCTAATAAATTCCAGTATGAATGTGAGATCATTCATTTACAAGATAGTTCAGTGATAACACGAGTTGATTTTGAAGACTTAAAATCTAATGGGTTAAAACTTTATGAGACTTTTATTGAATGGAGCCCTGATATTCTTTTGAATGTTGGGCACTCTTATTTGTTTAAGGTGCGATGTAGAAATGTAGATACTAAAATTATTGGCGCTTGGCTTGAAGTTCCATTTTATACAAGTAGCGATATTGATGATAAAGTAGTACAAATTGAACAAGGTAATGCTGTTGGATGGAATGCCGTCAAGACAACCAATTTTCGTGAAGTTACTGGTAACGTTGGTAAAGAGTTACACTTAAACTATCAAATTCCTTTTAAGGTTACATCAGGCGTGGGAGTTGGTTATTGGGATTCGTTGTTTACTAAGTACACTTTAGAAGTGGAGCGTACATTTAATATTATTATTCAAGGTAAAACGTACGGTGACAGAAATGATATGGTTGGATGGAATATCAGAACTCTACCTAGAAATGATAGCATAGTACGGACTAACAAATGGCTATATACGTATGAACATGGAAAACCAATATCAGATGGAGATTCAGATTCATTAATAGCTTTCTTACGTGATTCCATTCGAGAGAATGAATATGTATTTCTTGCAATATGTGGAAATGTTTATGGTGAATATATACGGAAGTATCAGCTTGATTCCGTAATTAACTTGTTAAAGCCGTTAGGGGCTAGGGTTGCAGATTCCTTAAATAACAAAAGAATAGAAAGGTCCTACATTCTTATTGGAATGAAAAACCAAGCGTTAGATACTGTATTTGAAGCCATTCGACCAGAACTTACAAGGTTTGCCGGTGATACTGTTGCCATCATAGATTCAGTTCGAATATCACCCGATAGTGGATCAATTGAAACTCAGATTTTTGGTCCTGCCAAACGTTGGAAGAATTTTGATATCGTTGGTAACTTAAAAAGTACTCAGGTTAAGTTACGCGTTGATATTTACGGTGGTTCAACCCCTTTTAATCTACGAAGAATAATTTTACAAGATTCAGCAGAAAGCATTGATCTATCGGGAATAGATGCAACACAATTTCCATACATACAAGTTCGAATAAAAGTTTATCGTACTACCTATAAAACTGATCCAATTATAAAGTCAATAAATATTAACCTTGAAGCACTATCCGAGTTGGCTGTCATTCCATCTAGTATGACTGTTGAACCGGATAGTGTATTACGTAGTGATACAACAGTTGTAAAGGCAACAGTACAAGATATATCATTGAGGTCTCCAACAACAACCGCTACTTCCCAAGTATTGTATTTTCCAATTGACGGTTCTGCACTCGAAGTAATTAATGATAAATCATTATTATTTGATTCGCATCAAACTGCCTCAATTGTCGATACAATGCCAACAATAGGCTTAGCTACACTTACAAGTGTTCGTTACGATGTTAATAACGCAAAAGGTATACGTGAACTTTACTATTTCAATAACCTGGCAATGGCATCACTAAAAGTTACTGATGATACTGTCAAGCCTACATTCCGTCTTTTTGCCGACAATACAGAAGTACAGAATGGAACGGAAGTATCTGCTACACCAAAGTTAGTTGTAGTGATGGATGATAACGTAAAACTACCATTTACCGAGGCATCCTTATTTAAAACAAAACGTTATGATGGTAAGATTCCGGATTTGGAAGCATCGTACAAATTTTACACAACGTCAGAACTCTCAACTTTGCCTTTTGCAAAAACAACCTCCAAATTAGCGTTTTCATTTATGCCAACGTTGAGTTTTGGCACTCATGAGTTAAAGGTTAGAGGTGCTGATATTTTTGGTAACGAACAAACAACTTCATGGACCTTTACTGTAGCAAATGAGATAAAAATTACTTCAGGTTCAATTGCTCCAAACCCGGTTACATCAAATGCCACATTCACATACATTTACAGAGGTACACAACAGGATTACCCTGTACAAGTTGATATTTTCGATAACTTAGGAAGAGTCGTCCGTTCTCTTCAAAAAGTATCACGGTTAGGCACTAATACAATTGAATGGGATGGATTGGATGAAAACAGTATATCTTTAAGTCAGGGTGTTTATCATTATCGTATTTTTGTTAAGGAATTCGGAGCAGAATCTCCACAGAATGGAACCTTTACAATTGTACGGTAATGTTATGAAAAGTCTTCTGTTCGTATTAGTACTTCTTTCAGTAAGTATAAAAACGAATGCACAAGGTAAAACTACAGATTACAAGCTCTCGCTTGAAGCCGATTTATTACCGTACTCTTTAGGTGGGTACTTTGGTGCTCTGGCTTTTGGTGATGACAACATGCGTATCAGAGCTATTGGAGCTTCTGCCACCAAACCCGATATTATTTTACCTTCGGGGTTTACCAAGAACACACTGCAAGCTTACGCATTGTTATTAGATTACTTCCCATATTCTAAAAACTACTCCGGATTTTGGGGCTACACCGGCGTTGTGTATTGGAGTTCCACTATTCAAAACAAAGATGATAATTCTAAATCTGCATTTACTAACACTTTGCTTAGTGTAGGCGGTGGATATTCTTATTATTTCTTTAAAGATTTGTATGTGTCTCCGTGGGCAGGTTTGCACGTAAGGGTGGCAGGCGATAAGTCAGTTCCCGTTGGTACTAAAACATTTGAGGTACCATTACTTAACCCGGAAGCTTCGGTAAAAATTGGTTGGTGTTTTACATTGTTTACAAAGAATTCTAGTACTGATCCGCTATCGCATTAGGCACCATGCCATCAGCAAATACGTTCGCAATCTCGCCTGAGAGAATCTCATTCTACAACCGTACATTTATCGTGATAAACGATTGCCTTATGGTTTACCGGGAGGTTCTATCCCGCATGAAAAGGAGTTGATTTAACCGACGTTTGGTGCGGTAATGCGCGGAAGCGCGGAAAAATCTGCTTCCTAAAAGTCCCGAACACACCTATTTCAGTATCTTTGCATTCCGTTCGTTTATATTATTTCTAAAGAGTTATGGCGCAAGAATTAGCAAAACAATACGACCCATCGCAAGTAGAATCCACGTGGTACGAACGTTGGATGCAACAAAACATTTATGCTTTCCCGGATGTACCAACTAAGAAACCGTACTCCATTTTAATGCCTCCGCCAAATGTAACCGGCATGTTAACAATGGGACATGTGCTGAACCATAGCATACAGGATTTGTATATCCGCTACAAACGTATGAGCGGATTTCAGGCGGCATGGTTTCCCGGGTTAGACCACGCCGGCATTGCAACCCAAAGCAAAGTTGAAGGCATGTTACGCGAAACTGAAGGAATTACCCGCTACGACTTGGGAAGAGAAAAGTTTGTTGAGCGCGTATATGAATGGAAAGATAAGTACGGTGGAATTATTCTACAGCAACTTCGTTCGCTTGGTAACTCGTGTGATTGGAACAGAACGTTGTTTACTATGGATGAAGGTGCTTCGAATGCTGTACGTGAAGTATTTATAAGGTTATTTGATGATGGATTGATTTACAGAGGTAAGCGAATCATTAATTGGTCGCCTGCAATGCAATCGGCAATTAGCGACGACGAAGTAATAATGAAAGACGCGCACGACAAAATGTACACCTTAAAGTACATGTTTGAAGATGGCAGTGGATTTATGAGCGTTGCAACTGTACGACCCGAAACAATTTTTGGTGATGTTGCTGTTGCTGTTAACCCAACCGATGAACGATACACGCATTTAGTTGGGAAAATGGTTCGCGTTCCGTTAACCGACCGTTACGTTCCTATTATTGCCGACGACTATGTTGAAAAGGATTTTGGAACCGGATGTTTGAAGATAACACCAGCCCACGACCCTAACGATTATGAAGTTGGGTTACGTCATAATCTACCCGTAGTAGTTTCTATAGATGCAACTGCCCATTTAAATGAAGTAGCAGGTATCTATAATGGGTTAGAGCGCTTTGAAGCAAGAAAACGCATTTCAAAAGATTTACAAGAAGCAGACTTGGTAGTGAAGATTGAAGAGTATCTACACAAGGTTGGATATAGTGAGCGAGGTGGCGAAGCGATAGAACCGTATTACAGCGACCAATGGTTTATTAAAATGAAACCGTTGGCAGAACTTGCATTGCCACCGGTAATGGAAGGAAATATCCGTTTCTTCCCGGACCACTGGACGAAGACATACGAGCACTGGATGACGAATATCCGAGATTGGTGTATCTCGCGCCAGTTGTGGTGGGGACATAGAATTCCTGTGTATTACACACCGGATGGATTATACACAGCTGCACGTAACGAGGAACATGCACGAACTAAACTCAATATTGGAGCTGACGTCCCTTTAACACAAGATGAAGACTCACTTGATACCTGGTGTTCATCGTGGTTGTGGATGTTAACAACCATGAATTGGCTAAGTGATAATGAAACTGAAGACAATGATATTTTACGTTCGTACTTGCCAACTGATTTATTGGTAACAGGTCCGGATATTATCTTCTTCTGGGTTGCAAGAATGATAATGGCATCGTTATACTTTAAAAAGGAAATTCCATTTAAGGATGTGTACTTTACCAGCATTATTCGTGATGGAGATGGAAGGAAAATGTCGAAGTCGCTTGGTAACTCTCCAGACCCATTGTTTTTGTTTAAGAAGTACGGTGCAGATGCAGTACGATACACAACTTTATATTTAGCTCCGCTGGGGTCTGATGTTAAAGTAAATGTAGTTGATGATAATGGAAACGCCGATGCACCACAGATGGAATTTGGTAGAAACTTTGCCAATAAGATTTGGAATGCAGCCCGTTTCTTAATGATGAAGTCCGAAGAATCTGGAACGTCAACGACAGCAGACACACTCAGCGACGCACAACTCTCAGCAAGCGATAAATGGATTCTCTCGCGCTATCATACTACAATTCAAGCTGTTCATGATAATCTTGGCGCGTATAAGATTACTGAGTACACCAGAGCACTCTATGATTTTATCTGGAAAGATTTCTGCGATTGGTATATCGAGATAATGAAAGTACAATTTAACCAGACTGAAGATGCTGCCTATCGACAGGCATTAATGCGTTTTGCATTGAATATTTTTGAAGGTGCATTAAAACTGTTACATCCCATTATGCCATTTATGACCGAAGAAATATGGCACGTTTTGGGGAATAGAGCAGAGACTGAAAGTATTTCCGTTCAGGATTTACCGGTATTGGACAACAACTGTATTAGTACCCAAACAGAACAAGGGTTTGAGAAAGTTCAGTTGATAATCGAAGAACTTCGTATGATGAAAAGCCAAGCCGGTATCAAACCAAGCGAGCGTTTACCGTTGGTTATTAAGTGTGCAGCAGAAGATGTTGAGTTTTTCAGTTTGGTAGGAAACGTTATTGCAACGTTAACAAAGAATGATGTTCAATCTATTGCAGCCGATGTCCCAAAACCTGATGGTGCGCTATCTGCTGTTGTAAGGGGGATTGAGTTATATCTGATTGCTGCATCTGCTATTGATGTTGACAAAGAACGTGAACGGTTAACCAAAGAATTAGAACGATTGCAAAACCTTAAACGTGGTGCAGAAAATAAACTCAATAACGAAAAGTTTGTAGCAAATGCAAAACCCGAGATTATTGAAACAGAACGTACGAAATTGAACACTGCAGTAGAAGGAATGGCTAAGATAGAAGAAGCATTAAAGAGTTTATAACCACCCCCTTACCCCTCCTAAGTTAGGAGGGGAGTCAGATTAGGTTGGGATTCGTTCAGGAAATTATTTTTATAGTAATTCTGCAATGAATATTCATAATAGAAACTATCTCAAATCACGCAGACAGTTCTTGCGTAATCATGCTACTTCTGCTGAAAAGTTATTATGGAATTTCTTGAAAGGTAGCAAGAATGGGTTTAAATTCAGAAGGCAGCATAGCATAGGAAATTACATAGTTGATTTTTACAATGCAGAACTTCGCCTTGTAATTGAAATTGATGGTGATTCACATGACAGTTGTGATGCTATTGAATATGATTTACTGCGCACACAATTTTTAGAATCATTAAATGTTACTGTGATTCGATTCACTAATCAATCTGTATATGATAATATATATGGAGTATTGGAAGTAATTAATGACGAATGTATAAAGCAACAAGAAAGTAATCACTTAAAATCAGATTCCCCTCCTGAAACAGGAGGGGATTAAGGGGTGGTCAATAAAAGGAGGAAACTATGAACAACGTATATATATGTGAACCAATCCGAACTCCGGTTGGAAAATATGGTGGAGTGTTAAGTCCGGTGCGTCCTGATGATATGGCAGCATTGGTAATTAAAACATTAGTTGAACGAACAGGAATCTCGCCTGAAGCTATTGATGATGTTATATTGGGTTGTGCAAATCAGGCAGGGGAAGACAATCGCAACATTGCCCGCATGGCGTTATTGCTTGCAGGTTTGCCGCAGTCTGTACCGGGTGTTACCGTAAACCGTTTGTGTGCTTCATCGCTTGAAGCAATAATATTAGGTGCTCGCGGAATTATGTCGGGAGAATGTAATGTGATAGTTGCCGGAGGAATTGAATCTATGAGTCGTGCACCGTATGCACTACCTAAAAATGTTAGTGGCGGTGCGGCGTTCGGTAACTTGACTGCTTTCGATACTGCACTTGGATGGCGTTTCCCAAATGCAGCAATGGAAAAATTATTTCCACTTGAGGTTATGGGTGAGACTGCGGAGAATCTGGCAGAACAGTTTTCAATTAGCCGCGAAGATCAAGACACATTTGCGTTACGTTCACATCAACTTGCAATTCAGGCACAAGCTAACAATGTGTTTGCCGATGAGTTGATTGAAGTGCGTATTCCTAAAAAGAAAGGCGACGATGTTGTAGTTGTAACCGATGAACAACCTCGTGCTGATACATCCTTAGAAAAACTTGCTAAACTTGGTGCGGCTTTCCGTAAAGGCGGAACGGTAACTGCCGGTAATGCATCATCGCTTAATGATGGAGCTGCCGCAATGATACTTGCATCGGAAGAAGCTGTCAAACAATACAACCTAAAGCCTATTGCTCGTTACGTTTCAGGTCACGCTGCGGGAGTAAATCCGCGCATCATGGGAATCGGTCCGGTGTATGCAATTCAAGGAGCATTGCAAAAAGCAAAACTTTCCATTAATGTTATTGGGCAGTTTGAAATAAACGAGGCATTTGCATCGCAAGTTCTAACATGTCAGCGTGAGTTGGGGATTGAAATGGATAAACTCAATATCTATGGTGGAGCAATTGCAATTGGTCATCCGTTAGGAATGAGTGGTGCGCGCATTACAGGAACATTAGTGCGTTCCATGCAACGGAATAACGTCCAATATGGAGTAGCATCGTTATGTATTGGCGTGGGGCAAGGTTTAGCAGCTGTTTTTGAAAAAGTATAATTTTCTGCTATCGCATGACCGCACCGTACCACAACTATTAAGTAAGGTTTTACTGCGGGATTTAGCATTTTTTAAATTAACATTACCTTTATCATGTCGAAAGGATTATGCAAAAGCTTCATTGTCTATTCAATATTACTTGTAATATTAAATGTACAACAAGGTTTTTGTAAGAACAACGATTTAAAAACACAAGCGTATGAATTATTAAAAAAGTATACTACAGATTCACTCAATCTAAGACCTTTACTAGGGCCAAATAATATCCACATAGAGAAAATAAAAGGTTCACAACTCATATTACTTACAGCTCAACCATATATTCATCAACCTCATTTAACTACGATTGATATCAACCTAAAAAAAATGGTTTCAAATCTGAAGACTCCAACTTCAGATTACATTTTTACTCGTTTCGATGTTTCTGATGATTCAATGTATGTTGTTAATTGTTTACATCCAGAAGAATTGTTTAGTACATCACTTACATTAGAGGGATATAAAAAAAGGAATCTATCCAGTATATTTAAAAGTTCAAATATTTTACCTAAAGATATTATAGTTCATCATAACAGATTATATACCATAAACGATACACATGGTTTCACATCTGTCACGTTAGATAATTTAGAGAATTCTTATCTTGGGATTGATTCCAAAAGAGCTCAATATATTAATAGTGTTATATCATTACCCTTAGATAACGTACTTAATCTCGCCTCAAGTAGTAATAATGATAAGATTTTGTTTAATGCAGTTGATGCTAACAATAAGGTAAGATGGATTGATACATTAGAAAGGGAAGAGGCTACCATAAGCACACTTAATCCAACTGAAATTCATAACCAATCTAACAACTTTATTGTCTTCCATAATGGAATTCTCATAAACTATAATAAATATACAGGTTCGAAGAAATGGGAAAAACGGTTGTATAAAAACGTTATCAAAGTTAGAGTGTCACACACATTTATTTATAAAGATAATATAATAGTTTATACATTAACGGATACATCAGGGTATTATCCAACCCCTGAAACAGAATTCATAGCTACAGTGCAAATGTATGATTTAAATACAGCAGAGTTAAAATGGAGTTCAGAATTCAATTCCTTGGGTAATTCAAATGCGGGATTTGTAAACAAATATCTATTTGTGTATAGTGATAAAATTTTTAAAGTAATAAATGTTGAAGATGGAGTTGAACTTGGGAATATTGTTTATTCTAATTCTCAGAAAACACCTGTAAGTTTTAAAACTTTAAGAGATATGTGTACAGGGAAGTATTATTTACTGACCACAGATGAAATTTTGTTTTGGTAGCCTTCAAAAAATTATTTTGCAATTTGCAAAGTAGGTATTGACACAACAATGTGACTAATTTTCTAAGGCTTCTTATGTAATTCTATTTTTTTTGATACTTGTGGTATTTGTTTAAAAATCGCGCCGCACTTCGGTTGGTACCGACTGGGTTGCGGCGCAGGTTGGCTTGCTTCGGCAGAGGCGGGTAACCCAAATTCCATCCCGATAACCACAAAGTTTGTCGTATTTTTGCGCCATGAAAATTTCCTTTTATACTCTTGGCTGTAAGCAGAACTACGCCGAAACCTCACATATCCGCGAGCAGTTTGAAAAAAACGGTTCTACTGTTGTAGAGTTTGGCGAGCCGTGCGATGCCGTGTTGATTAACACGTGTACGGTTACCGAAAATGCTGATGTAGAATGCCGCAAAATTATTCGTAGGGCAATGAAGCATTCGCCAGATGCGTGGGTTGGCATTACGGGGTGTTATGCGCAATTGCAACCCGAAGAAATTGCATCGGTTGATGGAGTAGATGCCGTGTTTGGTGCAAAGGAGAAATTTAATATTCAGAAACTGGTTACTCGGTTTGAAAAAGCGGACACACCAAAGATTTTTGTTGATGATACCGAAGATTTAGATTTTGTTGAAGCAAGTTTTTCGGAGAATGATTCCAGAACAAGGTCGTTTTTGAAAATGCAGGATGGCTGTGATTACAACTGCTCATTTTGCACCATACCAATGGCTCGCGGTGCAAGTCGTTCGATGAACTTTAGCGAGATAGAAAAACACATCCGCAGATTAGAACAAGCGGGGTATCACGAGGTGATTTTAACAGGTATCAACTTAGGCGAATACAATGCACCTACCGGCGAGCGATTTATAGATGTACTCAAATTTATTGATGGATTGAAGCCTAATGTACGAGTGCGCCTAAGTTCGGTTGAGCCGAATAAAATATCACAGGAAATTATTGAATTGATTGCTGAATCTGAAACGTTCTGCAAACACTTTCATTTGCCATTACAAAGTGGCTCAGCAGAAGTATTACGGATGATGCGAAGAAGATACAAGGCAGATTATTATGCAGATTTAATTGGACGAATAAAATCATTTATTCCCCATGCCGGTATTGGTGCTGATGTGATTACCGGATTTCCCGGTGAGACTGATGAACTTTTTGAAGAAACATATTCGTTTATTCACGGGTTACCAATTTCGTACTTACATGTGTTTACGTATAGCGAGCGTGACAACACTCCCGCCATCGGTTACCCGGGAAAGGTTCCGGTTCACCATCGTAAGGAACGTACTACACGTCTACGGTCGTTATCAGTAAAGAAGAAATTTGAATTCTATCAACAGAATATTGGTGCTGAACTGATAGTAATTCCGGAAATGTATAATAGCACAACGGGACGTTGGAATGGATATACCGAAAATTATATTCGTACTGAGTTTGCCGGTGAGCCAAGTATGATTCAACAACCAATGCGTGTGTTGTTACAATCAATAGATGGAGACATCATGATTGGGGAGTCAGTAAATTCTGTTGCCAATAGTATAACACCGGAATATATTCCTTTATTAATAGCGTAATCATGAAACGGACTTTTAATTCCTGTATACATCATGGATTTTTACTAGTACTGATTATCAGTACAATGTGTATGGTGCAATGCACAACTCCCAAAGTACAATTATCAGCACCATATACTATAAAAGAAAAAATCTTGTTAGGTGATAATAAAGTTACCGTGTATATGGTTGATGATACGTTGAAGTCACTAGGGAAATATAGATATATCCCTGTGTACAGATTTGATGTAACTGATGAAAAAGGCAACTTGTTACAACAGTATGTTGGTGGGTATCAGGAGTTTCTTTCGCGCACAGCCGGATTGTTACCAGCAGACCAAAAACAGTACATCCAAACACTGCCTGCCGGAGTAATCGTAGCCGATTCAACGCGCCCACGGTTGTTATGGACTATTGCAAAGTCATCGAGCGATATTAATGATGGTAGCAATGCCGGAACGGTAATTAAAACCTCGTACTGGAGTTTGGATAAGATTGAAAACGTAACGGCATCGGAGGTATTAACCACCGGAGTTGTTTCTGTTCCTTTTGCAGGTGGTGAGATTGTTACAAACCGCCAACGTGAAGACTACAAGAAAATATTGATAGAAGGCGAAGACCATGCGTATTATGAAATGAAGCGTTTTGTAATAGCACAGTTAGGAAAGAAGTAATGAGTACCATTGTGTTGTGTGTTGCATTTGATGGAACAAATTATTGTGGTATGCAAACTCAGCCAAATGGTTCAAACATCCAAGATGAATTAGAAAAAGCAATTAAAGAAGTTAGTGGAGTTACAACTCAGGTTGTGGCAGCTGGTCGTACAGATTCGGGTGTTCATGCGCAAGGGATGGTTGTTCATGTAAGGGTTGAGGATTGGCGAATCCCGCAAGAGTCAACTCGCAAAGCGTTGAATTCTGTTCTGCCCGATGACATAGTTATTACCGGCGCACAACTGCGAGATGATAATGTATTCCACGCACGGTTTGATGCAGTTGCCCGTGAGTATTCGTACACCATAACTACAGTTCAGAATCCGTTAACAAGGTTGTATGCTTGGTACCCGAGAATTCCTTTTGATACGGCTATTCTACAACAAAGTGCAGAAGTGTTTTTAGGTGAACATGATTTTACAACGTTCTCAAAACTAAACGCAGATACTAATAATCATGTGTGTGATGTAACGGAATGTTGGTGGCAAGTAGTAAATGCTACCACAGTACAACTACATATCAAGGCAAACAGATTTGTGTACGGAATGGTGCGGTCGGTAGTTGGGACAATGATGGATGTTGCACGCGGCAAACGGACAAATGATGAAGTTCGTTTAGCTCTTGAAAAAAAAGATAGGGTATTAAACAGTCCGATTGCACCGGCGCACGGACTTGTTTTTGAGAAGGCGTATTATCCCGAAGCGTTAGCAGTAAACTTTGTGTAACTATTCCGAATCTGAGGGTTGGTTCGCACCGGGTTTGAGCGCAGTATGGATGTGAGTTACCACAGTGGGAAACAAAATATTTTCAATTAATCGGAGTAACAATGATAGTTCGTAAACATTTGATACAGGCAGTATTCATGTTTTGTTTGCCTGTGCTTGTTGTGGGTTTAGCACAATGTGGTTTGAACGTGTATGCACCAAGTTATGATGCAAAAATGGGTGCCGATTTGGATAAACAAATTCGTGCTAACTCAAAAGAGTATCCTATTCTGAATGATACCTATGTTCGCGATTATGTTCAGAACATTGCTAACCAGCTAACTAACTCGCCAGCAATTAAATACCGCGGAACGTTCCCCTATAAAGTTGAAATTATTAACGACCCTAAAACGCTTAATGCATTCTGCACTCCGGGAGGTTACATTTATGTGTACACCGGAATTATTAAAGCGTTAGATAACGAGGCTTCGCTTGCAGCAGTAATGGGTCATGAAATTGCTCATGCTGAACGCCGCCATGCAACACAACGCATGACTAAAGCAATGGGAGCAACACTAATGTTAGATTTAGCGTTGGGTAAAAACCCGGATAAAACTGTTGAGATTGCAGGCAACTTGTTTACAGGATTAGCGTTGTTAAAAAACTCACGCGATGACGAAGCTGAATCCGATGAATACTCCTTTAAGTACATGCAAAGTTCTAAGTGGTATCCCGGCGCGTTAGGATATTTCTTTGAAAAAGTAAAAGGCAATGGCGGTGGCTCTATTGAGCGTTTGTTAAGCACACACCCGTTACCACAAGATAGAATTGATGCTAATGCGGCACGTGTTCGTAGTTCTAATTTACCTCCGCCAACAGAATCGAATTTGTTTGCAAGGAATTATCAGGAAGTAAAAAACAGATTATAGTTTGCTAACGCAAGCCGCACCAAACCTCACGTTTCAAATAACATTCATTGGCGGGACAGAACAGTCCCGCTTTTATTATACCTCAATCATACAATGAATATTCAAGAAAAAATAGCGGACATTCAAACATCAACAAACACAATGTTATGTATTGGCTTAGATACAGATATAGCCAAGCTCCCCGAAGGAATTGAACGGACAGTACAAGGTGTTGTAGAATTTAACAGGCTGATTATTGAAGCAACAAAAGATGTCTGTTGTTCTTACAAAATCAACTTTGCTTTTTACGAACAATATGGTACTTCCGGGTTTGATGCCATAGAAAAAACGTTATCGTATATACCACAACAACATGTTACCATTGGCGATGCAAAACGTGGCGATATTGGCAACACCAGTGCTGCGTATGCTAATGCAATTCTAAACGAAATGGGGTTTGATTCCATAACGGTTAGTCCGTATATGGGTGCTGATTCCGTAGAGCCATTTTTAACATCGGATAACAAACTTGTGTTTCTGTTGGCGTTAACATCTAATAGTGGATCGAAGGATTTTCAGTATTTGGAGATTGATGGTAAGCCATTGTATCAGCATGTTATTACAACATCACAACACTGGAAACGCAATAGCGAACTTGGCTATGTGATAGGCGCAACACACCCGCAACAGTTGAAGACGATACGGGACTTGATTCCAACCTCTCCATTATTGATTCCGGGTGTTGGAACACAAGGCGGAAACCCGCAAGAGATAAAAGAAGCCAATGGTAACGGCGTTGCTTTTGTAAACGTATCTCGTGCAATAATTTATGCTTCTGCTAACAAAGATTTTGCTGATATTGCACGTACAACAGCCGAGATGTATTGTAAACAACTTTCCCTTTGATATGAATGACTTGTATTCAATTCCCGAACAGGTTTTACAACGTGCAGTGCATGTATTGCTAAGTAATCCTGCACAACAATACACCACAACAACTGGTAAGCGTATTCAGATTCTTGCGCCCGGCAGGTTAAATGTTCACGAAGGGCCTGATTACCTTGATATGGCAATGTTGTTGGGCAGTGATGTTGTACTTGGAAGTGGGGAATTCCACAGGAATACAAGCGATTGGAAGAAACATAACCACGATAGTGATGACCGGTACAAGAGTGTAGTGTTGCACATAGTATTGAATCACGATGAAGAATCGGATGGAAGTGACGGTTATCTCGCACAGGTGTTGGTACTGAATGAAGATGACGTTAGGAGTGCCTTGCGAAGCATAAACAACCAACCTGAAGAACAAACATCATTAGAGGATATTCATACATATTCGTTGCTACGATTGTTACGAATAACATCTGCGGCAAAGACACAACTGCAACAACATACCGTTGAACAAACCTTTTTATTATCGGTAATAGATTTTCTGAAACGATTTGAAAAGAAACGTCGCAGACCAGCTTACCCAACCGAACGATTGGAACATTTATTTGAACAATTGCAAAGTTCGCCTCATGCTCGGTTTGTTCTGTCTGTAAAAACAGGTAATGCACAAGAAGTAATGCCAACATTGAATGCACTTATTGAAACAAGTATAAGCGATGAAGGTGCACATTTGCGTAGAGAAATTATTATTAACGCATTATTACCTGTTGCATTAGCCAATGCTAAAGATGATGTGCGTGTTAAGATATTTGAATGGTATTGGAGTGTAACAGCGTTGCTTGATTACGGAGTATTAAAACGGAAGTTTCCGGATGTAGCGCAAACCTATTTATGGCAACAGCAAGGGATGTTAGAAATGTTGCGAGAGAAAAATACTGATACTTCAGTTCATGAAACCATGAAACAGTATGGTTTACAACAAACACTGCACTTTTACAAGCTTGCATTAGAAGCACCCGAATTTGAAGAACGACCTTAAACGTTATGGCACACCTGTTATATAATTCAGCTTTTGAGAATTACAAAAACCAGTTTGAAGAGTACTTTAAACCAATGGGAAAAGGGTTGCAAGGGTTGTTGGTTGATTCTGCAATGCAGAAAACACCAAATACCATTAAAGCAATAGTTCCAACTGGTCGTAGAGTACGTTTTATACAACGTGCAATAACCACCGCTGTTTGGAAAGCCTTTTCAACACCAACCGAAGAGCAACATATTTCTACATTAGAATCATTTGTGTTGGATGTGTATTCTAAACTATCATTACCAACAAAGAAAAGAGTTATAAGCGATGCCTACAAACTTGCGTTATTTCAGGAGGCAGTAGAGAATTGTGTTGAACGAAAAGAGTTGGAGTTTTATTCTCGTGATGGCTCTAATGTATCTACAGCAATTATTGAGCGTCTTGCGGATGTTATTTATGGTGTAAAGAAAAAAGGGATAACGCCAGAATTACTGGAACAAGATATAGCAAAAAGCTCCACTACTGACGATGAAGAAATTAATATACATACATTACATGATATAGTGTGTGTATATAAAGAATATCAACACTTACTTGGTGAACAGCTTGCAGATAAAGCAACTATTACTCAGGATGTTTGTGCGGCATTGTCGGGGAAGGATATACATGATATTCTGCTTGCAGATACTGTTATTTGCATTGATGGGTTTACTGAATTTACTTACCCAGAGTGCGAGTTGTTAGCTGAGCTTGCACATAGCTCTGTTCCTGTTGTTCTTGCTTTGGAATACTCTGTAACCAATGGTCCGTTGTTTGGCAACTTGCAGGAAGTTCACGAGCGATTGGTTACCTCCGGATATAAGGATTGTGATTTGGATGCAGTTGCCATAAGTGCTGAAGCATCGGGTGTAATATTCACGCCTCATACTTCATACATACGGCGTTGGTTGTTTAACACCGAAAAAGAAATTCGTAACAATAGCTTCGAAAAGAATATACATATACTTGATGCACAAAACAGAGTAGATGAAGTGCAAACTATTGCAAAGTACATACGATATCAGATTCTACACCAAGGGGTTAAGCCGGCCGAGATATGTATAGCAACACGTCAGCCGGAGAACTATACGCAGTTGTTCAGAGAAGTTTGTGCGATGTATGATATACCGGTAAACATTAGCGATAGGTTCCCACTGGCGAAATCGCCGGTTGTTGTGGCGTTGTTTGCCGCACTTAATATCATAACACACGGATATAGAAGGGAAGACCTGCACCGTGCTTTGGAAAATCCGTATTGTACGTTTACCACAAACAATGGAACTGCAATAGACGGCGACACTTTGTATAATGTAGCTGTACGGCTAAGAATAAATGGTGGAGAGCGCAGGCGAGGTGTGGTTGGTTGGATTAACCGCTTAGAAAATGCCGCACAAATTAGCAGTAGAAGATTAGAAGTATTAAAGCAAGATTTGTTTGCAGAGCAAGTTGAGATTGATTCAACTGAACGACAGGTAGAGGAAGTACAAGAGGTGTTACAAGGTATTAAACATTTACAAAAACTACTTCCGGAAAAGCAACAGAAGTTTACCGTTGTTGATTTTGTTGATTGCATAAAATCAACCTTCATTCAGGGTTTGGGAATACAACAAACCATACGTGACTTTTATAAACATATCACCGATACCGAGCATTATAAAAATGATACGGTGCGCATGTTGGAAACATTGGAGCAAGATACTCGCGCACTAGGCGAATTACTTACATTGTTAGATGAAATTGCTTTTGTGTATTCAGAGCGGTTTGGAAACGCCCGCAGAACGTTCGGTGAGTTTGTGGAAATTCTTGAAGCAACGGTGCGCGGTGCAAAGTACCAAATAAAAGAAGAAACAAACTATGGTGTTACAGTAACTTCAATCGAGCAAACACGCGGCATTCCTTACAAGGTAATGGTTGTGTGTGGGTTAGTAGATAGAGAATTCCCGGTAGCGTATACACCGGAAACATTTTTAGGCAAAGAACTCCCCGATAGTGAGATGCGGCACATTCGTGCTGAGCGGATGCAGTTTTATATGGCATTAGCAAACAACACTTCTGCTTTAGAAAACGGAACAGCGCAAATACTACTCACCATCCCAAAATATGCAACGGGCGATGAAGAGTTTATTCCATCGCCGTTTGTTGAGAAGTTAGAAAAAATATCTACTATTGCTTCAACCCGTATTTCTACTCACCATGCACGCGAGCAGGTACGATACAACGCTAACTCAACATTGTGGTGTAAAGATTGGATTGATTCAGTGAGTTCGTACGATGAAGCTATGATGGAGTTTATGGCCAAACCTAAGTCAGAATTATTGCAACAGTACTTCAACCAACAACCGGAACATCGTAGCATTACTGATATTCTTGACATTGCCACAACGTATTCACATCACAATCAAACCGAAGTCGCAATACGGTATGTATTAGAACATACGTTACAACAAGAGTTATCTAATCTGGTTAACAAGCCAATTTCAGCGAGTGATTTGGAAGAGTATGCAAGTTGTCCATACAAATATTTTAGCGATAAACTTATCCGGTTAGATGAAGAACAAACAAGCACAAACATGCTCTCACCTTTAGAGCGCGGGACGTTGCTTCATGCAATTGTATATCGGTTCTATCAGACCATTGCTACAGAGCTTGTAAATGATGGCATGGCAGAATATCTCCCAACAAAAGGAACTGCGCCACAACCGGTGTTAGTGCGGTTGAACCCGACAGAGTATCAATACTATTACGAAACACTCACACGCTTAGCGCACGAGGAATGTAACCGCATAACATACGAGCATCCGTTTTTTGAACTTGAAAAAGAAACGTTGTTTGGAACAAGTACCACACAAGGCACGCGTAAAGGTGTGTTGGAGAACTGGTTACGTCACGAACTACAACGTATTGAAGATGGTTGGGATTTTGTTCCTGTACTTTTTGAGTTTGGCTTTGGCATGAAAGCCAAGCAAACAAGCGCGCAACAGGCAATTAAAGTTGGTGAAATCTACACTCGTGGTAAAGTTGACCGCGTGGAAGTTAAGCAACATCCCGATGGTTCACACGAGTTTATTATAGCCGATTACAAAACCACCAAACCCGGTGCAAGTCTTACAAATATTACCCGAGGCGAGAAGTTCCAGATTCCGTTATATATGGCGGCAATGCAACAGGTGTGGCAACACGATTACGATTTTACTGCAATGCTTGGCGGAGGTGTGTATTATATGTTTATGCCGCCCAACGGTAAGTATCATCAGCAGTTGTTGGTGCCAAACAATAGTTCGGTTGCGGCAATTGGGGTAAGCACTCGAAGTCAGAGTAAAATTCCCACCCAAGAGCAGGTTCAGGATATAATGCAGCAATCGTTACAGCAGGCAGGCAATACTGTTCAAGCAATTGCGCACGGAACCTTTTCTATTCAACCGCAAAAAAATACGACGTGTACCTATTGCAGTTACAGTTCGGTGTGTAGAATAAAGGAACTTCAAGCGCATCAGCAACAGGCGGAATTCCCTGATGAAGAGTTGGGTAACCCGCTTCTGCCGTAGCAACCGCACCAGCGCGGCAACCCAGTCCGCTCCGACCGTTGTGCAACGCTGAATACAACTATAGCTAACAATTCTACACAAAACAATGAGTGAAAAAGAAATAGTACACTTTTATCCAACTACCCAGCAAGAATGGCGGGATTGGTTGGAGAAAAACCATAGAACCAAAGATGCTGTATGGTTGATTCAATACAAGAAGAATTCCGGAAAGCCCTCTGTTAATTGGAGTGATGCTGTTGATGAAGCTTTGTGCTTTGGATGGATTGATAGTAAGGCAGTTTCTATAGATGAAATAAGCTTTAAGCATTATTACTGTAAACGCAAACCAACCAGTACATGGAGTAAAATCAATAAGGATAAGGTTGAACGTTTGATGGCAAACAATCTTATGGCAGAAGCGGGGTTGGCTTGTATTGAAATTGCCAAACAAAATGGTACATGGACAATTTTAGATGACGTTGAAGAACTTATCATTCCTAAAGATTTGGAAGCGGCTTTTAGAAAACAGAAAGGTTCTAAAAAGTATTTTCGTTCACTCAGTCAATCCCGACAGAAGTTTTTCTTGCAATGGATTGTGCTTGCAAAACAACCGACAACTCGACAAAAGAGAATTGATGAAGTTACCGGAATGTTTTTAAAGGAAATAGATAACATACCTGAACAGAAGTAAAAATTTAAATGAGAATATTATTATATAGCTTTTCCGCATGTTGGCTAACCTAAAATTTAATAATGAGATTACAATGCCTCTTGAAATATGCCAGATATATGAGATTTGTTTTAAGGAGATAGATGAAGTATCATCTAGAAATGATAGAGTTGTGCTTGGATATTACTTTAACACAGATTCAGTTAATAATACTTCAGATATTTATGGAATTAGATTCAACATTTCATTTGTTTGGCCAGCAATAAACTATAAGTTTGAAGACTTTTATCAATGCTTAGTTTCAGCTGCAAAAAGGCACGCAGAAGTTAAACAGATAAATGACTCAGATAAATATTATGGCACAAGACTAGATAAGGTTATACAATTTAGAGAGTTTTAGTAAAATTTGATAGATGTTATTCTTTCTATTATTAAACCGAAACTCACACTCTTTCAAATGTAGGTAAAATGTTGATTTGCTCAA
>JAIBAE010000063.1 GCA_019695345.1 Bacteroidota bacterium | reverse complement strand
CAGCTGCTTTCAAACCTGCGCTTAACGAAGTATTCTTTTTTACGATGTCAATATTCGCTTTTAAGGCATTACAATGTGCTATTGCATCCTGCCGGATGTTTTCAAGTTGTTCGGGTGTTGGGTTTACCGTAAGTAACGCTTCATATACATCTCCACGAATAGCGTCATGCATCATATCTGCATCAAGCTGTGCGTGTAATGTTTCCTGTAACGTCAGTTGTTCATCAATCGAATGATCAAGTATCGTAATATTAGTTAATGCTGTGTATCCAACTACTATTGTAAAGATGCTACTTACTAACACCATAGCAAGAAGCTTATATCGGATTGACAAATGTTTTATGAATTGCATAAAGAACATCCATTGTATTGAGGGATTTATCCAAGTACTTTTTTACTCAAGTACTTTTGTAGACAATATCGGATATTTCCCTCTAAGGTTTAGGATGCCCCATCGCACCTCGTATTTTCTGCTAGAACAATCCCAATTCATCAATTTTCGCTGCCAAGGTAAAGTCTAATTCCGTTAAACCGCCACGGTCGTGGGTTGATAATGTTATACGCAGATGATTCCATGCGTACAACAATATATCAGGATGATGGTCTGCCGCTTCGGCTAATACTGCTATGGCATTAATAGCACCTATAGCTGCCGCAAAATTGGGCAATGCTACCTCACATTCAATCTTTCTGGGTGGAACGGTCGAATCTACTAATTGCCAGTTCGGTAATTTTTCCAAGTTATAGGTAATGTCGCTATCATTAAGTAATTCAGGTCTGGGCATAAAATTCAAGTTAAAATATTACAGTATTCATTTTGGTATCAGCAACAACGGTTACCATGCAACAAACCTCTTCCTGCATGGAGAGAACCTTTATACACGCACTACCAATCTCGTTGGACGTTACCCCAAAAGGTTAGCATCATAAACAACATTTCTTTGATGTCAATCAGAAATACAGGAGAATTGTCATTCCCGAAAATGCAGAGCGTTTATCGGGAATCCATGCATCTCAAAAATTTCTCGTCTGATATGTTACCTAAGCCACCAGAGTTAATAGGCGTATTTAGGTTCCCAATTATTAGTGCCATCGTGCAAGAGTTCAAACATGTGCCACGGCGAACAATACATATCGCCCGGACCAAACATATCAAACGCAACGCGAGTAATACTACCATCGGGATGTTTCCTAAACGTAGAAAACCCCGGGTGATAATACGTCCTGCCGTCTTTCTCCTCACTAAATCCCATGTCGCTAATAAAGCTATTCCCTTCTGCCGAGGCAACAGCAAACTTCCAACCACGTTCGTCGGCAAATTGCTTTTGTACATCGGTAGAATCGGGCGAGATAAGCACAAACCCCGCTCTGTCGTTCAAATGATTAGTAAACCCATTCAAACCGTCAGCCCATAACGTACAATATGAACATCTTTTCCCCATGTTGTGGATAACAATCAAATCATCTTTACCGTTAAAGAAATCTTTCAACTGTTTTACTTCGCCATTGGTAGTAGTAAATGTATATTCCCCAACCTGTGGGGTAGTAACCCGCTGTTTTTTTAACTGTGCTAATGTAGCAACTGTATCTAAAAGCGTTTGTTCTAACGCAGCAATTTCTTGCTCTATTGTATTGGTATTCATATATGTACTCCGGTTGATGTAAAACAGTACGAGGCACACACAAATTACGAGAAATTCTTAATTGCAGACAACACTCCGTATCTTCGCAAAAAAAGAAGAACCTCAAAAATTATCATGAACAACGATTTCCCCATTGGTGTATTCGATTCCGGTGTTGGCGGATTAAGCGTATTAAAACACCTTGTACGCATTATGCCCAACGAACGCTACATCTACCTTGGCGATACCGCCCGTGTACCGTACGGAAATAAATCACCCGAAACAGTACAACAATACTCGCAGCAATGTGCGCAGTTTCTTTTATCGCACCAGGTAAAAGTAGTAATAATAGCATGTAACACGGCATCGGCTGTTGCATTGGAAGCCGTCAGGCAAATTTCGCCTGTACCGGTAATAGGTGTAATACAACCAAGCGCCGAAGCCGCCTTACGCGCAACAAAAAATGGCACCATTGGCATAATAGGAACACGCGCAACCGTTGGCAGTAATGCCTACGCACACGAAATCCAAACACTCACAACAACAGAACATATCAATGTTGTTGGGCAGGCGTGCCCATTGTTTGTACCTTTGGCAGAGGAAGGTTGGATAGCACACCCGGCAACACGCGCCATTGCCGAAGAATACATGAAGCCACTAAAAGCAGAAAATGTAGATACCCTTGTGCTTGGTTGTACACACTATCCGTTACTTACCGAAACATTACAACTTGCAATGCCCGGTGTAACGCTTATAGACCCCGGTGAACACGCCGCTGAAGTTACACGCAGAGTTCTTACAACCAAACACGCACTTGCACATACACAGGAAATTCCATCAACCCGTATAGATTATTACGTAACCGATATTCCCGCAACATTCCCGCAGGTTGCAAAACAGTTTCTTGGATTCGATGTCCCTATGCCTTTGCTTGTTTCTATAGAACAACTGGGCAGGTTATAGTTTCTGCTATCGCATGACCGCACCAAGCGTTCAGCAATACAGTACCGGTGTTTGCGGGATTGTAGGTTGAACAATAAGAACAACTTTAATGATATAACAGAACTTTGTACATTGTTATGTAACCAAATATTACACAATACGCTCCTTTATATAACAGGTCCTTTGTATCACTTACCGGGAGATTACCATGAAAAGGGTAATACTGTATTCAATACTTGTATTTGGTGCTATTGCACTATTGCCAACATTGTTATGGGCAGAAGATACCGACTCGCTACGCTACATGGAGTTACTTGCCAGAATAAAAAAGATGGACACCACCGTCTCGTTTACAGAGTGGCGTTATACATACGCTAAAGCAGCTATGTATAGTCCCTACGGTAGAGATTATGACGTTATGAAAAAAGTTAAAGAAATGATGGGAGCTAAAAAGTATAAGGAACTATATCCTATTTTACTGGCTGCATTAGAAAACAACTATACGGATGTTGACTTACATTATTATGCCTTAATAGTAAGTAAACAAATTGATTCTACTTCAAAGGAAACTCAGTACCACCGTTGGATAGTAATGGGTATTTATGAATCTATTACCAAGAGTGGCGATGGCACCACACCCGAAACTGCAATGCAGGTAATAACTACTGCCGAAGAATACTTTTGGTTAGGCATGAATGGTTTGAATACAACACAACAGGCATTATCGCATAGTGGCGGGCATGCACTAGATGTAATGAGTGTTGTTGATGAAGATAACAACTCCAGTAAGTATTACTTTAATGTGGATCGTTTATTCAGTTCTATGAATAAGATGTTCAAATCAAAGAAAGATAAAAAATAACGTATTATTAGCGCGAAGCAGAAGGTTCGGTTCGCACCGGGTTAGCGCGCTTACGGTTTGCTTCGGCAAAGGCGGGAACACAAACTTGTATAAAAAGAAAAAGCCCCACTGTGTTTGGGGCTTTTCTGTTGTTTGGCTGTACGTTTATTTACTAATAACCATTCTGCATGAGTATCGCTTATTGCCTGCTGTAAGAATAAGCATGTACGTGCCATCGGGGTAATTGCCAGCGTTAAAGGCAATGGTATTTGCTCCGGTGGTGCTTGTTCCTGTGTACAGAGTTGTAACAGTTTCGCCGCTAATGGAGTAAAGTTTAATAGTTATGGGAAGTTCGTTGCTGGTTGTAACAGTTATGGTAGCCGCCCCGCTAACAGGTTGCGGAGATACGGAGAAAATGTTTTTATCTTCAACCGCTTCCGGAACAGATACAGGTTTTTCTAATTGAAAGAAACGAGGTGATGACCAATCTGTTGTCAGTCCGTTACATACAGCACGCACCTGCCATGTATAATACCCATTTGTGGGTAGATTCTTGATAGTATATGTTGTGCTTTGTGCAGTGTCTTTTATTGAGAAACTACTATCACGCTGAATTAGAACTTGATATTCGGATGCAACTGAATCTGCAACCCACGAAAGTGTAATTGGAAGTGTAGTAATGGTATCTCCATTCACTGGCTTTAGTGTAGTTACAATGCGAGGATTTACAATACGAACACTTCCCATATCCGACCATGGAGATGTAAACGTAGAATCAAGTCCGCGTACACGCCAATACACGGTTCTACTACCGTTTATTACTATGTTGTAGAGTTGGGTAGTATCGGTAGTTGTATTTTGTAATAAAACGAAGTTAAATGTGGGATCGTTAGCAACTTGAATCTCATACGATACCGATTCCGATGAATGCCAGCGCAGAAGAGCTGCGTTATTGCAACTTACAATAGCATCTTTTGATAACAACGTTGGTTGTTTTGGAAATTTTGAAGCAATTGTAATTGTATCCAACACATAATTCCCTGCGCGGTCGCGCATGAGAACTATAACCGGTTCGGTAATATTCTTGTTAAGTGTGATTGTACAAACCGCAGTTTCAACTTTAGTAGACACACTTAGCTCGGTATTGGCAGGCACTGTGCTCTCGGTTGTAATTGTATGATTTGTGTACGAGTTTATATCAACCCCCGAGATACCTACATCATTCGGAGATGCTTCGGTAATTGTATAGGTAACAGAATTTACGCCGGATTTTTTAGTAAACTTTGGTGGTGTTGCATCGCCGGTATTCAACAGATTGAGTGATTGCGAACCAAGCCAGCCATAACTATCAAACGAGCCGTAGCCATAAATAGTTGTAGCACATTTGGTAGATGATGTGATAACATGTCTTCCATTTGTTACAAGCAAACGTGCATACCAATAATTTGTACCCGGGATACGATTATAAAGAAATGATGGCGATATGTTAAACACTGGTTTACCATCAAGTTTAATGGTGCGTAGTGCTGTATAGCTTGCATCGGTTGTATCGCCAACTGCAACAAGGTTTAGATAGTGTTCTTTATATACAGGGTTATCGGGTGCAACAATGATACTGTTTTTATTCCATTCTTCTACGGGTGGTTCGTTCATCATAAACGGGTCGTTGTTCGGTGTGTTATCCCAAGCTGTTGAGTAATTATAATGCATCAGCATAATAGGTTTATTGCTTTTCCAATAGGTAACACCTTTTACAGCTCTGCCATTACCGTTGGTAATAGGTGGGTTATTAAACTCCATCATATCACCCGGTTTTGCCAGAACCCAATGGTAGGTTGTATCGACCTTTTGGTCTTTAAAGTTATAACTGATTGCATCAACAACAGTATTGGAGTCCTGAGCTACAGCTCTGAACATATCTCCCTTTCCTCCACGAAGTACTTCCAATGTTGTATATTCTTTACCCCATGTTTGTATAGGGTGCATGGCTTCAACCAAGTGGTCACGCCCGCCCGGGTTGGTACCTGTTGGAATCATGGTGCGCCGATGGTATGAGATAACACTTACAGGTTTATCGGCTGTAATTCTGCTACCGGTTAAATCGAACTGACCACGTGTTGTGCCATTACCCTGTACCACATACGCCTGACCTTGTTGCAGTGTAATAGCTTTAAGTGTAGGTGTTGATGTAACTTTCGTACCATCTTCGGTTGAGCCGCCTAATTGTGTAGCTCGTAGAGATAGAGAAATGTTAGTATTGTTTTCACTTGCTACAACAACAAAGCCGGCCGGCCATTGGCGTACTTCCTGAAAATCGTATAATGAACAGTGGAAATAATCTTTTCCCCATGAGCTAACCGGTAAAGCGGTGTAACCATCTGTTGAAACTTGTTTACCATTATAGACATTCACCCACACAGGAACTGTTGAAGTGATATGTATAACATCAATGTTTATGCCGCTTGCATCTATCTCGGGTATTGGTACTGAGTTTTGATCCAAAGTTAACAACTTAGCGGCGCTAATCTGAAAATTACGCTTGTAACCTCTGGCGGGGAGCTCGTAGGTTACAATTCCATCTTGCAACGAGCTAACATAGATATTCCGCGCTGTAGTTGCACAAGGCAAGCAATCGTTTAATGGTAATACCAGATAAAATTCTTTGCCGCCGAAACCATTTTGATATAATGGTGAAAACTCTTGTGCTAACGTTATGGTACTTAATAGCACAAGCAAACAAAGGATACGTTTCATATTGCCTCCTCCAAGGTAAATAGGGTTAACATTTACAGGAAGATAGAAAAAGCATTTTCAATAAACAAGATAGAAATCCAAGTTGTACTTCTTGGCGATAACCGCGCTGTTGTTACAGAGGTTCTATCCGGCATTGCAAGGTGCTGTTGTTCAGTTTGTATGGTGCCGTTTGCGTTAGCATAACAAGCGTCAAATAAATGTTAAAGTACACGATGTTGAATAATACCGTGCTATGTTTGCCGTGTTACCTATAACCGTTGGTATTTAACAACATTATTTGGGAGAGATTGTGCAATACCGCCTTGCTTTAGTACTGTTTACTACCATACTTTTTTCTACATCGGCTTTGCTTGCATTAGGCAACGAAAGTACTGCAAAGATTGGTGTAGATGTTTCGAACTCCGACCCCAAGTGGGGCGAGACTATTACTGTTTCGTATGTTCCACCGGATAGCTCGGCGTATGCTAAAAAGAACAATAAGGATACAATCTACTGCGCGGCAATGCTAAATACAAGCGGCGGTAGCAACACGTTGGTTATACCCATGAAGCGCAAAAGCGATAAACTCTATTCTTGTTTGTTGCCAGTGCCGGACTCAACATCATCTATCCGTTTAGAGATTTGTATCCCAACCGACCGCGTACCGGAAGGCATTACCATATTTACCTGCAAAGACCGTAACAACCAACCACCGCCCGGAACAATTTTTGAAACATCGGAGAATATTGACAGCGCATTTGCTGTTGAACGAAAGTTGTATCCGTGGAATTATTTAGCATACCATGCTGCATTTGAAAACAAGATAGAGTTTGCCGAAATGACCGGAAAAAAACTTCCTGATTCCACACGCCGCGCAATGTTGCTATCGGCCATTAAAGAGGTACGCGAAGCAAATGCTAAAACTGTAAACTGGTACTTTGCCTTAGCCGAGTTAGAAGAAATGCGGAAAGGTGGAGATAGCACAGCCGCCGCTCTGATTGCCGAAGCAGTTAAACTTCGCACGTACGACCCCCTATATAATAACAGCAACTACTGGAATAGCTTCTTTGCCCCACACATGTCGGGCGGGAAAGTATTTATGCCGTACGAAAAAAGCAGAGCCCTTGCGCCTCTTGTAGAAATGTTCCCTACAACCGAAATGGCCAAAACGTGGCTTCAACGAGTAACAGGCGATACACTGCTTAATGCTACCGTATACAACAAGATTGCTTCACGTTGGAAAACAACCTACGATGTAGATGTGTTAAACTCGTTAGCGTATGCCTATTCAATGGAAAAATCGCCATTATACAACGCAACATTAGCGTTAGAATATATTAACCGTGCAGAAGAATCCAGCAGAAAGAAGATTGGTTTTTACATGGGGCAAAACATCTTTGGCAGTATGGGACGCATAGGTGGGTTGATGCAACTAAAAGGAACAATACTATCTCAACTTGGCAAACACGAAGAAGCAATTTTTATTCTTAAAAAGTCGCTTAGCGAAGCCAAAGAAACATACGACAAAGAACGGATTGGTATGGCATTAGGAAGAGTATATGCAACGGCTAAGAACTTTCCCGAAGCAGAGCGTGCATTTGGTACTGCATTATCGTACGGAACGCGTCGCAACACAATGGGAATAGACGAGGTATATGCGCAACGTAAACAAAACAACGAAAGCAAAGAAGAATACATAAAACGTATTGCCGATTTCTACAGCAAACAAGTTGCCTTACCCGCATTACCCGATTTTGAATACCTTACGCTTGACGGCATTAAAGGCAGTATAAAGCAACATCGCGGTAAAACAGTAGTGCTCGATTTCTGGTTTATTAGTTGCCCGGGTTGTGCCATAGAGCGCCAAAGCATGAGCGATATGGTGGACTCATTTAAGGGCGATAACTCGGTGGTGTTTTTGTCGGTAGCGTTAGATAACGCAAACAGTTTAACAGCATTCCAAGAAAAGGTACCATCTAAATTTCCTGTTGTACCAAGTGGTAACGCCATTGCCGAAAAATGCGGCGTAACAGGATACCCAACTCATGTTATTCTAGACCCCAACGGCAACACCGTAATGTGGGAACTTGGCGGCTCGCCCACATCGGGCGATGACATCCGCAAACGAGTTCTGGAAATACATAGCAAACGTAAATAACACACGCGCCGGATTCACTCCGGCGTTTTTATTTGTAGTAGAATAGTATGCTATCGCCCGACGGCACCATTCGTTCTGCTTCTACACATCCTCTGCTTGCCGGAGAGTTCCTTAGAGCAGTGATATACAAACTCTGCGACATTCTTTGTGACTCCGTTTTTATTGGTTCTACTACAAAAAACGGCATTACTTGTACTATGCTTCTGTGCGGCATTGTGTGGGTATGGCATTACATGCCGTTTGGAGCCGTCGGGCGATAGCAATGTAATATCTATTACCTTGAATTTTTAACTGTGCGTATATTGCGCTTGATATCATCTGTACGATTAATACTATGCCCAAATTAATTTCGGAACAAGAGCTCGTTTCAATGCTACGGTTGGGAAACCAACAGGCATTAGAGTATTTGTACGATAATTATAGTGCTTCTCTGCTTGGTGTACTTACACGTATTACCCGTGGCGATAGATTTGTTGCCGAAGACTTGCTGCAAGAAACATTCACTAAAATTTGGCAGAACCGCCAGAATTATGATGATACAAAAGGAACATTGTTTACCTGGATGCTTACTATTGCCCGACGTTTAGGTATTGATAAACTTCGCTCGTCGGAATTTAAAGAGCGCCAAGTGAACCAAAGCATCAATGATTTCGTAGATATTGATGTACTTGGTTCTGAACAACCGTTTACGCCCGAGACAAGCGACATACGTTCTTTAGTTGCGGGCTTACCAAAGGAGCAAATAACAATAATAGACCTGATGTACTTTCAGGGATACTCGCAAAGCGAGATTGCCGAAGAATTTGGGATACCGCTTGGCACTGTAAAATCGCGTGCACGTTTGGCGTTAGTTGCCTTGCGCTCGTTATTTAATGATGAGGTAAAGAAACCGGTTTCAGGAATCAATAGTAATTCGGTACGGACATTGGTATTATTAATTTCCATACTTGGGAAGAGTGTATAAATAATTTCGACAACGAAATGAGTAAGGATATTCAACATATAATCAACTCGGGCGACGTAGAACTGTATGTTCTTGGCGCAATGGAATCCGAGCGTGTTGCCGAATTTGAAGTATTGATTTCACAACACCCCGCATTAGCACAGGAAGTAGAAACAACACGCCGTACATTAGAAGGATACTCTGCCGCATATTCGGTTAATCCTGCGCCTAAACTTCGCGCTACAATTCTTGGAAACGCGTTAGCATCATCGCAGGAATCAACTAACAAATCAACCATTTTACGTTTACCCGAACTGCAACGGTATAAACGCTATGCTATTGCCGCTTCAGTATTATTTGCAATCAGCACAACAACGGCAGTGTATTACCGTATTCAATCCGGAAACTTAGCACAGACGCTTAGCACTACGCAACAGGAGTTAGCCGCCATACAAAAAGATAATTCCGTAATGGCAGCCAAATTTGATATGCTTGATAAACGCCGTAGTATGATGAACAACAGCGCGGTAAAACCGGTTCTGATGATGCCCGTTCCCAATATGCCACAAACTTCACGCTCGCTTGTGTTGTGGGATACGGCTACGCAAAAAGTATATCTCGATGTTCAGGCATTACCTACAAATCAGCCCGATACCGATTACCAGCTATGGGCATTGGTTGATGGAAAACCTATAGACCTTGGGGTGTTTAATACCAACGATAAAAACCCACTGTACGAAATGAAATCCATTGCAAAAGCCGATGCCTTTGCCGTAACATTAGAGCCCAAAGGCGGAAGTACTACACCTACCTTAAGTAAAATGTATATTATGGCTAAAGTGTAGCCATTGTTAGTATTTGTATCTTCTATAAACAGTTTGCTACCGCATGCCGCACCAATCGTTACCTGCATAACTTAACCTTATTGTGCGGGAGACATTCCCATAGTATTTCCAATCATCGTTATCGTAGAACACATGCTACTTAATCTACCATTATCAAAATGGTGGTTTGTTAGTTTTTCTCAATATCACGAATAACGTTTACAAACGGGATGTCGGTTCTGTCCGGCAGCAGAAGGGTATGTACATAACAGATGCTTATATGCCGTTTGCGACAGCAAAAACACTAATTAAAAAAAATTTGTAGCTCGGTAATCCAGTTTCTTAATCCTTCCGTTAGTATGGTAAAACCCGCGATACACAGCAACAAAACCCGGGGAATATGCTGTGAGTATCTGCACAATTTGTTATACTATATTTTATAAAACACGTATGAAATTTCCGAAACTACATTTGGCTACACTGATGTTTGGCGTAGCAGTTCTTGTGGCTGGTATTGTTTATGCTTCATCGCACAGGGAAGCACCGCTAATTAGTAGCGACCCCTTGGCCGATAACACCGACCTTTACGCATTTAGATGTCCGGACGACACAAATTCCGTTGCCATCATTGCTAACTATATTCCGTTTGAGTTACCTGAAGGAGGACCAAACTATGCTTCGTTTGGTGAGAATATCCGATATGAAATTCATGTTGATAATGATGCAACTAAAAATGGTGATGAGATTACATATCGTTTCACCTTTACTAAAATGAACGAAGACCCAACTACCTTCTTTAACATCCGTTTGGGGAAAGAAAACCTGAAAACATCGTATATGTGCGAGCGTTCGGTGGATGGTGGCCAAACATGGGAAACTATTGTTACAAATGGCATGGTACCGCCCCCGAATATTGGACCACGTTCTATTGAAGGTGGTGCAGGTAAAAATAAATCGTACGATGTGTTAATGAAAGATGCAATTACAAAAGCTACTACCGGCGAAACTGTTTTCTGCGGTCCGGTTGATGACCCATTTTTTGTTGACCTTGGCGGAATATTTGACTTAGGCCAAACAAGAAAACGTGATGGCACAGGTGCAGACAAAGCACGTGATGGAGTAGCAGGATTTAACTGCCATACTATTGCAATAAAAGTTCCTATTGCAACATTGCAAAAAGATAAAAAGCCGGTAACAATGGCAAAGAACATTCTTGATGGCGATTTTGTAATTGGTGTATGGGCTTCGGCATCACGTCCTAAAATTACAACACTCCGCACCGATGGTATGAAACCCGATGTAAGTGGCGAGTGGATTCAGATTTCGCGAATTGGAATGCCACTAACAAACGAAGCGGTTATCCCGATTGGCGATAAAGACCGTTGGAATTCAGGCTCGCCATACGATACACAACGTGAGTTATCGTATGCAAAGTACTTTGTAAATCCCGAGCTTGGTTTGTATATGGATGATAGCAAGTTTGGTGGTGCAGTTCCTGCTCTCTCTGCGTTGCGTATTCAAAGTAAATCGCTTGGCAGTTTTGATTTCCGTAATGGAGCTGATGGTTTGTATGGGTTGTATGCTACCAATGGCGGCGCAGGTACAGCTCTTGATACAAACTCATTCGGAAAAATTCTATTACAAAAAGGCGCACCACGTTCTTGTGATTTACTCCCTATATTTTATACAGGCGTTCCTAACTTAAAGCCATATCAATTAGCAACCGGTAAAAAAGGAAATCCTCTTGCTGAGGGCAAGCCATTTATCAACAACTTCCTTCCTTCGCTTGGAGATATGTTGCGATTAAATATGGCAACACCTGTAACTCCGCGTAACAGTAAAGATTTCTCTACTCTTGGAATTATTCAATGTGCTGCATTAGGTTTAACAGACCCAAGGTTTAACACAACATCCGATTTGCAGTGGATTCCAAACATGGATGGATTCCCAAATGGCCGCCGTTTGGAAGATGATGTAACAACCATAGAATTACAAGCAGTATCCGGTGTGGCATTAGCTGCAATTGGTTTATGGTACGATGATTATGTTCCGGGACAGACAGCTTCGCCGGTTACACCAAACTTAGTAAAAGTGCTTAGTTACAATGCCGGACCCGACCATAACGATATGCCATTTACTGCAACATTCCCCTATCAGGCACAGCCACACAGAGGGTATGATTACACAAAGATGATAACAAAAGTTGATGACGATGGCGGTATTGGTGCAATTGGATTATCTGCACCACGAGGGTTCTTTATTGGTAGTGCATCACCAAACCCAACAGGAAATAACTCAACCCTAAAATTCCACATTGCCGAAAGCGGCAGAGTTCAGGTAAAGATATTCGATGCTCAAGGTAATTACATTACAACATTATTTGATGAGCTCACCGGCAACGGCGAATACTCAGCCTCATGGAGTACTGATAATTCCATTTCATCGGGTGCATACCTTGCTTCATTACAACTAAACGGACAACCTATTGCCTCAAGCAAAATTATTGTTACACGATAGTATCTTCTTTTAAGCCCTCCCGCCGCTAATGGCGGGAGGTATATTTAACCAATAAACTATACATAGATGAAAACTGTACATGTGTTATTAGTATGTGTTGTATTATTTGCAAGTAATTGTACTAAAATTACCCTCCTTACAAGATATAAGCCGGCAGAATTGAAAGAACGACGCGCCGGTCTTTATCTAAAAGAGTTTGAAAAACAAAAGGAAATCTACAACACTGCTGTACAATCAATTACTCTTCATCCTGATAGTGTTACAAACTATCTAACACTTGCTAAAGTATTTATAAAGGAAGCAAAGGTTACCGGCGAACATCCTTATTACTATCCGGCAGCACTTGCTACATTAGATGTGGCTTTGGATAAGGATGAAAAAAATCCTGAAGCTATGATGTTAAAAACGAGTGTGCTATTATCACTGCATCAATTTGCCGAAGCAAAATCTTTAGCACAAAGCTGTTTGCAGGTATGCGGACCAAACTCTCAACTTTATGGTATGCTATGCGATGCAAATGTAGAGCTTGGAAACTACACAGATGCTATACAATGTGTTGATATGATGATGAACATACGCCCGGGGTTAGATGCATATTCTCGAGCTTCATACTTACGAGAACTTCATGGTGATGTAAATGGTGCTATAGATGCAATGCAGTTGGCTACAAAAGCGGGATTACCCGGAACTGAAGATGCTGCATGGACACGGGTTACTTTAGGAAACATTTATTGTAAACAACAGAGATTTCATGATGCCAAGGTTCAATATATGCTTGCTCTGCAAGAAAGAAATAACTATCCTTTTGCTTTAGCAGGATTAGCTCAGTGTATCGGGAAAGAAGGAAATCCAACATTAGCGTTATCTATACTTGATAGCGCATTACAAACAATGCCCGAGTTATCCTTTCTTGAAAAAAAAGCCGAGATAGAGTTTGAACAAGGTAATCTTTTAAAAGTGAATGAGTATGTACATCAAATGGATAGTATGATGGAGGAAGATGCTAATGCCGGACACAAGAATGATGCAGAACGCGCTCTTATATACTGTAAGCTCAATGTCAATCCAAAACAAGCATTGGATTTTGCCACAAAAGAAATTGCATACCGTCCGAATAATATTACCGCACAGTTTGCAATGGCATTTGCGCTGTACAGAAACAACAACATATCCGAAAGTCGGACATATTTGAGTAAGGCAATGCGCCTTAACAAACAGGATAAAGATTTTATGTCGCTCTGCTCAATGATTAACTCATCTCAAAACTTATCAAGTACTAAGTAAGTACCATCAATTCATTTACAACCGTGAAAACAATTATTATCATACTTATCGCCTGTATATCTGTAGTAAGCAATACCAACCTAACTGCACAGCAGAAGCAGGTAGAAAAAAAAGATACATTGGCATACACAACAAAAGTGATTGAAGTGTTTTCTGTAGGAAACTATTCTGCAGCTTCCGATGCCACGTTCAGGGAACAAGATATAGCTACGTTACCTAAAAACTCATCACAGGATTTACTGCGTTTAACACCGGGGCTTGTTACAGCACAACATGCAGGAGGCGGCAAAGCCGAACAAATTTTTCTACGTGGGTTTGATTGCGACCACGGCACTGATATCAATATCAATATTGATGGAGCTCCGGTAAACATGGTATCACACGGACATGGACAAGGATATGCAGACTTACATTTTGTAATTCCTGAAACTATTCAACGCATTGATGTAATGAAGGGTCCATACTCCGCCTTGTTAGGTAACCAAGCTACGGCAGGTGCTGTATCATTCAATACCTACGATTCACTCCCCAATAATCTTCTGAAATTTGATATGGGCATGTTCTCTACATATCGTGGAGTTGGGTTGCTAACACAGCATATTGGGAAGACACATGCTTATGCGGGAGGCGAGTACCTTACTTCCAACGGATTCTTTGATTTACCCCAAGGATTTACTCGTGTTAATGGTATTCTAAAAACAACTACGGTGTTTTCCAATACTGCAACATTAAAAACATCTGTTATGGGATTTACTTCTCAATGGAATGCAAGCGGACAAATTCCGGTGTATGCAGTTGAACAAGGTTTACTATCGCGCTTTGGTAGTGTTGACCCCAACGAAGGCGGGAACACAAGCCGCCTTACAACAATTATCACATACAATGATAACACAACAAACCCTTTTCAGGTTGATGTTTCGGCAACCAAATACAACTTTCGTTTGTTTAGCAACTTCACGTTTTTTGCTATCGATTCAATCCGTGGCGACATGATTGAACAAACCGATAACAGAACAATTGTAACATCACGAATTCAAAAAACCTTTCGTTCCTTTGGCGAATCAACAGCATACATCACTAAACTCGGAACAAACTTTCGGTACGACAACATCAATACAGCATTGTACCACGATTCAGCACGTGTACAACTTGAAGCTATACGAAGTTCACTTATCAACGAAAGTACATTGGGTGTATTTGTAGAACAATCATTTCTCTATAACGAATTAAGCATAATTGCCGGAGCTCGCGGAGATGTATTCTATTTTAACGTACACGATAAACTGCAAACACCTGAACAACTAAACGGACAAGTTGCAACATTTATAGTGTCGCCAAAACTTACGCTAAATTACGATGTCTCCAATAACACCAAACTGTATCTTAACTCCGGATTTGGCTTTCATTCCAACGATGCCCGCGTTGTTGTTTCCAATGCGAATACCAATACATTACCACGTGCATTCGGAAACGAAATCGGTGCCAGGTGGCAACATGAATTCGTGTCTTTTTCATTGGCAATATGGATGCTTGATTTACAAAGCGAATTAAAATGGGTTGGCGATGAAGGTACAACCGAACAAATAGGCAGAACACGCCGAACAGGAATTGACATCGAGGCTCGGTCAAACATCTTCTCCTGGCTAACCGTTGGTACAGACGTTACATTATCACACGGCTATCTTCGTGATGAACCCGAAACAGCAAATGCAATTCCGCTTGCACCCACAGCAACGCTTACATCATTTTGTACCGTAGCATCAGAAAATCTCACAGCCGCTATTCGCCTTCGCCATATTAGTAATCGCCCGGCAAACGAGTCGCGCACCTTAACTGCTACAGGGTACACAGTTATTGATGCCAATGCATCTTACAAACTCACTCCTGCAATTCAACTTCTACTTCAATGCGAGAACATAACGAACACGCTATGGCGCGATGCACAATTCGATACAGTCAGCCGCCTACAAAACGCCACCGAACAAATCGAAGATATACATTTTACAGCGGGAACTCCACTCAACCTGAAAATGGGAATTAGTTTTACATTGTAGTTTTTATGCTATCGCCCGACCGCACCGCGCCATGCTGCAAAGCAGTACATTTCTTTGTGCGGAACAGAAACTTGTGTTAATACCGAGCGGTTATCGTGGATGGGATTGAGTATAAAAATTGTTAGGTTTGTATACAGGAATACCTGTTGCAAAACAAAATCCTGTATTAAATCCCGTACAAAACAAACAATACACCCAATTCTAAATGCCCCTGTTTCAAGAATCTATCGTTAGAAAATACTTGGGAACCCTTAACCCAGAGGTTGTTGACCAAGCTTACGCACGTTTTAAAGAAGTCTATAGCATCAATAAGATAAATAACATCAAAGTTGCCAAAGAAGAACAGTACCAAGAAGGTTTTATCAAGGATATTTTTGGTACTGTATTAGGATATTCACTGTTCCCGGAACAACCATTTAATATCCAAACAGAATTGAAAAATGTATCCGACTCTAAAAAAGCCGATGGCGCAATTTTTCAAGGTGAGAATGTGATTGGTGTAATAGAGCTAAAAGATAACAAAACTAAAAATCTTGACGCTGTAAAAGACCAAGCATTTGGATACAAAAACAATCACAAAGATTGTAGCTACGTTATCTCTTCCAATTTTCACAAGCTGCGCTTTTATGTTGATGATGCAACAGAGTACGAAGAGTTTGATTTGTATTCATTAGATAAAGATACTTTTAAACGCCTGTATCTGTTTCTAAGTAAAGAAAAACTGTTAGATGCCAACACACCAAAGATTCTTCGCCAAGAAACAAAGTTTCAGGAAGAGAACATCACCAAAAGTTTGTACAAAGACTATTCGAGTTTTAAGAATAGTTTCTTTGATAATGTTGTAAAGAACAATCCACAACACGATAAGCTATTACTTTTTAAAAAGTCGCAAAAGTTTTTAGATAAAGTGCTGTTTGTGCTGTTTGCCGAAGATAAAGGTTTAGTAACAACAAACTCCATTGTACAAATAGTTGAAAAGTGGCAATCGTTACAGAACGATGCCTTCGATACACCAAAACCATTATACCAATTAGTTGTTCTCTTTTTCAATAACTTGTTTGTAGGAAAAAAAGACCAAAAAGGTAATGTGCTAATTCCTGAATTTGGTGGTGAAGTATTTGCTCCTGATGAAGTACTAGACGCATTGATAGTAGATGATTCTGTATTACATACAAACCTATTGAAACTAACAAAGTATGATTTTAATACCGATGTAGATGTAAATATACTTGGGCATATCTTTGAACATTCGCTTAGCGAAATAGAAGAAGTAGAGGCAAGCTTAAAAGGTGAAATTGCTGATAAAACAAAAGGAAAACGGAAGAAAGATGGAGTATTCTACACACCTAAGTATATTACAAAGTACATTGTAGAAAATACTGTTGGTAAACTTTGTGCCGAGAAAAAAGCAGAACTACAATTAGATATAGACATTGCAGTACATGAACACCAAAAAGCCGATGGTAAACTTAATGCCAAAGGAGTTGAACTTTACGAAACACTAACCCGATACAAAGAATGGTTACTTACCTTAAAAATAGTTGACCCCGCTTGTGGTAGCGGCGCGTTTCTGAACCAAGCACTAAACTTTTTAATTGAGGAACACCGCTTTGCCGACGACCTAATTGCCGAACTCACTAATACACCGTTACGCCTGTTTGATACAGATATTGCCATATTGGAAAACAATATCTATGGTGTGGATATTAACGAAGAAAGTATTGAGATTGCCAAGCTATCGTTGTGGTTGCGCACTGCTAAACCCGGGCGTAAGTTAAGTAACTTAAACAACAATATTAAGTGTGGTAACTCTTTGATTGATGACCCCACTGTTGCAGGTACAAAAGCATTTAATTGGCACAAAGAGTTTGCTGATGTGTTTGCCAATGGCGGATTTGATGTTGTAATTGGTAACCCGCCGTATGTGGTGTATTTAAAGTCGACTGTGGGGAAAGGGACTATCGAGTATGTATTACGCAATTATAACTTTGCAGAATATAACCCTAATACCTACAGTTTATTTACTGAGTTATCACTAAAGATTTTAAAGAAAGGTGGTCAAATAGGTTTTATCATTCCCAATACTTGGATGCACAATAAATATTTCTCAAGAATGAGACATTCAGTTTATCAATTTCAGGTAAATGAAATAGTCTATCTAAAAAATACAGTTTTCAAGGAAATCGTTGAGACTGTAGTTTTACTTTTAGAAAATAGTGCGAGGTATAGTAGTAGAATAAAACTAACAGTTGATATCATCAATGTTAATTCTACAATTAATGATTTTGAATATGAGAAATACCGAAGCGGTTATAATCCATTCGAAGAAAATAATGATGTAATAGTAGAGAAAATGGACTTGATTGATAAATTGAGTAAGCATGTAGTTATATATAGGGGACTAGAAACAAGGGACAATGAAAAATGGATTGCAAACACAAAAATTGACAATCAATATAAACCAATCTTACTAGGCAAAGATGTCAGTAAGTATAATACGGTCTATAGCGGTTCATATGTCAACTTTATAAAAGAGGCTATGAAAAGTAATGCAAACGAGGAGTATTACTATCAAGACAAAATTTTAATGAGAAGAACGGGAAGTTTCATTGTTGCTGATTTGGATTTTACTAAATCATTAGCGTTAAAAAATCTTTACCTGATTATTCCAAATGACAAAAGAGATATTTACTGTATCATTTCACAGCTAAATTCTAAACTATTTGATTACTATCACAAGGCTAAGTCATCAGGAGGAAATAAGGCGTTTGCTCAATTCTCAGGTGAATACATAGCATCATTTCCTTGTATTGTTCACTCAAAGGAAAATGATAAATTCAGATTGGCTGTTGAACGTATTCAATCTCTTAAGAAGGCATTAAAAGATACTACAAGTAAACTTCATCGTAGTATTGTTAGGAAATACGAGTTGGACATAATACTTGAAAAACTACAAGACTGGTATCAACTATCCTTTGCCGAGTTTATCAAAGAGTTAGCCAAGAAGAAAATTAAACTTTCGTTAAGCGAAGAAGCAGAATGGGAAGATTATTTTACAACCGAAGCAAAGAAAGCATTAGAGTTACAAGCACAAATTGATAAGACTGATAAAGAAATAGACCAGATGGTGTACAAACTCTACCAACTAACCGATGAGGAAATTAAGATAGTTGAAGGTGCGGTATGAGATTATACGGACTGACACATGCTTCTTTCAGTGCATTAAATCATTTCAATACATCACTAGCAAACGCAAACGAAATAGTAGAACTTAAAGTAGAGTTTATGCGCCCCTACTGTGTTGCATATCTCGACCAAATGTTACTTGCTAAACATCCTAACAAGAAAGTATATAGCTCTTATCCAAAGGTTAATCAATACCTCCATCAAGTTGATTTAGTGTGGTATGAATCAAAATCAAGGCGGAGTTTAGAATTTCCACAACAGGATATAATATGTGTTCGGCGTTTTTTTCCTTCATGTGAAAACGAGTTTATAGAGTGGCTTGAGCATAATGTTAGAGATAAAATACCAATGATGGAAGAACAGGTTTGGAAGCAGATTGTTGAGCATATTTACGAAGTACTAAATAATACATTCTACCACGCGGATACAATGCATGGAATTAGTGTTTGCGGTCAGTATTATCCCACATGTGGCTATTTTGAGTTAGCTTTATACGATTGTGGTAAAGGAATTCCTGCTAATGTTCGTCAATTTGACCAATTTACACGCCAATTTACTGATGAAGAATGTGTTAAATGGTCAACAAAGAAAGGTACGACAACACGTCCAAGAAACACCCCCGGTGGTCTTGGGTTATTTAGGATAGAAGAATTTTTGAGATTGAATAAGGGTAGTATGCAAATTGTTTCGGGAACCGGGTTTTATGAGTTTTGTGGTGTTAAGGGCTGTACAACGCATACTTTACAGAAGGGTATTTCGGGAACAATGGTTAATTTGCGCGTCATCTACGACGATAATCTTTATCAAATGTCGTTGTCGTAAATAAAAGAAAGGAAAACACAATGAATCCAAATAACAGTATCCGTATATCAGAACTATCGAGTGTTTTACTCAATGCTGAAATCGGAACGTCGTTATGTAGCAGCATGGAGAAAGTGTATTCCAAATTTGGTTCTGTTACTGTTGATTTTTCGGACACACAGTTCATGTCAACAGCTTTCCTGAATCATTCTTTGGGTCAGTTTTGTATGAATCACAAACTTGAGTATGAGAATTTCTTCAACATAGTACAAGTTACATCGTTAGATGAAGATGGGATGGATGATATCCGTTTAGTCGTGTTCAACGCTGTTGAGCGTTGGAAATCACTAGAAAGTGGATACGACCTTGAGCAACTATACAATGTGGAATTACCTGTATAGATAATTATGCAAGTACTTAGTGCAGAGAGTTTTGTTCAGAAATGTAAAGAGCTTCGAAAAGAAGCTCTTTTTGTTGATACGAACATAATTATTCAGTGGAAAGACCCATTAGGTACTGCTTCTAGCCAAAATACTATAGCAACAAATCTGAATGTAGAATTAACAAAATCTGTAACGGATTTAAAAGATAAACAATTAAAAATTTATTCTACACTAAGTACTGCAATAGAGTACTTTTGGTTTGTTCGTTACCATTATTTTATGCGGGAGTTAAAGGGAAAGTTGAAATTTGACACTCGCGAATTCAAGCGACTAAAGAAAGATGATTCTTCATTTGCTCTCGGTTGGCAACAACAAATGAAAAATTTAAAAAAGGTTTTTATAACTAATTTTCCAATATATACCCAAACTCTAGATAAGACTTTTCTTTTTGGCTTTACGGAAATCTCACTAGATATAGATTTTGGAGATTACACTATTTTTCAAACTGTTTTACAAGCACCACCAGAACACAGAGTTTTATTTAGTAATGATTCTGATTACCTCGCATGCCACGATAAAGACTTTCTACTTATTACCACATCAGCATTCATACTTAAAGAATCAGAGTCGAGAGGATTGCTTTATACTACATCATAAAATATACTTGGGTACTAACTCCTCTTTACCCCATAGCCGCTATAACCTTTTGCAAACGCGCTTGTACTTCCTGTGCTAGATCACCAAGTGCGTTGTTTTGCACTGCCATCATGGAAGCAACGGGGTCAACCGCCGTAATTTCAATACTGCCATTCTCATGTTCTTGTAATACAACATTACATGGCAGGAATACGCCAATTTTATCTTCGGCTGTGATTGCTTTGTTGGCAAACGTTGGGTTACATGCCCCAAGTATTCTGTACTGCCGGAAATCAATATCAAGTTTCTTTTTAAACGTTGCCTGTACATCAATTTCGGTTAATACGCCAAATCCTTCTTTTTGTAATTCGGCGGTTACGCGCTCAATGGCTTCGCTAAAGGTAATTCCTGTAACGGTGGTTGTGTAATAGTATGACATAGTGTGATTTCCTTATTTCAAACGAGTATTTGTATTTCTCCTGCAAAGTTACTCAACACAACACCAACCACGATAAACGTTTGTTGGGTGGCTTGTGGTTCTGCTCCGCAGAGGAAGAAACGAAAAAACTGTGACGTTTGGCGCGGTCGGGCGATAGCAAAGAATGGTATTTCAAACTCTCCGTGTATTTTGCCACATAACCGAAGATTATTTTTATTGGGATGTGAGATTATGTCGCGTTTGTATTTAATAGATTCTATGTCGCTCGTGTTCAGGGCGTATTATGCAATGGCTCGTTCAAGCCGTCCGTTAACCGCGCCTAATGGCGAACCAACCGGAGCGGTATTTGGGTTTGCAAGCATTTTAACATCGCTGTTGGAAAAAGAGAATGTAGATTACATTGCATGTGTGTTTGATACCAAAGAGCCAACGTTCCGGCATAAAATGTACAACCAATACAAAGCAAACCGCGCGGCATTCCCGGAAGAGCTTATTCCGCAACTTGGGCGCATTAAAGAGCTGATTGATTATATGGGAATCCAACGCATCGAGGTTCCGGGATTTGAAGCTGACGATATTATTGGCACCCTTGCCTTAGAAGGCGAGCGCAAAGATGTAGATGTGTATTGCGTTACTTCCGATAAAGATTATTATCAACTTGTTGATTCCAAAGTACGTTTGCTTAAACCCGGCGCTAATGCAACCGAATACGAGGTTCACGGCGAAGAACAATGCGCTGCTAAGTTTGGTGTAAAGCCACATCAGGTAATTGATGTACTTGCTTTAATTGGTGATACAAGCGATAACGTTCCGGGGGTAAAAGGCGTTGGCGAGAAAACTGCAATTCCGCTTGTACAGCAATATGGCACGTTAGAAAACATCTACGAACACATCGAAGAAATCACAAAAGAATCGCTCAAGAAAAAGTTGATTGAACACCGCGAGATGGCGTTCTTATCTAAAACATTGGTAACAATCGAGCGCAATGTTCCAACCGATATTGATTTCCATACGTGTAAAATGCAAACGCCCGATTACGCCAAGTTGGATTCACTGTTTGAAATGCTCAACTTTAAAACCATGCGCTTAAAGTGGCAGCAGAAATCCGGTGCCGCACCGGAGACTCAACCGTTGCAACCTGCCTTAGCTACACAAACTGTTGCACAACCACAAACCGCATCAACACCCGAAACAGAAGCTCCGCAATTACAAACATTACAGGATATTCCGCACGAGTATATTCTGGTGCGCGATGAACAAGGTTTGCAGGCAATGATGAATGATTTGCGTTCTGCAAAACAGTTGGCGGTGGATTTGGAAACTACATCGCTTGATGCAATGCAGTGCGAGATTGTTGGAATATCGGTATGTGCAGAGCAAGGTAAAGCATATTATATTTCTGTAGATGGCGCCTTGCCTCCGGCATTACAGCACAATACTCTTGCCGGAGAGAACCTTACAGCAACAAATAACGTTTCGCCCGACGCAACAATAAACATGTTTGCCGAACCAACACCCGAATACACAACACAAGAACAAACTCCGCAAGGATTATACACACCACACGTGCTTGATACCATGCGTCCGTTGTTAGAAGGAAGTGAATACGAAAAGTGGGGACAAAACATCAAGTTCGATTCGTTGATACTAAAACGTTATGGCATTGATGTAACACCAATTGCATTTGATTCCATGTTGGCCAGTTATGTGCTAAACCCCGACCAATCGCACGGGATGGATGCACTTGCACAACAATGGATGGGATATTCTCCTATTTCCATAACTACACTTATTGGTGCAAAGAAATCAACACAGATTTCCATGCGTGATGTTGATGTTGAACGTGTTGCCGAGTACGCCGCAGAAGATGCCGATGTAACATACAAACTCTGTGCGTTATTAACCGAGCAATTAGCAGCCGATGATAAACTGAACAACCTTGCTCGTACAATTGAGATTCCACTTGTACCTGTGTTACGCGATATGGAGTTTAATGGTATTGCCATAGATACCGGACGTCTTTCGGGAATCTCCGAGCACATCCGCCGTGAAACTGCAATTGTCCGCGAGAAAATTATTTCCGAGACCGGTGGCATAGAATTTAACATCGACTCCACCAAACAACTTGGCGAAGTCTTGTTCGACCGCATGAAACTTCCCGTCATTAAAAAGAATAAAACGGGCTACAGTACCGATGTGCAAGTGCTTACCGAACTCTCGGAAAGTTTCCCGATTGCAAACATGATTCTGGAATATCGCCAGATGCAAAAGCTGCAATCAACCTACGTAGAAGCATTGCCACGCATGGTAAACCCAAACACAAAACGTGTGCATACAACCTACAACCAAACAGTAGCAAGCACAGGGCGTTTGGCAAGCACCGACCCCAACTTGCAAAACATTCCAATCCGCTCGGAACTTGGGCGCAGCATACGCACAGCATTTGTAGCACAAGCACCCAACGCCGTAATTCTCTCGGCAGATTACTCCCAAATTGAACTACGTATTATGGCGCACGTATGTGGCGACGAAACACTAATTAATGCATTCAAAAACGGACACGACATCCACAAAGCAACAGCGGCAAATCTGTTTGGCGTTCCGCTTGATGAAGTTACTTCCGATATGCGCCGCATAGCTAAAACGGTTAACTTTGGCATCATGTATGGTCAAGGAGCATTTGGTTTAGCACGCCAACTTGGAATAGACAACAATCAGGCAAAAGAAATTATCACCAACTACTTTGCACGCTACTCGCGTATTAAACAATACATCGAGCAAACTATACATCAGGCAGAGATACACGGCTATGTAGAAACCATTTGCGGACGCAGAAGATATTTCCCGGATATAACGAGTAAAAACCGTAACATCAAATCGGCGGCAGAGCGCACAGCAGTAAACACACCAATACAAGGCAGCGCGGCCGACATGATTAAACTTGCAATGATAAACATCCACGCATCCATGAAACGGCTTGGTATGAAATCGCTGATGATGTTACAAGTACACGATGAACTTGTGTTCGAGGCAATGCCCGGCGAGATAAACGAACTCACAGCATTAGTAAAAGAAACAATGGAAGCCGCACTCCCGCTTGGCAGTGTGCCCGTACTGGTAGAAACAGGAACAGGCAACAACTGGGACGAAGCACATTAATATTTTTTGCTATCGCCTGACCGCACCGCGCCTTGCACAATGCAGGGCGTTTTATTTACGGGGGAGACCTCGTTGTTTAATCGTCTGTCGCAGTTTCTAATGTTTTAGATTAGACCTCTTTCGTAATACAATTTTGAAGAATTACTCTCTACAATTAGCCCTGAAAGGGCGATAGTATTGTAGAACGATTCCACCTATATCCATTCAGAGTTCCGTAGGAACGGCATATATCATCCCTTCGGGACTACATAATCGTAGGGTTTGTATAAATTCTACAATTATATCACCGCTTCGCGGCTATTCTTTTTACCTACTCATTCTATTATGAAAGAGGTCTATTGTAATATTCACTTCAACATTTACCGTGGATGCGGATAAACAGTGATTTGCTGTTTACCTGCAATGGTACGTAACACTTTATACAACCCTTCTACGGAGAAGTATACACGTGATTTCATCATGAATATAAGACTCCCAACACATACTATAGCACCAAACAAGAATGTTGTTATTGTGTTCACAACATCAATTCCTTTGTCTATTCCAATAAGAACTGCCATAAGAATAAAAGTGAACATTAAACCAATTAATCCATACAAAGCGAACTTTTGAGGTGTAGTTGTGATTTCGATTATACTTCCTTCATCACCCGAAACAATCGTACATTTTGTAGAGACAAGTAATGTAAAAGATGGAGTTATGTATTTTATAGACCTACTTTTAATAAAGTCTGAATAAGATTCAATCTGTTTACCTTGCGAAAACTCCCAAGACAAATCGCTTAAAAATTCGTTTCTTCTAACCCCACGATTACATGGTGCTAACAACGGTTGGATTTCAAATAATCTTTCTGATATAAACCTACCTGCAATAGTTGCAAATACTGCCTTGTACTTACCTTGTTTAACAAAGTATAACCGTAATTCATTGTTTAACTCATCGGCTGCCAAAGGTAAAAGCACTTTGGATGTTTTGGGTTGCCACTGACGTTTTAGATATTGTATCATAGGGATTCCTTGTTTTCTTGCGAAGCTGTAATGGTATCTCCCGCCCGTGTGACGGCGCAGTATGGCACGCTTCGGCAGAGGTGGGGAACATACTTTTGTACCTCAATTTATGGCGACAGACGCTCAACGCTCCATAGGTTGTTATGCCGGGTGTATGCAATGCGGTCGTGCATGCGGTTTTCTCTGCCTTGCCAGAACTCGAAGTAGGTTGGCGTTAACCGGTAACCTCCCCAAAAGTCGGGAAGCGGAACGGGATTCTCGCCAAAACGCTCTACCACATCTGCATAGCGTTGTTCTAATGCCTGGCGGTTTGGTACAACACTACTTTGTTGCGATGACCACGCACCTAAGCGGCTACCGTGCGGGCGCGATTGAAAATACTCATCGGACTCCTGGCGCGATACCTTGGCAATGGTGCCTTCTATCCGTACCTGACGTTCAAGTTCTACCCAAAAGAATAATAAACACGCATGTGGGTTTGCGGCAAGTTCTTCGCCTTTGCGGCTTAAATAATTAGTATAAAACACAAACCCCTGTTCATCAAATCCTTTAAGTAATAATACCCGTGCCGATGGGCGTGCATCGGGCGTGGCTGTGGCTAATGTCATGGCATTAGGTTCGGGTAATTCGGCGTGGAGTGCCTCGTTAAACCATGTGTGAAACTGACTGAACGGTGAAGCCGCAACATTGGATTCATCCAACGTGTGCATTTTGTAATGGCGCCGTAGGTTTTGCAAAACAGTGGTGAGCATAGTAAGTCTTTTTAGTGATGAAACTATCTTCCGGCAAAAATACAACGCCTGGCGGTACCCTTTAGGCATCAACCAATAAAATCAGTTATCTTCGCGCAAGTTCGCACGTATATAAATAACACACACACGTAGATGACACCGAAAATACTTATGATTATTATGGCGGGATTATGCCTTGTGGCTATTCCGTATTTGTTTATAACATTCAAGCAGATGTGGGCAATTCCCAATACCGAGGAGTATGAAGCTGAACGCAAAAGAAAAGCACGTATTATTATTGTGATATTAGGAATACTGGGAACACTTGCCTTCCTGATGCCGCTGTTATTAAAAATGAATTCCGATTACCAACAACCGTAATATATGAAACACTCAATACTATTTGTTTTAATTGCTGTTACAATACTTGCCTCGTGTGGCAAAGATGAGCGCCCAACACGTACGGCTGTTCCTATCGAACGTCCGCACGTGCAGTTTACCTGCAAAGGAACCGAGCCATTCTGGACAATGGAGGTTGGCGATACAACAGCTGCATATTCTTCCCCGGAGCATCAGCAATCTTATTCGGTGCGCAATGTCTTCCCCGTGGGCGATGGCTACATTGTATATTTTAACGACGAAACAACACTAACACTAACCAAAGAAGAATGTACCGACGATGCAACCGGCGAAAAATGGACATACAAAGCAGTGCTGGCAAATCCTGTTGATACAATAAAGGGCTGTGCAAATAAGAAGTAATTGTGTTACCCGCCTCTGCCGAAGCACACGTTAGTGCGCCGTCACCCGGGCGGAGCCAACCGTTACAGCGGCACGGGGATAAAAAATTTCCATTAAGTATTATGCACACTATTTAGCTAAGAACATGCTTGGATTAAAAGCTGCCACAAACCCGGAATGGGCACCAATTGCCGCCGCACACACCAACGAAATTTTAATTGACCACGCCCATTGCGAAAAGAAAGCCGCGGCTTTTGCTATGGCTATGATTCAGAAATATCCGCAGCGCAGCCGCTTAGTTACCGAGATGATTGAACTTGCCAAAGAAGAGCTTGAACATTTTGAAACAGTTCATAGGTTTATACTTCAACGTGGGCTTGCGCTCTCGCACGATAGAGGTAATACGTACGCCAAACAATTGCATGCACATATAAGCAAAACAGAACCCGACCACTTATTGGATTTACTGATTGTTGGTGCGCTGATTGAAGCTCGTTCGTGCGAACGTTTTTCGTTATTGGCAGAATGTAT